>CADECY010000004.1 GCA_902825945.1 uncultured Acidobacteriota bacterium
GATTCACTCGGCCCGGCGCCCGATACGTCGCGGCGGGCGCTCGCCCGAACCGCGACCGAAACAGCTCCGTCAGTTGCCGTACCGGCTCCACAGGAGCATTCCTCCCCCGAACGCGAGCATCATCAAGCCCGAATAGAGATTCACGTTGACAGGCGCGAGCGGAGCGCGAGCCTCGGGCATCGTCACCGCGGTAGCGCACAAGATCGCGCCGAGCGCGGCGAAGAAGACTCCGGAGGGCAGGCGAAGGTCCATGGGTATCACCAGAACAAGAGATTCAGCAGGACGCAAGCCGCGCCGGCGGTCACAGCGAGCGTTCCTGGACGGCGGTACCAGGCGGCACCTTCATCCCGAGGCAGCGCAGTGAGGCCGTAGACGAGGCCCTCGAGCTCGGTCACCGCGCGGGGTGCCGATGCGAGACTGACGCCAATCGTAACCAGAAAGCATGCCGACCATGCGAAGATCGCGATCCAGAAGTTCTGTGCCATCGTCGAAGGGAACGTGGCAACGGTAGCGACCCAGCCGCCCTTGCCTTCGGCCATCGTCAGTCCGTGGGTGATCGCCGCGGCGCCGGTGCCGGAGATCAGACCTGCGAATGCTCCGTGTCCGGTGGCCCGCTTCCAGAACATCCCGAGCAGAAACGTCGCGAATAGCGGGGCGTTGACGAAGCCGAAGACCAGTTGCAGCAGGTCCATCATGTTGTTGTAGAGCTGCGCCAGATACGCGGTCGCGATCGAGAGGCCGATGCCCACTACCGTGGTGGCGCGCGCGACCATCAGATAGTGCGAATCGGGCGCGTCCCGCCGGATGTAACTCTGATAGATGTCGTAAGTCCAGACGGTATTGAACGCGGTGACGTTGCCCGCCATTCCCGACATGAAGGAGGCGATCAGCGCTGTCAAACCCACTCCGAGCATTCCGTTCGGATAAAACTGCGCCATCAGCGTGGTGAGGGCCTGATCGTAGTCGTAGCCGGTGCCCTTCGGCGGCAGCGAATAGCCGGTGCTCATGCTCTGCAGCGCCACCGCCGCGATTCCTGGCACGATCACGAAGAACGGCACCGCCATCTTGGGGAAAGTCGCGATCACGGGAGTGAGCCGCGCGTTCGCCATCGAATTGGCGGCCATCGCGCGCTGCACGACCAGGAAATCCGTACACCAATAGCCGAACGACAACACGAACCCGAGACCCGCGATCAGCCCGAACGCTTCGATGCCCATCGGATTCGCCGAGGCCGAACCCGTGTACTGCCAGGAGTGTGTCATCACGGCGGGAATCCGCTGCGACATCCCTTCCCATCCACCCGCGCGCGTGACGGCCAGATAGGCGAGCGGCGTGAACCCGAAGACCACGAGGAAGAATTGCAGGACTTCGTTGTAGATCGCGCTCGTGAGTCCGCCGAGAAACGTGTAGACCAGCACGATTCCGGCCGAAAGCAGCACGCTCGACGAGAAGCTCCAGCCGAGCAGGAATTGGAAGAGCAATCCGAGGGCGTACATCGAAATCCCGGAGCTGAACACGGTCATCGCCGCGAACGTGATGGCATTGAACCCCCGCGTTTTCTCGTCGAACCGAAGTTTCAGATACTCGGGGACGGAGCGCGCTCGGCTGCCATAGTAGAACGGCATCATGAACACGCCCACGAAGATCATGGCCGGAACCGCGCCCAGCCAGTAAAAATGCGCGGTCATGATTCCGTACTTGGCGCCCGACGCGCACATCCCCACCATCTCCTGCGCGCCCATGTTCGCCGCGAGAAACGCGAGACTGGTGATCCAAAGCGGAACCGAGCGGCTCGACGTCAGGAAGTCAGCGCTCGATTCGACCCGGCGCTTCAACCACCAGCCGATTCCGAGAACAAAGGCGAAGTAGAGACCGATGATCGTGTAGTCGGTGAAGTGGAGCTTCATCAGGCCGAATACTTGCGGGCGAGCTCATTGAGCCTCGCCAGCAACTTCGGCATCGCCGCCTTCGGATCTTCCTTGGCCTCGTACTCGAGCGCCATGTAGCCGCGATAGCCGCCCGTGGCAAGCATCTTCGTCAGCCGGTCCCAATCGGAAGCTTCGCGCTTGCCGCCCTCGGTCCGGATCTCGGTCTTGAATTGAACGTTCGCCGTATAGGGTAGAATCTGCGCGATCTGCTGATAGGCGTCTTTGTCGAAATTGCCGGTATCGAGGTTGACCTGCGCCCACGGCGAGTTCACTTGCTTGACGATCTGCACGATCCGCTCGGCGCGCGAGGTGATGCCGCCGTGGTTTTCGAGCCCGAGAATCACGCCGCTCTTGCCTGCGTATTCGGCGCCGCGCGCAAGCACGTCCATCACCCACTTTGCCGCCTCGTCCTCGCTGCCCCCCTTGGGCACCGTGCCGCCGAACACGCGAATGTGACCCGCGCCCAGCTTGGCCGCGACGTCGACCCAGTGCTTCACGTCGGAGAACTCCTTGTCGCGCAGCGGCTGGGTCGCTTGGCACATGTTCGTGCGGACCGAAATCGAATAGATGTCGACACCATTGCGATAGGCGAATCCGCGCAGCGGGATCAGGAACGAGTCTGCCGTTGTAGGAAACCAATAGACAGTGAGATCGAGCCCATCGACATTGTTGTCGACCGCGGCCTTGACCACGTCGTCGTAGGTCATCGTCTTTTTGGCGAGCGCGTCGCGGTAGGAATAGGCGCAGATGGCGCTACGCAAGCGCGGCTTCTGTCCGGGAACGATGGGCGCGGCCGCGGCGAGCGGAGCGGCCAGGGAGGAAAACAGGAAGGATCGTCGTTGCATGGTTGCCTCGGGTGGGGTCCCCGCTATTGTACCGCCGTGGCTGCGCCGCTCGAAGCAGCCTCATACCCGGCAAACACCACCGACAGCGCCGCCACCGAATCCGCGGTTTCCATGAACGGCGGCGCGATCCCCTGGGCGAAATCGACGCTCGCTTGCAGCATCAGCTCATACATGTCGCGGCTGCCGGACAGCCGGTATTGCTGGACTCCGCTCGGAGCGCCAGAGGCGGTGGCCAACCACGTCAGCGGCGGATCTTTCCGCGGCTCGAACCGCAGCCATCCCTCCGATCTCCACAGCGCGATGAGGTTCGAGTAGCCACGATCGAGATAGTACCCCATGTTGAGGGTGGCCATCCCGCCCCGCCGGAGCCGCATCGAAATCGCTATTCGGAAACGAGAACGACGTGGTTTACCTGGTACGCGGTCCCGCGCTCCGGAGATTCGAGTCGTCCATCAAGTCCGCGTCCCGGTCGACTTGGAGTTCGGGCTCCATCGGATCGACGATCGGGAGCGGCTCGACTCCGGCTTCACGGGCGAGGTCGTCCATGTCCCAGTGCGTGGTGAGGTCCTGGAGCAGGATGTCGCCCTTGGCCATGTAGCGTAGGCCCCAAGAGAGTGGGGCTGGGTAGCTTTCCCAGTTCAGTGCGCATTGGGTGAGGTAGTCGCGTTCGTCGGACACGCGGGCGAGATGGCGAGCGAGGGCGGGCCAGAGGGGGTCACCTTTGAATGCCTTTAAGCGGCGATGGAGTTCGGGGCGGTCTGGTTGTTCCTTGAAGGACGCTCGACATGCCGCTGCCAGGAGGCGGACGGCCGAGGGGCAATCGCGCTGAGGGCCAAGGGCAGAGAGCCTCGCTCGCGCACCCGCCCTACTTGCCGACCTCAGTTCGAGCGCAGAGATGTCCAGATGGTCGGCGCGAGTGGGGTCTAGTCCCATGTCAGTGGCGAGACTGCTGATGAGATCTGAGGCGCCCTTGCGCCCCCAGCCCAATTCCTCAATCCATTCTCGCGTCCACATCTGCGCTAGCGACTCTGAGTGTTCTCCAGCCCAAGGCCTCGATAACCATCGGACCGTGAGGGTGTATCCGTCGGGTGTCAGGTACTTGGCCCAGTACCGTATCCAGTCGCGAGACCAACTCCCTAGCGGGCTCTCCTTAACGAACATAAGACGGAGTTGTTGCGTCAATTTGCGGGTGACGGCGAGATGGTCCGTCCGTATGCCCAAAGCACTCCTCGCGACTACCCGAGCCGCTCCTCCGATCACGCTGGAGGCACTCTGGATCCGAAGTGAACCCAGGGCCCGACGTGACGGCCACAAATCAAGAAGGGCGACCTCCCAGGGTTCTTCCGGCCAGGCTGATGACGCTCCGCGCCACAGGCGCCCAAGCGCCACGTCCTCGGGGTGTGCTACCTCGCTCATGGCTCGGCGCATGACTGTCGCCAATGGACCCGCAGGCGGCTCTCGGAGCCGGGAACTCTTGCACCATGCGTACGCTCTGAACCAACCGATCCATTGCCATTCTATAGCCTGATCGAGTGCTGAACCGAAATCTCTGAGGCGCGAGGCTTGTTCGGAGCATTCAGCCCATGCACGCGCACACCGTCCCGGGTAGCCGACGCTTGAGTCCCGCAGGTGATCGACCGCCCGTCCTTTCCAGTCGTTAAACTGCGTTTGCGAGCCGACACCATCGGCCATCATGCACCCGGTGAGCCAGGCGCCGTCCGGAGACTTCGATAGTTCGTACAGGACCGGATCGAGCTTGGCCTGGACGTTGTCCCATTGGATCGAGGCCCACAGGCGGAGAGTCTCCCACCAACTCTGTTTGGCCGCCCATGTCGGGAAGAGTTCGGCTGAGTCGGTCAGATCCGTGTAGATGTGCCGCGCGGCGAGGTACTCCTGGAAGCTCAGGTGGACGAAGCTGAGCTTTCCGTCCGACTTCTCGGTCATCAGTCCACAGGGTCCGGCTAGCCAGCGGAGGAAGTGGGCTCGCTTGCCCTCCGGGATCCGGGCAGGCACGAGATTCTCCGCGTCCGCAGCGTTCACTTCGATGAAGTCGGTTGAGTCATCGGCGCTCGACTTTATGCGATACGCCAGTTCGGCGACCGCCCGCAGCCGCTCCTCTTCGTCGTCCGGACGCCATGAATCCGATGGCGTCCGCACTCCCTCCTCCTCACGGCGGAGCGTCGCGAGCAGATTCCGAACCACCGTGTCGTACAGCTTGTGGCGCTTGTCCGGAAGGCGGTGGCTTCGGCTGATGATCAGCATCATGGTCATCATCAGCGGATTCCGAGCGAGGTCCTTCGCGCCTTGCGACGCGGCGAGGGACTGCTGGAAACGCGTGGCGTACTCGCCACGGGCCGGATCGTCGCCGTAGCAGACGCGCCAGAAGTCGTCCGAGAAGCGCTGAATCTCGGCATCGTTCAGTGGCTGGAAGCGGCGGGTCTCGAAGCCGTCCGAATCGCTAGGCGGTTGATCGCCGTAGGGACGGCTGGTGACGACGGTGATCGCACGCGGATGGTTGGCGAGGAATCCGGCGAGGCGTTCGCGGACCTTGCCGCCGAGATCACCGAGTTCGTCCCAGCCATCGATGAGGAGGATGGGGCGCGGTCCGGTGGGATCGGCGAGGGCGGCATCGAGCCCGTCCACGTGGCAGTCGCGTCCGGCGATCACCTGGCGTAGGAAGCCGGTGAATGAGTCGGCGGGTTGGAGCGAGCGGAGTTCGATCAGGACCGGGAAGAGATCTTCGCGTTGGATGAGCCGGTAAAGGGTGTGGCGCATCCACGTGGTCTTGCCGCTGCCGGCGGCGCCTTGGAGAACGAGTCCACGGGTGAGGCTGAGGACCTCCTCCGGCTCGATGGGCGCGCCTTGGTCGAGCTTCGACGGATCGGCGTTGGCGTGGACGCGGAGGGGTTGGTAGATCTCTCCGAGATTCGCGGTGATGCGGCGGTCGCCCGCGGCTTGGGCGACGCCAACTTTGGCGAGGTCCCAGCGTGGGGGGATCGAGAAGGCGCGGCGATAGGAGGCGAAATCGAAGGTTTGCGCCACCGGCGGCGCGGGTTTCGGTGTTGCTGGCGCGGACCATTCGCGGATCGCGGCCGTGATGTGCTTGCGGAGCAGGTCCTCGATCGACTCATCCGTGAAGTCCCAATGGAAGACGTTGCGCGCCTGCAGACCCTCGCGAAACTCGTCGAGGCGGGCGAGCTTCGCAATGGCCTCCTTGCCTCGCGGTGCGATCGGTTCCTTGTGGAAGTAGGGGAACAGCTTCGGGCGGCCCACCTTCGCGCACGCGGCGTAGGCCTGTTCGAACTCGTGCTCGGTGCCGGTCTTGCCGTTCAGATTCGGGTCCGGAGTGCCGAGGCGCGCGTAGAAGAAGTTGATGAAGAGGTCCGCATCCTCGATTTTCAGAACATCGTCAATGATTCCCTGTGGGCCGATCGCGTGGAAGCCGGGATGGGCGTCCTCATCCCAACGGTAGAGGCGCAGCGTGAAGCCGCCAAACTGTTCAGCCACGCTGGCGCTCAGTCCGTCAATTACCTTTGCCAGGGTGTCGATGTACTTCTTGCAGTCTCCAGGGAATCCAACGACGATGCGCTTGCGGGACATCAGTCGTGACTTTACCAGATAGTGCACCGGATCAGAATAGCGCCCGGCTACCGGACCCGGCGCTCGGCTCCGTGCGCGACAGCCTCGTATCCGGCGAACACCACCGAAAGCGCATCGGCCGACTCGTCCGTCTGGATGAAAGGCGGCACCGATCCACTGGCGAAATCGACGCTTGCCTGCAGCATTAGCTCATACATGTCGTGTTTGCCGGACAGCCGGTATTGCTGGACGCCGGCGGGAGCACCGGCGGCGTTGGACAGCCACGTCAAGGGCGGATCTTTGCGAGGCTCGAAACGGAGCCAGCCCGCCGATCCCCACAGGGCGATGAGGTTGGAGTAGCCGCGATCGAGATAGTATCCGGTGTTGAGGGTGGCCAGCCCGCCGCGCCGGAGCCGCATCGAGATCGCGGCGGCGTCCTCGACTTCGATCGGCTGACCGCCCACGTTCGCGGTGAAGCCCGATACGCGCTCGACGCGGTCGCCGGTCAGGTAGTGCAGCAGGTCGATGTAGTGGATGCCGTGGAAGATCAGCTTGCCGCCTCCGCCGAGAGACTTCGAGGACTTCCAGGAGCGATGATAGGCGGGGTTCTTCAAGCGGGTCTGGTCGGCCACCCAGTGCATCTGCGCGCCATAGATCCTCGAGCCGAGCCAGCCGCGTTCGATGATCCGCCGAGCTTCGATCGCGGCCGGATCGAGACGCGTCGCCATGGCGAGCATCAGTTGCCGCTTCCGCCTGCCGGCAATCTCGGCGCAGCGCTGGAAACTCGCTAGGTCCACGCAAGCGGGCTTTTCCGCCACCACATGGGCACCGCCATCGAGCGCAATGGAGATGGCGCCCGGCATCCGATGCGGCTCCATCGATACGATCGCCAATTGGGGTTGGAACTCACGCATCATACTGACCGCATTGGGGAAAGCGGCCACTTCGCGGCCGGCGGCTTTGGCGGCGGCGCTGGCCAACGTGCCCGAGCCGTCCGCCACAGCGACCGCCGCGACACCCTCGCACCGCCCCGACCGGAAGTAGTGCGAAAGGTGGTCGCCCGTAGGCTCGACGATGAGTCCGATTCGTACTGCCATCTTCCGTACGAACAGTCTATAGCATGTAAGGGATTCAGCCGATACACTTCGAAGCAGGGAATTAGATGTCGAACAAACTCAGACGCCACGGGCGACAGGAGTTCGCAAGCAAAGTCTGGCTCACCTGGGATAGAGGCAGGGGGCTCGAGCAGTCCGCCTGCCGCGGTCTCGATATCTCCTCTTCCGGCATGCGGGTCGCCTCGACGGAGCCAATTCCGGCTGGCACCCTCGTCAACTTCCGGGTTCAAGGAACGATGTTCACGGGAGCGGGCTCGATCCGCTCATGCACACATGAACGGATGCGCTACGCCATTGGCATCGAGTTCTCGCAGGCTGTCCGGTGGGATCCGGAGAGGTATCCGGTCTCTGTCGCGAGATCGACCTCGTCGATGCCGGCCTATCAGCCGCCCGAGGAACCTGCGAAGACCGAGGAAGCTACCCTCGCCGTCGAGCAATGAATCTCGACCGTATCCTCCGTCTTCAACGCATAGCCTCCCGCTAGTGTCACCGCCACCGGGACTCGGTGCCGGCGGGCGCTCTCGAACACGATCCGGTCGCGCTCTCGCAGCCCTTCTAGCGTGAGCGAGAGTCCGCCGAGCTGGTCTTCGAAGTACGGATCCGCCCCGGCGACATAGAAGATGATGTCGGGCTGGTAGCCGGGAATCGCTAGCGAGCAAATCTCCTGCAGCTTCGGCAGGTACTCGGCATCGCCCACGCCATCGGGCAAGTGCACGTCGATCGTGGAAGGCGGCTTCTCGTAAGGGTAGTTATCGCGCTGATGGAAGGAGATCGTCTGCACGCTCGAATCGCCGTGGAAGATCGCCGCGGTTCCATTGCCGTGATGCACGTCGAGATCGATCACCATCGCCGAGCGGACCGCGTTTTCCCGTTGCAGGGCGCGGATCGCCACCGCAACATCGTGGATCGCGCAGAAGCCCTCGCCGTGCCCGGCAAAGGCGTGATGAAAGCCGCCGCCGATATTGAATCCGATGCCGCGCTCGAGCGCATCGCGGGCCGCCAGCAGCGTGCCGCCAGCCGCGAGCCAGAATCCGTCCACCACATGACGCGAGTAGGGGAGTTCGAGCTTGACGATCTCGTGATAGCTCAGCGTTCCGAACTTGAGCCGCTGGATCCAGCCGCGATCGTGAACGAGCATCATTTGCTCATCGGTGGCAGGTTCGGGCGCGACGAAATCCTCTGGCAGCGCGAATCCCTCGGCGAGCAGGCGCTCACGAATCAGCCTGTACTTTTGCGACGGAAAGACGTGGCCGCCGAGTTTGAGGTCGTAGCCTTCGTGATAGACCAGCCGCGGCGAAAGCATCAGCCGGCATCCCCCGCCTGCAGGGCCGTCACGAGAGCCACGCCGTAGACATCGTTCGCCGAGCATCCGCGCGACAGGTCGTTCGCGGGCCTCGCCAGGCCCTGAAGAAACGGCCCGATCGCCGCCGCGCCGCCGAGGCGCTCCACCAGTTTGTACCCGATGTTGGCGGCGTTGATGTTCGGAAAGATGAGCGTGTTGGCCCGGCCGGCAACCGTCGATCCCGGAGCCTTCGACTGTCCGATCGCAGGCACCAGCGCCGCGTCAGCCTGCAACTCGGCATCGACATGCAGTTGCGGAGCCCGAGCCTGCACGATGCGATGGGCTTCATTGATCCGATCGACGTCTTTGTGTTTGGCGCTGCCCTTGGTCGAAAACGAAAGCAGCGCGGCCACGGGCTCGACCCCGAGCAGTGCGCGCACACTCGCCGCCGTGGCGATCGTGATCTCGGCGAGTTCGACGGCGGTGGGCTCGATGACCATCGCCGGATCGGCGATCGCGACCAGGCCCTGATGTCCGTAACTCTCATCGCGTACGCACAGGATCATGAACGTAGAAACCGTGGCCACCTTCGGCTGCGGTCCGATCGAGTGCAACGCGGCCCGCACGGTGTCGCCGGTCGAGTTCGACGCGCCACCCACGAATCCGTCGGCGTCACCCGCGCCCACCATCAGACACGCGAAATAGAGCGGACGCCGCGAGACCTCGGAGGCTTCCATTGGCGAGACGCCCTTGGCGCGGCGGCGTTCGTGATAGAGTGCCGCGTACTTGTCCGATGGCTCGACGAACCGGACCCCGGCGGGCGCGTTCGCGGGAGCCTTGCCAATCAGAATCGGCTCGACCAATCCTTCGCTCGACAAGCGTGTGGCGGCTTCGACGATTCGCGAATCATTGCCTTCGGGGAAGACGATACGCTTCTTCTTTCGCAACTGGCGGACGCGGCGGGCTTGCGTATCGAGAAAGGCGATCGCGGAATCGGGCAACGGCATTCGAAACTCAATTGTACCGTTGCCCCGCGGGAACGTTATCGGAGCGCCGCCAACTGCTTCCGCGCCAACACCACGGTGGCGGAAGGTGGCGGAGGCTCCTGCTGGGTGGTGACGCGCCGGTACATCGCGCGGGCGGCCTCCGCTTCTCCATACTGTTCCGCGATTCGCCCGAAGACGTACCAACATTCCGTGTTCGGCTCCTCGAGCGCGATCGCCTCCATCGCCTGCAGCATCAATTCGCGAGCCTCGGTGGTCTTGCCGGATTCCGCGTGAATGGCGGCGAGCGTGTGAAGCAGCGGAAACTGCGGCTGGCCTTGTACATGCGTCAAAGCCTTCTCGCTGGCCTTTGCACCTTCGCGGGCGGCGGTTCCATTGAACAGAGTCACCCATGCGGCATTATTGAGGTCCATGGCCGTTGCCTTGCCGCTGGCCTCGATTCGCGCCGAATAGTCGAGGGCGGACGGCCAATCACCTTGATTGAGGGCGATCGTGACCATGTGGCGCATGGCATCGACACTCGATGGATCCCGCTTCAGCCGGTCCTGCGCCGCGGCGATGGCGGCCTTCCAGTCCTTATTGCCGGAGTGGGCTTGCACCGATGCCGCGAGCGCAACGCCGGAAAGCGGCTTGGCGGTGAGCAAACGCGCAGCGAGAACGGCGGCTTTGCCATACTGCTTCATTCGCAGGTAGGCCCTCGTCCGAGCCAGATCCGCCGCCAGCGCCGTATCGCCAGAGGCGGGGCGCCGTCTCTCTAATATCTCGGCGCTTTCCGCCAAGAATTCCGGCGACTCGATCATGAGCGCCGCGGCGGCGATCTCGATGGCCTCTAGGGGTGCCTCAGCCCCTCGCTCCCACAGCCGGGCAAACACCTTGCCACCGAGCGGATCGTCGCCGCCTTCCAGCGGCGTATCCTCGCGAATCCAGTCGAGGAGTTTGCGGGCGCCCGCCAAGTCATTGGCCCGTGCCCGCCGCAGAACTTCCCGCGCGGCGAAACCGCGGCCATCGTTTCCCTCGGCGAGGATCTTCTGCTCGCTACCTTCGGTCAACGTGAGCACTGTTTGTGGGCCGCCCTGTCCAAAGTTGATTCTGGCGCGGAATCCGCTTTCCCTGTCCCCTTCCTGCGAAGTCTGCGGTGCACTCAGAGCGATGTCGAGCATTCCCTCGCGAGATACCCCGGTCTTGGACATTTGGGCCACAGCCTGCCTCATCGCCACGGCTTCCTTGCCCTCGAGCTTTCGTTTGGATACGAACTCGCGGGCATCGGAGACGAAAAGGCGCGCCAAGCCGGCATACGTCTGCCCCTCGCGGAGCTGCATCATCTCACGGGTGAACGTCATTGCTGCTCCCGTGGCGGTGGAGGTGTCGAACGCGAGATCCTCGAAGCGCTTGGCGCGGCGGAGCATGTTGACCAGGTTGAGCACGGCGGCAGCGTTCGGTTGTCCCTTCGCGGCGGTGGCGAACATTTCAGCGGCCTGGGGATACAGACGAGTCCGCATCAGGAAGTTCGCGGCACTGGCAACCGCCTGGCGGCGATCAGTCTCCGCCGCGAGGCGTGATTCGGAGGCCTTCAACGCGGCGGCTGGGCCCTCCGATGCGGCGATCGCCGCAAGGTGCAGCCCGTGGCCGTTGATGTCTTGGATTTCCTTGGTCGCCTCGCGAAGCTCCGCGAAGCGGCTCGCGGCCAGCAGCGCGAAGGGAAGATTGAGCACGAGTCCGGTGTTCTTCGACTCCTTCTCGACAGCGCGGTATTGTTCGATCGCCTGATCCAGATTCGCGCGCCGTGAATAGCGCACTCCATCCGCGTCGTGTTCGAGCAGGATCGCGTAGTCGGCGCGGATCACCAGCGACTTCGGGTCGAGTTCCACGGCCTTCTTATAGGCCGCGAGTGCCCCTTCCCGGTCGAACCCCTTCCGGCGAAGGCGTCCCACCAAGTCGTGCTGCAATGCAAAGCCGAGCGTACTCCACGCGGTCGCGGACGAGGGATTGGCATCGGCCGCTTCGCGGGCAGCGGCTCGCGCGGATTCTCCCATTCCCCCCACGAGCAAGGCGCGCGCGATACGCGTCTTGGTGAGCGCGTTGCCCGGCTCCGCCGCCGCCAAGGCACGAAACTCCCGCAGTGCCTCCTTGATCTTTCCGCTCTGCAGAAGTGCCTCGCCGGCTTGCGCGAAATTGATGAAGATGGGTTCTCGCTTGCGGAACTCGAGCACGGCCGTGCGAGTCGCCTTCGCTTCCGCGGCGGTCATGAGCCGCTTGCCGGTATCGAACCGGAGAACGCCGGATACCGAACCGTCGGGCTCCGTCTTGAACTCCTGGGAGAAACTCGTGCTCCCGAGCTGCTCACTGGCCGGGGGCGGCAGGTCCCTTACGTTGTAGCCGCGAGGTGGCACGATGCGGTATCGCCATTCGGTTATGGATGAATTGGGCATCAGAACATCGGCCGTTCGCCGCTCCCGCGCCGCTTTGCGCTCACCCTCCGCCTCTGTCGTTAGATAGTCTGGCAGCGAATCGGTGATGTTTTCCCTGCGGATCGCCACCGTGGAGGTGGCCGTGTCGGTTGAGCCGCGCTTGGCCTTTTCGGCCTCGATCCGCAGTTGGAAAGGCTTGTCGAGGTTGCCCGCTCCCGCGTGCTCGATCTTTCCGAGACTCTCCGCCAGGTATTCGTTCTTCACATAGCCTTCGAGTTGCTCGCGGAGCTTTTTGGCGTCTGGAGACAAGTAGTTTCGCCGGACGCCGCTCGACTTGGTTCCGTGCCACTCGGTGGTTTCGGCCACGTGCGCGGGACCCTCTTCGGCCAACGTGAAAAGGCGGGTCTCGATGCTCCGGTTCGCGGAAGATGGCAGCACGGGCGTGAGGACCAACTCCGAGGTCGCGGGATCGGCGATCAAGGCGCGCCGCCCCTGGTCGGCCGAGGCCAATTCTCCCAGGCCCGCCAACTCATCGGTGGCGTCGATCCAGTAGGGGTTCTCGCCCGGGACATACACGATCGCATGGTCGAACTCTCCGATTCCGGGCAACGCCGGATCGACGTCCAATCCCGGTCCGGTGGAGAGCAGTGCCATGCTCGCCGGGATTCCCGCCGCGCGCAGCATCGCAATCAGGAGCGCGGACTTGTCCTTGCAGTCCCCGTACTTGCGCTTCATGGTCTCGGCGGGAGTATTCGGAATCAGCGCGGCTTCTCCAAACTCGACGCCGGTGTAACGGATCTCGCGGTGTAGCCTCTTCAGGAGCTCACGGATTGTCTGCTCGCGGTTGGCGCCGCGCGTGACGAGTGAACGGACGTCGGCGCCGGTCAACTGCCGATCGACCAGTTCCGAGTATTTGGCTGCGATCTCGCGCCAAGAGCGGCCCGTCGCGAACCGGATCGATGGGTAGACGATCACATCGGACGGCAAATGCGGATCGGCTGGGGGCATCGGCGCGATCGCTCCTGGCTCGACGATTACCTTGACGCGGCCATCTGTGGCAGCGCGCTTGACCGATTCGGCGCGGATGTTGGCAAGCCGGTATTGCAGCGGAAGGCTTTCGGGATAGTCGAGTTCGAGTCGTGCCAACCCAACGCTCTCCGATCCGCCGAACGAAGAGCGGAAGAGCGTACCCGCCTCGAACATGGGCCGCGTGGACGCGATCGTGATCTCGAACTCGATCACCGCTCCTACAGCCACGGCGGGCAGCGGTGCCCGAACGATCCGCCGGTCGTCGAATACGTCGGGTTGATCGTCCCGCGCCGGCCCTTCGCTCACCGTCTTCTGGTCGAGCACATGCTCTGCCCCGTCCGGCGATATGACTCGCGCCCGCAACACCGGCTTTGATTGATACCAAGGCGAGTACTCCGAGGAAATGCTTCCCCAAGTCTCCTTCCCGTCGTCGGATAGCACCTTGCAAATTCGATGAAGGTGATAATTGTCGCGCCCATCCGCCTCGAAGCGAAATGAACGGTCATCCCGGACCAGGACGTAATCGGCGTCAGGCTCGGTCTTGATCGAATTGGCCGAGTCCAGCAATCCTCGCGGATTGAGGGAGAATGGCTGCGATGCGGCGAGTCCGCTGAAGGTAACCAGAAGGGCGAGGAAGCGCATTTCCTTTACTATACGACTAACTTAGCGCCGGTCCTCTCGAGTCCCCGAGCGCAGATCCCGCATCATTGAACAGAACAGCGCCCCTTGCTCGATCGCATCGTCGAGAGCCGTATGCGTGTGCCGCGCTCCCGCCGAGAACCAGCGCTGCGGCATGTTGAGCTTGACCGAATCGCGATAAGGCTTCTTCATCAGCGCCATCGCGAGTGTCTTCATGTCGAGCGCGGAGTGCGAGAACGGACTCTGGCCCGTGAACTTGATGAGATACCAGTAGACGAAAGTGAAGTCGAAGCCCGCCGGGTAGGCGGCAAAGACGGGGCGTCCGCCGAGTTCCCCGATCCATTCCGCGTACGACTTCATCGCCGATTCGGGTGGTTGCGGATCGAGGCGGCAGGCGGCCCACGCCTCGGGCTGGGTGTTCCACCAAGCCATCGTGCCGGGATGGCCTTCGGCGCCGGGCAGCAGTTCGAAGTTCACGGAGTAAGTCGCGATCAGCTCGAGGTCCGCGCTGTATGCGGCGGATCCGAGACTGAGCATCGAGTACGGTCCGGGAATCGGGCCGTCGGTCTCGATGTCGGTGGAGATGTAGATTTCGCCGGATTGAGCCACTTTTACTACTATGAAGCATGCTCCGGCTCGTATTGGCTCTCGTGTCCGCCGCCGCGCTCGGCGCGCAAACCGACCCGCTGCTCTCCTGGCTTGACAAGATTGCGCAGGCCCAACTCGATGAACGTGCCCGCAAAATCGCCGCGATTCGCACGAAGGAGGATGCCGATCGGCGCAAAGCCGAGGTCCGCGCGAAGATGCTCGAACTGCTCGGCGGACTGCCCAATTACAATGGTCCGCTGAATGCGCGGGTCACCGGACTTCTCGATGGCGGAACGTATGTCATCGAGAAGGTGATCTTCGAGAGCCTGCCCGGCGTCTACATCACTGGCAATCTTTACCGGCCGAAGGCTCCGGGCCGGTATCCGGGCGTGCTGGTTCCGTCGGGCCACACGCAGGAAGGCAAGCCCGAAACGCAGATCGTGGCCGCGAATTTGGCAGCGAAGGGATTCGTGGCGCTGTCGTACGACCCGATCGGACAGGGCGAGCGCGAGCAAACGTACCTGCCGCAACTCGGGCGCGCGCTCTCGGGTGGGGGCGGCAACGAGCATCTCGAACTCGGCGCGCGGACCGTCCTGATCGGGCAGAGCGTGGCGCGCTACTTCATTCACGACGCCAAACGCGGGATCGACTATTTGATCAGCAGGCCCGATGTCGATGCCGATCGCATCGGAGTCACCGGCTGTTCGGGCGGGGGTGCGATCACCACCTATGCGGGCGCTTTCGATCCGCGTGTGAAGGCCGCCGCGCCGGGCTGCTTCATCAATTCGTTCCGCACGTTGTTCACTGGTCCGACCGCCGATTCCGAAATGAGCTTCCCGCGATTCCTGGCCAGCGGACTCGACATCGCCGACTTCTTCGAGATGGCCGCACCGCTTCCGTGGCTAATGATGGCGACCACCGAAGACTACTTCCCTCCCGCCGGCGCGCGGACCGTCTATGACGAAGCGAGGCGCTTCTACGAGATCTCCGGCGCGGCGAACCGGATCGACTTCTTCGTCGGCACGGGCCCGCATGGAACGCCGGTCGATTCGCGCGAGGCGATCTACAAATGGCTCATCCGTTGGCTGAAGGATGGCAAAGGCGATCCGCGCGATCAACCGGTGAAGCAGTTCACCAATCTCGAATTGATGGTAACCAACGGTGGCAACGTCGACTTCGAACCGCGTAGCCGCAAGCTGTATCAAGTGATCGCCGAGGAGTTTCGCTCACGGCGGCCGAAACAGACTTCGTTGCCGAAACTCGAGATCCCCGCCGCCGGACCCGCGCCGCATGTGACGACGGTCGCAATCGGCTCAGGCAAAGGATTCCGCATCGAGGAGCTTCGCTTCGAAAGCGAGCCCGGCGTGCCTGTATTGGGCAGGCTATACATTCCCGATGGCGCGGGCCGGAAACCCGCCGTGGTGATGTTCGAGGAGAAGCGGCTGCGCGTACCGCTGTTCGTCCAGCCGAGCCAATCGACGGCGGCGATGGCCGAGGCGATGGCGCAACGTGGACGCGTGGTGCTCGAATTCTACCCGCGCGATTCGCCTGGCGCCTACGAGGGACGGCCCTTTCTCGGCAACTGGACGACGAACGAACGTGCCGATCTCGTGGGACGCAACCTCGCGATGATGCGGGCGTTCGATCTGCGGGTCGCGGTGAGTGTGCTCGCGGCGCGTCCGGAAGTGGAGCCTTCATCGATCCGCGGCTACGCGCGCGGTGTCAAGGGAATCTGGCTGCTACTCGCGGCGCTCGGCGATTCGCGAATCACGAAGCTGTGGCTCGACCGGATGCCGGTGAGCTACGCGGCTGGGCTCGAAGCTCCGCTCATGAATCACCTCTTCGACGCGCTGATTCCCGGATTCGCGCTGCATGGCGATATCGCGAACCTGGTGTCGGCGGTGGGCGAGAAGCGCGTGTTCCGCACCGATCCGTGCAACTGGATGAATCGCGTGATCGCGGCCAGCGGGCCGTATCGATATCGAACCGTCGGTGAAGGGGACGGCCCTTCGCTGGAAGAATTCTTCCGGTTGAATGAATGAGGCGATGATCAGGCGCGGAATGACGCCGTGCCTGCCCGAGGTGTCCGGCGTCCTCCTGCATGGTATGGTTATCGGTATGGCGACAACGAAGATCACCATCACGCTGGACGACGAACAACTGCGCGAAGTTCGCGCCATTGTGGCCGGTGGACAGGCCGCCAACGTCTCCGCGTTTGTGAAGCATGCCGTTGGGGTTGCCCTTTCCGATGCGGCGGGGTGGCGAGAGATGCTGAACACGGCACTGAGTGAGACGGGGGGCCCACTCACGAACAAGGAACGCGAGTGGGCAGACGGGATTCTGGCGCCGCGGCAGCGGGGATCCTCTCGAAAAGGTAAGGCCGCTTGAGCGGGCTCACCCTGGATGCCGGTGGACTGATAGCGGTCGACCGGAACGACCGGCGGATATTGGCCTTGCTGGCGCGAGCACGGGAGCGAGGAATGCGTATTACGATTCCGGCAACGGCTCTTGCGCAGGTGATGCGTAGTCCCGCCCGGCAAGCTCGACTCTCGCGGCTTGCGCGCCAAGCCGGCACGGACCTGAAGGCACTCGACGGGCCTGACGCGACGGCTGTCGGCATGTTGCTCGCACGAACTGGGACGGCCGACATTGTCGATGCTCACGTGGTCGTCTGCGCGCAGCGGGCCGGTCAGGCCGTTGCCACCAGCGATCCCGCCAACATGCGGCGAATCGCCGCGGACATATCTTTGGTGGTTGTTTGAGCTTCCGTCGCGCGTACACGGCCTGCTGCTTCGATCTGACCTTCTACGCTTAAGCGGTCTTTCTGGATTTCTGCAAATAGCCCACGACAAACGGCATAGAGAGGGCTGCGGAATGTGCATGTGCCTCTTCTCGTGCGGCGACGGCAGTCTGGCCACACCCAACGACGGCGCCGGTTCCAGCCAGTACACCTCGACCCCCAGTACCGCCGCCGCTCCGCCAAAAATCTCAGTCACGCACGACTGTACTTTTCCTGAACTTTCCCGGAACTCCCCGCCACTCAACCGCTTGCACCACCCGTCACCACGCCGAGGGTGCGGCCAAATCGGCAAAACCCATTTGACCGGCGCGATTCTCAACGCGGGCGCGAAAGCCGCGCCGTGACAAGGAGAATGCGAAATGCTGATCAAGGGTGAATCACGCGAAGAGTGGAATCGTCTCGTTGCAGACCTGACCAAGCGCTTCCAGCCGGCCGACAACGTTGAACTCGGCCTCATCCAGGACATGGCCTCGGCAACGTGGCGTGCCCGCCGCGCCGAACGCATGGAAGCCGAACTGATCAATGCGGACGTCGACGATCTCGAGCAACTCGATGGGCCCGCCGCAACGCCCTCCGAGCAGACTCGCCGGGCCGCGCTTGCCTACGCGAAATCGCTTGGCTTCAACAAGGCGATCGCCGAGTTCGGCCGCCAGAGCGAACGGTTGAACCGCCTTTGGATCAGGCTCCATGCAAAACTGAAAGAGCTTCAGAAGGATCGTCTCGCGGCGGCGCCGCCGCCTGCCGCGAACCAGCCGGAAAAACCCGGTCAACGGCCGACCGCGCAAAAATCGAAATTCGAACCCGGGCGCGCGCAATCCGCGACGCCCCAAACGGATCCGCGTCCCCGCGAGTCTCGTATCAATCAGGCGCCCGGCCGCCCCCGCTCGCCCGACGCATTCTTTGAGTAGACTGAGGACATCATGCCCGACACCAAATCCGCCCCCGAAAACGGCGCCACACGCCGCGACCTGTTGCAAGCTGGAAACGCTCTGATCCTGCCCGCACTGCTAGGCGGAGCGGCGCAAGTGCAAGCCGCGACCACCACCGGACCGCTGACGGCCGGAAAAGAGATCTACCAATCGATTGGCGTCGAGCCCGTGATCAACTGCCGCGGCACGTTCACGATCATCGGCGCTTCAATCGAGCTGCCCGAAGTACGCGCGGCGATGGATGCAGCGTCACAGCACTTCGTCCAGTTGGACGAGCTGGCGCTGGCCGTCGGGCGCCGGCTCGCGGAATTGACTGGCGCGGAGTGGGGGATGGTTTCCTCCGGCTGCGCGGGCGGATTGAAGCACGTCGCGGCCGCGTGCGTCGCCGGCGGGAATCCGGAAAAGCTGCTGCGCATTCCGGACTTGACGGGCCTCGACAAGACCGAAGTGGTCGCGCCGCGATCGGCTCGTAGCGCCTATGATCACGCGATCCGCAATATCGGTGTGAAGATGATCACCGTCGACACAGCGGAGGAGTTCCAGCGCGCGCTCGGTCCGCGCACGGCGATGATCTATCTGTCGGCGGGCGCGTCGGCCGATTCGGGTCCGCTATCGACCGAGAACGTCGCGCGCATGGCGAAGCCCTGGGGCATTCCGATTCTGATCGACGCGGCGGCGGAAGTCCTGACGATACCGAACGTTCATTTGCAGCGGGGCGCGACTGTGGTGGCCTACAGCGGCGGCAAAGCGATTTGCGGACCGCAATGCGCGGGTCTGCTGCTGGGGCGCAAGGACATCCTGATGTCGGCATGGCAGGCGAGTTCGCCGCATCACGGTCCGGGCCGCGACAACAAGGTCGGCCGCGAAGAGACGCTTGGAATGCTGGCGGCCGTCGAAGCCTGGGTCAAGCGCGATCACGAAGCCGAATGGAAGAAGTGGCTCGGTTACCTCGACACGATCTCGAAACGGCTGTCCTCGATCAGCGGACTCGAACTGGAGGTCCGCCTGCCGCGCGGGCTTTCGAACAAGAGTCCGGCATTGAACATCTCCTGGGATCCGGACAAGCTGCATGTAACGGGCGAGGAGATTGCCGAGATCGTGGCGCGCAGCAAGCCGCGCATCGCGCTCGGCGCCAACAGCGGCTTCCGCGGACGCCGCGCGCCCGATACCGGCAAGACATCGATCGAGATCACTGCGTGGATGATGCGGCCCGGTGACGACGAGATCGTTGCCCGGCGGCTGTTCGAAGTGCTTTCCGAAAAGCGGAGCCCGAAGCCCGCGACCGCTGCTCCGTCCGCCAATCTGAGCGGGCGCTGGGAGGTGAACCTCGAGTTCTTCTCGAGCAAGAGCCAACACACAATCACGCTCGAACAGGATGGAAGCCGGCTGCGCGGATCCCACAAGGGCGACTTCGCGGTGCGCGACATCTTCGGCACGATCGAAGGCAATCAGGTGAAGCTGCAAAGCACCACGAGCGTTCCGGGCGATTCCATCACGTTCACCTTCACGGGTTCGGTGTCAGGCGATACGATGTCGGGACCGGTGTTCATGGGCGAGTATCTGAGCGCGAACTTCACGGCGAAGCGAAGCCCGTATCCCGAAGGCGGACGGCGGGCGATTCTGGTTCCGGGCGGTCCGCCGCTGGCGAACTGAGCGGACCGAAACTCGGCGATCATAGTCAGGATGAGCAAAACATTTCGAATCGCGGTTCTTCCGGGCGATGGTATCGGACCGGAAGTAACCGCGGAGGGAATCCGCGTGCTGAAGGCTGCGGAATCGCGGCTGGAAGGCGTCAAGTTCGCGCTGGAAGAGTATTCGGTGGGAGCGGGCGAGTACCTGAAGTCCGGCGACGCCCTGCCGCCGGCGACGATGGACAAGGTGCGCGCGTGCGACGCGATTCTGCTCGGGGCGATGGGACTTCCGGATGTCCGGCTGTCCGGCGGAACCGAGATCGCACCGCAGATCGACATCCGCGAGATTCTCGAACTCTACAACGGACTGCGTCCGGTGCGGCTGTACCATCCGGACGACACGCCGTTGAAAGGCTACGCGACGGGTGAGATCGATTTCGCGATCATCCGCGAGAGCACCGAGGGTCTGTTCTTCTCTCGCAAGCAGAGTTATGCGAAGGACGCGAGCGAAGTCCGTGACACGATGCGGATCTCGCGCCACGGCGCTGAGCGTGTGATTCGCGCGGCGTTCCGCGTGGCGCAGGGGCGGCGGAAGCATCTCACTCTGGTCGACAAGGCGAACGTGCTGCCGTCGATGGCCTTTTTCCGCCAGGTATTCTACGAGATCGCGCCCGAGTTTCCGGACGTACGCGTGGACCACTGCTATGTCGACGCGGCGGCGCTGTTCCTGGTGCGGCGTCCGCGCGATTTCGATGTGCTCGTGACCGAGAACATGTTCGGCGACATTCTCTCCGATCTCGCGGCTTCGCTCGTGGGCGGCATGGGCATGGCGCCGTCCGCCGATATCGGCGATCGACATGCGGTCTTTCAGCCCGCGCACGGATCGGCGCCCGACATCGCCGGCAAGGCCATCGCGAATCCCGTGGCGATGATACTATCCGTGGCAATGATGTTAGACTGGCTGGGACTTCCCGCTCCGGCCCGCGCCATCGAACGGGCCGTGGAAGAGGTCTTCGCCGATCCCGGCAATCGCACCGCCGACATGGGCGGACGGTTATCGACTGGCGCGATGGGAGACAAGATCCTCGAGGCAATGTGAAACACGGATTCCGCGTCTTCGACACACACACACACTTGGGCGCCGCCCGTCACAGCGGGCGGACGCAGACGGTGGAAGAGCTTCTGCGCTCGATGGACGCCCATGGCGTCGATCGATCGGTGGTGATCCCGTTCCCGGTGGTGGAGGATCATCGCGCGCAGCATGATCTGATCGGAGAAGCGGTTCGGGTCCATTCCGATCGCCTTATCGGATGCGCGTGCATTCCGCCGTTCCTTCCAGAGAGCGAGTTCCGGGAAGAGTTGAAGCGATGTGTGGAGTCGTGGGGATTCAAGGCGCTCAAGTTGCAGCCGCAGTATCAGGCATTGAATCCTGTTTCGGACCGTAGCGACTTCCTCTTCGCCGCGGCGGCCGGTCACAAGCTGCCGGTAATCGTGCACACCGGAACGGGTGTGCCGTTCTCCTTGCCGTCGCTCTACATTCTCAAGGCGCGCAAGTTTCCGGAACTGCCGGTCATTCTCGGACACGGCGGCGGCAGCGTCTACATGCACGAGTGCATCGTGGCGGCCGAAGTCTGCGCGAACATCTATGTTGAGGTGTCATCGCTGATGCCGCACCACGTGATGGAACTCGCCGCGCACGTTCCCTCCTCGAGACTGCTGGCCGGATCCGATCTGATCGAGAGCACGGCCGCCGAGTTCGACAAAGTCCTGATGGCGCCGCTGGCACCGGAGGCGAAGCGTGACATTCTCTGGAACACCGCCGAGAGGCTCTTTGGTTGAAATGCTGACCGATTGGGTTCGCAAGGTGTGCCTGGCGTTTCCAGGCGCGGAAGAGAACGTGCAGTGGGGCAATGACCTCGTGCTGAAAGTGAGCGCGAAGATGTTCGCCGTCACCTGTCTCGAGCCCGCTCCGGTGTGCCTCTCCTTCAAGGTGACTCCCGGGGAATTCCCCGAACTGGTCGAGCGTCCCGGCGTGATTCCGGCGCCCTACCTGGCACGCGCGAAATGGGTGGCGCTCGAAAACGAGGAGGCGATTCCCAAGGCGGAGTTGAAACGGCTGCTCCGGCAGTCGTACGATCTGGTAGTGGCTGGTCTTCCGAAGTCGAAACGCCCGCCGCGGAACTAAACCCGCCAGATGAGTCGAGTCGAGATCGCCGGTGTCACGCACACTGGCAACGTACGCAAGGTCAACGAGGATGCGTTTGCCATTCACGAGGACATCGGATTAGCCATCATCGCCGATGGTGTCGGGGGAGCCGCGTGCGGTGAACTCGCTTCGGCGATCACGGTCGATACTGTCGCCGCGTATCTCCGTAACACCGCGGACACCGACCCCGAGAGGCCGGTTCGCGATGCCGTGACCGCAGCCGATCGAGCGGTGCGGCGTGCTGCGTTCGAACGCCCGGATTGCACTGGGATGAAGTCGACCATCGTGCTCGTCCGGTGGCGCGGGCCGAGGTTTTGGATCGGAAACGTGGGTGATTCGCGCGCCTATCGCTTCCGCTATGGAGTGCTGACGCAGATCTCCTACGATCACACGGTGTCCAGCGAATTGGAGGAGGCGCACGGCTGGAGCCCGGAGTTGGCGCGCGCCGTCGCCATGGGCAAAGGGCTCACGATGGCGATTGGTGGGTCGAAGCCTCCCTTGGCGCGCCTCTACAACGAGATCTTCGAGGATGGTGACGTCATTCTTCTCTGCTCGGATGGTTTGTACGGTCCGGCGGGCGAAGAGACCATGTCGCGGATTCTCACTTCCGGCGGTGCGGTTGACGTCATGACGGAGCAACTCCTGCAGGCTGGGCTGCTCGCCGGCGGACCGGACAACATCACGATCGTCGCGCTGCGCTACTCGGAATCGGACTGAACCTTCGCCCGAAGGCGCCGCATTCCACGCAGCCAGCGGTCATAGTCGGCCTTGCGTTTGCGAAACTCGTCCACTTCCGGATGCGGCAGAATCAGGAAGCGCTCCTCCTCGATACCGCGAATCGCGCAATCGGCGACATGTTCGGCGGTGACGGCTCCTTCGAGAAGGAACGGCGGAGCCTCGGAATCGCCCGTGAGCATGCGAGTTTGCACGCCTTGTGGACAAATACAGGAGACGCGAATTCCGCGATCGCCGTACTCGATCGACAGGAATTCGGCGAGCCCGATCGCCGCGTGCTTCGAGACCGCATAGGGCGCGCCATCGATCTGATTCAACAGACCCGCCGCCGAGACCGTTTGCACGAGATAGCCTTCCCCCCGCTCGAGCATGTGCGGCAGGACGGCGCGCGCGGCATGCAGATGTCCGAGCACGTTCACCTCCCAAACGCGTTGCCACACCGGGCCGGGCACTTCGATGCCGCCGTGCTCGCCGAAGATCCCGGCGTTCGAGCAGCAGATGTCGATGCGGCCGAAGCGTTCGAGGGTAGACTCCGCGACAGCGTCCATGTCTGATTGTTTCGAGACATCGGCGCGGATCGCCAAGCCATCGAATTCACCGGCGACGGCGCGCGCGGCATCGATGTCGATGTCCACCACCACGCCGGCGGCTTTCTCGCGCGCGAATCGCCGGCACAACGCCGCGCCGATACCCATCGCTCCACCTGTGACGATGACGACACGATCTTCGATGCGCACCGTCTAGGCTCCGGGGCGGCGGTTGATCCAGCCTTCGGCCCGCTCATAGGCATGGGCCAGAGAGAAGACGCGATCCTCGCCGTTCATCGGCCCGCTGATCTGCATGCCGAGAGGAAGTCCCGCTTCGGTGAATCCGCAGGGTATCGACATCGTGGGGATACCGAGAATATTGAACGGGATGGTATTTCGCAGAAAGCGGAAATCGGGATTCGACCCCAGAAGGAAAGGCGGCTCCGGAGCGGTTGGCGTCACCAAAAGGTCGACTTGCTCGAACGTGCTGGCGATGCTCTGGCGAACCTCGTGCAGGTTACGAATCGAGTATGCGTAGTCCGCGGCGGAGACCTTTTCGCCTTCCTTGATCTCGCCGACGATCTTTGGCTGATAGCGTGATTCGTTCGCCGGCAAGTATTGGCGATGATAGGCGAGCGCCTCGGCGCGCACGATCACCGTGGGCTCGATCCTGGGCAATGTCACGTCGCGCACCTGCCCACCGAGCCTTTCGATCACTTTGATCGCGCTGTCGATCGACTTGGCGACTTCTGGCGCGAGCGCGTCGAAGAACACCGGGCGCGGAACGCCCACGCGCAGTTTGCGCACATCGCTCGAGGTTTTGTACGGCCGGGCCGCCATCGCCGAAAGCATCACCGCGGTGTCGGCAACCGTGCGGCACATCGGACCCGCGTGATCGAGCGACCAGGCGAGCGGAATCACACCGTCGAGCGGCACCAGTCCGTAGGTCGGCTTCAGGCCCACGACTCCACAAAACGACGCGGGCAGCCGGATCGATCCGCCGGTGTCGGATCCGAGCGAGGCAAAGCACATCCGCGCCGCCACCGCCACCGCCGATCCGCCTGACGACCCGCCGGGTGAATAGCGATTGTCCCACGGGTTTCTGCAAACTCCGAAGTGACTCGCCTCGCCAGTGAAGTTGTAAGCGAACTCGTCCATGTTCAGCTTGCCGAGGATGATCGCGCCGGCTTCGCGCAACCTCTTCACAACCGTTGCATCGCGCGTGGGCACACGGCCGGCGAGCAGTGCGCTCGCGGCCGTGGTGCGGATTCCCTCGGTGTCGTAGAGGTCCTTCAGGGCGATCGGAATCCCGTGCAGCGGACCGCGCGGCGTTCGCTCGCTGTCGAGCTGTTTTGCGGCGGCCATCGCCTGATCGGAGGCTACCGTGATGAACGCGTTGAACTTCTTATTCAGCTCATCGATGCGATCGAGACAGGCGCGCGTGAGGCCGGATGGCGACACGTCGCGCTTGCGGATGAGCCGCGCCGCCTCGACGATCGTGAGGTCGATGAGCGAGGCCGGAGGCAAAGCAACGCCGGCAGAGGCGGCTAGAAACTCACGCCGCGATGGCATGTCAGTTCGCCGCGGGAGCCGCGCCGATCCGTTCGATCACGACGCTGACGATCTTCACGTCTTCGGTTGGCCGGTCGTTGTTGGTCTGCACGCGCGCGATCTTGGCGACGCTCTCCTGCCCTTCCACCACCTGTCCGAAGACCGTGTGCAGGCCGTTCAAGTGCGCTGTCGGAACTTCGGTGATGAAGAACTGGCAGCTTCCGGTGTTGGGCCCGGCGTTGGCCATGCCGAGCTTTCCGGGCGCGTCGAACTTCAGTCCGTTCTCGACTTCATCGGGAATGTTCTCGGTGCCGCCGGTTCCGTTACCGAGCGGATCGCCGCCTTGGATCATGAACTCGCGGATCACGCGGTGAAACGTGAGTCCGTCATAGAAGGGGCGCTTGGAGGGGAGTCCGTTGAGCGGGTTCAGATACGCGGCGCGGCCCGTGGCGAGGTTCACGAAGTTCTCCACGGTCTTGGGCGATTCCTTCTCGAAGAGGCGCGCCTTGATGGTGCCCATCGAGGTGGTGATGACGGCGTAGAGTCCATCGGCGGGTTTCGCGGGAGCGGCTTCCTGAGCGAATGCCAGCACGGCCGCGAACAGAAGAGCGGGAACGAAATACATCTCTTTTATTTTGCCACCGTAGTATACCAGTAAGGATGGAGCGCCCCGAATGTTCGGTTTGATGATGGATACGCCGTTGACGCTCGCCCCCTTGTTGGAACGGGCGGCGCGGCTTTTTCCGAAGAAAGAGATCGCCAGCCGCTACGGCTCGTCGGTCTTCCGGTACACGATTCGCGACTTTCACGCACGGGTCCACCGGTTGGCGCATGTCGTGGCTTCGCTGGGAATTCGTGAAGGAGATCGCGTTGGAACGCTCTGCTGGAACAGTCACCGGCACCTCGAACTGTATTGGGCCGTGCCGTGCCTCGGCGCGGTGCTGCACCCGCTGAATCTGCGGCTCGCTGACGATCAACTCGCCTACATCATCAATCACGCCGGGGATCGTGTAATCTTCGCCGACGCTTCCCTCATGCCCGTGCTCGAGCGTTTGAAGGGACAAATCCCGTGCGTGGAGCGGATCATCGTGCTGCCGGACGAGACATACGAAGGTCCGGAACTCGACTACGAAGCCGCGCTCGCCGCCGCGCCGGATACCCGCTACTCGTGGCCCGAGATCGATGAGCGCGCGGCTTTCGGAACCTGCTACACGTCAGGAACGACCGGGAATCCGAAAGCCGTCTGGTACACGCATCGAGGCATGTATCTGCACACGATGATGCTCGCGCAACAGGACACGTTCGGAATTTGCGAGCGCGACGTGATCTTCCAGATGGTGCCGATGTTCCATGCCAACGGCTGGGGCTTTCCGTACGCGGCCGTCGCGATGGGATCGAAGCTCGTACTGAGCGGACGGAGCCTCCAACCTGCCGGCATCGGATCGGCGATCGAGCAGGAGCGGGTGACGTTCACCTTCGGCGTTCCGACGTTGTGGATGCAGTTGCTCGCCTACCTCGATCAGCATCCCACTGACATCTCGTCGCTGCGATGCGTGCTCGCCGCGGGCTCGGCGACTCCTCGCGCGCTCGTCGAGCAGTACGGCGAGAAGTACGGGCTCGAGTTCCGGCTTGGCTGGGGTATGAGCGAAACGTCGCCCATGGCAACCGTGATGCGATTCAAGTCGCACATGGACGATCTGCCGGCGAAGGAGAAGTACGATTTCCGCGCGCGCCATGGCCTGCCGGCCCCGGGCGTGGAGCTCCGCATTCTCGGCGACGATGGCGCTGAGGTTCCATGGGACGGCGCGACGATGGGCGAATTGCAGGTCCGCGGACCGTGGATCACGAGCGGCTACTATGACGATCCGCGCCCGGCGGAGCAAGCCGCGCCCGAGTCGTTCCAGGACGGCTGGTTCCGCACGGGCGATGTCGCGACCGTGGACGCCGAAGGCTACATCCAGATCATGGACCGCACGAAAGATCTGGTGAAGTCCGGTGGCGAATGGATTTCGAGCGTCGACCTCGAGAACGCGATCATGGCGCATCCAAAGGTGATGGAAGCCGCGGTGATCGCCGTGCCCCATCCGAAGTGGCAGGAGCGTCCCCTGGCGTGCGTGGTTCCCCGTCCTGGCGAGACGGTGACGAAGGAGGAGATCCTCGAACATCTGAGCGGCAGAGTAGCCAAATGGTGGCTGCCGGATGACGTGGTGGTGATCGATGCCGTGCCGAAGACGAGCGTCGGCAAGTTCAACAAGCGGGCGCTGCGAGCACGGTTCAGCGGCACGTAGCAGGCGCGCGGCAACCGTGCGCTTCAGCGGCGCTGAGCGGGCGGTACTGGAATCAATCTCGCGATGGTGAGGGACTTGCTCGCGGTCAGACGTGACGAGGATCGGGAATTGAATTGAGCTTTGCCAGAGGCAGGTGGCGGCGTGGCCTTTCCCCGGGCGTCTTCGATGGTTCTTTGCGCCGCCGGACGGGCCGAACACATGCTGATTGCCGCGTACGCGATGTCACATGAACTTGCGTCGTAGGCGTACGGCAGGATGTTGGCGTCGAGAATGATCACGAGCGCGTGGCCGCCTCTTCCAGATTCTCCAACAAGTCGGCGACGCGATCGTAGCTCGGGCCGGCGGGTGGTCCCAGCCTTTTCGGCGTCACGGCGAATGGTTCGCCGATCTGTTTGCCCGCGGACACCAAGCCGGCGCCGGCCGCGCGATACGACCCGGCAGAAATGCACCCGGTTTTCCGCCTCCGACGGTTCGGCATCGAGCAGACGCAGGTATGCCTCGTGAACGAGCGCGGTTGGAGACAGCGCATAGCGGTCCTGGTCGCGGCGCAGGTGGCCTTCGGCGATCCGCCGCATTTCCGGATAAACCACCGCGACCACTTCGTCGAGCGCCAAGCGATCCCCCTCCGCGCCAGCGATGCAGCAGGATCGTGATCGATCCCATCACGCCATGATATCGGAGATCCGGCTTTCTCCGATTGTGCCCCACTCCTGGCCGAGCACGGTTGCGCGGCGAAATCCGGCGGGCCGCTCGGGGGCCGCTTGCTCGACGATGGTTATCGTCTGTTCGGCTCCAGAAGGCTCGCGGAATCCGGCGGTCAACTCGAGCACACGCAGGCGGTCGAGCGCCAGGTTGGCAGCCGTGCCCGTGCGCGCCGCGAAGACGATTCCCCGGCCGCGCGGCGTGAGGTGATCCGGCAGTCCTTCGATGACGCGGAGCGCCAGTTCGTCCCCACGCGGGCCTCCATGAAGGAGTGTCTGCGAATTGCCCGGTGCGGCGTCGGGATAGTAGGGCGGCTGCGAGACGATTAGGTCGAATTGCTCTCCCGGGACCGGATCGAAGAGACTCCCGGCGCGGGCTTCGATGTTGTCGAGTCCGTTGAGCCGCGCGTTGAGTTCGACGAAAGGGATGGCGCGTACGTTGAGGTCCGACGCAACCACACGGCGGCACCAGGGGGCTAGCAAAAACGCGAGCGTGCCAGCACCGCAGCCGAGATCGAATGCGCTGCCGATCGCCACGGCCGGCCGGGCCGCTTGAAACAAAACCGCAGTGGTTTGTCCAGCCCCCATGACGGCGTCCGAGTGGCCGATGTAGTCGCTGAACAGGTACACCCCACCGGCGGTGCGGAAGTGGAAAGGCGCGGTGAGAGAGCCGGTCGCGTTTCGTTCCAGCAAGCCCGATTCCTCGCAGTCCCGCGCGAGTGCTGCCCCGAGGCCATCGGCCACTAGCGACGGTTCCACCGGGCGGCCGCAGAACCAAAGGCGGAACGCGACAGGAAGCGGCTCGTCATCATGAATGGCCGCCCGGGTGGGCGTCAGCGGTGACCAGAGTGTGTCGGCGCCGGTCGAGTGCGCGCGGACATAGGCGCGGTCGAGGCCGAGTTCGCGAAAGCGTTCGCCGAGGCTGGCGGCGGGAAAACCGCCGAATCCATCGACGCGGGGCAGCGATTGGGCGGGCAACTCCGATCTTACTCTCAAATGGGCTGGGGAGCCGCGCGTGCGCTGGTCGCGGATGAACCGGATGAGCCAGTATACTGCTAGTGAACATGCTCACGAACCGTTTCGCGGCCGCACTCATGCTGGCGGCCGGGCTCCTGGCCGCGGCAGCCAAGTCCGGCGTGCCCGAGCTTTTCGCCAAGTCGAACCTCGTCGCGTGGTGCATCGTGCCGTTCGACGCGAAGAAACGCGGACCGGAAGAACGCGCCGAGATGATGCATCGCCTCGGCATCACCAGATTCGTCTATGACTGGCGCGACAAAGACATCCCCGATTGGGATCGCGAAATGGACGCGCTCGCCAAGCGTGGCATCAAGCTCCACGGCTTCTGGACGCCCTATCCCGTGGACGCGGCCAAGCCGAGCAAGCTGCCTCAAATCGTCGAGCTCTTGGCGCGCCGTAAGATACGCACGGAGCTGTGGCTTTCGCTCGGACTCGACAAGAGCTTCGACGCGCTGCCGGATGATCAGAAGGTGGAAGCAGCGGCCGCCGCCGTGACGCGGGTCGCGCGCGAAGCCAAGGCGATCGGCGCCAAGGTCGGGCTCTACAATCACGGCGGCTGGTTCGGCGAACCCGAGAACCAGATTGAAGTCATCAAACGCGTGAAGATGCCGAACGTGGGCATCGTGTACAACTTCCACCACGGCCACGATCACATCTCGCGATTCCCGCAAATGCTCGCGAAGATGCAGCGCTACCTGCTCGCGATCAATATCAACGGGATGAAAATGGGCACCAAGATCCTGCCCGTCGGCGAGGGAGATCAGGAGCTGGCGATGCTACGAGCGGTGGTGGCGAGCGGCTATCGCGGACCCATCGGAATCCTCGGACATCGCGAGGATCTCGACGCGGAACTGGCGCTATCGTTGAATTTGAAGGGTCTCGAAAAGCTGCTTCCGGCTCTGCGAAAAGACTGATGCGCGCATTCGCTCTCCTGTTCCCCGCGCTCCTCGCCGCCCAGGCGGTGACGCGCGACGATTTCATCAAGAAGTACTGCGTTGGCTGCCACAACAAGCAGGTCAAGGCCGGACGGCTCGAACTCGATTCGATCCCATCGGCGAACCCGGCCGAGCGGCCCGACATCTGGGACAAGGTTGCGCGAAAGGTTCGGGCTGGTGAGATGCCACCGCTGAGCGCGCCGCGGCCAGATGACGCTGGCTTGCGCGCCTTCGCAACAGGACTCACCGCGGAGCTCGATGCGGCGGCCCGCAAGGTGCCGTTTGTGGGAAGACCCGTTGTGCAGCGGCTGAATCGTACCGAGTACGCCAACGCAATCCGCGACGTGCTCGCGATCGACTTGCCTGTCGCCGCCGAGCTTCCGCAAGATGGAATCGCGGCGGGCTTCGACAATATCGCTGATGCCCTCTCGATGTCGCCGCTGTTGCTCGAACGCTACCTGAAAGTCGCGCGGCGCGTCAGTGAACTCGCCACGGGCACGAGTGAAGCGTCGGCCGTCACTGAAATCTATCCCGCTACCGGGACACAGGCCGCTTGGCAGGAGGGCATGCCATTCGGCACTCGCGGAGGCGTCCGCGTGAAGCACTACTTTCCCCAGGACGGCGAGTATCAACTGCGCGCGTTTCTCGTCAAGGAGAGTCTCACGCCCACCGAAGGCGTGCGCTTCTTCCGCACCGCGGTGAAAGTGACGGCGGGTTCTCATTCAGTGGTGGTGACGTTCCCCGACGAATACGCCGAGAAAGAGGGGCCGGTCTCCGATGTCTCCGGGGCGGGTGGGTCTGCCCTCGGTGGTCCGCTCGATCTGCTCGGGACCGCGATTCGCCCGGCCCTCGACTTTCGTGTCGATGGAAAGCGCGTCAAGCTCTTCGAAATTGGCGGCATGACCGCGGGCGAGGCTGCGTTCGACGGACAACCCGGACCGCCAACGCTCGCCCGCATCGAGATCGCGGGTCCGTTCGCGTCCGCGGGAGTGAGCGACACGCCCAGCCGCCGGCGGATCTTCGTCTGCAAGCCCGTGAATGCGAGCGAAGAGCCTACGTGCGCGGCGAAAATCCTCTCGCCGATCGCGCGGCGGGCTTTCCGTCGCGATGTCACGCCGGCGGATCTGCGTCCGTTCCTCGCCACCTTCTCCACCACGCGCAACAAGGGGAACTTCGAACAATCGATCGCCGCGGCGATCCGCGATCTGCTCCTCGCGCCGGACTTTCTCTTCCGTCTCGAATTCGATCCCACGGGAGCCCCGTCTGGCTCGATCCATCCGGTCTCCGCCTTCGAACTCGCTTCGCGGCTTTCCTTCTTCCTGTGGAGCACGATTCCGGATGACGCGCTCCTCGACACAGCGAGCCAGGACCGTCTGCGTGATCCGAGAGCGCTCAATGGCGAGATCCGGCGGATGCTCGCCGATCCGCGCTCCACCGCACTGGCCGAAAATTTCGCCGCGCAATGGCTCGGCCTGCGTGGCCTTCCAGATGTCGAGCCCGACAAGGCGCTCTTCCCCGAGTTCGACTCCGCGCTCGCTTCCGCGTTTCAAACAGAAACGCGCATGTTCGTGCAAAGCATCCTGCGTGAGAATCGCGGCATTCTCGATCTGCTCGGCGCGGATTACACTTATCTCAACGAACGTTTGGCGAGCGTGTACGCGATTCCCGGCGTGACCGGGCCCGGGTTCCGGCGCGTGTCGCTGACCGGTAACGAAAGACGTGGCGGACTGCTCACGCAAGGCAGTGTGCTGCTGCTGACTTCGCACCAGGCGCGTACGTCGCCGGTGCTGCGCGGAAAGTGGATTCTCGACAATCTGTTGAACTCGCCGCCGCCACCGCCTCCCGCGAACGTGCCGACACTCGAAGAGTCCACCGCGAACATGAAGAAGCTCACCACGCGCGAACGCATGGAGAACCACCGCAAGAATCCAACTTGCGCGGCCTGCCACAACCGGATCGACGCGCTCGGATTCGGTCTCGAGAATTTCGACGTGATCGGCCGCTGGCGGACCCATGACGACGGCGCTCCGGTCAATGCGGCGGGCGCGATGCCGAACGGCAAGCCATTCGACGGTCCGCGAGGATTGAAGCAGCGCATCCTCGAGGATCCGCACGATTTCGTTCGTGGAACCACGGAGCGCCTGCTGACCTACGCGCTAGGAAGGCAGTTGGAGGCGCGCGATCAGCCCACCGTGCGCGCCATCATGCGCGAGATCGAGCCGGGGGGCTTTCGCTTCGACGATCTCGTAGCGGCTATCGTAAAGAGTGCGCCCTTCCAAATGAGACAGACGCAGGAGCGGTAATCGGCATGATTGTCACGAAAAAACACATTCCCCGAAGAATGATTTTGCGCGGAGCGGGCACGGCGTTTGCCCTGCCGCTGCTCGACGCGATGATTCCCGCGTTGCGTGCTGAACGGTTGACCGCGGCCGCACCCGTGCGCCGGCTCGGCTTCATCGTCTATCCGCTCGGCGTGGATCAGGACCGCTGGAAGCCGAAAGGCGAAGGCTCGAACTTCGAGTTCAGCGAAGCGCTCGCTCCACTGGCCCAGCACAAAGACAAGTTCGTGATCTTCAGCGGACTCTCGTCCGATCCGGATCGCTCGAAGCCTGGATTTCACGATCGCGCGATCGCCTCGTTTCTCACCGGCGTCGAAATGACGAAGGGGAAGATCCAGGTCGGGATTTCGATCGACCAGTTGGCCGCGCAATCGCTCGGCAAGGAGACCCAGTTCGCCTCGCTCGAACTCGCCGCGGAAAAGGTGAGCGTCAACAACGCGCACGTAGGTCCGGTATTCAAGAACGCGACCGTGCCATTGCCGTTCGAATACAACCCGCGCCGCGTCTTCGAACGGCTGTTCGGCGAAGGTGGACGCATCGATCCGGCCGCCACGGCCGCGCGACAGCAATCCGATCGTAGTAGCCTCGATACCGTCACCGAGCGAATCGCGGAACTGAAAAGGCAACTCGGCGCGGCCGACCGGCGGAAGCTCGATGAGTACGTCGAGTCGATCCGCGATATCGAGCGCCGGATCGATGTCGCGATGCGGAAGCCGCTGAAGGATCTTCCCGGCGTGGAGCGGCCTTCGGGCGTTCCCGACGCGTGGGTCGACAACGTGAAGTTGATGTTCGATCTCCAGACGCTCGCGATTCAAGCCGATCTGACCCGCGTCTGGACCTTCCTCTACGGCCGCGAAGCCACCTCGATCAACTATCCGCACATCGGTGTCGCGATGGGCCATCACGAGATCTCGCATCACAACTTCGAGAAGGACAAACTCGATGCGTTGGCCAAGATCAACGTGGATCAGTCGCGCTTGTTCGCCTACTTCCTCGGCAAACTCGAGAACCTGAAGGAAGGCAATTCCACGCTGCTCGATCATTCGCTGATCCTGTACGGAAGCAACCTGAGCGTGCCCACGTCGCACAGCCAGCGCGATCTGCCGATCATCCTCGCGGGCGGCGCGGCCGGCCGTATCAAGGGTGGGCGCTACCTGAAGTTCGCGGGCGATGAGACGCCGCTGACCAACCTGTATCTGACGATGCTCGATCGGGTGGGCGTGCCCACCGAGAAGTTCGGTGACAGCACCGGCCGTCTGAACCGGCTGGAGGTCTAGGCGATGCGCTGGTTGCTCGCGCTGGCGCTGGCCGCGTGGCCGCTCGCCGCGCAGCCGTTGACCGAGGCCGCGCGCGCCGACGACCTCGCGGCCGTGGAATCACTTCTGCGCAAGAACGCGGACGTCAACGTTCGCGAGGAAGATGGCACCACCGCGCTCGGCTGGGCGGCTCATCGTGGAAATGTCCGGATGGCGGAACTGCTGCTGGCCAAGGGCGCGAATCCGAGCTTGACGAACGAGATGGGCATCGGTCCGTTGCTGCTCGCGATCACGAATGCCTCGCCAGCGATGATCGAGTTGTTGCTGGTCAAGGGCGCCGATCCGAACGTGGCGCGCGAAAACGGCGAGACGCCGCTGATGGCCGCGTGCCGGCTCGGACAGACCGACACCGTCAAGATGCTGCTCGAACGCGGTGCGAATCCGAACGCGAAAGACCGCAAGTTCGAGCAGACGGCGCTGATGTGGGCGATGGGGCATCCAAAGATCGTGCGGATGCTGCTCGACAAGCGCGCCGATGTGAAGCCGGTGACCAAGAGCTGGGACGTCAAGTACACGATCTACATTCCGACCACCGTGACGCTCGGCAAGACCGGAATCCCGTGGAACAACGACGGGCAATACACGAGCCGCAAGGGCGGCCTGAATGCGTTGTTCTTCGCGGTGCAGCGGCACGATGTCGAGTCCGCGCGAATGCTGCTCGATAAAGGACTCGATCCGAATCAGCAATCGGCCGACGGCACGACCCCGCTGCTCGCGGCGCTCTACAACTGGGATCAACCCAAGGAAACCTTCGTCCCCGGCAGGGGTGCGCCGGCCGCGGCAGGGAGTTCGCAGAAGTTCCGCGCCGATCTCGCAATGGCAAAGCTGTTGCTCGATCGTGGAGCCAAGGCGGTGGCCGCCGATGGTTCCGGATACACGCCGCTGCATGGCGCGGCGCTTGCCGTCGCGAACGCCACGCTCGGGCTCGAGTTTCGCCGCGGCGGTGCCTACGGTGGCAAGGCCGCGCTGCTGACAATCGGGCGAGCGGACGCGCTCGCACCGAAGTCCGATATCGAAGACGGACTCGCGATCACGCGGCTGCTGCTCGATGGTGGTGCCGATCCGAATCGCCCGACGCTCTATCCGACCGCTGGCCCCGCGGGCGACGTCCGCATCAATCCCGCACCGCCTGGATCATCGGCGTTCCACATCGCCGCGAGTTCGCGCAATCTTCAACTGTTGAAGCTGTTGGCTGATCGCGGTGGCAATCCGAATCAGTTGCGCAAGGACGGCCATACACCCTTCTCGGTCGCAGTGATGGCGGGCGATCGCGCGGCGGCGGAGGAGTTGCTCGCGCGCGGCGCCGATCTGAACATGCTCTACAACCCCACCGAAAAGATCCCCGATCCGGTGGAGCCGATCACGCTGCCACGACAGAATCAGTCCATCCTGCATATCGCGGCGCTGGGTGGATCACCGGAAGTGATCGAGTTCCTCCATGCCAAGGGCGCGCGGTTGGACGTGAAGAACTCCGCGGACGAGACTCCACTCGGCCTCGCCGATCATCAGGAGCGGTATCGTGAGGCGATCGAGAAACAGGGCGCCGAGGGCGATGCGAAGAAGATCGCGGTGATCAAGCGGAAGACCGCAGTGACGGACGCGTTCAAGAAGGTTGCGGGGGCGAAGTAGACCCCACGGATTGCGGCAGCCGTTTGAGGCCGCGTTGACGAACGCAAGAAGGTGCCACTTGCCCGGCGATTCGGCGGATGGCAGGCACCCTCGGCAGCTCTTCTCGCGTTGGAGACAATGAATCATGGCGCAAATCAAGAGTCTGCTCGCCGTCCGCTCCGAGGGCGGGTGCGGAATCGCCCGGGGAATGCGAATACTTCCCATCACCGTTGTTGCCACCGCCGTGATCGCGCTCGCCGCCGATCCTGGCTGGCCGCAGTTCCGAGGTCCGGATTCGAACCCCGCTTTCGAAGGTGCCGCCAAGCTTCCGGACCGCTGGTCGAAGACCGAGAACATCGAGTGGAAGTCAGTGATCCCCGGCCGAGGCTGGTCTTCGCCGATCGTCGTGCGTGGGCGCGTCTTCGTCACGGCGGCGGTGACCGACGGTGAGTCGAAGAAGCCGCAGGCGGGGACCGAATACAGCAATCAGTACGTAGCCGAGCTGATGAAGAAGGGCCTCAGCGAAAAGGAAGTGATGGACAAGGTAATGGAGCGCGACTTCGAGCTGCCGCACCAAGTCAACCTGCACTACTTCCTCTACTGCCTCGATCTGAAAACCGGCTCGCTCGTCTGGAAGCGCGAGTTCCACACGGGACGTCCACCGGGTGGCCGGCATCGTAAGAACAGCTTCACGTCGGAAACGCCGGTGAGCGATGGCAAGTCCGTTTATGTCTTCACCGCGAACCTCGGGTTGTGGGCATTCGACCTCGACGGGAAACAGCTTTGGAAGACGCCGATGGAAGCGTTCCCGATCTACCTCGAATTCGGAACCGCGGCCTCGCCCGTGCTGGCTGGCAATCAACTGATCGTGGTTAGCGATAACCAGAAGAGCCAGTTCGCCGCCTCGTACGACAAGCGCACGGGCGAACTAATCTGGCGTACTCAGCGGACACTCGGCACCGGGGAGTTCCGCTCAGGATGGTCCACTCCATTCGTCTGGAAGCACGCGCTCCGCACCGAGGTGATCACCGTGGGGCCGCGCGCGCTCATCAGCTATGACCTCGAGGGCAGGGAACTGTGGCGGATGAGCGGACCGGCAGACGCGCCGATCCCGAGCGCATTCGCCTACGGTGGAATGCTCCATGTCGATGGTGGACGCGGAAAGGCGCTTTACGCGATTCGCCCAGGCGCTTCGGGCGACATCACGCTGGCGGAAGGGGAGCGGTCCAATGCATATGTCGCTTGGTCGGAACCGCGCGTGGGAACCTACCTCCCGACGCCGGTCGCCTACCGGGGCTCGATCTACGTGCTGACCGAAACCGGCATTCTGAGTCAGCTCGACGCCAAGACCGGAAAGGTGGCCTATCGCAACCGGCTCGATGTCAATGCAGGGAACTTCACTTCGTCGCCATGGGCCTATGACGGCAAGATCTTCTGTTCGAGCGAAGAGGGCAAAACGTTCGTGGTGAACGCCGGGGAAAAGTTCGAGGTGATCCGGGTCAACGAACTCGAGGAGATGATTCAAGCGACTCCCGCGATCGCTGGGGATCGCCTGCTGTTGCGGACCGAGACCACGCTCTTCTCGATTCGCCAGCGCCGCTCACGGGCCGTCCCGCCTCGGAGCTGACCGGAGCCGCTACTTCTTCGCTGGAACGGCCGGCTTCGGAGCAGCGGGAGCGGGCGGCTTCGCGGGACCCGCGGCCGGGCCAGCGAGGATCGATTCGACCTCCGCCATCAGTGGATCCAACTGTTCGAAGTACTTCTCATCCATACCCGAGTATTCGTGGTGGGCGCGAATGATCCCGTTGCGATCGATGATGAAAAGGTTCGGAAAGGTGATCGTGGGCTTCTGCGGCGTGAGCTTCAAATAGGAACCCGTGGCCTGACCGCAGTCGAACAAGACGGGTGTCTTGATCGCGTAGGTCGCGATGAAGGTGCGCACCGACTGTTGGGTGTCCGGGGGTAATACAACCGAGATCACCTGAACCTTGTCGGGGTACTTGAGGCGAATCCGCTCGAAGATTTTTTGGGACGTCTGGCACACCGGGCAGGTGGTCTGGATGAAGTCGAGGAGTACCAGCTTGCCGCGATAGTCGCCGAGGTCGTGGTAGTTCACGTTGAGGTCCGGCAACGCGAATCCGGGTGCGCGCCGGCCGACGTGCTGGTCCGCCGCCCAGGCGAAAGAAAAGAGAAAACTGGCCAGAGTGAGAAAAAATCGCATCAATCTTCAGCGTAGCAGAGAATTTTTCCCTCCAAAACACACTACTTATGTGAGTGCGCGATTCTCTCGTTCTTCCCGCGCTCGGTTTGGCGGCCGGTGTTGCCGCTTCCCGTTGGCTGGATTTGCCGGCGGACCGCGCATGGCCGGCTCTGGGCGCGCTGGTGGTGGCATCGATCGTGTCCATCCGGCTCCGCCATGCCCACGCGGCTCTGCTCGCGGTTACGGCAGCTGCATGGTGCGGCGGCATCGTTGCCGAGCGGCACCATCGGCCTGGACCTCCGCCCGAGATCGAGTTCACTCCCGGCGAGGCCATGACGCTCGAGGGCTGCGTGGTGGAACCGCCGCTGCTGTTCCCCGGCAAGGAGCGCTTCGTGCTCGAGTTGGAGAAGGGCGCACGCGTCCAGGTGTCGTTCTACCTGAAGGAAGAGGAGACCGCGCCGGACCTCCACTTTGGCCAGCGGATCGAAATCGACGCGCGGATGCGAAAGCCGCACAACTACCGCAATCCGGGCGCGTTCGATTTCGTGCAATACTTGGCGCGGCGCGACATCCACTGGGTCGCCTCGGCCGACGGCAAGTCCCGGATCGAGGTCAAGGGAGCGTGCGGGAACCGCTACCTCGCGGCTCTGCTCGGCGCACGCGAGGCAGCGCTCGAGCGCCTGGAGCGGATCTATCCGGACGATCCGTATTCGAGCGGCATGATGCGCGCCATCCTGCTCGGAGACGTCTCGCGCCTCGAGCAGATTTGGGTGGAGCACTTTCGCCGCACAGGCACCTATCACGCGCTCGTCATCAGCGGGCTCCACCTGACGACACTCGCGGCGTGTTTCTTGTTCTGCTTCCGCGTGTTGTCGCTCGGGGCTGGTTGGTCCCTGTTGTTCACTTCGATCCTCGGCTGGACTTATGCGGCCGCGGTTGGCTTCAGCGCGCCTGTGGTCCGCGCGGCGGCTGGACTCACGCTTTATCAGCTCTGCGCGTGGTTTTATCGCCGGCCCCGTGTGCTGAATCTGCTTGCCGCGGCCGGTATCGGATTCCTCGTGCTCGACCCCGGACAGTTGTTCGAGGCGAGTTTCCAGTTGACGTTCCTGGCGGTGGCGATGATCGCGGCGGTGGCGGGCCCATGGCTCGAACAAACAGTGGAACCCTACCAGCGCGGTGCGCGTGCGATCGCCAACAGCGCGTGGGACCGGCATCTGCAACCGCGCGTGGCGGCGCTGCGTGTCGAACTGCGGCTCGCGGCGGAGACGTTGCGCCACTCGCTTCGAATCCCGGACCGATTCACTCTCGGCGGTTTCGGCCTCTTCGCGCGGCTCTCGCTGTTCTTCTGGAGTCTTTTCCTCGTTTCAGCGATCGTGCAGATCGGGCTCACGCTCCCGATGGCGATCTACTTTCACCGCGTTTCGCTCTCCGGACTTTCGGCGAACCTGCTGATCGTTCCGTTGATGAACGCCGTGGTGCCGCTCGGGTTCCTGACGATCGGCACCGGCTGGCAATGGAGCGCGTGGCTGTGTTCGAAGCTGCTGCGATGGTCCGCCGCGATCGCCGAATGGCACGCGTTGCGCGAGCCGTCATGGCGCGTGCCCGATCCGCCGCTATGGCTTGCCTGGCTGTTCGTGGCCGGGCTTGTTTGCACCGGTGCCGCGATGATGTCGCGGCGGCGCTGGCCAGTATTGGTGCTCGCAGGGGCATGGCTTGCGATCGCAGTGCATCCGTTCGAACCCGTCATCCCGCCGCGAACTCTCGAGATGACGGTCATCGACGTCGGCCAGGGCGATTCGATTCTGCTCACCGCTCCCGATGGACGCGTCATGATCATGGACACCGGTGGCTTTCCCACGTTTCGCGGACAGAAGCGGACATCGCAGTTCGACACCGGTGAGGAGGTCGTTTCGCCCTACCTATTCACCCGTTCGATCCGCAAGGTGGACGTGATCGCGCTCAGTCATGCGCACGAGGATCACGTTGGGGGCCTGAAGGCACTCACCGAAAACTTCCAACCTCGCGAGATCTGGACAGGTGCGTTCCCGGATCTCGAACGGATCCGCAAGTTCGGTGTTCCGGTGCGCACACCGAAGGCCGGTGAGCGAGTCGAATGGGGCGGCGCGGTGATCGATTTCATCTCTCCGCCGGCTGACTATGAGCCCGGCGAGCAGGCGAAGAACAACGACTCGCTCGCTTTCCGGATTCGTTACGGAAAACGATCATTCCTGCTGACTGGAGACGTCGAGCGAGCGATGGAGTATCGAATGGTGGACGACAAGCGGCTGCAACACGCGGACGTGCTGAAGGTGGCGCATCATGGCAGCCGGACTTCGACGATGCCCGAGTTTCTCGAAGCCGTCAGGCCCACCTACGCGGTGATCTCGGATGGGATCGACAATCTGTTTCGCCATCCGCATCCCGACGTACTGCGCCGCCTCGAGGACCACGGCGTGACCGTCTGGCGAACCGATCGGCACGGGCTCGTCACCTTCCGTACCGACGGACAGCGGATCGAAGTGGAGCCGTACGTTCGTTAGCGCGGCAGGCTCGCGAACGCACGATCAGCCGCGGAAACCGTCTCGCGAATTTCTTGTTCGCCATGCACGCACGATACGTACATGCGGCCATCGGGCAGCAAGTAGATTCCCTCGTCGAGCATGGCGCGGATGTAGGCGGTCAGCCGTTCCTTGTTGTCGCCGAGCATGTCGCGATAGGTGCGCATCTCGGCCAGTTCAGTGAAGTGGATCGAGAAGGCCGTGCCGAATCCGCAGATGTGGACGGGAATGCCATTCTTGGCGGCGGCATTGCGAAGGCCGTCCTGCAACAGGCATCCTAGCCGGTTCGCCTTCACGAGTGCCGCCCCGTCGTTGGCCATCAGGACATCGAGCGCCGCGTTGGCGGCCGCGAGCGACATCGGATTTCCATTGAACGTGCCACCGAAAGCGACGCCGCCCGTCATCATCATTTCCATGATGTCGGGCCAGCCGGCGACAGCCGATAGCGGCATGCCCGCGCCGATCGCTTTGCCGAACGTCGCGAGGTCGGGCGTCACGCCGAAGTGCTTCTGCGCTCCTCCGACGTCGATCCGGAATCCGGTGATCACTTCATCGAAGATCAGCAACGCGCCGTGGCGCCGGGTGATTTCACGCAAGCCCTCGAGAAATCCAGGCTCGGGCATGATGCAGCCGGAGTTGCAAAGAACGGGCTCGGTGATCACCGCCGCGATCTCGCCCGGAAAATCGGCGAAGCGCTTCTCGATGGCTTCGAGGCCGTTCCAGGTGGCGATCGCGATATTGTCGGCCGCGTTGGCTACCTGGCCCTTCGATCCAAAGGCAACCGATGGCGCGTCGACTGAGCCCAGCTGGGCGGCCGTGCCGCGATAGCTCAGCAGCGCGGAATCCATCCATCCGTGATAGTGGCCTTCGCATTTGAGAATTCGCTTGCGGCCTGTGTAGGCGCGGGCCAAGCGCATCGCCAACTGCACGGCTTCGCTGCCCGAGGAGGTGAACGCGACTCGCTCTGCGCAAGGCACCGAGCGCTGGAACTTCTCGGCGACTTCGGGCTCGATCCGGTGTTGCGCGCCGTAGGTGTGCACGCCTCGCGCCTGGCGCGTCACCGCTTCGACCACGGCGGGATGTTTGTAGCCGAGGATGTTCGGGCCCCAGCCGAGCGCATAGTCGATATATTCGTTGCCATCGACATCGCGCAGCCGCGGGCCGTTGCCGTCCTCGAAGTAGAGCGGAACGGGGAAATAGGCGCGAAACGGGCTCGACACTCCACCCGTGAGGGAGTGCCGCGCGCGCTCGAGAAGTGACCGGGAGGTAGCGTATCGATCAGACATATCAGTACAGGATGAGACCTCCGTCGACATTCAGTGTTTGCCCAGTCATTCCATCGCTGAGCGCCGACGAGAGAAACAGACAAACCCCGGCGATGTCGGCCGGATACAGACGCCGGTCGAGGCACTGCCGTCTTTGGATCTCGGCGATCGCCGCCGGGTCCGCGTGAACCACTTCACCTTCGGTCTTGATCGCGCCAGGAGTCACGGTATTGATATGAATGTTATAAGGACCCATTTCGCGCGCGAGCGACCGGCTGAAGCCGATCATGCCACCCTTGGTGGCGACGTAGTGCGACAGCAGTGCCATGCCCTTGAAGAACGTCACGGAAGAGATGTTGACGATCTTGCCGGAGCGTTGCGCCATCATCGGCGGCAGAGCCAGTTTGCAGATGTGGAAAAGGCTCTTCAGATTCACATCCTGCATCTGGTCCCACTCGGCCTCGGTCATGTCCATGAAGGCGCGCCGCGGATAGATGCCGGCGTTGTTAATCACCACCTCGAGGCGGCCATGATCCTTCAGCGCTGTCTCGAATGGCTCTCTCAGTTGCGCCGGGTCCGAAACGTCGGCCCGGAACGCCTTCGCCGGATAACCCTTCGACCGCAATTCCGCTGCCTTCTCTTCGCACTTGGCGCCATCGATGTCGAGCAGGTAGAGAATGGCACCCTGTTCGGCGAACATATCCGCGATTCCGGCGCCGATTCCGAGCGCGGCACCCGTGATGACCGTTACCTTCCCGTCTACGAGCTTCATGGAAAATAGTTCCCACTATGATTCCACGCGCCCCCCCCCGGACGCAATACCGGTTTTACTGGATGAACCGCGGTTCCGCCGCCGAGGGCGTGATCGTGCTCAGTCCGCCCACCGAAAGGCACGGTGTGTAGGTGCGCGACGCGGTCACCGGACCATCCGCGAGCGCGAACGTGAACCGCACGGTGTGTTCGCGTGCATCTTGGTTCGGAGTCCGGAACTCCACCAAATGCTGTTGCAGGAACATGTTGCCCTGGTTGCGGAACAGATCGGCGAACTTGCGAGGGTCGGACTCGGCGACGTAGCGCCCGCCGCTGTCGCGAGCCAGTTGCCGCAGGATCGCGGAGAGGTTGACGTTGGATCCACCGTTGCCGAGCGCGTAGGTAAAGAACGGAACGTTGCCCGATCGAACCGATCCGATCAGTTGGTTGTAGTCGAGGAAGGTTCCGCCCTGATTCTCGGCGCCGGTGAACAGGAGTACGGCTTGGCGGCGCCCCCGTTCCCGCACGGTATTCTGCAGGGCGAGCCATGCCGCGTCGAGCAGGTAGTTCGTTTCCGGGAGTGGGCGCAACTCGTCGATCCTGTTGAGAATCGCGTTGCGATCGGTGGTGAACGCGACCTGCTCGCGTGAATCGTCGAGATGCATCAACGCGATCCGGTCATCGGGATTCAGCGCGAGAATCATCTGCCTCAGCCCGGCTTTCAATAACACCTTTTCCTCGTCGGTCGGGATGCCGTTCAGGCCGTAGACGATGGTCAGCGAGAGCGGGGTTTCGCGGCTGGCCTGCAGCACGCGGCAATCGAGGTTGGTTCCATCCTCGCTGCAGGTGGCGCTGGTGAATCCGCCAACCGTCTGGCCCGCGTTGTCGAGGATCGAAACGTAGGAGGTAACGAGCGGGCAGAATCGCAGGTCGAGCTGATTGATGGTCGCGCTGGCGCCGGTAACCGGCTGCTGGCCGCGGACGAACAGCAGGAGGGGAGAGGTCCGGCCTCCGCCCGGTGGCGGCGTCGAGACGGTCACGGTGATCTCGCCTGCTTGCGCGATGTCCACCGCGGTGACGAACGAAATCAGTTGTCCCGGATGATTGAAGAAGGTATTGACCGCCTTGCCGTTCAACTCCACGACCGAACTGCGGGCGAAGTTGGCGCCGTTGACGATCAGGTTGAAGCCCACGGTGCCCGCGTCCACGTTGTTCGGGGACAGACTCGTGAGCGCGGGAGCGGGATTCGGAATCGGCGGCTCGACGATCACGTTGCCGGTGACGGGAAGCATGAAGATCGGCGTCTCCGGGTCCGTGCTGCCGATCGCCAAGTTCGAGGAAAAACGTCCGAGGGTGTTCGAAGAGAAGCGGAGCGTGAGCAAGCGAACCTCGCCCGGGCGGATCGAGAATCCGATGGACGGCGAGATCGACAAGCCGGGATTTCCGGTGTTGAAGGCCGTTACTTCGAGCAGCGCGCTGCCCGAGTTCCCGAGGGCGGCTTGCACTTCCCGCGTGCGGCCCACGATGACGTCACCGAGGTCGATTCGTGAAGGGGAGAGCGAAATTCTCGGATTGAGATCGAGCCCGCCGGCGACCTGCAGGAAAGCGCCGCCGGGAGTGGAATAGAGGCCGAAGCGCAACTCGATCGGCAGACTTCCGTTGCGAACGTCTTGTGGGACGGTGAAGTCGACCTGGTAAAGGCCCGGTTGACCGATCGGCGCGATTCCGATGTAGGAGATGCTCGACTCCGGTACTTCGACACCGTCGAGCAACAGCACAGGCCGGTTCACGACGCGCGCACGCTCTTCCGGAAAGACGCCAGTGTCCACGCGCGGATCCGTCTCGCCGAAACCCGTGCCGTAGATCGTGATCTGTTGTCCGGGCAGCGCGGGCGTCAGAGCCACGTCACCTACGCCACGCGGCCCGAGAGCCTGACCGTTATCGCGATTGATTGCCTGCACCGGATTGCGGCCGCTTCCGTTCTTGTGCCAGAAGAACCATTCGGGAGCCGCAGCGGCGGTCTCAGCCGGTTCGGGATCGCTGCGGAGTTCGCCCGTGCGCCCGCAATTGGTGATGACTTGTAGATTCACCGTTTCACCGGCCGCTAGGTCTGGGACCTGGAATTCGACCTGGCTGTCGTTGACGCCGTACAGCCGCGCCGTGATTCCACCAACGGTGAGGCATGTATTGAGCAGGGCCAACGGCAGCTTGCCATCGAGCAGGTTGTTCTCGTTTGCTTCCTCGGCTTGGCCCTGCGGCGCGAGGAACCGGCCGGTCAGCACTGCTCGCGCGCCGGGCGAAAGCACGCGTACGGGCGGACGGCTACCGCCGGCCAGACTGATGCTTCCCTTTGTGATCTCGGGCAGCACGGGTCCGGTGCGGCGAACGGTCAACTGGAACTCCACGGGCTGTGCGTTCCCGATCGTCGCCCGGACAGCGGACACGCCAGCGCGGATTCCCGCCGTCACGCGGACCTGCGCGCGGCCCTGAAAGTCGGTCACCGCCGCGTTCGACGACAGGATCAGGCCGTTGGCCGCCGTGAAGTTGATCGAGGCCTGCGAAATCGGAACGTTGAAAATGTCGCGCAGTTCCACCACTAGCGGGAGGGGCGCGGTGGTGTTCTGATCGAAGGACTGATTGTCGCCGGAAATGATCAACAGCCGGCCGGGTTCCTGGCGGCGGTCCTCTCCGATTCGTACGATGAACGCCGTGCTGGTGCCGAAAACGGAGGAGCCCTTCAGCGCGTTCGCCGTCACAGGGAAGTTCGACGATTGGGTAAAGCCCGCGACATAGAGGTTGCCCGCCGCGTCGCGTCCGATCGCGTTGCCGAGGTCGGTGCTCGCTCCTCCGAGATAACTGCAGAAGATGATCTGGCTGCCAGCAGGGTTGAACGTCGTGATGAAGGCGTCGGATGGTTCGACATTGCGCGCATTGACCAGTCCGCGGGCGAACGAGTCGAGGGTGATGGGGAGGTCCGGTGAGTTCGAGGTGCCAACCACGTAGACATTGCCCGAGGCATCGAAGGTCACGCCGTTGATCTGGTCATCGCGGCGCCCGCCGAACATCGTGGAGAAGACCAGTTGGCCGCCAGCGTTCATGCGCGCCACGAACGCTTCGGTGGTTCTGCCGTCGTTGTTGGTTCCGGGCTGATAGGCTCCGGGCGTGACGGTGAACCGATTGCCATCCGTGTGGCCGGCGAGAAATAGGTTGAAGTTCGAATCGATCACCATCGCGTTGATGCTGTCGGTGCCTTCGCCGCCGAGGAAGGTGGAGAACTCGATCGTCTTGCCGTCGATCGCGAGCTTGGTGACGAAGATGTCGGTGAGTCCCTGGTGGAATTCCTGCACGCTGTTCTTGGTGACCGGAAAATCGCGCAACGTCGTGATTCCGGCGACGTAGGCGAACCCGGCCCGGTCCACCGCGATCGCGCGGCCCGCCTCGAACGCGACGATGGTCGTATCGGCATCACCGCCGATCAGCGTCGAATAATCGAAACCGCTGCCATCGGGTTTGATCTTGGTGACGAAGACATCGTTTGCTCCGAGCCGGTCCGCGCGCAAGGGCTCGCTGGTGACGGGAAAATTGTCGGAACGGGTTTCGCCAGTCACGAAGGCCGCGCCCTTGTCGTCAATGGTGATCGCGTTCAAGGTCTCGCCGCCGCGGCCGCCTACTCGCGTCGAGTAGAGGAGGCGCGAGCCGTCCGCGCTGAGCTTGCTGACGAAGCCATCGCTGTCGGTGAATCCGGTCTCCTTGAAGGCTCCGCGGGTGGTGGGGTAGTTCTGCGACTCGGTCGTGCCCGCGACGAATATGTTGCCGTCCGCGTCGATCGCGATCGCCGGTGACGATTCCTCACCCGAGCCGCCGATAAGGGTCGAAAACAGAACCTGCGTTCCTCGTGAGTTCAGCTTCAATACGAAAATGTCGGTGCCGCCGGAGTTCTGCTGGCGGAAAGCGCCGCCCGATGTCTGATAGTCGTTCGAGGTGGACGTTCCGGCCACGATGAGGTTGCCTTCGCGATCGAGCAACAGGGCCGACGCGCTTTCGCGGAGCCGGCCGCCCCAAAACGTCGAGAATTGGATCACCGGATCGATCGTCAGCGTGCGCGAGCGATCGTAACGCGCGATCTCGAATCCGACGGTTCCATCCTGATGCATCTTGTAACCGCCGCTCACGCGTTCGCGGCGTCCTGCGATCTCCTGATAGATGGCCGGGGCATGCTGCCGCACTTCGGTTCCTTCACTCCCGAGGATCAACTCGCCCGTGGAACTGACCCGTTTCGTTTCGGTGCCGTCGAACGCGAGCCGGATCCGCGACGGATCGGCGCCGGGCTTGACGATGAAATCGTACTCGAGTTGCGTGCCCTTTCCGTAGTAAGCGACGTCGATGCCGTCGTAGACCGACGTGAATCGCACGCGCTCGTACAGCGGGATTCCGGTCTTCCACGCGGCCGGATCGTTGCCCGTGATGTAGTTACCTTTGCCTGGCAGCAGACTCTCACCCATGCCCGGCGCGTGCTCTCGCGCTCCGGCCAACCGCATGCGGACCATGCCGGGTCCGGCCGCGAACTCAGCCTGCGCGGCGGCAAGCCGGAGCGAAAATCCGGGCCCGCGCGCCAGGAACTTCGTATTCGAGGGGGCTTGTCCGCGATTGGCTTCGAAATGCAGCGGCGCGCCGCCCCAGGAGGCGGCCATGGCCCCGGCGGGGACGAGAGCCGCCAAAACAATTGTGGTCAATTTTGTTTGCATTGCGACCTGTAAACAAATAGTACTATATAGGCCGCCTTATTTGGCACACCGGTCCGCCCGAGCGCCCGCAAAGCGCTTCCGGTGCTATCCAGGCCGGCGGAGTAAGAGGAAGATCGTGGCGGGAGACGAACCCTCTTCCTCCACCGTGAAGCCCGCTTGCCTAGCCTCCTCGCGCCACCAAGCGGGGCCGCGCGTCCCGCCATGTGTGAGCAGCGGGCCGTAAGCGAACTTTGTCCAGCGATCGTTGCCCACCAAAACGAGCAGGAAATCACCGCCGGGCTTCACGACGCGATGCGCCTCCGCGAGGGCTTGTCTCGCGCCTTCCCGCCCCACGTGATCCATCGCGTAGGCGCTGACGATCGCATCGAAGCTCTCCGCGGCGAAGGGCAGCTTGCGCATGTCGCCAGTTTCAATCGTGGCGCGATCGGCGACCCCCGCCGCTTTCAGGTTCGCGAGGAGACGGTTACGCGGATCTCCGTTTGAACCGAAGTGATGACCGAACGAATCGCCGAATAGATCCACGGCGGCGAGCGTCGCTTTCGGACGCGCGCCCAGCACCATGATGGACGAACGGCCGGTTCCAGCGCCGATATCGAGGACATGTCCAACACCGGACTTCAGGAAGTTCTCCGTTGGCAGCGGCGCGCGTCCGTTCACGTTGAACGACCGCGTCACGAACATCGAGGTAGCGGCCCATGCGGCGAGTGCGCCGAACGCGAGCAGCCATCCACGCCGCCACTCGCGCCGCCACGCCGCGAACAAGACCGCGAGTGACGGAAGCAGAATCACCAGGTGTCCGTAGCTCAGCCACCACGGGTACCCGAAGTCGATCGAACCATTCATTGCCATGCGACCATCTTGCACGAACGAAGCTGAACCTCGTCTGAACACTCCGTTCAGCGAATGTTCAGCTTCGCTGCGCTATAAAGGTCACGTTGCGGATATTGATCGTGGAAGATGAGCCCGTCTTGTCGCGGCAACTCGCCGAAGCAGCCGTCGGAGCGGGCTACGTCACCGATTGCGCGCTCGACGGCGAGCAGGCCGATCTGCTCGCGCACGCCGAAGCCTATGACGCGGTGGTCCTCGATTTGGGATTGCCGAAGGTGGACGGGCTGACGCTGTTGCGGCGCTGGCGGGAATCGGGAATCACCGCGCCGGTGCTCATCCTGACCGCGCGCGGAAGCTGGCACGAGAAGGTCCGGGGAATCGATGGCGGCGCCGACGACTATGTGTCGAAGCCTTTCCAGATCGAAGAGGTGCTGGCGCGAATCCGCGCGCTGATCCGTCGCGCGAGTGGCAACACGCAGAGCGAGATCCGCCGCGGGTCGCTCTCCCTCGACACACGCACCGCGACCGTGGCGCTCGGCGGAGTTCCCGTGAAGCTCACTAGCCACGAGTTTCGCGTGCTCGCGTATCTGATGCATCACCACTCGCGTGTCGTCACCCGAGCGGAACTCACCGAACATATCTACGCGCAGGATTTCGATCGCGATTCGAACACGGTGGAGGTGTTCGTCGCGCGGCTGCGGCGCAAACTTGGCCCGGAAGCGATCGAGACCGTGCGTGGAATTGGCTACCGGATCGGTGCGCCATGAGGTTGCCGTCGCTGCGGTCACGCTTGATTCTCGCTTCGATCCTGTGGACCGCCGGAATGCTTCTGCTGATGCACATGGCGTCGATCCTATTGTTGCGTGCGTTTCCTTCCATGCGGGGATTCCGGTCACATGGTCCAGCCGGGTTCGCGCTGCTCCTCATGGCCGCCGGATTCTGGTTCGCACGCGGAAGTCTCGAACCGTTTCGTAGACTGCGCGAGAAAGTGATCGCGGTCCGCAAGGGCGAGGAGCGCCGAGTCGATGGCGCCTATCCTTCCGAAGTGCAACCGCTGATCGCAGGCCTGAATGAGTTGATCGAGGATCGCGAACGAGCGATCGAGCGCGCCTATCTGGCGGCGGGAGATCTGGCGCACGGGCTGAAAACTCCTCTCGCGTTGTTGGCCAGAGAGGCCTCCGCGGCGCGCTCCCAGGGAAGCACGGCGATCGCGGAGGCGATCGAAGAGCAGATCCAGCGCATGTCGAGCCAGGTCGATCTCCAACTGGCGCGAGCCCGCGCGGCTGCCTCCGGTCCGGCACTCACCGCCGGCTGTGAACTCGCTCCGTGTGTCGATGCACTGGTGCGGACGCTCGCGAAGATCCATGCCGGCCGGGGGCTCTCGTTTCGAGCGGAAGTGCCTGCGGAGTTGCTTGTCCGCGTGCGCCGTGAGGATCTCGACGAGATCCTAGGTAACGTGCTCGACAACGCCTGCAAGTGGGCGCGATCCTCGGTGACCATCTCGGCCTCGGGCGCAAACGCGAACGCGGAGATCACGGTGGAAGACGACGGGCCGGGACTCGCCGATGCAATGCGCGCCGCGGTGCTCGAACGCGGTGTGCGCGCCGATGAATCCGCTCCAGGATCGGGCCTCGGACTGGCGATCGTTCGCGACCTCACACAACACTACAGCGGATCGGTCGCGCTCGCGCGCGGGGAATCTGGCGGGCTGCGCGTTCACCTCACGCTTCCGCTTGCTGTGGTGTAATCACCTTGATGGTGAGAATCGCCTTTTCCGCCGTGCTGCTTTCAGCCGCTCTTCTCCCCGCGCAGGAGAAACCTTCCGTGGCTTCGCCCGCCGAGGTGCAACAGACTTACGCGAAGCTCTGTTCGGGCTGCCATGGCAATGATGCTCGCGGATCGCAGCAGGGTCCGGGCTTGGCGGGCAATCCGCGGTTGCGGCGGCGGCCGGCGCTCAGCTTGCGCAATGTGATCACGAAAGGCGTTCCGAAGGCGGGCATGCCCGGATTCGACTTGCCGGCGCCGATGGTCGAAGGCTTGGTCGCGATGGTGTATTCGCTCAATGCCTCGGCGGCGGATGTCCAGGTTCCCGGCGATGTCGAGGCCGGCCGCACGGCTTTCTTCGGCAAAGGCAAGTGTTCCACTTGTCACATGGCCGCGGGCGATGGCTCGGCGATCGGGCCCGATCTCTCTACCGTCGCGCGCGATCTCACCGCCGATCAACTCCGCGAAGCGCTCACGAACCCGGGTGCGCGCATCGCTCCGGGCTATGGACTCGTTTCGTTGCGAATGCGCGATGGCAGCTCCGTGCGCGGCTTCGCGCGCAATCGCACGAAATTCGACATCGCCTTGCAGGATCTGAAGGGTGCGCTACGCCCGCTCTCGCTCGACAACGTGACGAGCCTGACCGAGGAGAAGACTTCATTCATGCCCGCCGTCACCGCATCCGGGGACGAGATCCAGAATCTGGTCGCATTCCTCGCCAAACAGGCGGGAGTCAAGCCGCAGCCGGTCGCGCCCTCATCCGTCACGGAAGGCGGTATCGACTTTCCCCGTCTCCTGAACCCGAAGCCGGGTGACTGGCTCAGCTACAACGGCAATCTCAGCGGCAATCGATACAGCCCTCTCATGCAGGTTGACCGGAACAACGTGAGCAAGCTGTCGCTCGCCTGGACTTTCTCCATTCCGCTGTGGACACAGTTCCTGCCCGACACCCCGTATTATCGCGAGAACATGCGCTATTTCGGGCTCGAAACCGTACCCGTCGTCGCGGATGGAATCATGTACGTGACCGGACCCAATCAGGTCTACGCGCTCGACGCCGCCACTGGCTCACCGATCTGGCAGTACTCGCGGCCACGCACGGCAGGCTTGGTCTCCGATCCGTCGCTCGGCACCAATCGCGGCGTGGCGATCCTCGGCAACAACGTTTTCTTCGTCAGCGATGACGCGCGACTGCTGGCGTTGAATCGGGTAACCGGGCGGCTCGTGTGGGAAAAGGTGATGTGGGACGAGCCGCAGAAGTACGGCGGAACGGTGGCGCCGCTCGTCGTCAAGGACATGGTGCTCGCGGGCGTCGCTGGAGGCGATTGGGGCATTCGCGGATTCGTGGCGGCGTACAAGGCCTCAACCGGCGAGCGCGTATGGCGCCACTGGACCGTGCCCGCCGAAGGCGAGCCCGGCATCGAGACGTGGAAGGGCAACGGTTACAAGCTGGGCGGCGGATCCACATGGCTGACGGGTTCCTACGACGCATCGACCGACACGATCTTCTGGGCCACTGGAAATCCGTTCCCGAATTCCGATGATCGCGAACGCGGCGGCGACAACCTGTTCACCGATTCGGTTCTCGCGCTCGATCCGGCAACGGGAAAGATGAAATGGTATTTCCAATTCACGCCGCACGACACGCACGATTGGGATGCCACGGAACCGAACGTCGTGGTCGATGCGATGTATCGCGGACAACCGCGCAAGCTGCTGCTGCACGCCGATCGTAACGGCTTCTTCTATGTCTTCGATCGCACGAACGGTGAACTGCTGTTGGCGAAATCCTACCTGAGCAAACTCACCTGGGCGAGCGGTATCGACGCAAAGGGACGGCCGATTCCGGCGCCGCCCTCAGATTTGAGCTGCCCCGATCACGCCACTAATTGGAACGGCACGGCGTTCAGTCCGGTGACGAAGCTCTACTACGTGATGGCGATCGAGAAGTGCACGGTGAACCTGCGTCCTGGAAGTTGGAAGAATGCGCGCCCACCCGACGATCCGGGACACAAGGTTCTGCGCGCGCTCGATATCGAAACGGGCAAGATCGTGTGGGAAGCCCCGCAAGTGGGCCCGATCGACGGCAAGCGCGTGGCGGGTGTCGTGGGCACGGCTGGCGGACTCCTGTTCTACGGCGATCCAAGCGGATACTTCGTCGCGGCGGACGAGCGCGATGGCAAGACGCTGTGGCGCGTTCCCCTGAACGCGGCCATCAAGACTTCGCCGGTTACCTATTCCGTCAACGGCCGGCAGTACGTGTCGCTGGCGGCCGGATCGAACATCATGACCTTCGCGTTACCACGGTAGCCGCGAGGCTCCGGGTGTTACCTCTTGCGTCGCCCGCCGCCACCGCGCCGCTGCCCGAGGGTTCCATCCCAGCCCGTGCCATCCTGCGGACCATAGTTACCCAGGCTGTCCCAATCGGTCCGGGTGATGCCGTTGCGATCCCACACCACCAAGCCGTCGCGCAGCGTCAACTCGCCCGACAAACGCTTGTTGCCCTTCAGTTTCGCGCCGTAGACATCGACAAATCCGAAATCACCGGTCTCGATCTTCATAACCGAGATGTCGGCGCCAGCGCCCACCGACAGATGGCCGAGTTCCTCGCGGCGAATCTCGCGCGCCGGAGCCCATGTCGACTTAGCAATCACATCGTCGATCGACATTCCCATGTTGAGGAACTTTGACATGACGTTCAGCATGTCCTTCATGCCCGCGTTCATGGACGAGATGTGTAAATCGGTCGAGATCGAATCGGGTGGGAATCCCTGCTTCATTGCCGGATAGGCGTGTTTGAAAACGAAGCTGCCTCCGCCGTGGCCCACATCGAAGATGACGCCGCGCTTGCGCGCATCGAAGAGAAACTGACGAACCTTGCCACTCTCCATCATCGGAACGCTGGGCAGGTAGGTGTGCGTGTAGATGTCGCCGGGGCGGAGCTTCTCACCCACCAGCGTCTCGAAAGGGCGCTCCTTGGTGAACTGTCCGAAATCCACCATCAACGGGACGTTGGCGAGTTTTGCGGCTTCGAGCGCGCGGTCGACGGCGGTCCAGTCGGGCGCAATGTAGTGCGCCGTCTTGCTGCCGACCCCATGCTGCGGGAATTCCTTGACGCGCTTCGCCGTTGCTTGCGGATCCCTGTCGGCGGTGTTCTGCTCGGTCGTGTTGTTGCCCCCCATGCCCGTCCCCACGATGTTGAGCAGCGAAAGCACCCGGGTCCGCGACCGGTCGATGGTGCGCCGCTTGAAATCGGGAAAGCTCTTCCAGCCCGACGAACCTGCATCCACCACTGTGGTCACGCCGCTGCGGAACGAGTGATCGTCCGGGAAGACGCTGCTTCCGCCCATGTATTCCGGGCCTTCGCCGGCGAAGACGTGGACGTGAATGTCGATGAGTCCGGGAGCGACGTAGAGGCCGCCCACGTTCACGACTTTCTTCGCTTTGCTCGCGTCGATCGAGGGCTCCACCGCGGCGAGCTTGCCGCCCGCGATCGCGACATCACGCTTGGCGCTGATCTTGTTCTTGGCGTCGATCACGTGGCCGCCTTGCAACAGCAGGTCGTATTGTTGGCCGTACTCGGCGGCGGCGAAAAGACTGAGGACAGCAATGCGGGTCATCACGAGTCATTATAATCACTCCCAATGAGACTTCTCGCGTGTATCGTCTTCGCGCTGCTGCTCGCCTGGGCTGGCTGGGAGGAACTCGGCGCGCCTCCAGGCGCCGCGCGAGTGGATCTCGTCGTCGAACCCCGGATGCCCGTCCGCTTCTACGTTCAGAAAAGCGGATCGTGGTTCCGTGTGGTGCCTGTCGATGCGACCCTGCCCATCCGCTCCGACGTCTTCTATCGTGACCACCTGTACTATCGAGCACCCGATCCGAAGATCCTGGAAGTGGTCGCGGCCGATCAGTATCACTACCTGCTGTTGAAGGGCGCGGGAACGTTCCACCTCCCGCCCGGTAAGTACAAGATCGAGGCCTATCGCGGACTCTTCTATCAGCCAGCGTACGCCGAGTTCGAACTGAAGCCGAACGAGACACGCAAGGTGACGCTCGCGATGAAGCCGTGGGACGGTGTGAATCCATCCGAGTGGATCTCCTCCGACGATCACATTCACCTCACGCGCAGCCGCAAGGACGACCCCGTCTATCTCGACTGGCTCGAAGCCGAGGACCTGACTGTCGGCAACTTCCTTGCGCTGCAGCGCCAGATGGACGCCGCTCCGCAGTACGCGTTCGGGCGCGCGGGCGAGGCTCGCCGCCGCGGTTACTCGATCCGGCCCGGACAGGAACTGCGCAACGAATTCTGGGGGCACATCAACGTTCTCGGCGCGAGCGAACTGATCCGGCCGATGAGCACGGGCCTCATGTATGCGAACACGCCGGAGTCATATCCGTTCCCCAGCCTCCTGTTCGCGCGCGGACGCAAGCTGGGCGGCACCGTGGGCTACGCGCACTTCTTCCAGAAGCCGCAGCATTCTTCGATCTATCTCGACGCGGCGCGCGGCAACATCGACTTCGTGGAGGTGCTGCAGTTCGGCGTGCTCAAATCCGAGGCCTGGTACGAACTGCTCAACGCCGGACTGAAGATCACCGGAATCGCGGGCAGCGATTTTCCCGTTCCGTTGAATGGCCGCAAGCCGTGGCCGCACTGGCTGCCGATGCTCGGACCCGAGCGGACTCTCGTGAAGGGGCGGCCTGGCGAAGCCTCCTACGACACCTGGGCGCGTGGAGTTCGCGAAGGAAAGGTCGTGGTGTCGAACGGCCCGATCGTCGAGATCAAAGCCGATCCGGCGGCTGGCCGTGTCGAGGCGACAGCGGCATTCTATCGGCCTCTCGAAGCACTGGAAATTGTCCGGAACGGCGAGGTGATCGCGGCCATCCCGGGCAACGGATCAGCGGCGCGGCTCACCGCTTCGGTTTCCTCGGCATGCGCGGAAAGCTGTTGGGTCGCGGCGAGAGTCCGCGCGCGCAAGATCGAAAACGAACCCGAGATCCAGGCGCATACGAATCCGGTCTGGCTCCTGAAGGATGGCAAGCCGGTTCGAGTCGCAGCGGCACGCCGGAGTCTGGCGGCCAAATGGGAAGAGGAGATCGCCTACTTCCGGTCAGCCGGAATCGTGTTTCCGGCTGACGCTCAGAAGCGCGAATTTTTTGATGCCGCCGATGCCGCGCTCGCCGAACTTCGCAAATGATCTACGGCAGCGGTGCCGTACACTCCGCCGTCATCGCGTGCGCGCGCGATCCATCGCCACCCGCGCCCGCCAGCAATTCTGGAAATGTTCTGAGCGGCACTTGGTTTCCGCTCGCGCCCACCGCCTCGAGCGCAACCCACCGCTCGGCTGATGCCCGTGGAAACAGCTCCGATCCAGCCGGAACCAACACGCCCGGACGCGATTCGACATGTCCGGCCGGCACACACAACTCCGGATGATCGAACGGAGCGCGCTCGAAGCGAACGCGGTCGTCGGTCAGCGATTTCAGGAATGCCACAAGCGCGGACTTCTGTGTCGATGTCATGTTGAAGGCTCGCAACCCGCCATTGGCGAAATCGCCGCCGCGGGCGTAGAAGTCCACCACTTGCTCGAGCGTCGCCTGTCCACCGTTGTGGAAGTACGGACCCGTGAGTTCGATATTGCGCAGACCGGATGTCTTGAAGCTCGCGTTTCCCTGCCCGGGATCTTCGCCCGCCGGGCGAACGCCAGTGGATTGAAACGCGCGGCGTCCGTTGTTGCTGAAGCTCGCGGCGGTGAACTCCGCGCCTCCGTGGCAGGTCGAGCAGCGGCCGGCAGTCTGATAAAAACGGAGCCCGTCTTGCTGTTCCTGCGTGAGCGCGCCGGGATCTCCTTCCTGAAAGCGATCGAACGGTGCATCGTTCGATACCAGCGTCGCCTGATAGGCGAGTAGCGACAGGCCCCAGAAGACCGGGAAGTTGAATTCGGCTTGCGTGAACTCCGAGGTGTCGTGCGGTTCGCCGGTCCGCCCCGCAAGGATCTCGCCGTTTTCGTTCACCAAGAACCCGGACTCCCAGAACTTCGGGAGGAAGGCCGCGCGCACCATTCCGAGGTACGATTGCCGCTCGTCGAGTCCCCGGCCGCCAGCGCGCGCGATCGGGCCCAGAACGCTGTCATCCGCAGACACCTGCTGCAGCGCGAGTGGCGGAAGGCTGAACATCTTCTTGCCGAGTTTAGGCCACGTTCTTCCCGCGTACGACATTTCGAGATGATCGAGCACCGGACCCACGGCTTGTGACGCGAGGCTCGCGTTGTCCAGCCGGACGGGTTCACGCACGAGTTCTCCGTCTTTGAACACGAGGGCGCCGGGTGCGGATGCGCCATCACCCGATGGATTGAAGCCATTGAATACACGCGAGGCGCGCCCATCCCAGAAGTTCCGCACGTTGAACACGGCGTTGATCGAGCTCGGCGTGTTTCGAGCGGTGACGCGCCGTACCTGCATCCCGCCGATCGTGAATGCCGGCGCATCGAGAATCTCTTCGCCCCGTTCGGCGGCCTCACCCGGAACAATATCGAGAAAGCGGCGGCGGAACAATCCCGAGGATCCGGCTCGCGCGGCGGAATCGCGCAGGATGCTCGAATTCCTTGTGGAGGGATCCGCGAGGGCACGGAACGGGAACATCGAATCGAGCAAAAGCGCATTCGGGGTGAACTCGCCAACCGGGTCCATCAACTGATTGCGCGAGCGATGGTCGGCGCCGGCATGGAAATGGCAAGTCGCGCAGGCGGTGCGGCCGTCGCTGCCGGCTTGCATGTCCCAGAACAGGGCCTTGCCAAGAACGATCAATGCCTGGCGATCGCGCACGTAATCCGAGAGTCCGGCCGGTTCGGGAACCGGGACGTTCTTCAAGGAGCGGAGCGGTTGTGCCGCCAACGGAGCGGCAAGCGAAATCACCCCGAGGAAAACCACCGAGCGCATGATTCGTTCTAACACTTCCAATACCCGGTGTGTTGCGGCGTTGTCCGGGTGTTAACATCAGACACACGGGAGGGACCATGGTCCTTGGATGTTCGGCGCGCGGTTTCGCGCTCGCCGTTTTCGTGACGTTGCCCACGTTCGGTCAGGACGCCGTGACTCTGCTGGTGCGGGCGGCGGCCCTGGGGCCGGTCGCCGAGATGGCGGCACTGATCGAGCAGGGAGCCGATGTCAACGGCCGGAGCGCGGGTGCCGTGACACCGCTGATGGCGGCGATCAGCGATATCGGCAAAGTCCGGCTGTTGCTGGAGAAGGGCGCCGATGTGAACGGGTTATCCAAGCGCAACACAGCGCCTGTGACGCTTGCGGCACGGCTCCCGGGCGGATCGGACGTGGCGCGCTTGCTGATCTCGAAGGGCGCCAAGATTCCCGCGGCGGCCGTCCGCGCGGCGCTTTCTCGCGGCGATGTCGCGCTGGCGCGCGAATTGATCGCGGCGGGGGGGCCGCTCGAGCCGGCGATGCTCGGCAACGCCGCCAACTCGGCGAACGCGGACGCAGTCAGGCTCGTGCTCGAGAAGTTTCCGGATGCTGCCAAGGCCGCTGCTACTGGGCAGACTCCTCTGATGCGTGCCGCGTTTCACGGCCCACCGGAGAGTGTCCGGCTGTTGCTGGAGCATGGCGCGGACGTGAACGCCAAGGACGGGCGCTCACGCACAGCGCTGATGTTCGCCGCAGGCGGAGATGGCGCGAATCCGGAAACGATCCGCATGCTGCTGGCCAAGGGCGCCGATCCGAAAGCGAAAGATGTCCGCGAGGAGACCGCGCTCGATATGGCGTTGTATCGTGGCAAGGCTGATGTGATCAAGGCGCTCGGCGGAGATCCGGCGCGCAGGACCGTATTGAAGGCGGCGCATGGCGATGCCGCTCCGTTGAAAGAGAGTCTCCAGCGTGCTGTGAATCTGCTCGACGCCGCGGGACCGGCGTTCTTCAAAGCCAACGGCTGCATCTCCTGCCACAATCAATCGATTCCGCAGATGGCCGCGGCGGCGGTTCGCGAGCGCGGAGTCACTCCGGGCGAGAAAGCCGCCAAGGATCAGGTGCGAGCCGTGATCGCGACATGGAGCCCGCATCGCGAAGCGCTGTGGCAGACCGATCCTTCGGTAATCGGAGGCACCGTGGCGACGATGAGTTACGGACTGATCGGTCTCGCCGCTGAGGGCCAGCCGCGCACGGAACTGCTGGAGCTCGTTTCCGCCGCTCTTGCACGGCTCCAATATCCGGACGGTCATTGGTTTTCGCGCGATGTCCGCCATCCGTTGGGTTCGAGTCCAGCGAAGTACACCGCGCTCACGATTCGAGCGCTGCGTGCCTACACGCCCCCCGGACTGGAGTCCGAGTTCGCCGAGCGAATCGCGCGGGCGGTGCGCTATCTCGAAGAGTCGAACGAGAACGACAACCAGAGCTTGTCTTTCCGCATCCTCGGATTGCAATGGGCCAACGCAAGTCTGCCCCTGCGCCAGAAGCTCGGAGCCGAGTTGAAGAAGCGCCAGTTGCGCGACGGCGGTTGGGCCCAACAGCGCGAGATGAGCGCGGACGCCTACGCAACCGGACAAGCAGTGTGGGCGCTCCACGAGGGGCTCGGGCTGGGTGCCGGCGATTCGGCGTACGCGCGCGGTGCGGCGTGGCTGCGGTCAGCGCAGAAAGCCGATGGAAGCTGGCACGTGAAGTCGCGCGGCTACGGGTTCCAGCCGTATCGCGAAACCGGCTTTCCGCATGGGCACGATCAGTGGCTGTCGGCTGCGGCGACCGGATTCGCGGTATTGGCGCTCGCGCCGATGCTCGAACGCTGAAGTCGCCGATCGGGCCACTCGACGGCTGCTATTTTTCGAGTCCGCGCTTTCGCCGTTCGATCAGGGTCCGCCGGAGATGAGGCAACGCGGCGAGATCCTTGTCACGGCCGGCTTCTTCCTTCATTCGGATGAGCGTAGGCAGGTCGAGCACGCGAACGGGGAGGCCATCGACTGCGATCTCGACAGTGTGCGGCAGTAAAGAATCGTAGTCCTCGTGGTCGCCGATGGTGCCCAGTACATCCAACCTTCCCAGTTTCGTCAGGAGAAGATTGTGGCCCGGACCCGAGAGGTGCGCTTCGCCGGGAGAGAGATCCCGCCGGAAGTAGTATCGCGCTCCAATCCCAGCCAACGCGGCCAAGAGGCGAGCGACATTATCGGGCGTCCGGCGGTGAACGACATCGACATCGAGCGTCGTCAAGGGGACACCCTGGATATTGCCAGCCAGCATGCCCACCACAATGAAATCCACTCCCGCTCGGGCCAGAGCGGCCAACGTGGCGGCGAAATCAGGCGCCGGTTCGGCCGGTTTGAATTCTCCAGATACTTCTGACAAAGGCCTGCACGTATCGTACGCGATCGATCGGTTCCATGTCGAGCAGGTCGTGAATCTGCGTAACGTCCACGCCGTCGGGGTTCTGTTCCGGCATGGGTGGATCGAGATCCGCGTCCAGGTATTGAATCGACATCTCACCCCCATCCTACAACGATTCGTGCATAATTGAGCGATGGCGCGAACCCTCGTCCTCCTTCTCGCCGGGTCCATGTTGCTGTTCTCTCAAAGCGAGCGCGGAAACATCACCGGAACCGTAACCGATCCCACTGGCGCGGGCATCGCCGCCGCTCAGGTCACGCTCGTTCATCGTGACACCAACACGACCGCGAAAGTGGACACCACCACTTCCGGCGAATTCAACTTCACCTCGCTGACGCCCGGCGTCTACCGGCTGCAGGTGGTTGCCTCCGGCTTCAAACAGCACCTGCGCCAGAACATCGTGCTCGCTGCTTCCGCCAGCGTACGCGTCGACGCGATGCTGCAACTCGGACAGGTCTCCGAACAGATCGAGGTGACCGCGGCGGTCGCGCTGATTCAAACCGACGATGCCAAGGTCACCACGCAGGTGGACAACAAGCTGGTCGACGAACTGCCGCTCCAGGTGGCGGGCGACATGCGCAGTCCATTCAATCTGGTGGACGTGGTGCCAGAGGCGCGCGGATCGGGCACGCAGTTGTCGCTCGGCGGCGGCCAGGCAGCCGCATGGGATGCCACTCTCGATGGATACAGCGTGGGCACCAATCGCTCGGGCGATACAGCGGAAGCCGCGCTCAACACGCCGTCGCTCGACGCGCTCACCGAATTCACTGTCGACACCAACGGTTTCAAGGCCGAGTACTCGCAGGCGAGCGGCGGCGTGATGACCTTCGCGTCGAAATCCGGCACTAACAAGTTCCACGGCTCGCTCTACGACTTTCTCCGCAACGATATCGTGGACGCGCGCGGATTCTTCGCGCTCAGCCGTTCGATCTATCGCCAGAACGATTTCGGATTCACCGCCTCCGGACCCGTTTGGATTCCCAAGATCTACAACGGCCGCAACCGCACTTTCTACTTCGTCTCCTATGAGGGCTTTCGGAATCGCGTCGGCGCAAACAACGTCAATCTCACGATTCCGACGCCGGAAATGTACCAGGGCGACTTCCAATATTGGGTCGACCCGAACAACACGCTGATCCCCATTTACGATCCAGGTTCGACGCGCCCGCAGGGCACGGGCTTCGTGCGCGATGCCTTCCCCGGCAACCAGATTCCGCGCAGCCGCTTCTCGCGCACCGCCGTCGCGATCTCCTCGCTCACTTCGCCCGTCGTGCCGAACCGCAATCGCACCCCCGGCAATCGCAACTACGTCGCGGCCAACTATCAGGTGCCGGGTGGAACGCTCATCCGGCCCACCGACAAGTACAGCTTCAAGGCCGACCACAACATCGGCACCTCGCACCGGTTCGGATTCCTGTGGAACGCCACTTCGTTCCGCAACAAGCCCGGCAAGAGCGGACCGCCCGGACTGCCCGAGCCGCTGTGGAATGGCCAAATTCAGGCCTGGGATACGCAGGCCTTCCGCGTCTCTCACAACTGGACGATCAGTCCGAGGATCATCTCGGCCATGTCGTTCGCGGCCAACAGCTTCATCAAGAATTCGTATTCGGCAAACGTCGACAAGAACTGGAAAGACAAGGTGTGCATCCCCAACGTGGTCGATTGCAGCCAGAACTTCCCGACCATCAATTTCACCGAATTCACCGGTTGGGGTTCGGCTTCCTACAACGGAACCGAACAGCCGGGCTGGGGAATCAAGGAAGATCTCAGCTACGTGCGGCAGAAGCACACGTTCAAGTTTGGATTCCAGCATCAAAACCAGAACGCCGACGGATTCGGTCAACAGGATATCGGAGGCCGGGCCGATTTCAGCTTCCTGAGCACGAGCATCCCGGGCTCGACCGTGTTTCCGGCGAGCGGCGGGAGTTCGTTCGCGTCATTCCTTCTGGGTGAGGCCTTCCTTGGGCGCACCGAGACCATTCGGCAAGTGACGCAGAACTTCCCTTACTTCGGCCTATACGCGCAGGATGATTGGCGAGTGACGCGCAAGCTGACGATCAACATCGGCCTCCGGTACGACACGACGCTTCCGCCGACCAACAAGAAGGACGAATACTCGGACTTCAACCCCACGCGCCCCAATCCGGGCGCCGACGACCGCCCGGGCGCATTGTGGTTTGCCGGCTTCGGACCCGGCCGCGAGAATGTCCGGAGCCTGGTGCCGGGCTGGTATCGCGGATTCGGTCCGCGTCTCGGTATCGCCTATTCGCCCGATGGCAAGACCGTAATCCGCACCGGATTCGGAGTGAGCTATTCGCGCGTCACAGCGGTCCAGGGCAGCGGACACTTCGCGGGATTCATCGGCCAATACCAGTTCGACAACACCAGCCAGGGTGTGCAACCGACCTTCAAGCTCGACAATGGACTGCCGCCCTACAAGCTGCCGCCTGCGATCGATCCGGCTTTCTCGAACGGCAACACGGTCGATTATTGGAACGGACAGGATGCCACGCGCGCACCGCAGAATGTTTCCTGGACCTTCAGCATCCAGCGGCAGGTGGCCAAGAACACGATTGTCGATATCGGCTACAACGCGACCGTCGGATCGAACCTGCAGTCCGGCTTGCTCAACTTCAATCAGGTTCCGTCTCAGGTGTGGGACAACTTGGTCCAGCGCTTTGGCGCCACGCAGGCGGCGAACATCCTGCGCGCGGACATCAACTCGGCCACGGCCCGCAACGCCGGGTTCCTGCCGCCGTATCCGAGCTTCGCGGCGCAGCAGCAGCGGACCGTCAACCAGTCGTTGCGCCCGTTCCCGCAGTATTCGACGATCTCGACCGGAGTCCAGAACGGCGACAAGAGCGGACATTCGAGCTATCACGCGATGCTCGTGAAGGCGAGCCGCCGGTACTCGAAGGACGTGACGATTCAGTGGAGCTATCTGCTCTCGAAGCTGATCACCGATTCCGATACCTATTTCGCCACCGGTGGATCGGCAATGGACATGGACAACCGGCGTCTCGAGAAATCGATCGGTGCCTATGACCGCACGCACACGATCAAGTTCTCGACCATCTGGAATCTGCCGTTCGGACGCGGCCAGCGCTGGATGCAGCGGGGATTGCTTTCACAGACGATCGGAGGCTGGCGGATCTCGGCGATCCAGGTCTACACGAGCGGGAATCCGCTGGCGCTTTCGCGCAACAATCCGCTCCCGATCTTCAACGGCAACACGCGTCCGCAGATCGATTCTTACGACACCTGGCGTGTGCCGCTGGTGGGCGATTCGTTCGATCCGGCCAAGGATCAATACTTGAAGCCAGCCAATCAATTCCCGCTACAACCGTTGGGTTTCGGCAATGCCACGCGATTCGCGCCGGTTCGCGGATTCTGGAGCGCTTCTGAAAACGTGAGTCTGGCCAAGACGTTCCACTTGACGGAGTCGATCCGGTTCGATCTGCGCGGTGAGGCGTTCAACGCGCTGAATCGTGTCGTGTTCAGTTCGCCCACCGCCAACTTGAATAATCTCAACTTCGGGCGCGTGACCGGGCAGGCGAACAGTCCGCGGCAGATGCAGGTAGCGTTGAAGATCTACTGGTGACGGCGCTTGTCGCGGAGGCGCTTGACGAATCGGCGCACTTCTTCCTTCTCTTTTCCGTGAATCGCGAACCACGGCACGCCTTTCTGCGCCGCGAAGATGCCCACGGCGGCGTTCACGTTGATCCGCGAAGGGTACATCTCCACCCAGCGCAGATAGGCTTCGTGCCAGCCGAGTTCGCGGATCCGTTCGGCCGAATCGATGCCCGCGGCGATCAACTCGGGCGTACAGACCGGTCCGATCCCAGGGATCGGACCGGTGCGCTTCCTGGCCATCGCTGGTTCGGCTTAGTCTTCGTCGTCTGAACCTTGCGCGACCTTCAGCACCGCCAGGAACGCCTCCTGCGGAATCTCGACGCGACCGACACGCTTCATGCGCCGCTTGCCTTCCTTCTGCTTTTCGAGCAGCTTCCGCTTTCGCGTGATGTCGCCGCCGTAGCACTTGGCGAGCACATTCTTGCGAATCGCCGAGATCGTTTCGCGCGCGATGATCTTGCTGCCGATCGCCGCCTGTAAGGCGACCTCGAACATCTGTCGCGGAATCAGCTTGCGCAACCGTTCGATTAGCGCCTTGCCGCGATCGTAGGCGAAATCGCGGTGGACGATCATCGAAAGCGCATCCACCGGTTCACCCGCGACCAGCACGTCGAGCTTCACCATCGGCGACACACGATGTCCGGCCAGGTGATAGTCGAGCGAGGCATAGCCACGCGAGGCCGATTTCAGCCGGTCGTAGAAGTCGAGCACGATTTCGTTGAGCGGCAGTTCGTAGGCCAGCAGCACGCGGCCCGTTCCGATGTATTCGAACTTGCGTTGTGTGCCGCGCTTCTCTTCGAGCAGCTTGAGGATCTCGCCGAGGTACTCCTCGCGCGTGATCACGGTCGCTTCGATGATCGGTTCTTCGACGGTTTCGATATCGGCCGGATTCGGGAATCGCGACGGATTCTCCACATCGATCATGTCACCGCCGCGGAGCGTAATGCGATACCGTACCCCTGGCGCGGTCGTGATCAGGTCGATATTGAACTCGCGCTCGAGCCGCTCCTGCACGATCTCGAGATGTAGCAATCCCAGGAACCCGCAGCGGAAGCCGAAGCCGAGCGCGACCGAATTCTCGGGCTCGAACGAAAGCGCGCTGTCGTTGAGGCGCAGCTTTTCGAGCGCCTCGCGCAGCATTCCATGCTCGTGCGACTCCACCGGATACAAGCCCGCGAACACCATCGCCTTGACGTGTTCGAATCCCGGCAGCGCCTCATCGGCGGGCCGTTTGTCATCGGTAACCGTGTCACCCACCTGCGCGTCGGAAACGGTCTTGATGTTGGCGAACATGAAGCCCGCTTCGCCCGCCGAAAGTTCGGTGGTAGGAATGGGCTTCGGCGATTGGTATCCGAGACCTTCCACTTCGAAGGAACGGCCATTCGACCAAAGCCGGATCTTCTGGCCCACCTTGATCCTGCCATCGACGATACGCAGCAGAATGATCACGCCCCGATATGGATCGAACCACGAATCGAAAATCAGCGCGCGCAGCGGTGCTTCGGGATCGCCCTTTGGCGGTGGCACCTTCTTCACCACCTGTTCGAGAATCTCGCGGATCCCGATGCCGTTCTTCGCGCTCGCGAGCACGGCTTCGGAAGCGTCGAGCCCCACCAAATTCTCGATCTGTTCACGAATCCGGTCCGGTTCGGCGGAGGGCAGATCGATCTTGTTGATCACCGGCAGAATCTCGAGATTGTGATTCAGAGCGAGGTAGGTGTTGGCGAGAGTCTGCGCTTCGACACCTTGCGACGCATCGACAACGAGGAGCGCGCCCTCGCAGGCTTGCAGGCTGCGAGAGACCTCGTAGGTGAAGTCCACGTGTCCGGGCGTGTCGATCAAATTGAGCTGATACATCTGCCCGTCGTCCGCTTTGTAGTCGAGGCGAACGGCGTGCGCTTTGATCGTGATACCACGTTCTCGCTCGAGATCCATCGTGTCGAGGACCTGCTCCATCATTTCGCGAGCGGTCAGGGCGCCGGTGTACTCGAGAAGCCTGTCCGCGAGAGTCGACTTGCCGTGATCGATGTGCGCAATGATGGAAAAATTGCGGATGAAGGCGGGATCCATGAGGTAAACTGAGGAGGGAACTTCAATTATCCCATAGCCAATGATTCGCCTATGTTCGTTCGAGGCTCGCGACACCGATGCCATCGCGATTTAGATCGAGGCAGCAAGCGCTTCAGACGCTCTTCCTGTGGGATGTCCGCAAGATTCCGATGCGCGAGGCGATCTCGTCCTACTATGGCTCGCTGGCGTCGGAAGAAGCCGAGCCGGTGAACGCCCCCGATGCTTTCAGCGAGGAATTGGCCGAAGGCACGGCGTCGCAGGCCACCGCGATCGACGAGATGATCACGCGCCACTCGGAAAACTGGCGAATCGAGCGGATGCCCGTGGTGGACCGCAATATCCTGCGCGTTGCCGTTTGGGAGATGAAGAATCTCAAGACACCGGCGGCGGTCGTAATTGATCAGGCCCTCGAACTGGCGCGCCGTTTCGCGGGTGAGGAGTCGATTCCTTTTCTGAATGGCGTGCTCGACGCCATCAATCTCGAACTGCAGAAGGCAAAATCGCCGGAAGCCGGCCATGACACGGCGTGAGTGGGTCGCGGCCTCGCTCGCCGCCGCGGGATGCTCCCGCTCGAAGAAAACCATCGGATTCCGCGGGTTCGCATTCGTGGCGAACTCGGATGGGCAGGCGGTCGCGGTGGTGGACCTCACCGCGCTCGCGTTGACACGGCACGTGCGGCTCGAGTCGAATCCATCGGGAGTGCTCACGCACCCGGCCCATCCCGGGGTCTTCGCGGTGCTGCCCAAGCAGGCGGCGATCCAGGAAATCGGCATGGAGAAACTGGTGGCGGATCGCAAGATCAAGCTGCCCGGTATCCCCTCGATCGTTCAATTTTCGCCGAACGGCGATGCGATGTGGGCTCTCTGCCCATTCGAAAAATTGCTGGTGCGGATCCCTCTCGCCAAGATGCAGGTCGATACGAAGATCGCATTGCCCGCCGTGCCCGTGGGCTTCGCGTTTGCTCCGGGCGGTGACAGCGAACTCGCCGTCTCGCTCGGTGCTTCTGGCCGCCTCGTGCTGGTTCGCGGTGGCTTGGTGAGCACTCACGAATTGGGCGGGGAGCTCGGTGATGTGGTTTTCCGCACCGACGGCCAGTTTGCCATCGTGGGCGATGTGAGCTCACGTCAGGCGATCTTCTTCGACGTCCGGTGGAACCGCCTCGGTGTCCGCCTCCCGCTCGCCGTCGCACCCCGCAATTTTTGTATGAAACAGGACGGCGGACAATTGTTCGTGACCGGAGAGGGTGCAGACGCCGTGGTGAACGTGTTCCCGTATCAGACCGAAGTAGGCGCGTTCATGCTGGCGGGCCGGGGCCCCGGATCGATGGCGGTGTCACGCGAGTACCTGTTCGTCGCCAACGGTGCCTCGGGCGACGTTTCGATCATCAATTTCCAGAGTCAGAAGATGGTGGCGCAATCACCCGCCGGCCGCGCGCCGTGCTTCATCGCGGTCACACCGAACAATGAGTTCGCGTGCGTGCTGAATCGCGAGTCGGGCGACATGGCGCTTCTGCACATCCCCACGATCACGGCGCGGCGGAACAAGTCGGCAACATTGCTGACGATGATCCCGGTCGGGTCGAAGCCGGTGAACGCGGTCATCCGGGCGGCGGCGTAACTTAGACGCCGGCCATTACCGGATAGTCCATTTCAATAACGTTCGGGTCGACAGCCTCGATCTCGGCCACTACTTCAGCAAACGCCCGGCGAAGCCGCTCCTCGGTAGTGCCACCTGCCTCGCGGGAGAGCTTTGCATGGTTGAGTCCGGCGACCGCTCTCGTGAAGTCGCCGACGCTCCACAGCCTCCCCGGCACCGCCCTGTGGAGAGGGTGCCCGAAGACGGTGAAAGCGATCCAACCCGCCACGCACACCACCGCGGCGAACAGGGGCGTTACAAGACAACGATGGCAGAATCGGGCCGAAGACGTGCACCGCGTTCACCCACGGCCCCGCCACCAACCTCGGCAGCCGCAAGCCCGTTGCCACCTCGAGTTGACGCCAGGCGGCCCGCCGCTTCCGCCAGGAGAAGAGATCCGCCATCAGAGTATCGGGCCGGATCTGCTTGTTGTCTTGGCCGCTCGCGCGCGCCAATTCTCCGCGCAAGCGGTAGAAGGCGATGCTGGTCAAACAAGCGGGTGACCCCAGTCCACCGAGCTTGGCCTTGACTCGCTCGAATACGTCACCGTAGGTGGACCCGAGCGCCAGATCCCCGGGCGCGAGATCGAGCCCGAATGCCGCCTTGATTCCATCGTGCAGCCGGCCGAGTGCTTCCTCGTGGTCTTCGAGATCCACGATCTCCTCGAGATCCTTCAGGTCCACCATGCCAACGATTCCTACCGTACCTCGACCTGTTCGAACACCTCGCGTGTCTGCTCCATGCTCGCGAACTGCAACCCCGGCAGTTTCGCCGAAGCCGTCCCCGCCGCGACTCCCCATTTCACCGCGTCCACGAAACCCATGTCCTGCGACATCGCCCAAACGAACGCGGCGTTGAGCGCATCACCCGCGCCGATCGGGCAGACGGCCTGAACTCGCGGCGGAGTCACTTCGAAAATCGTGTCGCCGCGCGCGCCAATCGCACCACGGCTGCCGAGCGAGAGCACCAGTGACTCGGCGCCCATCGAGAGAATTCGTTGCGCCGCGCTCTTCAAATGCGTCCTCGTGATGAGCGCCTTGTTGAGCAGCCGCGACGCTTCCTGAAGGTTCGGCGTCACGGCGGTGGGCTTGTCGGCCAATCCGTGTCCGAGCGCTTCGCCATCGGTGTCGAGCAGGACCTTGGCTCCGCTCTCGCGTCCGATCCGAATGAGGCGCTGGTAGTAATTCGCTGGGGCGCCAGGCGGCAGGCTGCCGCACAGAAGCAGCCAACTGGCGCCCCAGATGCGGCCTCGAACCGCCGACTCGATTCGTTCGAGTTCCTCGGCTGTCAGCGCCGGCCCCGGTTCGTTCAGCTTCACCGTCAGTCCTCGTTGATCGGTGATGATCAGGTTCGCTCGCATGTTCTGCGACACCTGGATCACCTCGCACGGAAAGCCGAAACCCGAGATCAGTTGTTCGAAACGTCCGCCGGAAGCGCCGCCCGAGGGCATGATGGCGAGCGTGGACGCGCCGTACGAATGCAGCACCTGCGAGGCGTTGAGCCCGCGCCCGCCGGCCGATTCGCCGCGCGAGAGGATGTAGCCGCGATCCTCGAAAGCCAGGCGGTCCGCCGTGATCGTGCGGTCGATGGCCGGATTGAGAGTAACGGTTACGAGCAAACTTCAACATTGTAACCGCCCGGCGCGTTACTCTGGGAATTGCGCGATCACCCGCTGTTCAAGGCCTACTTGGCGATGGCTTCGGTGTGCTTCTTCTGGGGCACCACGTACCTCGGAATTCGCGTCGCGCTCGAGTCGTTCGCGCCAGCGGTGCTGGTCTCCTACCGCTTCCTGCTTTCGGGCGCGATCATGCTCTTGGCCGCGTGGAAGCTCGGCTATCACCTGCCGCGCGGCAGGGAACTGCTGTGGACCTGCGTCAACGGCTTCCTGATTCTCGGCGTCGGCAACGGCTGCCTCACGTGGTCGGAACAGTTGATTCCCAGCAGCCTCGCCGCGCTCTTCATCACGGTATCGCCGTTCTGGCTGGTGGGCATGGAGTCGCTGATTCCTGGCGGCGACAAGCTCACCAAAGCCACCGCGCTCGGAATGCTCGCCGGATTCCTGGGAGCCGCCATCCTGTTCGTGCCCGATCTGTTCGAGCGCGGCATGAGCGGGAATGCTTGGAGGGGATTCCTCATCCTCCAAATCGCCGGATGCAGTTGGAGCTTTGGCTCGATCGTGCAGAAGCGCTATCCCACCAAGGCCCATCCGATCGTCGGCGGAGCCGTTCAGCAACTGGCCGTGGGCCTGTTGTTTCTGCCTCCCGCGCTGCTCGAGCCACGTGCCACACATTGGAGCGCAACCAGTATCGGCGCGATCCTCTACCTCGTCACGTTCGGATCGATCGTCGGCTACAGCTCCTACCTCTACGCGCTCGACAAGCTGCCAGTCGCCTTCGTGTCACTATACACGTACGTCAATCCCGTCGTGGCGGCCGCGCTCGGCTGGCTGGTTTATCGCGAACCGTTCGGAGCCAAGGAAATGTTGGCGATGGCGATCATCTTCCTCGGAGTCGCGATCGTCAAGAAATTTTCGCCCAAGAAACCTCGATGATATGCTGATCGATGCATGATCCGGAATTCCATGCTGGCGGCGTTCGCCTGGGCCACGGCGTTGTTCGCGCAAGCTCCGCCGGAGCTGAAGGCGGTGCTGGCGAAGTCATGTTCCGGGTGCCATTCCGGCGCGCAGGCCAAGGGCGGGCTCGACATCGGGACACTGAGCTACGATCTTGCCGATCGCGCGGTGCGCGAGCGCTGGGTGCGCATTCACGATCGAGTGGAAAAGCGCGAAATGCCGCCCAAAGGCGTTCCTATGACGGCGCCGGAGCGGACAGCGATCGTGAGGCAACTGGCACCGGCATTGCACGAAGCGGATCTCGCCGATGTGTCGCGCAACGGCCGGGGTCCCCTGCGGCGCTTGAATCGCGACGAGTACGAGCAGAACCTGCGCGATGTGCTGCAAATGCCGCTGCTCGACATCCGCGACACGCTGCCCGAGGATCGCGAAGCGTTTCACTTCAACAAGGTGGCTGAGACGCTCGACATCTCGCGCGTGCAGCTCACCGCCTATCTCGATGCGTCGGAAGCGGCGCTGCGCCGCGCCATGGTGACCACCGCGCAGCCGCCCGCCGTAACCAAATTCCGCGCCACGGGAACCAAACTGTTCCCCACGCCGCGCAGTACCGGCACGCTGCACTCGATGTTCTTCATCAAGGGCAACAAGGGCGTCAATGTCTCGAGCGAGCGCGGCGCCATGCCGAAAGAACTCGAACAGGACCCGGAACTCGAGATGGGACTGTTCCGTTCGCCGGGCTGGCCGTACGGTGCGTTCCCGAAGGGATTCGCGGCCAAACATGCCGGCGAGTATCGCGTTCGATTTTCCGCACGAGCCGTTTTGCAGCACCCAGGTTTCGAACTGACCGATGCGAAATTGCCCATCCCCATGACGTTCCGTTCGCGGCGGCCCACCAATCACGATATCGCGGAAGACGTGAAGTCGGCCGGCGGCATCATCGAGATCAAGCCTGGCACGAACGTCTACGAAACCACCGTGCCGCTGAACGTGGGCCAAACGGTCGAATACGGAATGCTGGGCCTGCCCGTGCCGCAGGTGGACGCCTATCCGAGCAAGCCAGGAAGCTACCGCTATCCGCCGTTTCCGCCTGATGGCGCCCCGGGAGTCGCATTCAAGTGGCTCGAAATCGAGGGACCGATCGCTCCCTCGGCTTGGCCGCCGGCGAGCCATCGAGTATTGTTCGACAAGCTGGGCGTCGCGCCCTCACCCTCCGATCCGAAGAGGGAGGCATCGCGGCTGCTGCGCCGCTTCGTGCGAATCGCGTCGCGCGGTCCCGTTCCTCCCGAAGCGATCGCCGGGTTTGAACGGTTGGTGTTCGCCCAACTCGACAACAAGGTGCCATTCGCCGAAGCCATGATCGCCGGATATCAGGCGGTGCTGTGCTCGGACTTGTTCCTGTTCCTCCACGAACCGCGGGATTCCTTCGCGGTGGCCAACCGCCTGTCGCACTTCCTCGGTAACACGCGTCCGGACGCCAAGCTAATGAAGCTCGCGCAATCGAATCGCCTGCGTGATCCTGCTACTCTCCGCACTGAGACCGATCGTTGGATCGAGGCCTCGGGGTTCGATCGTTTCGTGAAGAGCTTCACCGACTCCTGGCTCAATCTGCGCCATCTTCGTCGCGACGATCCCGACAAGCGTCTCTATCCGGAATACCAGCTCGACGAGTACCTGGTCGATTCGATGGAGCGCGAGACGCTCGCCTACTTCACGGCGATGGCCCGCGAGAATCTTCCGGTCCGTGCGCTGGTCGAGTCCGACTTCGTACTGATCAACGAGCGGCTCGCCAAGCATTACGGATTGGAGCTGTTCTCGGGTTCGGCCTTGCGGCGCGTGACGCTGCCGAAAGAGAGCCCGCTCGGCGGACTGCTCACGCAGGCCGCGATCCTCAAGATCACGGCGAACGGCACTTCGACATCGCCGGTCCTTCGCGGCGCCTGGATCATGGATCGCATTCTCGGCGAGCCTCCGCCACCGCCGCCGCCCGGAGTGCCCGCGGTCGAGCCGGATATTCGCGGCGCCAAGACGATCCGCGAGCAACTTGCCTTGCACACCAAGTCCGACACGTGTGCCTCCTGCCATGCCAAGTTCGATCCTGTCGGGCTAGCGCTCGAGAACTTTGACGTCGCCGGCCGCTGGCGTACCAACTATCGTGGACTCGTCGAGGGCGAGCGCGTGGCGGGCATCGATCACACCGGACACGACTTCGCCTACACGATCGCGGGCAAGGTGGACGCGAGCGGCGTGCTGGCCGATGGCCGTGCCTTCCGCGATGTCCGCGAGTTGAAGTCGATCTTTGCATCGAACCCGCGCCAACTCGCGCGCAATCTGCTGCGCCAATTCACGGTTTACGCGACGGGCGTGCCCGTCCGGTTTTCGGACCGCGCCGAGATCGAAAAGCTGCTCGACGCCTGCGAGCCGAACGGTTATCGAACTCGCGATCTCATCCACGCCCTCGTTCAGAGTAGAATCTTCTCAGGATCACCCGCTTCATGAAGGCGCCTCACATCGCCCGTCCACCGCTTCCTCGCCGCACGTTCCTGAAAGGCGCGGGCGTTACCCTCGGAATTCCGCTGCTCGACTGTATGCAGTCCGCCTTTGCGCGAACCGCGGAGCCACCGCGCCGCATGCTCGTTATCGCGAATAACCTCGGAGTGTTGCCGAAGTACTTCTTCCCGCATGGCGCGGGCCGGGATTACGAGCCGTCGCCCTACCTCTCGATGCTCGAGAATGTCCGCCACGAGTTCACCGTGTTCACTGGCGTTTCGCATCCCGGGGTGACCGGCGGACACAGCACCGACAATTGCTTCCTCACGGCGGCGCGCGGTGCCTTCAAGAGCGGCTTCCGCAATTCGATTTCGCTCGACCAGTTCGCCGCGGAGAAGCTCGGCCAAGTCACGCGTTTCCCCACGCTGAATCTCGGCGTCAACATCGATAAGGGAAACCGCAGCCTTTCGTGGACTCGCGACGGTGTTCTGCTTCCGGCCGAGGACAGCGCCCCGAAGCTTTACGAGCGAATGTTCGTGCAAGGTGACCGGGAGGCGGTCGCCAGGCAAATCCACCGGCTCGAGACCCGTGGCAGCATTCTCGATACGTTGCGCGACGAGACCAAGCGCTTCAGCGCGAAGCTCGGCGGAGAGGATAAGGCCCGCGTCGATCAGTACATCACCTCGGTTCGGGAAGTGGAAGACCGTCTGCAAACCGCGCGAGCCTGGGAGTTGAAGGCCAAACCTGCCGCGCCGGCAGAAGCACCGCCAGAAATCACGGACAAGAAGCTGATGTTCGACAAGTTCGACCTGATGCTCTCGACCGCGCAACTGGCGTTCGAATCAGACTCGACGCGTATCGTCACGCTGATGGTGGACGCCTTCTTCACGCCGGTGTTCCGGTTGAACGGGGAGCGCGCCACCACCGAGAGCTATCACGGCCTCAGCCACCATGGCCAAGCCGAGGAGAAGGTGAAGCAGCTACAGGAAGTGGACCGCCATCAGATGTCGATCCTGAAGCAGTTGATTTCGAGCCTGGCGGAGAAGAAGGAGCAGGGCGAGCGCCTGCTCGATCGCACCATGGTGCTCTACGGCAGCAACATGGGCGATGCCAACATCCACGACAACACGAATCTCCCGATCATTCTCGCGGGCGGTGGTTTCAAACACGGACAGCATATCGTGTTCCGGCGCGACAACAACGTTCCCTTGTGCAACCTGTTCGTCAGCATGATGCAGCGAATGGGGCTCGAAACCGATTCTTTCTCCAGCAGCACGGGCCGGCTCAGCGGACTCGAGATGGCCTGAGCATCACGGCAAGCGGTCGTACGCCGCCGTGAAAGCCTGGACCTTCCACATCTCGTCCGGCTTCAATAATTCCCGAAAACCCGGCATCAGCGTCCCTTGGACGCCCTTCTCCACGATCTCGAAGTAACGCTTCGCGCTCAGAGCCGACCGGAAGATCTTCGGTCCGCTCCCACCCGCCGCCATGTGGCATCCAAAGCACCGCGCGCGATATATCTTGCCGCCCTCCGCGATCGCCTCCGCGTTGCCCGCGAACGGATTCACTTCTGCTGGCGCTGTTCCACCCGCCCCGCCCGCCGTTGCACTCGTGCTCGTGGGCTGCCCCGGCGGCGCTTCGCCCTCGATCGGCTTCGTCCCCTCGGTGGCCGGAAATCCGTAGCCAGGCAACACGCGGCCGCCAAGTGTCGAGCCCGGCTGCCCAACTGGCGGAGTCGCTCCGACACGGCTGAGCAGCCGGTGCCCTTCCATCTCGCGCTTCGGACCGCCATCGAGCGCGAACACCCACAGGTTGCCGGCCTTCGGTTCCTTGTAATAGAAGATCATGTCGCCGCCGATGCCGCCGGAAGGCACTGCGACGTACTGCACGCCGTCGAGCTGGTACGTGACCGGACTGCCGATGATTCCCGATCCGGTCTGGAACTGCCACAGGTTCTTGCCGGTTTTCGCGTCGAGCGCCATGAAGTATCCGCGCATGTCGCCCGTGAACACGAGCCCCGATGACGTCGCGGCCGAACCCGCCCAGAACGGCGCCGGACTCACGACCCGCCACGCCACTTTCCGCTTCACTACGTCATAGGCGACGAAGTTGCCGGTATTCTTGCTGGTCAGATATTGCTGGTAGTCCGCGCCAAGGAACCATTCTCCGTTGGTGGGCCGCGGGAACTTCCCCTCTTCCCAGAACTTCATTCCCATTGCCCATTGGTTCGAAAGGAAATAGACGTAGTTCAATTTCGGATTGAACGACAAGGGCTGCCAATCGTTGCCGCCCTCGAGACTCGGAATGATCGGGCCCACCTCTGGCCCGCCCGACTGCGCGATCATCGCCGGATTCACCTTCGGCCGCCCCGTCGCCGGATCGAGTCCGAACGACCAGTTGATGCCCGGCACGATCGCGTCGCCATAGAGGAACTTGCCAGTCTTGCGATCGAGTGCGTAGAAGTAGCCGTTCTTGTCGTGATGGAACAGCGCCTTCACCTTGCCGAGCGGGCCCAACACGACATCGGCCAGCAGCGGCGTGCTCACCGCGTCATAGTCCCAACAATCCCACGGCGTGTATTGAAAGCCCCACGCGATCTTTCCGGTGTCCGCGTCCATGGCGACGGTGGATGCGGTCCACTGGTTGTCGCCCTTGCGGACATGGCAGTTCCACGGAGCCGCGTTGCCGGTGTTCCAGTAGACGAGATTCAATTCCGGATCGTAGGAGCCAGTGGCCCACGTCGGAGCACCGCCATTCTTCCAGGTGTCGCCAGGCCAGGTGTCGTTGCCCTGCTCTCCCGGACCGGGGATCATGTATGCCGTCCAACGCAATTTTCCGGTCTTCGCGTCGAACGCCTTCACGAATCCGCGAATTCCGAATTCGCCGCCCGCGACACCGGTGAGCACCATGTCCTTGAATGCAAGCGGCGCACCCGTAATGCTGTAGCCTTGCCGCCAGTCGATCACCTGTGTGTCCCAGGCAACCTTGCCCGTCTCCTTTTCGAGAGCCACCATGCGTGAATCGAGCGTTCCGATATAGACGTAGTCGCCGAGTATCGCCAATCCACGGTTGATCGCGCCACAGCAGTAGACACGCTCGGTCTCGCGCGGGATCTTCGGATCCCACGCCCATTTCTGTGCTCCGGTACGCGCGTCGATCGCGAAGACGCGCGATCCGTCGGCCGACAGATAGATCACGCCATTGTGAACGAGCGGCGTGGCCTGCAATCCGCGGTTTTCACCGCCAGTCGCGAACACCCACGACGGCTGCAGCTTGTGCACGTTTTTCGGGGTGATTTGGTTCAATTCGACGTAGCGATGACCGAGCAGATCGCGCCCATAACTGAGCCAAGAGGAGGTGTCGGAGGCCGCGTTCTTCAACTGCTCCGGAGAGATCGATTGGGCGAATGCCGCCACGGAAATCGAGAGGAGCGCGAAGCGTCTGAATCCGGCCATGGACTCAGAATAGCAACCGCGATCACTCAGCCGCGTCAGTTAGGGCGTGGCAGCGTTGCGGTGGCGGATTCGCCGCAGTCCTACAATGAAGGCAAGAGCCGAGGAAGTCGAATGGCCAGAGCAGCCGGATGCACGCGGACCGCGGGTGCGGGAACTGGCATGGGCCCCGACGACGACCAGTTGACCGGAACCTGGCAGGTGTGATCGGTAGCGCCCCAGCGGATGAAGTGGCTACGGTTCGCCGCGCAGCGGAAGTGCTCGGGATCGGCCACGTTGCGCAGTGGATGCGTAGTCGTATCCCATCCCTTGGAGGCCAAACACCTTACGAGTTGATCAAGACGATCGAAGGCCGCCGGGAAGTTGAGCGGGTCCTTCTCGAGATCGAACACGGCGTCTACTAATGTTTGTTTGGCGTCTCCAGGTCCAGAGACACCCGCTGAAGAACGCTGAAGGCGCCCGCATCACCGGCGGCCGGTGGAACGAAGAAGGAACGCCGGTCATATACGCATTGGACACGATCGAACCCGCCGCGCTTGAAGTCATGGTTCATCACGGCGGAATCCCTGGTGATATCGAGATCGCCAGGCCGAACATCCCCGAGGGTTGCCCCGGCCTCGTGCCACAATCGATCACCGCATCTCTCGGAACGGCGTGGGCCCAGGAGTGCGCGCGCTACGCGCTCCAGGTGCCGTCTGTTGCCGATGTCCGTCTCTTCGACTCGGGGCTGCGGCCCGGGCGCCGGCGAATCAGAAAATGATCTTCACCGCCAACTGCAAGATCCTCGGATCACCCGTCGACGTCGTGAAAAGGTAGGGCGCGTTCGGGCGGAATTGGAAGTTCGTCAGATTCACGTTGTACCGGACTCCATTCTGCCCGGTGATGTTCGCCCGGTTGAACAGATTGAACGCCTCGCCGATCAGCCGGATCCGCAAGCGATTCTCCGGCAGCACCGCGACATCCTTGCTGATGCGGAGATCGTACGTCATGAACTTCGGCAGGCGGAGTCCGTTGCGCGGCGCGAACGGAACGCGCTCGTTTGCGATGTTGCCATCGTTGTTCACGTCCACGTTCACCCGCTCGGAGAAAACGCGCCCGCTCTGTGCCTGCATGATGGTCGATAGCTGCCAGCCGCCGAGAACGTAGCGCGCGGCGGCATTGTTCAGCCGGTCGAGATAGTTGATGTCCCAGACACCCGAGAAGACGAACCGGTGCCGGATATCGGAGTCGCCCAGCCCCTTGTCGAGCTTCGGATTGATCGTGTCCCACACGATCTTCGCGTCATCGCCGCCGTTGTTCGGCAGTACCGCGGTCGCCTCGGGTGCGGTGTCGATCACCTTCGATACCGTGTAGCTCGTCTGCAGCTGAAAGTTCTTCGCGTAGCGCTTGGTCACTTGGAGGAACACGCCGTTGTAGCGTGAGTCTGCCTGACTGTCGACGAGCGTGATCCGGTTGAACGCGCTCAACGGGCGCGGTGCCGGGTGTCGAAAGAAGGCATACGGCTGCGGACTGTCGCAGGCGGCCGCGTTCGCCGTCGCGCACAACGTGCCCGTGAGCTGCTGCATCGGCCCCAGATTCACATCGCGCGACCGTGTCAACTGATCTCCGCGAACGCCCAGATATCCCAGCGTCACCGCCGCCCCGCCCACCTTGCCTTCGATGTTGAAGCTGTACTGTTGCGTGCGCGCGAGCTGGTAGTTCTCCTGAATCGCGAACACGTTCACGGGCAAGCGGCCCGCCGTGGGGATCGACGTCAGGATGTTCGGATACGTCACCGGAATCGCAGTGCCGGTGAAGCTGTAGTTCTGCACCGCGATGCCGTTGTTCGAATGGACCGTGCCGAGCAGAATCGAAGGCGTGCGTCCATAGAACATGCCCCAGCCGCCGCGTACGACGAGCCGGTCCGAATTCTTGAACACCTTGTACGCCGCGCCGAAACGCGGACCGATGTTGTTTTTGTCGAGATCGAGCCGGTCAGTCAGGTAGCCCGCCGCCAGCAACTGCGGATTCGGGTTCTGAACCGGCGGCTTCGCGGTTGAGTTGATGTCGTAGCGGATACCGTAGTTCAACGTCAACTGATCGGTGGCGCGGTACTGATCCTGCACGAAGAACGCGGCTTCGTTCACGTTCGGGCGGGTGGTGGCGCCGGTGGTATTCGGACCCGCGAGCGCCTGCGCGAACGCGGCGGGGCGCCGGTCCACGTAGTCCTGCAGGCTCGTGAATGTGTAGACGCCCGAGAATTGTCCGGGGAAGAAGTTGATGATCCGCTCGAAGTTGAGATCGCCTCCGAACTTGATCGTGTGGCGCGACATCACGTGCGTCATCGTCGAGATGAACTGATTGCGCTTGCTATTGGTGTAGCGGGGGCTGAAGTTGTTCCGCCCGAAGGTGATGATGCTCTGTCCGCCCTGCTGCACCGTTGTCTCGGGTGCCGTCGAGTTAGCGTCCCCCGGCTGGTCGTCCCGCGTATGGTTATAGCGGACCTCCCACACCCGATTCGCACTCAGCACGTTCGTGTACGCCACCGCGATACTGTCGGTGATCACCTTCGAGTCACCGGTCGACTCCGGCGCGCGGTTTGCGCCCGCGTTCTCGAAATTCGTGCCCGTGAAGCGGTTTGCGTTCCAGCGGACATTCAGCGTCTGGTTGTTTGCCAAGTTCCAATCGGCCTTGCCGAGGTAGACGTCGTTGTTCAGGCCGCGGCTGTAGTTGCGATAGTAGGTTGACGTCAGCGACTGGAACGCCGCCTGCGCGGCGGGCGAAAGCGAAGGCAAGGCGGCGACCACGCCCGGGGGCGCCGTCATCACGATCGGCTCGGAATTCCTCTGGCCATCGTAGTTGAAGAAGTAGAACAGCTTGTTCTTCACCACGGGTCCACCCACATTGGCTCCGAACTGGCGGAACTTGTACGGCGCGCGTGCGCGGCCGGCGCCTTTGTTGAAGGCGTTGTTCGCGTTGAGATTGGTGTCGCGATAGTAGAAGAACGCCGAACCGTGGATATCGTTGGTGCCGGACTTGGTGATCACGTTCACCACGCCGCCGCCGGCGCGCCCGATCTCCGCCGCGAACCCGTTCGTGTTCACCTGGAACTCTTGCACCGCATCCTGGCTCACCGCGTAGGGATTCCGGACTCCCTGGCGTCCGGAGGACTGGCCGAAGAAAAGATTGTTCGAATCGACACCGTCGATCAGGAAGCTGTTGACGGTTCCGCGTTGTCCGCCGAACGACAGATCGCCGCCGCGTGGATCGCGCACGACACCGGGAGAGAGCGTCGTGAAATCCAGATAGTTCCGCCCGTTGATCGGCAGGTCGCGAACGAGCTTTTCATCGACCACGGTCGAAGTCTGCGAGCGGGTGCTTTCGACGATCGGCGCACCGCCTTCGACCGTCACGCTCTCCGACGCCGCGCCGACCTCGAGTCTTACGTCGAGATTGGCCACCGAACCGACGTTCAACTGGATCGCCTTGTACTGCGCCGGCTTGAATCCGGCAAACGAAATCTCCACATCGTAACTACCCGCGGGCAGACGAACCAGCGAAAAGATGCCGGCCTCCGTGGTCTGCGTCTCGCGTACCAGTCCGGTGGCGGTGGCTGTCGCTTTGATCTTGGCGTTTGCCACGGCCGCTCCGGTTGGATCCATGACGGCGCCAGTCAAACTCGCGCCGCCCGCTTCTGATTGCGCCAGCGCGATCGCACTGAGCGAAAGAAATAGCAAGAGAGCCCTGAATCTCATTTCTCCAGTGTAGCTGGCAGCGCGTGAATTTCACGCTATGGCATCATGAAGATTGATTGAACTTTCGCGGGTCTCCAAGACCTTTGAAGGCAAGCGCACCGTCACCGCGCTGCATCCTTCTGATCTACGCGTCGAACGCGGCGAAATGGTCGCAATCGTCGGACCTTCGGGCTCCGGAAAATCGACGTTGCTGAATCTGATCGGCGGGCTCGACCGCCCCTCCTCCGGCGACATCGCGCTCGATGGTACGCGCCTTTCTTCACTCTCCGATTCCGGCCTCACCCGTACCCGCCGCGACAAGATCGGATTCATCTTCCAGTTCTTCAACCTTCTGCCCAGCTTGTCGTGCCAGGAGAACGTCGCGCTTCCGCTCCATCTGCGCGGCTGGCCGAAAACGAAGATTGAAGAGCGGGTCTCCGAGCTGCTCGGACTCGTGGGGCTTGCCAAACGCATCGATCATCTGCCCGAAGAGATGTCCGGCGGTGAACGCCAACGCGTCGCCATCGCGCGCGCCCTGTCGGTCTACCCGCCGATTCTGCTCGCCGACGAGCCGACCGGCAACCTCGACACCGCGACCGGCGCCGAGATCCTCGGCCTGATCCGTGATCTCAATCAGCGCCTCCAAACCACGATCCTGATCGTCACGCATGACATGAGCGTCGCCCATAGCGCGCAGCGGATTCTCACTCTCCGCGATGGCCGCATCGTGGACGACAAGAGGCTCTAGCGTGACCTTCCTGCGTCTGCTCACCTGGCCGTACGTGCGCAAGCACAAGTTGCGGACGCTGCTCACGCTTGCGGGCATCATGCTCGGTGTCGCCGTTTTCGTAGGAATGCACGGCGCCAATCGCACTGTAGCGGGCGCGTTTCAGAAAACGGTCGATCGAATCGCCGGCAAAGCTCAGTTGCAGGTCTCGGCTGGCGAGACCGGATTTCCGGAAGAAGTTCTCGAGAAGGTCCAGTCGCTGCGCGAAGTCGCGGCGGCGGCGCCGGTAATCGAGGCCGTTTTGACCACGAACATCAAGGGGCAGGGAAACCTGCTGGTGCTCGGCGTCGACATGACCGGAGATCGCTCTCTGCGCGAGTACGACCTCGAGGGCGGGGCCGAAGACGAAGTGATCGAAGATCCGTTGGTCTTCCTCGCGCAACCCGACTCGCTGATCCTGAGCCGAAAATTCGCTGAGGCGAATGGCATCGTGCGGAATCAGAAGATCACGCTCGACACGATGAATGGCCCGCGCCAGTTCACCGTGCGCGGATTGATGAAGGCTGACGGACTCGCGGGTGCCTTCGGCGGCAATATCGCGGTAATGGACATCTATGCAGCGCAATTCGTCTTCGGCCGCGGGCGCCTGTTTGACCGCATCGATATCGGCCTTGCCGAAGGTGTCGATCTCCTCGCATGCCAACAGAAGCTTCGCGATCTGCTCGGGCCCGGATTCGACGTACAACCGCCGGCCTCGCGAACACAGCAGTTCGAGGCGATCGCCCGCGGACTCTCGACGAGCATCAACCTCACGAGCCTGTTCGCGCTGCTGATCGGCGTCTTCATCATCTACAACTCCTTCTCGATCGCGATCACCCAGCGCCGTTCCGAAATCGGAATCCTGCGCGCGCTCGGCGCGTCGCAATCGCAGGTGCTCGGCATGTTCCTCGCCGAGAGCGCGGTCGCTGGCTTCATCGGATCGCTACTCGGCGTGGGCCTCGGATTGTTGATGGCGCGCGCGGTCACGCCGTTCATGAGCTTCCTCGTCCGCGAGATCTACGGTACCCATCAAGCGCCCGAAGGCGTCGAGATGAGCCCGCTGCTGCTGGGCGGCGCGGTCGCGCTCGGTACTCTCGTCAGCCTCGTGGGTGGATGGCTTCCCGCCCGGAGCGCCGCAGCGGTGGACCCGGTGAAGGCGCTGCAGAAGGGCCGTTATCAAGTGCTGGGCGCCGGTGAGAATCGCGCGCGCCGCATTCTCGCGCTGGTATTTGCGTGTCTCTCGGCGTTGTCGCTGATCGGGTCGCGCGATTCGCGAATCTTTTACGCGGGCTACGCGATCATGGTCCTCGCGCTCGTGTTGTTGACGCCATCGCTCTCGCACCGGCTCGCGAAATTGTTGCGCCCGGTTCTGCGTCTGATACGGCCGGTGGAGGGTACACTCGCCGCCGACAGCTTGATCGACGCGCCCCGCCGCACCTCGGCCACCGTCTCCGCACTGATGCTATCGCTTGCGCTAGCGGTTGGATTCGCGGGTGTCTCGCGCGGAATCTACCGCCAGATTCAGGATTGGGTCGACGACACGCTGAATCCCGATCTCTTCATCGCGCCCACTGAAAGTGTCACGCAGCGCAGCTTCCGTTTTCCAGGTTCGCTCGTGGATGAGATCGCCGCGGTGGAGGGTGTCGATGAAGTGCAAGCAGTCCGGACCGCGCGAGTGCAATTGAAAGGCACGCCAACGATGGCGATCGCTCTCGACGTGACCCAAGTGGCGGGCCGCATCAAATACAAGCCCCTCGATGCGGACCCGGAAGAGATGACGCGGCGCGCCTCGGCGGGCGAAGGCGCGATCATCGCAACGAGCCTCGCCGCGATTCGCGGGCTCAAAAAGGGAGACATCATGGAGATCGCCGCGCCGGACGGGCTCCTGAAGCTGCCCGTGCTCGCCTCGCGCGTCGATTTCTCTGATCAACAAGGCGCATTCGTGATCGATCGCAAGCTCTACATGAAGCACTGGAGAGACGACACGGTCAACGTGATGCGTGTCTACGTCAAGAAGGGACATGATGCCGAGCAGGTCCGGACGCGAATCCTCGAACGCTTCGGAAGCCATCGCAAGCTTTTCGTCTACACGAACTCCGCGATCCGCGAACTCATCATGAAGACCACCGGTCAGTGGTTCGGCATGACCTACCTCCAACTGATGGTTTCGCTCCTCGTCGCGATCATGGGCATCGTGAACACCATGACGGTTTCGATCACCGATCGCCGCCGCGAACTCGGCATCCTCCAAGCCGTCGGCGGTTTGCGCCAGCAGATTCGCAACACGGTTTGGCTCGAAGCCGTCGCGATCGGCGTGATCGGTGTCATTCTCGGGTGCCTGATGGGTGCCGTGACGCTCTACTACAACCTCGAAATGGTGGCAGGCGACATGGCCGGACTTCGCCTCGACTACCTGTATCCCTTCTCGTTTGCCGCCGCGCTGCTTCCAGTGATCGTGGGCGCGGCGTTCCTCGCCGCCATCTGGCCGGCGGAAGCGGCCGTGCGTGCTTCTCTGGTGGAGTCACTCGAATATGAATAGGATTGCCATCTTCGCGGCGTTGACCGCCGGCGCCCTCGCGCAGGATCCGCGCCAGGTGATCGAAGAGGTGCAGCGCCGCTCGCGCTCCGATTCGCAACGTTACGAGGGTACGTTGCAGGTGATCGATGCCAAGAACAAGATCACCGAGAAACGTTGGAACTTCGAACGTATCGGATCGTTCGGCGACAGCAAGTCCGTACTGCGATTCGTCTCCCCGGCGGAAGTGAAGGGCGTCGCGCTGTTGATCCACAACCACAAAGACCGCTCTTCCGATCAATGGATGTGGACTCCCGCGTTGCAGCGCGATCGCCGTGTCGCCTTGCAGGACCGGTCCACGCGCTTCTTCGGAACCGACTTCAGCTTCGAGGATCTCGAGGAGCGCGACGTCTATCAGTTCGACTTCAAGTTGCTCGGCGAGGAGGCGCTCGATGGCTCGCCGTGCTGGAAGATCGAAGGCCGGCCGCGTCCTGGGAAGACTTCGCAGTACACGTTCTCCCACATGTGGGTCCGCAAAGACATCATGGCGTTCGTGCGGGTCGACGCGTTCAAGAAAGAGGCGCTCGTCCGCCGGATTCTCTACAAGGACATCGAAAAGGTCAAGAACATTTGGACGGCGCGCCTGATGGAAGTCTTCGATACCGCGCGCAAGAGCCGTACGGTGATGAAGCTCGAAAAGCTCGAGTACGGCGTGGCGCTGAAGGATGGCGACTTCACTCTGCAGGCGCTCCGCCGGGGGCCATGACGAAGCTCGCGCGAACGCTGTGGCTGGTCGCGGTGTCTGCCGCGGCACAAACCTATTCCCAGCGGGGGTTCTTCGAGACGCGCACCACGCTCTATCCGCAAACCGCGCCTGGCGACAGCGGACGCATCGTTTCGGAAGGCCTGCTGCGATGGGAGCCAACGGTCGTCGCGATGCCGAGTCTGAAGATCTTCGCCGCCGTCGACGCCCGCACTGACACGCATCGCCAAGTGGAACGCGAGGCGCGATTCGACTGGCGTGATCGCCGCCTGCAGCGTCCCGCGGTTTCACTCCGCCGCTTGAGCGCCCAGTGGCATCATCGCAACGTGACCGTGGAAGCGGGCAAGCAGTTCATCCGCTGGGGCAAGGCCGACATCCTGAATCCCACCGACCGCTTCGCGCCACGCGACTACCTGAGCGTAGCCGACAACGATTTTCTCGGCGTCACCGCGGCACGGGTCACCATCGAGGCTGGCTCCGATACACTCGACCTCGTCACCGCGCCCTTCTTCACTCCTTCGCGCACTCCGCTGTTCAATCAACGATGGGTGGTGCTGCCCGAACTGCCCTTCGGCCTGCGTTTCGCCGATCTCGGCTCGCGAATCCCCGGCCGCGCACAGTTCGGCGCGCGCTGGAACCACACCGGACGCGGCTACGAATTCTCGACTACCTTCTACGAAGGCTTCCATCACCTGCCTCTGCTTCGCACTGCGTTCGATCCTGCCCTCCTTGCGCTGGGCTATCGGCGCGAGTTTCCGAAGCTGCGCCTCTACGGAGCCGACGCCGCCGTTCCCTTGAAATGGTTCACCATCAAGGGCGAGACAGCCTGGTTCACCAGCCGCACACCCACCGCGGACGAATACCTGATCTACGTCATCCAACTCGAGCGGACCAAAGGGGAGTGGGTCTTCGTCGGAGGATACGCAGGCGAAGCCGTCACCCAGCGCCGTAACCCGCTCGCCTTCGCGCCCGACCGCGGATTCGCGCGATCATTCCTCGGCCGCGCCTCCTATTCGATCGACGCGCGTCGCTCGCTTGCCTTCGAAGCGGCCGTCCGCCAATCGGGGGATGGGGTCTGGCTGAAGTCCGAGTACTCGCACCAGTTGGGATCGCACTGGCGCGCAACCGCCGGCTTCACGTTGATCCGGGGAAACGTGGATGACTTCCTCGGGCAGTTCCGCCGCAATTCACATGCGCTGCTGGCGATTCGGTATAGCTTCTAGTGGGTACGTGCTTGCGGCGCGCACTGACGGCGGAATCGTCTGGAGCACGCGACTTCTCGACGCCAGCCAAAGAGCTCATCGCAGCATGTTACGGGACGGACGTCTCTGCCGGCCGGGCGGAATTGCGCCCCTGGGACACCGTGAGGTGAAGAACGGAGTCCCTTCCATTGTCCGGCTCGAAGGGGGACTTCTGGAAAATCGATCCCCTTCGGCCGCCAATTCGCAAGTGCCTCACGACTCAACTCGCAGGGTAAGGAAACCTCAGGCCTGTCCGGCGCTCCCCCCTCCACGACGGTCACCTGGAACTGGTCGAGTGAGCCCGCGCAATGCTCCCAGTTTTCCATCAGGTAGGCCTGTCGCTCGATTCGAGTGCCTCGAACGGAGATGATCACCTTGTAGAAGATGCTCGGCACGGCGACACGGTGCCGCCGATACGCTCGGGTTGAGCCGCGAGGATTGCGCCCGTGAATACGACGACCGAATCGGCAGTGGTTGCTCGCCGCCGGATCGTATCTCGAGTCTGCGCCATAGCCCGAGATTCAGAGAACGGTCTGTGGCGCCCCATTGGAAGCAGGAACGTCGCGCGGATCTCCTCTTCGCACCAAGCCGCGTCACGGCCGGAGCGAAATGCCCTCGAGCGTACCCGGAATTGCGAAAGTCCGCATCGAAGGCGGAAGGCCCGGAGAGCAGGTAGTCGTGACGAAAGTTCCTGGGACGCGACGTCTGGCGTTCGCGGCGCGCTGGCGTAAGCTCGTGCGCGGTCCATACGGGTGCGCGAAGCGCTGAGTCATGGCAAGCGAAGAAAGACGCGCGAGCGGCAAGTTCCCGGGCGGACCCATCGCAGCCCGCAAGGTCGAGACGATCGGCTTGGGCGAGTATCGCCGCTATCATGAAGACAGGATGTTCGTCCTCACCGCGGACCAGATGCGCCAAGCCGACCAGCGCACCATGCAACTCGGCTTCCCGAGCCCAATCCTCATGGAAAACGCTGGCCACCGTGTCATCGAATTCCTCGCCGAACGCTTCGCGCCGCTGAGCGATCACCGGATCGTGGTCCTCTGCGGCAAAGGCAACAACGGCGGCGATGGGCTTGTCATCGCGCGCCAACTCTTCACTCGCTTCTCTCCGAAATCCCTCGATGTGGTGATCGCCACGGAACCGCCCGCGAACCTGGAAACTCTCACTGCCTGCGGCTGTCCTCACACCAGCGAAGTTACTCCCGAAATGCGCGCTGCCACGATCGTGATCGACGCGCTCTTCGGTATCGGACTCGCTGGTCCGCCGCGCGAACCCTATGCCAGCCTGATCGATCTGGTCAATACCGGATTTCCGAACGCCAAGATCGTCGCGGTGGACATCCCCTCCGGCATGGCGAGCGATGAGAGCGTCACGCCGTGGCGCCACGTGCGTGCCGATGCAACGGTCACGCTTACCGTGCCGCAGCCCGCGCACTTCCTCGAGCCGAACGCCGCCGCATGCGGTGAGGTGATCGTCGCGCCGATCGGCACGCCTCCCGAGCTCTGCCAATCGAACCTTGCTATCACGACGCCCGCATCGATCCGCCATCTGTTTGGACCACGTCCCGCCGCCGCGCACAAAGGCAGCTTCGGACATGTCCTCGTCATCGGCGGCGCGGCGGGCAAGACCGGCGCCGTAGCCATGTCCGGACTCGCGGCCCTGCGCGCTGGCGCGGGACTCGTCTCAGTGGCGAGTTCCAACAGCACCGGATTCGCGCCCGAGCTGATGACGGAGCCGCTCGACAGCTTCCGCATTGAGAACAAGACGGTGCTCGCCATCGGCCCCGGACTCGGGCTGGACGCGCCCTGGCTCGTACCGCTCATCGGACGCGCCATTCAACCCATCGTGCTGGACGCCGATGCGCTCAATGTTCTCGCTTCCTCGGGCCTGCCGACGGGCCGAAACATTGTCATGACGCCGCATCCCGGCGAAATGTCGCGTCTCACCGGGCGGTCCACCTCCGAGATCCAAGCGAATCGACTCTCGATCGCACGCGACTACGCCGAAACAAACGAGGTGACTCTTGTTCTCAAGGGCCGCGACACGCTTGTTGCGTTGCCCGATGGAATGGTCTGGATCAACCCCACCGGCGGACCCGCGATGGCCACCGGCGGCTCCGGCGACATCCTCACCGGACTCATCGCCGGCCTGATCGCGCAGTTCCCCGCCGAGGCATCTGATGCCGTCCGTGCCGCCGTCTGGCTCCACGGCCGCGCGGGCGATCTCGCCGCGAAGAAACTCGGCGAAAAGTGCGTCATCGCGACCGACCTGATCCGCTTCCTCCCCGCCGCGATGAAGGAACTCGCACTGTGACGGCACACACCTTTCGGACCGCCTCCGAAGAAGAGACCATCGAACTCGGACGCGAATTGAGCCGCTCGATTCTCCCACCGCGCGGACTCGTGTTGCTGACCGGAAACCTCGGGGCAGGGAAGACCACGCTCGTCAAGGGAATCGCCGAAGGCCGTGGTGCAGCGGCACCCGAAGAGGTCTCGAGCCCCACGTTCACGCTGATCCATGAATATGGCGATCCGCCGCGTGTCTACCACGTCGATCTTTACCGGCTCGAAGCCGCGCGTCAAGCGGCTAGTCTCGGACTCGACGAACTGATCGATCTCGATGCACTCGTACTCATCGAGTGGGGCGAGCGCTTTCCCGAGCTTTGGCCGCCTGATCGCGTGGAGATCGAAATCCGCCGCGAAGGTGAAGACCAGCGCGTCATCGAAGTAAGATCTCGCTGAGCCTCCGCGAAACGCGAGCAAAGCGAGCGCGACTCCACTCGGTGCGTCGCGAGCTTGGAACCACATGCCCCTCCGCCCCCACAAACCGCCTCCGAAACTCGAAACTCCAACCGCCTCCCAAAAAGCTTAGCGGACTTGGCGAACTGTAGCGCACTTTGCGAGGAGCGCTTCCGCGAGGGTGCGGTACTGAGATCCGCGGTCAGCAGGCTCACACCGAACATGGAATCATGAGAACACCGGTTCGCCATGAAACAATCTGCAATATTCCTGTTCGCCTCCCTACTCCTCGCCGAAGACTGGCCGGAGTGGCGCGGCAAGGCACGCGCCGGTGAGTGGACCGAAACCGGCATCCTCGATCGCTTCCCTTCCTCTGGCTTGACGCCGAAGTGGCGCACACCGCTGCGGACCGGATTCGGCGGGCCTGCCGTCTCAAATGGCCGGGTCTTCGTCACCGACTTCCAATCGGTCAATCGCCTCCAGGGAATCGAACGCGCGCTCGCGCTCGACGAACGTACCGGAAAGATCCTGTGGACCCGCGAGTGGAACGCCGACTACAAGGGCCTCGCCACCACCTACGCCACCGGACCTCGCGCCACGCCCACTGTCGATGGTGATCGCGTTTATGTCCTCGGCGCAATGGGCGCGCTGGTCTGCCTTCGCGCCGCCACGGGCGAGGAAGTCTGGCGGCGCGACTTTGTCCGCGAGTTCGGCACGCAGGTCCCGGTGTGGGGCATGGTGGGGGCGCCGGTTATCGATGGTCCGAGGGTGATCGCGGTGGCGGGCGGACGTCCGGATGCGAAGGTCGTCGCGTTCGACAAGATGACGGGCAAGGAACTGTGGCGCGCGCTCTCCGGCGAATCGAGCGAGCCCGGGTACGCGCCGCCGGTGCTGATCGAAATGGGCGGCAGCCGCCAAGCGATCGTCTGGCACGCCGGCGGAGTGGCATCTCTCGACGCAGCGTCCGGCAAGCTCTACTGGGAACACGCGTTCCCGATGAAATCCGGACTGAACGTCGCGACACCGGTGTTGAGCGGAAACCGGCTCTTCGTCTCGGCCTTCTACAACGGTCCGATGATGTTTGCGCTCGATACCGCGAAGCCCGGAGCCGCGATCGCCTGGCGCGGAACGAGCGACAACGAGATCCAGACCGATAAGATCCACGCACTCATCAACACCCCGGTGATCGACGGTGGGTTCGTCTACGGCTTCGACAGCTACGGCCAGTTCCGTTGCCTCGACGCCTCCACCGGCGAACGCGTGTGGGAAAGCCTTGCTGTGACGCGTGAAAAGGCCCGATGGGCCACCGGACATATCGTCCGCAACGGCAGCCGTTACTTCATCAACAACGATCGCGGCGAGCTCATCATCGCGAAACTTTCGCCGAAGGGCTACGAAGAGATCAGCCGCGCGGAACTCATCAAGCCCACGTCGAACTCCGGCAACCGCCGCGAACTCGGCGCCGTGAATTGGAGCCACCCCGCGTATGCCAACCGCCATGTCTACGCTCGGAATGACGAAGAGATCATCGCTGTCTCGCTGACGAAGTGAGGGCGAGCCTGGCCGACTATAATAGCGCCAGGATGAGAAAGGGCACTCTTCTGGGCTTTGCCATGCTGGCACAAGCCTGGACGGCGCGTGCGGACACGTTCGAAGAACGTGTGCTCCCGATTCTGCGCTCCAACTGCACGCCTTGTCACGACGCCGCCAACCGAACCAGCGGACTCTCGGTGATGAGCCCCGAAACCCTGCTCGCGGGCGGTAATCGCCGCGGACCCGCAATCGTTTCGGGCGCTCCCGATCATAGCCCGCTCATCCGCGCCATTCGCGGATCGATCGAGCCGCGAATGCCCCCTGGAAAGCCGCTTGCCACCGGCGACATCGCAACCATCGAGCAATGGATCCGCGCCGAAGCACCACGCCCGCCGAAGTCCGAATCCGCGAAGCAAACGGGCAAGCACTGGTCACTCATAACGCCGGTTCGGCCTCCCCTCCCAACGGTGCGCGGGGCCGAGTGGGTCCGCAATCCGATCGACGCCTTCATCCTCACCCAACTCGAACGGAAATCGATCGAGCCCGCACCTCTGGCGGACCGCCGGACTCTCGCCCGCCGGCTTTACTTCGATCTGCTCGGCCTGCCTCCCACGCCGGAAGAGATTCGTCAGTTCGCCGATGATCCCTCGCCGCAAGCGTACGAAGCGCTCGTCGAACGCCTGCTCGCCAGTCCGCATTACGGCGAACGCTGGGGCCGCCACTGGCTCGACCTGGCGCGTTACGCCGATACCAACGGCTACGAAGGCGATCCCGAATTCTTTCACGCCTGGCGATACCGCGACTACGTGGTCGACTCGTTCAATGCCGACAAGCCCTACGACGAATTCGTGATCGATCAGCTCGCGGGTGACGAGATTAAGCCAGTGACCGGAGCCGGCGGACTGCCTTCGCCCGATCCGGAAAAGGTCGTTGCGCTTACCTTTCTGCGCCTCGCGCCGTTCACTGAACCGAGAGGCGAAGAGAGCCGCGACGTCCTGCTGAGCGAGATGATCTCGACAACGAGTTCGGTCTTCCTCGGCTGGACCACCGGTTGCGCCAAGTGCCACGACCACAAGTACGACCCGATCCCCACGCGGGACTTTTATCGGCTGAAGGCGTTCCTCGCGAGCGTCTACGTCGCGCCGCCGCGCCCGGGCGATTCGCAGCAACTCGGTGGACCGCAAGAGGCCGCCTTCTATCGTCCCGGAGAGCGGGAAGCGGTCGAAAACAAGATCGCTGCCTTGCGGGAAGAGCTCAAAGCGGAAGACGCGGCCTTCGAAGCATTCGCGCAGCCTCTTGTTCAGCGGCTCGCCGAAGTGTGGAAGCGCGACAAGCCCGCGGGAACCAAGCCGCCGCAGGTCCGCGATGTCGAGCGCCTCTTCAACGAAGAGAACAACAATACGCTTGCGCTCGATAAGAAGGACCGCACCTTCACCGCCGCCGAGCGCGACCGGTTTCAGCAACATCGCGAACGTCAGCGCCGCTTGAAGAACAGCATCACCCGCCTGGAGCCGGTCGCGATGTCGGTGCGCAACGCTGACGATCCGCCGTACGGGCCGAGTGTTCCCGTCACCCACGTATTGATCCGGGGCGAACACGATCATCCTGGCGAAATCGTGCAGCCTGGATTTCCGAGCGCCATCGAAGGCCATTCCAATCCCGCGCCCCTTCCTCTCGATCGCTACAAACGTCATCCCACCCGCGGCCGCCGCCTGACGCTCGCGCGCTGGATCGCGAGCCCGTCCAACCCTCTCACCGCGCGCGTCATGGTGAACCGGATCTGGCGCCACCATTTCGGACGTGGCATCGTCGATACGCCCGGCGACCTCGGACGGAACGGGGCCAGGCCCACGCATCCCGAACTGCTCGATTGGCTCGCCACTGCGTTCGTCGAGAACAAGTGGAGCGTGAAGGCGATGCACCGCTTGATCCTGAATTCGAGCACGTATCGCCAATCGTCGTTCGCGAACAGCCGGGCAATCACCGCGGACCCGGACATCCGCCTCTACTCGCGATTCCCGCGCCAGCGCCTCACCGGCGAAGCCATCCGCGACAGCATTCTCGCCGCGAGCGGCCGCCTCGAACGCGAACTCGGCGGACCGCCCGTCTTCCCGCCGCTCCCAGCCGGACTCGATCGCGAACAGAAAGTCCAATCGATCAATACCTGGGAAACGTCGCCCGATCGCGACACACGCCGCCGCAGCATCTATGTCTTTCAGCGCCGCTCCCTCTCTCTTCCCATGCTCGAGGTTTTCGACGCGCCGGTGTTGAACGCCTCCTGCGATCTCCGCCGCAACACCGTCACCGCGCTCCAGCCGCTGTCGATGTACAACAGCGAGTTCGTCAACACCGAAGCGCGCCACTTCGCCGAACGTGTCCGCCGCGAAGCGGGACCGGACCTGCCGCGACGGATCCAGCGCGCCTATCTGATCGCACGCGGCCGAGAAGCCGATGGCACCGAACTTGCCGAAGCTGGGCGATTCCTGCGCGGCATCCCCGATCCCAATGACGCCTTGACTGGCCTTTGCCGGGTCCTCTTGAATAGCAATGAGTTTCTCTATGTCGATTGACCACTCTCGCCGCGATTTTCTCCGTGGTTCCTGGAACGGGATCGGCGGCTTGGCGTTGGCCAGCATGCTCGCCGAGGAAAGCTCCGCGTCCGAAACGCTCTTTTCGCCGAAGCCGCAACACTTTCCCCGCAAGGCCAAGCACTGCATCTTTCTGTTCATGGCGGGCGGCGCGAGCCAACTCGACACGTTCGACTACAAGCCCGCTCTCGCACGCTATGCCGGCAAGCGTCTGCCCAAAGCCCCAGGACTCAGCGGCGAGATCGACGGCTTTTTATCCGATCCGCATCGCGCCATCCCGAGCCCGTTCGAGTTCAAACAGCACGGCCAATCCGGCCGTTGGATGACAACGCTGCTGCCGAAGCTTGCCGCGCATTCCGACAAGCTCGCCTTCGTCCACGGCATCAAGGTCGACAACAACAACCACGGACCCGCGACGATGCACGTCAACACGGGTTCGCAGTTCCAGGGCCATGCCTCCGTCGGATCGTGGATCAGCTACGGGCTCGGCAGCTCCAATCGGAATCTGCCTTCGTATGTCGTCTTGCAGGACCCGCGCGGGGCACCCGTCAACGGCGCCGCGGTCTGGGGCGCCGGTTATCTTCCGGCTTCGTATCAAGGCACGCTCTTCCGTTCGAAGGGCTCGCCCGTGCTCGACCTCGATCTTCCGCCCGGAATGTCGCGCGAGCGCCAGCGCCGCGAGTTCGATCTGCTCCAGTCGATGAACCAGCGCCATTTCGCTTCCCGTCGCGATGACGAACTGGAAGCCCGCATCGCCGCCTACGAACTCGCATTCCGAGTCCAGACCGAGGCTCCGAAGGTCGTCGACCTCTCCACCGAATCGGAAGTGACGCGCAAACTCTACGGACTCGACAATCCCGTCACCGAAGGCTTCGGACGCCAATGCCTGCTCGCGCGCCGCATGGTCGAGAACGGAGTCCGCCACGTGCTCTGCATCCATGGAGTCGAAATCGGCCGCTACAGTTGGGACGATCACGGCAACATTGGCGAACGGATGCCCGCGCATCTCGCGGAGGTCGACACGCCCGTGGCGGGCCTGCTCACCGATCTCGCCTCACGCGGACTCCTCGATCAGACGCTCGTCGTCTGGGCCTCGGAAATGGGCCGCACCCCGTTCATCAACGACATGACTTCGGACAAACCCGGCCGCGACCACAATCAATGGGGACTCACGATGTGGATGGCTGGCGGCGACGTCAAGGCCGGTGCCACCGCCGGCGATACGGGCGAGTTTGGCATCAAGTCCGAGGGCGAACCGGTCCCGCTGCGCGACGCCCACGCGACGATTCTCGACCTGATGGGCTTGAGCGACGAGAGGTTGACGTATCTGCACGCCGGCCGCTACCGGCGGTTGACCGATATCGGTGGCCGCGTGATTCGCGGAATTGTCGCGGCCTGATCGCGCGAAAAGACGCTAATGCGAACGAGCTGGTAAGTTCTTCGCCGCTTTGACTAGGCGTGACCAGGCGCGCGCGAATGGTCAGGATTCAAGACCTTCGGAGTGGTCAATCGCTTGCAAGACGAACTCCGCGGGGGCCGACACGCCCGAGCCATGCCTGCTCAGCGATGACGTCTCGAGCGGACTCCTCGATCAAACGCTCGTCGTCTGGGCTTCGGAAATGGGCCGCACGCCCGGCCGCGACCACCACGAAGTTCGGCATCAAACCCGAGGGCGAACCGATCCCGCTATCGCCAGCTGACCGGTATCGGTGGCCGCGTGATTCGCCAGATCGTCGCGGCCTAACGGGCCACCGACCTCTCCGCCTGCCGCGCCAATTCACGAACGGTAACCCGGAACCGCGCGAACCGTTCATCCCGGGTGAGCCCATGGACGTACCGGTAATAGATCTGCTGTAAGATCACCGCGAGCTTGAAGAGCCCGTAAACATAGTAGTAACTAGGGTCGCCCATTACCCGCCCGGAGACTTCCCCGTACCGCTCCACCACTTCGCGCCGCGTGAAGAACCCCGGACTCGCGGTCGGCGAAATCGCGCAAGCCAGAAACTCCGGCGGATCGTCCGCCTGTGCCCAGTAACTCAACGCAGTCCCGAGGTCCATCAGCGGATCGCCGATCGTCGCCATCTCCCAGTCGAGCACGCCCGTGATCCGGCTCGGGTCCTCCGGGTCGAGCAGCATGTTGTCGAGCTTGTAGTCGTTATGGATGATCGCCGCGTCAGACTCCGCTGGCATCCGCTCCGCCAGCCACCTCCCAACGGACTCCATCTCCGGGACCTCGTCCGTCCGCGCATCCTGCCAGCGTTTCGTCCATCCTTCGATCTGGCGCCGCACATAGCCCTCGGGCTTGCCGAAGTCGCGCAGTCCGGCCGCATCGAGATCCACGGCATGCAGACGCGCCAGGTTGTCGACCATCGCGCGCGACAACACGCGGCAGGCATCCGGAGCCCCTGCCAGCGGCGGAACCAATTCGCGCCGCACCACCATTCCACGCAAGCGTTGCATCAGGTAGAACGGCGCTCCGAGCACTTCCGGATCTTCGCAATAGAGCAGCGGCTTCGGCGCGGGCGGATACACCGCGTGCAGCTTCGACAGCACACGGAACTCGCGCCCCATGTCATGCGCGCCTTTCACGCGTGTCCCGAACGGCGGACGCCGCAGCACGAACTCGGCCCCATCCACGCGGACCAGATAAGTGAGGTTCGAGTGGCCCGATGGGAACTGCTCCACCGAAACCTCGCCCGCGGCTTCAGGCAGGTTCTGGCGCAGGTATTCCACTAGGCGCTGGGCGGGAAGTTCTTCACCGGGGCGCGGGGGCGCCGTGGGATTTCGATCAACGGACACGTGTTGGCTATAATGCCACCAATCGATATGAAGATTCTACCCGCGTTGGTTTCCTCCGCCGCGCTGCTGCTCTCCGCCGAGCAGGGCTGGTATCCGCACGAAGGCGGCCTGATGAAGTATCGCGTGCAGATCCGCTTCGGCGAAGAGCCCGACACGATGCCCAATGGCTTCAAGTTCGGGCGGGTCTCGGCGGTCGCGGCCGACAAGCAGGGCGAAGTCTATGTCTTCCAGCGCGGACCCAAGGCCGATCCCATCGTCGTCTTCGATGCCCAGGGAAAGTACCTGCGCTCGTGGGGCCGCGACAAGGCGGGCAAGTCGATGTTCGGAAATCCGCACGGCATGCGCGTCGATCCCGATGGTAACCTCTGGGTCACCGACAACGGCAATCATCAGGTCTTCAAGTTCACGTGCGACGGCAAACTCCTGTTGACGCTGGGCATCAAGGGCAAGGCCGCCACTGATTCGAAGACCTTCAATCGCCCCACCGACATCGCCTTCCATCCGAACGGCCGGCACGTCTACATCTCCGACGGCTATGGCAACGCCCGCGTCATGAAGTTCACAAAAGACGGGCAATATGTTTCGGACTGGGGCAAGCATGGGACCGGCCCCGGCGAGTTCAACACCGTCCACTCGGTCGCGGTCGACAACACCGGAACCGTCTACGTGAGTGACCGCGAGAACAACCGCATTCAGATCTTCGACGAGAACGGCAAGTTCCTGCGAATGTTCTCTCATCTCGGCGCCACGCAGAATCTCTTCATCACACCGGACCAGGAACTGTGGGTCATCACGCATCGCAACAACATCGAGAACCTCACCTACGACACGCTCGCCGGCCGCATCATGAAGGTCGACAAGGGCACGGGCAAGATTCTCGGCGCCATGGAATCGCCCGGACACTGGCTGCACGTCACGCCCGAGAAGTTCGTCTTCATCGGAAGCCTCACCGGCAACGTCTTTCGCTGGTATCCAGGCTGGCTTTCGAAAGGTCTCGGCGCGGAGGAAGGACTGCGCCCCGCCAACTGATGGCCTCCGTCTTCGTCACCGGTGCCACGGGCTACATCGGATCGGTGGTCTGCGAAAAGCTGATCGCCGCTGGACATGAAGTGATCGGGCTCGCTCGTTCGGATGCGGCCGCGGAGAAGCTGCGCGCGCTCGGAGTCACGGCGCACCGCGGCGACATCACCGATCCCGCCTCGCTCGCCGCCGGAGCCCGGCCGGCCGACGGAACCGCGTACATCGCGGCCGGCTGGGGGCCGGAATTCGGAGCTCGCGATCGCGCCGCTGTCGAAACGTTGATCGGCGCGCTCGCCGGAACGGACAAGCCGCTCGTCTACACGAGCGGAGCTTGGGTGATGGGCAACACGAACCGCCTCGCGGGCGAGATGTGGCCTTGCAAGCCGCCCGCAATGGTCGCATGGCGGCTGCCCGTCGAGAAACTCGTGCTCGACTCGATCGAGCGCAAGGTCTGTGGCGTCGTGATCCGTCCCGTCATGGTCTATGGCCGCGGCGGCGGACTCGCGGCTAAGTTCGCCCGCGGCGAGATGCCGATGATCGGCGACGGCTCGAACCACTGGAGCTTCGTTCATGTCGATGATCTCGGCGAGCTCTACGTGAAGGCACTCGAGAATGCGCGTCAGGGGACGCTCTACATCGGGCAGGACGGCAAGCAGATCACCACCGCCGAATTCGCGCGCACTTTCGGCATCCAGGAATTCATGCCGCTCGAAGAGGCTCGCGCTCAGTTCGGTCCGCTCGCCGATTGTCTGGTGCTCGACCAAAAAATCGGCTCCACGCGCGCCTTCCGCGAACTCGGCTGGCGCCCCTCGAAACCCTCGGTGCTGCGCGAACTGGCGCCGAAATGAAGGCCGCGCTCGACGGATCTCCTCTGACCGTCGAGACCGGCGGCATCCGCCGCTACACCGAACAGCTTCACGCCGCGCTCGAACGCGAGTTCCCGCTCGAGGAGTTCGAGGTCCTCGCGCCCGAACGGGGCCGCTGGTGGTCCATCGGACTTCCGCGCAAGCTCCGCCGCGAACGCTTCGATCTGTTCCATGGAACCGACTTCGCCGTGCCCTACCTGCCGGTCCGCCCCGCGGTGATGACCGTGCACGATCTCTCGCCTTGGAAGCGCGAGCCGTGGCGAGCATCGTCGACTCGGGTGCGGCGCCGCACGCCGATCCTGCTCCGCCTCGGACTGGCGACGATGATCATCACGCCCACCGAGGCGATCCGGCGTGAAGCCATCGCGCGCTTCCGGCTCGATCCTGCGAGGGTGGTGGCGGTTCCACTCGCAGTTGGGCCGGAGTTCCAGCCGCTCGACGGCCCGCGCGGCAACTACTTCCTGATCGTGGGCACGATCGAACCGCGCAAGAACGTCACGCTCGCGATCGAAGCTTGGCGCGAGTCGCGCCGGCGAGGGTCGAAGATCGAACTGAAGCTCGCGGGCCGCAACATCGACGCACTGCGTCCCGAACCCGGACTCGAAATCCTCGGACCCGTTCCCGATTCTGAACTTGCGCGGCTCTACGCGCGGGCGCGCGCGCTGCTTTTCCCGTCTCACTACGAAGGCTTCGGACTTCCGATGCTCGAAGCCTTTCAGTGCGGAACGCCGGTGGTTGCCTCGCGTGATCCGGCGTTGCGCGAAGTTTCGGGCGGCGCGGCGATGCATCCGGAACCGAACGAATGGCCGGATGCGCTGGAAGCGATCCTTCGCGATCCGGCCTGGAGCGATCGAGTCCGTGCCCGCGCGCGCGAGTTCTCGTGGTCCGCGACGGCGCGCGCGACTCGCGAGGTCTATCGCGATGCTATGATCCGGTTTGGCTATGAGGACGCTCACGATCGCGGTCATTCCCGGTGATGGAATCGGACAGGAAGTCATTCCACCTGCACTGGATGTTTTGGAAGCTGTGGGGAGCCTGCACGCGCTCTCGTTCGAGTGGCGCCACTTCGATTGGGGTGCCGACTACTACTTCAAACACGGAGTGATGATGCCTCCGAACGCGCTCGAGCTGCTTGCGCCGTTCGATGCGATTCTGCTCGGCGCCGTCGGCCATGTCGATATCCCCGATAACGTCACGCTCAACGGACTCCTGCTGCCGATCCGCCGCGGCTTCGATCAGTACGCGAACGTGCGGCCCGCGGTGCTGTTCGAGGGTGTGGACTCGCCGCTCGCCGGACAGACGCCGGGCGCGATCGACATGATCGTGGTCCGGGAGAATACGGAGGGCGAGTACGCACAGATCGGTGGATTCCTGTATCACCACCAGCCGGAAGAGGTCGCCGTGCAGACCTCGGTTTTCACACGCCGCGGCTGCGAACGAGTGATCCGGCACGCGTTCGAACTGGCGCGCCAGCGCAACCGCAAGAAGCGCGTCACTTCGATCACCAAGTCGAACGCACAGGGCTACAGCATGGTCCTGTGGGATCGGGCGTTCCATGCAGTCGCGCAGGAATTCCCCGAGATCTCGACCGAGACGCTGCTCGTCGATGCGGCCGCGATGAACTTCGTCCGCCGCCCGTCGTCGTTCGATGTCGTGGTGGGATCAAACCTCTTTGGCGACATCTTGAGCGATCTGTCCGCGATCGTCACCGGATCGATCGGCCTTGCCGCGAGCGCGAACCTCGACCCCGCTCGGCGGTTTCCCTCGATGTTCGAGCCCGTGCACGGCACAGCCCCGGACATATACGGCAAGGGCGTCGCGAACCCGCTGGCCGCGATGTTCTCGGCCGCGATGATGGTCGACCACCTGCAAGCTCCGATCGCGGCGCAGGCGATCGAGAAGGCCATTCGAGGCGTGCTCGCCGAAAAGCAGGTCAGGACGGCGGATCTCGGCGGGTCAAGCACGACGGCGCAAGTCCGGGACGCGGTGATTTCCAAACTGAACTGATTTGGCGCTAGGATACGAGTGGTAGCTCTGTGAGCGCCACTTCCGAGGCCTACGGTGAAGGAGGGCAGCGATGGTTTCCAGACGCCAGTTTACTTTCGGTTCCACCCTGAGCGCCGTCTTGCAAGCTCAGAGCTCAGCACGCCCTCTGGTCGCGTTGAGCGTGGCCGTGACGGACGCGTCCGGACGGTACATCAGGGGGCTCACCGCGGCCGATTTCAGCATTGAAGAAGACCGTATCCGCCAGACCCTCCATGCCTTCGCGCAACCGGGGAGCGCACCTCTCCATGTCGATCGGGACGGCGCGACGCAACCGCTCGCCGATGCCGAGGCCATTGCGGCGATGACGCGATCTTTGGATGATATGCTGTCCTCCAGCGATCGCGAGAACTCCTACGTACTCGCCTACCATCCCGACCCCTCCAATCTCAACAAGGGCTACCGGGCTTTCCGAGTTACGGTCTCGCAGCCAAACCTGAGAATACGGACGAAGCCGGGCTACCGGCCTGTCCGGAACTAGGGCCCGATCACCGTACCTCCGCCGAAGATTTCCGTCAAACACTTCCCTTCTTGTCCGATGAGCTTTTCGTACCCAGACGGGAAGGAGCAACATGCCGCTTGACGTATTGATCGTTGACGATTCGGCCGCGATCCGCAAGATCTTGCAGCGGGTCCTGATCCAAGCCGACATTCAGGTCGGAAAGGTGATTGAGGCAGGAGATGGACTGGAGGCCCTCGAGCAGTTGAAGTCGAACAAGGTGGGTCTGATCCTCTCCGACATCAACATGCCGAACATGGACGGCCTTCAATTGTTGAACGAGTTGAAGGCACTGCCGGACCACAAAGGGGTTCCGGTGGTGATGATCACCACCGAGGGAGCGCAAGCGAAGGTGCTCGAAGCGGTGAATCTGGGCGCGGTGGGATATGTGCGCAAGCCGTTTACCGCCGAACAGATCAAGGAAAAACTGGTCGGAGTTCTGTAGAAGGGAGCTGCAAATGGACAGCGCGCACATCGCAAAACACATTACAGGGGCCACTGGCGACGTCTTCTCGATGATGCTGGGGCTCGAAGCGCGGCCGGACGAGCCGGTCGTTGATCGCTTGGGGCCCGGTCCATCGGAGGGCGTAGTCGCTCTGGTGGGCTTGGCCGGATCCTGGGTCGGCACTGGCACAGTGAGCTGTTCCCCCGAGGAAGCTTGCTGGCTTGCGGGAAAGATGCTCGGTAGTGAGTACCCATCGGTCAACGAGGACGTGCTCGACGCGGTGGGAGAGATCGCCAACATGGTGATCGGCAACATCAAGACCAACCTCGAGGAGGAACTCGGACCGATGGGCCTGAGCGTGCCGACCGTGGTCTACGGCCGCAACTTCACCACCCGGTGCGTCGGCAAGCAGAATTGGACGGTCGTCAAGTTCAACTGCGGGGAGGGAACGGTCACGGTGCAGGTGATGCTGACCCCCGCGCAACCAGTGCATGGTACGCGGTACGTCGCGCCTTCGGAAGCCGTGCTGGCTTGAGTTCGAAGTACAATGATCGCGGGGCCACTTTCGGCTCGACGTGTCTCTGCCATCACAACCTCTTTCCGCCCCGCCTTCCGAGCGTCCCTTCGTCATAGCTCCGCCTCCTGGCACCCCAGGGCGATCCTGGGTGTGGGTGACCGTTTGCATTGCCGCGGCGGTTGCAGGCACGGCTGCCTGGAGATTGCGGAATCCCGCGCGTCAGTCTCCAACCCTACCGCCGTTTCGAACCGTCACCGCCGCTGAACAGACGCTTCATCGCACCATTCGCGTGACCGGGCAAATGGCGGCGGGCAAGTCCGCGACCTTTGTGGCGCCGCAAATGCGAGGCTCCCGCAGCCGCTCCTCCACCGACTTCCGCCTGATCCTCCAGGAAGTGCTTCCGCCCGGTGCTCGCGTGCGCGCCGGCGATGTCGTCGCCAAGTTCGATCCGCTCTATATGCTCAATCGCGTCGATGACGAACGGGCTGATGTCGAAGAGCGCAAGATGATCAACCGCCGGATCGACGCTTCCACCGAGATCCGTCGCACTCAGCTCGAACAGCGCATCCGAGTGGGAGAGGCGAATCTCGAAAAGGCCCTGCTGAACCTGAAGACGATCCCCGTTCGCTCCGCCATGGCCGCCGAGCGCTTCCGGCTGGAGGAAGAAGAGGCGCGGGCCCGCCTTCGCGAACTCCATGTCCAGCGGAACTTCTTCGATCAGTCCGAGCGCTCGCAACTGCGGCGCGAGGAACTGGCGCTGCGCGAAGCCATTCATGATCTCGACCGGGCCCAAGCCAATGTCGATCGCATGACCTTTCGTACCTCAATCGACGGCGTCGTGGTGATGGGCCAGACTCAACGCGGCAGCGACATGGCCGAGATCGAGGCTGGCGATGAGGTCCGCTCCGGTCATGCGTTCCTGCAAGTGATGGACTTGAACTCGCTTTACCTCGAAGCCATCGCCAATCAGGTGGACGAGAACGTGATCCGGCCGGGCGCGCCCGCCGTGATCCGTCTGGACGCCGTCGCGGGTGTCGAGATCTCCGGCCGGGTGACCACCATCGGCGCGATCGCGACGGCCAATCGGTACCGGCCGGCATGGGTCCGTCATCTCGCCGTCCGGATCTCCCCCGATCGCGTCGAGCATCGAGCCTATCCGAACTTTACCGGCAGCGCCGACATCATCACCGGAACCGAGCGCGGGCTGACGATTCCGCGCGAGTGCGTGCGTCAGGAGCGTGGGCGCGCCATCGTGGATCTCGTCCGGCGCGGACCCGATGGCGAGATCTCGCGCGAACCGCGCACGGTCGAACTCGGTCTCGCCAATCACACGCGTGTGGTGCTCCGATCCGGCGTTGGCGCTGGAGATGCGATCGCCTGCCCCTGATTGACGAGGAACTGGTGCCACGGGATGCGCTAGCCTGCCTGGATGGCGATCTATGCCGCGTTCGACGTGTTCCCTCGCGCGAAGGGATCGTCGAGCCATATCGCCTCGATGGTGCAAGCGTTGGCGCGACGGTTCGGTTCGGTCCGCGTGTTCTGTCTCGGTACGGCGGATATGCCCGCGCGGCAAGTCGAGGGATCGATCGAGATCCTCCGCTACAACGAACCGGCTGCCGGACTCGCGGCCCGCGCCACGGGATTCGCGAACTTCATTCGCGAGAACGCGCGGGGCCCGGCGCGAGTGATGGTCTTTCGCGATCCCTGGGGCGGATATCCGCTACTCGACGCACTGCCCGGGACTCCGGCGATCTTCGAGGTCAACGCGCTTCCGTCCTGGGAGCTCGAATACACCTATCCCGCATTCGCTCGGAGCCCGGCGCTTCGCGCCAAGACCGCCGATCTGGAGCGGCGGTGCCTTCGCGATTCGGCTGGTGTGCTCTGCGTATCGAGCGTCACCGCGCGGGCACTGGCGGCGAATGGCGTCGCGGCGGAGAAGATCGCGGTGATTCCGAACGTTGCGCACGATGTCTTCTTCGATCCGCCATCCGCGCCGGATCCTCTCGGGCCGGGGCGCTGGTTCGGCTACATCGGCGGACTCCAGCCGTGGCAGGGAGTCGAGACCGTGCTCGACGGCTTCGCTCTCGCCGGGGCCGATCTGCCCGATCTCCGGTTCGCGATCGTTCGGGGTGACAACGCGGTGGGACTCCCGGCTCTCGAGCGCCGCATCGCGCGGCTGCGACTCACCAGCCGGGTCGCGATCCTCGGTCCGCTGGATACGCCATCGGTCGCGGCGGCTCTCCGGCGGCTCGAGTTCACCGTGGTGCCGCTCGCCGACACGCCGCGCAACACGAGGCAGGGATGCTGCCCGGTCAAGATGGTAGAATCCATGGCGGCGGGTACGGCCGTCATTGCCTCCGATCTCGCTGTTTGCCGTGAGTGGATTCGCGACCGCGAAACGGGATGGCTCGCGCGGGCTGGCGATCCGAGATCGTGGGCGCTGGCGATTCATGCGCTGGCGTCGGACGGCGCGCTACGGGGGAGACTAGCGGAATTGGCGTCGATGGCGGCGCGGGAGCGGTTCGGGTGGAACGCGGTCCACGGCCAGCTCGATCAGGTGTTTCAAAATGTCCAAAGGGGGATGATCGACCATGAGTGATCCGGCCAAGCCGATGGAGACTCTGCATCCGGAGACGATCGCGGCATCGAAACAGCGCCAGTTGAGCGGAGCCTTCGAGGGGAAGCGTCTGCTGAAGATCCTGGGCGAGTTGGCCAAGATCGACGAATCCACGGGCGCGGTGATCGAGAAGACGAAAAAGCGGGGTGTCGCGATGGGGATTGCCACCTTCGCGGGATTCTTTGGCGGCATGTTCTTCACCGCGTTCACGGGTTTCTGGATGGTGTTCGCGATTCCGCTCGTCACCGGCGTGCTTGCGGCGAAGGACATGATCGGGGTGAACCGGATGAAGAAACGTGACGATCTGCTCGACGATTTCCGCGTTCTGATCCGGCCGGTGTTGCGGGACATCCTCGACGATCTCGACCCGGAAAAGAAGGTGAAGGTCCGCTTCGATCTGACCGGAATGGCGGACAGCAAACAAGTATCGAAGAAGGAACTGCCTCCGGGGCGTTTCCAGAAGCTCACTGAGACCGTCCAGAAAGACCCGTGGTGCGAACTGCGCCTGCCGCTCGCCGACGGATCGTTGATGACGCTCGAAGTGACAAACGAATATCACAAGATCGAACGCCGCTACAAGGGGCGGAGCGGCAAGATCAAGTGGAAGTCGAAGTGGCGCAAGGAGGCCGAGGTCTCGGCCTCGCTGCTCCCTCCGGCAGGCGTCAAATGGAATGAGTCCGCGAAGGTCACGGGTCCGGACGAGAGGCTCAGGACATTCGAAAAGGACGGCGTGACCGGGAAGTGCCTGCAACACTACTGGAGTTTCAAGGACGCCAGCGAAAGCGTGGCGAGCGTTTGTCCTCCGCCGCGCGAAGTCGTGGGAATGATGCTGCGGCTCCACAACGCCCTTGCCGGAGGATCGCAATCATGACCTGCCAAGCCAAAGCCGGACTCCTCGTGCTGCGCGCCTGCGGACAGCCCTCCGTCGGTGCTTGCGCGAAGTGTACGAAACCCTTGTGCGGCGAACACATCGGATCGGGAGTCTGTGCCTCGTGCGCGATCGAGACCGGCGCGCCGCGTGACCGGCTCGTTGAAGAGGAAGCCACCCGCGCGAGCTACTATCGCACCTACGGGCCTTCGGCCGCGGCGGCCGCCCTGTTCGGCGGAGCGGCGTTCTTCTCGGCCCGCGACGCGGAGGCGTTCACGCAGCCCGGCACCCGCGCGCCCCAGCCGCGCGAGAAGTACGATCCGCGCGAAACATGAGGATCGCCTGGATCACCGAGCGGTATCCGCCGGTGCGCGGTGGCATGGCCGCCAGTTGCGCGCGTCAGGTGATGGGCCTTCGCAAGCGCGGCGTTTGGACCGACGTGCTGGCCTTCGGATCGGGTGCGGGCGATGTCACCGTGGCGGAGCGCGAGAACGGAGATGACCTGCTGATACCGCCGGACGATCCGCCCGGATCGATGCCGAACATCGCCTGGGCGCAGCTTCGCGAGCGGCACGCGCGGCATCCCTACACGCATACCGTGGGCTTCGGAGCGTCGTGGTCCGGATTCGTGGCCACGAGCTTCGCGCGATGGCTCGGGGTTCCTTCGATCGTGCTCGTGCGTGGAAACGACTTCGATCGCGATTGGTTTCTGCCACGCCACGGTGAGGGGCTGCGAACGGCGCTCGCCGCGGCTTCGGCGATCGGCTCGGTATCGCCGGAAAAGGCCGAGCGCATCCAGCGCTCCTTCCCGGGCCGGATCGTTCGCTGGACCCCGAACGGGATTGACGCCGAGCGATGGGCGCTGCTGCCAGGCGAGGAGAAAAGGAGGGACGAGGTCCGCTCGCTGCTTGGCACGCCCGAGCGGCGCGTGGCGGGCTTGTTCGGCGAACTCAAGTTCAAGAAGCGGATTCCGCTGCTGCTTGAAGCGATTCGCGACCGGCGCCTGCTCGACTCGATCAGCCTGCTCGCGGTGGGCGAACTCGATGAGGAGACCTCGGCGCTGCTCGACGATCCGGCTACCGCGCCGCTCAGCGTTCGTATGCCGTTCCGTTCTCCCGATGAGTTGCCGGCGCTCTACGCGGCATGCGACTTCGTCGCGCTGCCATCGGCTTTCGAGGGCATGCCGAACGTGCTGCTCGAAGCGATGGTGTGCGGCGCAATTCCGATTGTGTCGGACGCGGGCGCGATGAGCAACGTGGTGATCGATCGTGAGACCGGATTCGTCTTCCGTGCCGAGAATCGCGATTCGGCGGCCGGCGCGGTGAGCGCGGCCATGGCGCTGGACGCGGACCAGCGCGCGACGATGTCGAAGCGCGCCCGCGAGCATGTGATCCGCGAGTTTCCGCCTGAGCGCGAGGTCTCGGCCATCGTGGAACTGCTCGCACTCGCGGCGCGATGATCCTCTACTTCGCGCCGGGCTCGGGCGTTGGCCACCTGAACCGCGCGCTCGCGATTTGCCTCGAACTACGCAAGCGCGGCGTGCCGGCCGAGATCGTCACCAACTCACCATTTGCGCAAGGCGTGGCACAGGTGGCCAAATTTCCGATCGTGCGAATCGCCGATCATTATTGGGTGCGTGGGTCGCGCGAGTATCTCGAGCGCACCAAGCCGGCGCTAGCGGTACTCGATACCTTTCCCGCCGGGCTGCGCGGCGAGTGGCTCGCGCCCGCGCCGGTGCCGCTCCTCTATGTCGCGCGAAGGCTGCGGCTCGAATCCTACACCGATCCGGCACAATGGCCGCGCTTCGAACTGGCGATCGAGGCCGAGCCTCTCGATCCGGCGCATCGCGCGGCGGTTGCGGGTCCGGTGGCGCCGCTGCCGGGTCCGGTCCGGCTGGCTCCGGGAACGATTCCCGCTCCTGTGCCACGTGGACTCGAAGAGCTTCTCGACTCGGGCGATGCGACATTGGTGATCCACAGCGGAACGGTAGCCGAGATTCAAACGCTGATCCGTGCGGCGGACGCGAAGCGTGTGGCGCTGGTCTCTCCGTGGGAGGTGCCCGGCGTTCCACGCTTCGACTTCTATCCGGCCGGAAACATTTTGGCGCGAGCCCGGCATGTTGTCACTGGAGCGGGATACAACGCGATCGCCGACATGATCTTCCTGCGCGACCGCCACACCGCGATCCCATTCGAACGCCGCTACGACGATCAGTTCGCGCGGATCCGCGCTGGGTGGCTTCCGGACCGGGATGGAACTGCGGAGGCGGCGCGGCTGATTGCCGCGATCGCTACCGCACGGTGAACGCGGCCTGTCCGCCTTCGCTTCCTGTGGCGTTATTCCAGGGACCCCAACCGGCAGCGGAAGACTCCGTACACGATGTCCCCGTGGTGCAGGCGCGCATGATACCCAGCCATGCTCCCGGGGCCAGAGTCACGTCGGCGAACGTTTCGGTGGTGACGCCGCTCACCTGCGCGGGACCCGATAGGTAGTACTGATAGCGCCGGTTGGAGACGGTGCCGTCGGCGTTGATGATGGGCGTCCACGCGACCCGGACCTTGCCCTGGGCGTTGCGATCGACGGTGGCGCCGTATCCAGGCTCGGTCGCGACGGGAGACTTCGGCACGCCGCCGCGCACGACGAACGCGCTCGGTGGACCTTGGCGCGGCTGCCCGCCGGCATTGGGAATTGCAATCACCAGTGCGTCATATCGTGTGCCCGGATTGAAGTAGGCGGCGTGGAAGTTGTTCGTGGTGTAAACGTCGAGCGCGGGACGGTTCCGCGAGAAGTCCTGAACATAGAGGCGGTAGGTGTAGTTCGATCCGTTGTCGCCGACAACACGATTCCAACTGAACAGCACCGATGGCGCGCTCGAGCCGCTATCAACCGAAGAGCCAGCGAACGGCTGTCCGAGGACGGGGACGTTCGGATTGCCCGTTGCGGCAGCGACCGCGACGGCCGCGCTGAATGGGCCGCATCCGTCTCCCGTGCATGCGCGAACCACGACACTCGCATTGCCGTTCGGAACCAGGAACGAAGCCGAGTTGGTGCCGGTTTGTCCGCCCGCCACCGTAAGCGCGCCGCCCCCGGGTCCAGCACCCGGCTGCACCACGTTGACGAAGTAGAAGTGGGCGCCCGTGACTGGATTCCAGTTGCAGTTGATGCGGTTCTGGCCCGCGTCGTTCACCGCTTGGCAGGAGACTCCCGCTGGCGCCAGCGGCGGAATCGCGCCGGCGGTGACCGCGAAGTTCGAGATGGCCGGAGAGCCGCATCCGGCGGCGGTACAGGCTTGCACCTCGAGCCGGTAGCTGCCGCTTTTTACCGTGTAGACCGCGTTCGTGGTGCCCGCGAGCAGCGTCACACGGAACTGCTGCGGAGTATTCGCCTCGATCAGGCGCAGATCATAGCTGGTGGCGCCGGAGGCCTGAGTCCACTGGAAGGAGACGATCGTGGTGGTGACAGTGGAACCCGGCACGGGGTTGACGATCGAAAGCGGCGGTGGCGTGTAGGTCATCAGCGACTGCGCCGGATAATCGGTCCAATCGGTGACGGGTATTCCGAGACGCGTGGCGCGGAAGGCATAGGGATAGGTCGCGCCGGCCTCGGCTCCTGGCGCGTCCGCCGCCGTTACGTCGACATCCACGTTGCTCGAGCCATCCCAATTCAGGCGGCGGGTGACGCCGTAACGTCCCAGCCAAACCTCGAGACCGTCGGGCACTTGGGCGTAGCGCGAAGTGGACGGTGAACTCAACCGCAGGCGATTTCCCACTGTCGAGGTGGCTGCCCATGATCCCGGCGGCGGAACGGCTTCGACGTCGAGTTGATAGGGGCCTGGCGTGGAGGCGTTGTTGAGCGCCACTTCAAAGGTCCAGGTTCCGGCAGCGAGGTCAACCAGCAGGCCCTCTACCTCTCCCGTGTTCACGTAGCTGTAGTCGAGCCATGTGTTGTCCTGTTTGTAGACGAATACCCAGCCGCGCATGGCTCCCAGTGATCGCAGGGTTAGCAGTACCGCGGTCCGCTGGGTGAGCGTCGTCGTGAACTTGTCGCCATCGGAGGCGGTCAACTGGCCGCGAATCGCGGCGGGCAACGATACGGATAGTTTCGTGGCAAAGTCGCCGGCCACGGGTTCGTCGTAGACCGTTTCGTCAATGAGGCCGTTGGCGTTGTCGTCACGCCCGTTTGCGGCGATCTCGGCGGCGCCAGGCTTTGCGCCCGGGTTCGCATCGTCCGGATCGCCGTCGAGGATCGAGAATCCGTCACCGTCCTGATCCTGACAGTTCGAGTTGACGGCGCCGTACTGTGTGGTCATCCGGGTTCGAAGCGCGGAGCTTGCGCTCCAGCGCCAGCGGTCCGCGTAGCAGCCGAGGTTGCGTTGCGCTCCGTGGGCCATTGCCTCGATGTGCAAATCCGCCTTGAGAGCTGCAGCCGAAGGCGGAACCGGATTGGCGGCCGTGTGGTTTCGCAGAAACTCCATGAAACGCACCACCGCCGCGGGGCCGTGAAGCTCCGCGAAGCGGAACAGTAGTCCGGCCCAGATCCTGTTCTTGCGATCACTGGTGCAGCCGGTTCCGGCGACGCAGTTGGTCCAGTTCAACGCCGTCTCGGCAATGTACGGATCGTAGGTGGCAACGCGGTCCATGCGGAAACGCTGCGACGCCGGGACGTTCCCGTAGCCCTCGCGTGAATAGTAGTGGAGGAAGTGGTTGATCCAAGTCCAGGCGTGGCTCCAGTCACTCCAATACTCGAGATGATCGTGGAAGACATCGAAGTTGTGGGCGAACTCGTGTGTCACCGTTGAGTTCGAGCCATTCTCGGCCAGCGCCGAGAGCATGTCGTCCCGAAAGGAGGCGTTGGGGTCCAACTCGATCCCCTTGCGGCCGATGTAGCCACAACCGTATCCACAGGTTGTCACCATCGCGATCGAGAGCAGCCCCGTGCCGATGGGCTCCCGCCCCACGAACTGACGATAATCGGAATAGACGCGATCGGCGTACTCCAGGAACTGGATCCGTTGTGATTCGGTGGTGGTGCTCATCCACAGCGAATTGAAAATGATCCGCACGAACTTGCCGCGATACTCCGACATCCCCGTGTAGACCGTATTGTCAAATGCGGTGTAGGAAACCGTAGCCCCATCTCCCGAGACCGCGCGGGACGCGGACTTGCGCGGCGCCTCCGGCGAGTTGGCTGCTTCCCAAGCTGAGTACTCCGTGGTACTCGGTTTCAGATAGTCCTGTTGGTCCTGAGCAAGGGCTACGTCTAGTACGGTCGCGGCGAGGATAGTGGCAATTCGCATCGCGCTTTCTACATGGTATCGGCCGGAATTCGCGAACGGAGTAGCGGAACTTCAAGGGGACTGCCAGGGGTACGGTACCAGGTACAATGCAAAGGCCAATGATTCTCGCCCAGGAAGAACTGATCTCGTCACTTCGCGCCGAAGTGCGGATTCTGCTTCACTTGATCTCCAAGGTCGAGCCCGCGCAACTCGACTACCGGCCAACGCCGAAACAACGCTCGACTATCGAGATCCTTCAGTACCTCGCGATCATGGCGCCTATCCATCTGCGCGCGATTCTGGCGGACACTTTCGATATGGATCGATGGCGCGCGGCCTGGACCGAAGGCCAAGCCGCGGCCGCCACGATGGATCTCGCGCAAGCCACTGGGGCAATCGCCGCGCAAGCGGACCTCTTCACCACGCTGCTGGGTGCCTGTCCGGAGGAGCGGCTGCGCGAGCAATTCGAGATGTTCGGATCGAAATCGAGCCGTGCCGCCAAGATCGTGAGCCTCGTCCTATGCCACTATTCCGCCTACCGGATGCAGCTGTTCCTCTACTTGAAATCGAGCGGGAGGGAGGAGCTGAATACGATGAACTTGTGGGTGGGCCGCGACACTTGGTAGCGTCCCGTTACGGTCTCTTGCCCGTTGCCTGATTGATCTGGACTCTCTGCCGCGCGCCGGCCGATTTCCACTGGCCCGCCGCCACGTCGTCCTCGGTGAACGACGCCATGAAGATCTGCCGGTCTCCGGTTCGCGAATAGTCGTAGATCAGGTAGATCGTTCCATCGGGCGCCTGCACGCCGTCCGGATAGGAGACGCCCTTGCGCTCGTCGATCATCAGTCCGCCAGTCCAGGTCTTGCCGTCGTCATTCGACAAGTGTGCGATCAAGTGTGAGCGGGTCTTGTGATCCGGCGGTTCATGCGTCACGAGCAGCAGCTTCCCGGACTTCAGCCTGCGTACGAAGAAGCGCGAGTTCACGTGCGGGATTCCGGATTTGCGTCCCGGCTCCCACGTAGCGCCGCGATCCGTTGACGTGCTCTCGCCAATTCCGTAGGCCGCGCGGACGAGCATCCACAAGCTGCGATCGCGGCGTTCGACGATCATGTGCTCGTCGAAGACGCGTTCGGGCACGATCGCTTGTCCGCGATAGCTCCATGTTCGGCCTTTGTCGCGCGACACCATCACGTTGGCGCCTTTCCGCGCGCCGAGGTCGTGCTGGAGAGCGGGCGGGATGTTCGCGGTTGGACCGCGCTCCCACACGGAAGCTGACATCAGCCATTCTCCCCACGACGTGACCGTGGGCTTGTTCATCATGATTCCGTCGCTGAGCCGGCGCGGTTCGGACCACTTCGGACGGTCGCTGCCCGAGTCCTTCGTCACGATCGCCCAGACGCCGGAGCGCCCGTCCCACTTCTCGTACGACTGCGACCAGAACAGCCACATGCGTCCATCGGGATCGTGCCACAAGGTCGCGTCGTAGGCGCGCACCGGTCCTGGCGGGTCGATCACCAGCTTGGGTCCGGACCACGTGCGGCCATCATCTCCGCTCGTGACGAGCACGACGTAGTTGCCCGGGCCTTCGGTGGGCTCATCGGGTCCACCGGCGTACCAAAGCGCCCAGAGTCGTCCGTTCCGTGCCCGCTCGATTCCAGGGATGCCTTGGAACAGGCGGGTGTTGTCCCCGTATTCGGGCCCGGGAGCGGTGTTGATGCGCGGAGCTTGGAGCGCCGGATCGGAGCCAGCGAGCAGCGCAAAAAGAACGAGGCGGTGCATGCTGAGAATTCTACATGCACCGCCCCGGGTTCGTGAAGGCCAGCGGCTACTGGCGAGCCCGCAATGCCGCGAGCACACGCGCGGGAGTGAACGGAATCTGACGAATCCGCGCGCCCGTCGCATCGAAGATCGCGTTGGCGAGAGCCGAGCCCGAGAGCGTGATGGTCGATTCGCCCGCGCCCATCTGCTCCTTGTCCTTGCGATCGATCATCACGGTGTCCATCTCCGGAATGACGTCGCCGAACTGATAAGACCGGTAGCGAGTCCAGTCGGTTCCCCGCAATCCGGCGTTGGTCCAGGTGACTTCTTCGCGCAGCGCACGGCCGATCCCTTGAAGAGCGCCGCCCTGCAACTGATTGGCGAAGCCATCGGGATTCGAGATCGGTCCCGATTCGCCAGCGATTGACAAGCGGAGCACGCTGACCACGCCCGTAGCCTGATCGACTTCGACTTCGCACACCAGCGCGCAGTAGCCGTTGTCGCCTTCATACAGGCAGCATGAGATGCCGCGGCCACGGGCCTTACCCACCTTTTCGTTGCCGCGCGGCGACGGGCGGGTGTCCCACCCATAGGCATCGGCGGCGCCTTTCAAGCAGGCGATGAGGCGCTCGTCGGCCAAATGGCGAATCCGGTATTCGACCGGATCGGCTTTCACCGCCGCCGCTACTTCGTCGATGAAGCTTTCGTGCGCGAAGGTGTGTTGCAGGCGGGCGGGAGAGCGAAGCGGCCCAGTGAAAAAGGGCGATTCGGCGGTACGAGTCAGAACGCGTTCGCTGCGCACCTTCCCCGTTCCGTTGACGACTCCGTTGATCAACCCCGCGCCATACGAACAAGCGGAGTTACCGCCATTGTTGAACGCGGTGGGATTGGTGCCCTCGGCTGGAACGAGTGCCGGCGTGGCGAAGCCGGCCAGCGCACCGGTGATGATGTTGCCGGGATTGTTCGCGTTGGGGCGGCCACCCTTGGCAACGGTCCAGGCGGTGTAGTCCCAGGCGATCATGTTGCCCGAGGCGTCGAGCCCGGCGCTGACATCCATCGAATAGGCCGGGCCGAAGTTTTCGGCGGCGACCAGTTCCGTCGCGCGGGAATATTGGACACGGACCGGAGCGCCCACGCCCTGCGAGAGAATCGCGGCGTCATAGGCGACATTGTCGGCGCCGTTGATTCCGTAGCAGCCCGATCCCTCGACATAGATCACGCGAATGTTCGTGTTGGTCAGGCCGAGGATCCGCGCAACGCTGTCCCTCTGCGGATAGACGCCTTGCGACGAGCACCAGATGGTGCCGGTGGTTGCCTTGATGTCGGCGACAGCGCACGAGGTCCCGAGCGAGCCATGCTTTTGGAACGGATGCATGTACGTTGCCCTGATCACACGGGCGGCCTTGGAGAGGTTCTCGTCGACATCCGTGGTCCGGACCGTGAACGCGTCGCGAGTCGGCTGCTTGCGAATCCAATCGTAGAGTTCGGCCTGATTGGGAAGCGTGGCGCCTTCCGACCAAGTCACTTTCAGCGCTTCCGCCGCTTGCGTGGCGTACCATTCCTTATCGGCGACGACGCCCACGAAGTCGTTCTTCACCACCACCTTCACGTTTCCAGGAAGGCGGCTGACCGACGACTCGTCGACGCTCACGAACTTGGCGCCCGGCAACGGCGGCCGGACTACTTTACCGTGCTTCATTCCGGGCACGCGCACGTGCTGCACGTACTGAAATTCTCCGGTGACCTTGGTGGGAACGTCGTAGCGCTGGATCGACAGCCCGAGAATCTTGTAGTCCTTCGGATCCTTCGGGACGGCGCGCGCGTTTACCGAGAGATTGAACTGGCGCTTGCCGATGAGCCGGCCGAAGCTAATGCCATTGCGTCGGGCAGTGTCGGCCTTCGAGTAGATGAAGCCCGCGTCGATCACCAATTGGTCCATCGGCACGCTCATTTCGGCCGATGCCATCTGCAGCAGCGCGTCACGCGCCGTGGCGAGGGCCTGCCGCAACGCGTTGCCCGGACCGAACTGCGTGGGGTGGCCCTGACTTCCGGAACTGACGCCTTGGTCGGGGCAGACCGAGGTGTCGCAGATCACCATCGACACGCGATCGATCGGAATGTCCAGTTCGTCGGCGACGAGTTGGTGCTGCACGGTCCGGAATCCTTGTCCGAAGTCGCACTTTCCGGCATAGGCGGTGACGGTCTCGTCTTCACCCACGACGATCCAGGAATCGACGCGATCGACGGCGGTGGGTTTGGCGGTACCGCCAGACTGGGCGGACAGGTCCGGCGCCATCTTGAATCCGACCACCAGGGCGCCCATGCCCTTCAGGAATCCGCGGCGGGAGAAATCGGTATAGTTCATTGCCATGTGATTACGCTCCCACTCCCGCGCCGTAGCGCTGCAGCGCCTTGATCATCCGGTAGTGCGTGTGGCAGCGGCACAAGAGGCCGTCGAGGCCTTTCGTGATCTCGTCGGCCGTTGCCCGCGGGTTCTTGTCCATGAAAACCTTGCCGTAGAGCATGATGCCGCTGATGCAGAATCCGCATTGAATGGCCTGCTCGTCGATGAATGCTTGTTGGATCGCGTGCGGCTTTTCCGCCGTGCCGAGGCCTTCGATCGTGGTAATCTCGGCGCCCACCGCGATCGCGTTGGGAAGCGTGCAGGATCGTACCGGCTCACCGTCGAGGAGCACCGTGCAAGCGCCGCACTGCGCCAGTCCGCACCCGAACTTGGGTCCGTTCATCTGAAGGTCCTCGCTGAGGACGTAGAGGAGTGGCATCTCCGGGTCGTCTACATTGACCGTGTGGGATTTGCCATTCACCTTGAAAACTTGATTCGCCATGGAACCGTCTGCCGCCTTTCTATCTGGAGTCCCTATTCACCCGTGACTCGAAGGATATCATCGGGTCGGCGTTGGCGCGATGAGAAGCGAGTCCCAAGACTGGCGAGAATCGGCGAAAGTGGAAAATGGGTTCAAGAGTTTACAACTGTTGCCGATGAGGAGCTGAAATGTTGTATGATGCATGCATATTTTATTTCCCCGAGGTTCCCTGATGAATTCTCTCTATGAACAACTGGGCGGCCAGGCAGCCGTCGAAGCGGCGGTGGATATTTTCTACCGGAAGGTGCTGAGCGACGACCGCATCGCCAGCTTTTTCGACGGTGTCGATATGGACCGTCAGGCCGCCAAACAGAAGGCCTTCCTCACGATGGTCTTCGGAGGCCCGAACAACTACTCCGGGCTCGACATGCGGAAGGGTCACGCTCATCTGGTGGCGCGTGGACTCAATGACTCGCATTTCGACGCCGTGGTCGAGAACTTGGGCGGCACACTGAAGGAGCTCGGTGTGGCGCAAGATCTGATCAATCAGGTTGCGGCGATCGCCGAGTCGACGCGTAACGACGTGCTCGGCCGCTGATTTCGTGCCAATCCTCACCTATGCCGGGGCTGCCTACGAGGCGGCCCCGGAGGAAACCGTGCTCGACACGCTCTTGCGGAACGGAGTCGCGGTCGCGAACTCGTGCCGCGCGGGCGCCTGTCAATCCTGTCTGCTGCGCGCATCGCAGGGTCCGGTGCCTGAAGCCGCGCGGAGGGGCTTGAAATCGACTCTTGCCGAGCAAGGTTACTTTCTTTCGTGCGCTTGCAAGCCGGAAGCCGACATGGTGCTCGAACCGGCGGGTGGACTGGAAGTCGCGGCGGCCATCGAGTCGCTCGAGCGGTTGTCGCCGACCGTGATGCGTGTCTGGATCCGTACATCGGAACCGTTGGGCCATCGGGCCGGCCAATACCTCACGCTGTGCCGCCCAGACGGATTGGCGCGGAGCTATTCGATCGCGAATCTGCCCAACGAAGAGATGATCGAGCTCCACATCCGCCGTGCGCCGTTGGGCCGGATGAGCGGATGGTTGTTCGACGAGGCGCGGGCCAACGACCGGATCATGGTGCGCGGCCCGGCGGGTGACTGCTTCTACACGGCGGGGAGACCCGATCAGCCGCTGTTGCTGGCGGGCACCGGTACCGGACTCGCGCCGTTGGTGGGAATTGCCAAGGATGCGATCAAGCAGGGGCACACAGGCCCGATCCACCTGTATCACGGTGCGCTGCATCCGGCCGGTCTTTACTTGCGGGATGAGTTACGCGCGCTCGCGGCGGCTTCGCCCCATTTCGATTACCATCCCACCGTGCTCGAAGGTGGCGGAGATTTGATCGCTACCGGACCGCTCGATCAGGTGGTGCTCGGCGCGCATCCGAAGCTCAGCGGATGGCGCGGATTCGTGTGCGGAGATCCGGCGATCGTCAATCTGCTTCGGCGCAAGTTCTTTCTGGCGGGCATCTCGAGCCGCGAGATCTTCGCCGACGCGTTCGTCGAAGCAACGGTCCGCTAACGTGGCAAGATGCAACTGACGGTCCACACGGACTACGCGCTTCGGGTCTTGCTCTACCTCGCTCACTTTCCGGATCGCCGCGCGGGGACCGAGGAAATCAGCAGGGCTTACGGCATTTCGAAGAACCATCTCGTGCGCGTGGTGCAGACGCTCGGCGAGGCCGGTTTCGTCGAGGTGACGGTGGGACGCTCGGGTGGCGTTGCTCTCTCGCGCGCTCCCGAGGCGATTCGGCTCGGCGAAGTCATCCGGGCGGCGGAAGCCTCGTTTCGGCTCGTTGAGTGTCATGACAAGTCCAGCAACACCTGTCCGATCGTGCGGGTATGCGGGCTGCGCGGCCTTCTCGACAACGCGCTAGAAGCTTTCCTCGGAGATCTCGACCGGCACACGCTCGCCGATCTGGTGAAACCGAAGAGTCAGGAGAAGTTCATACAGCTTCTCGGCGGCTGATCAGCGTACGCCGGCTTTCCGAAGCATGTGGCGCAGTCCCTCCGGGCTGGGCCGGTCGAATGCCTGGGCCACCAGTTTGCCGCGCTTGTCGTAGAGGAGAGTCATCGGGATGCCCGGAACCACGAACTCTTCCTGTACGTTCTTCGATGGGTCGAGGAGAATCGGGAAGGTGACTGGATGCGAGGCGAGATACCCGCGGACGAGTTCAGGATCTTCGTCCGAGATCGCGAGGATGACCAAGCCCTTGGCCCGGAACTCGCGCCAAGCGGCCTCGAGGTCCGGAAGTTCTCTCTGGCAGGGCGGGCACCATGTGGCCCAGAAGTTCACGAGCACGACGCGGCCGCGCAATTCATCGAGGCTCCACTGCTTGCCATCGAGATCGCGAAGAGTGAATCGCGCGGCTTGGCGGCGGGCATCCTCTTCCGCCAACTTGCGCATTGTCGCGGTGAATTTCGGATGCTTCGAATTGACTCGGGCGCCGTTGTAGCGCACCAGCCGCGCGAGGGCCGGATACGCGTCTCCGTGAAATCGTTCGGGAGCAGCGGAGGCAGCCGCCGCGAGCGTGTCCGCGATCATCTGGATCGTCGCGGGACTGGCGGCTTCCGCCCCGTCGCTTGCGAGATTCACGGCCAGTCCTACGGCATAGCGCGGCGGCTGAAGGCGAATACGGGCCAGGAGATCGCGGATCACCCGAGCGCGGGCATCGTCCGGCATCGGCTTCAACGCGCGCATGTCACGGTCGAGAGCTTTTGCCGCCGTAAGTTCCGGATCTTCCGCCGTTCCGCCGATCGCCGCGATGGCGAGCAAAGCCAGCAGCGATCGCGCGATCATGCCTTGGCGCCCCATAGTTCATGGAAGCCGTGAACGAGGATGCCCGCACCCACCCAGATCATCGCGACCATACCGGCCACGGACAGCGCCTGGAGAAACAGCGGCATCCCCTTGACGATCGCGCGTCCCAAGGAACGCACACTGGAACTGCCGGATTGCGCGAGTGCCAGGCCGGCGTCATCCGCTTTCACGATCACGGCCACCGCTCCGTAAACGAGCACGGTCATCCCGAGTCCCGTCACCGCGAGCACGAGCGCTTGTTTCCAGGTTTCGATGCCGCTCACCGCCGCGAGTGTAATCGCCATGATCTCGGCCGAGAGGATGAAGTCCGTCCGGATCGCGCTAGCGATACGCTCTGATTCGCCGCCCGCGGGCTCCTTCGCCGGCGGTCCGTGTCCGGGCCGGAACAGGCCCACGGCCTTGTGCAGCCCCTCGTACACCAGATACGCGCCGCCGGCCATGAGCAACGGCGTAATCGCCCAAAGCGCGAAGGCGCTCAGCAGCAGCGCTCCGGGAAGCAGAACGATGAGCTTGTTCTTCACCGATCCGAGAGCGATGCTCCTGATGATGGGCAGTTCGCGATCGGCGGCGAGCCCCACCACGTATCGCGGTGTCACCGCGGCATCATCGATCACGATGCCCGCGGCTTTGCTGCCCGCTTTGGCGGCTTGCGCGGCCACGTCGTCGAGTGAAACGGCGGCGGCCTTCGCCAGCGCGGCGACATCGTCGAGGAGGGCAATCAGTCCGGTGCTCAATGTCTCAATTGTAGGAGTTCGGCCCGTGTCGGGATTCCGCCGATTCCGCCAATAGCTGGTATGATGTTGCCTCAGTCATGAGCGAGCCACGCAAACACCAACCCTACGTCCCCGAACACGTGAAGATGACCGAGTTCACCGTGCGGGCGGTGCTGATCGGGATCGCGCTGACGCTGATCCTCGGGGCGGCCAACGCTTACCTGGGGCTGCGGGCGGGAATCACGATCGCGGCCACCTATCCCGCGGCAGTGATCGGCATGGCGTTGCTCCGGCCGATGCGCGGGACGATTCTCGAAGAGAACATTTGCCGCACGGCCGGCTCGATCGGCGAATCGGTGGCGGCGGGCGCGATCTTCACTCTCCCGGCGTTCGTGATCACCAAGGCATGGCCGTCGTTCGGTTTGGAAGACGCCTACTGGAAGTCGACCTCACTGATGCTGGTGGGCAGCATTGTCGGGGTGTTGTTCGTGTCGCTGGTGCGCCGCGTCATGGTGGAGGATCCGGAACTGCCATTCCCCGAATCGGTGGCGGCGGCCGAGATCCACAAGGCCGGGCGCCGAGGTGCGGAAGCGGTCCAGTTCCTCTTCTATAACATCGGGATCGGCGGGCTGATCTTCATTCTCGGCAAGTTCAAGGCCTTCGCGCTCGAACACCAGTTTTCCGGAATTCCGATCGGCACGCTGGGCCAGAGCCGCGTTCGGTTGAGCGCGAATGACGCTACGGTCGCGGCGCCTGCTGGTGGATACACGTCTTTCTCCGCGCCGGACGTGAGCCCGGCATACCTTGGCGTGGGCTTCATCATCGGACCGCGACTGGCGTCACTGCAGTTCTCAGGCGGCGTCTTCGCCTGGTGCGTCATGGTGCCCCTGCTAATGTACCTTCTCGGACCGCATCTGCAATCGCTGTTCCCGGCAGACACCCCCACCGGTACTTGGGATCAGATGTCAGCGGCGGTGTGGCGCTTCATCGTTCGCCCGATCGCGGTGGGCGGAATGCTCGTGGGCGCGGCGTTCACGCTGTTCCGAATGCGCAAGAACCTTTCCGCCGGATTGGGGCGCGCGTTCGCCGAGGTCCGTGGCGATGCGCCCAGCACCGCGACGCTCGGCCGCACCGAACAGTACATGAGCTCGAAGATCGTGCTCGGGCTGATCGGAGTGATGTTCCTCCTGATGATCGCGCTCTACTTCTACTTTTCGCAGAGCATCCTGGCGGCCGTGGTGGCCGCCACCGTGATGATCGTCATCGGCTTCTTCTTCGCGACCGTTTCCGGTAGTCTCGTCGGTGTGATCGGATCCTCGAACAACCCGATCTCCGGACTCACCCTTTCGACGCTGATCATCGCGGCGCTGCTGATGGTGAGCCTCGGCTTCAGCGGTGCGGCTGGAGTGGCGGTGGTGCTCGGCGTGGCTGCGGTGGTCTGTGTATCATCGGCCGTCGCGGGCGAACTGCTGCAGGACTTCAAGGTCGGCTACATCCTGGGCGGAACTCCGCGAACGATTCAGATCGTCGAATTGATCGCGGTGGTGATCGCGAGCCTGCTCCTGTACTTCCCGCTGTGGCTACTGAACGAAGGCGACCTCCGTGCGGGTGGCCCCGGATTCGGCGGCAAGAGCCTTCCGGCGCCACAAGCTGGCTTGATGGCGATGCTCTCGCAGGGCATCATGGGCGGCGAGATGGCATGGCCGCTGGTGGTCGTGGGCATGTTTCTCGGCGCGGTGCTGACCATGTGCCAGGTGAAGAGCCCGATGCTCGTCGCGGTCGGAATGTACCTGCCCTTCCAGACCACGTTCGCGATCTTCTGCGGCGGCATCACGCGCTGGATCGCGGATACGATCGCCGAGCGCCGGGGCTACAACAGCGCGCAGAAGACTCGTGTCGAAAACGCCGGGATCCTGACAGCTTCCGGGTTGATCGCGGGCGAAGCACTCGTCGGTCTGGTGTGGGCCGCTTTGCAGTTCAAGCCCGAATGGATTGTCGATCTCGGCAACGAGTCGTACGCCATTGGATTCTGCGTGCTGCTTGGTTTGTGCGCCTTGATGACGATGCTGCCGATGTCGAACGCGGGGAGTCCGGATGAGCCCGCGCCGCCGCAGGCGATGATGTAGCGCTTTCAGGAGCTTCCCTGCCAGTCTCTACTACCGCGCCCGGCAGGCTCCGCCCTCCGGCTGTCCTTCTTCCCAAGCGGCGTTAAGGACTGTTATGAGGCCGCTGGGCGCTTGGGGCCCGCGGAGGTGATCGGTTACAGTCGAAGGCATGAGGAAATCGTGGGCGCACACGCGCGAGTGGCTGCTCATCTCGCTCCTGCTGATGGCGTGTTTGGCACTTGGTGTGCTGCAGTATCGCTGGACCGGGGAACTCAGCCGGGCCGAGACCGCGCGCCTGCGCGCAAGTGCCGGAGCGCGAGCGCAACAGGTAGCCCGCGCCTTCGATTCCGAACTTCGCCGCGCCGTCAACGAGTGCATGCCATCGGGCGAAGATGTCGAGCGGCTGGGTCCTGATCGAGCCAACTCGACACGGCTGCGGCTGTCGTACCCCCGGTTCGAACGGCCCTACTTCCGGCGCATCGCGGCCGCGGTGCCCGGCGCGAATGGACTCGAGTTTCACGAAGCCGACTTGACCTCTTACGGATTTGCCCGGGGCACGTGGCCCGATTCTCCTCATTGGCGCGGCTTGCGAGCGGGACTGGAAAAGATCGCTCGTGGCGAGCCCGTGCGAGGACAGGTTGTGGATCCAGCCTCGGTGCTCATCGAAGTCCCGATCTTCGGTGACGATAAGGAATTAGAATGGCTGCTCTTCGAGGTGGACGATCATTACGCCACCTCCGCATGGATCCCCGAACTGATCCGCGAGTATATCAACCCGGAAAACGAACAGGAGTTCCATGTCAGTGTCGAGCGCGACGCTTCGGCGCAACCCCGGAATGCCGATGCCCACGCCGTGCTGTTTCCGGTGGGACTTCTCCGAAGGCCCGGCGGACGGGGAGATTCGCCCGGCCGCTGGACCCTGGATATTCGGCACGTGGAGGGATCCATCGACGCCGCCGTGGCTGCCGCGCGGCGGCGCAACATCTCGGTGGCACTCGCGTTGTTGGCTCTGATTGCCGCCGCTAGTTCGATGCTCGTGCGTTACACGGCTCGGGCGCGTGCGCTCAGCGACGCGCAGTTCCAATTCTTCGCCGGTCTTTCTCATGAGTTGCGAACACCGCTCACCGTAATCCAGGGAGCGGCGCACAATCTTCTCAGCGGCGTTGTCAAGGACGCGCCGCAGAGGGAAAACTATGCGCGCGCGATCGTCCGCCAATCCTCACAGTTGAACGAAATGGTCGACCAGATGCTCTCGTTTGCCGGCCTGCGCAAGGGCGTGAGCAGCGAGTTGCAGCCCATACCGGTTTCCGTCTGTGTGAGCGAGGCGATCGAGGCCGTCTCGCATGAGTTGGAGCAGGCAGGGCGCTCGGTGGATGCCGACATTCCGCCGGACTTACCGCCCGTGTGGGCGAATGAAGACGGCCTGCGCAGGGTGCTCACCAACCTGATCGGAAACGCGATCCGCCATGGGGGCGGCGAAGTGAGCGTCAGCGCGATCCATCGGGAGGAGTTCGCCGAGGTTCTTGTGTCGGACTCCGGAGGCGGGATTCCGCCAGAGGAGATCCGGCGAATCTTCGATCCGTTCTTTCGCGGCGAGCGGGCACGCGCCGGGCGGGTGCGCGGCACGGGGCTCGGACTGAGCCTCGTCAAGGAGACCGTCGAATCGTACGGCGGCTCCGTGACGGTCGAATCGAGTACCGGAAAGGGTGCGGCGTTCACGCTGCGCCTGCGGGTGGCTTCATGAGTCCGCGAATTCTCCTCGTCGAAGATGAACCCGCGGTGCGGATGGTTGTCGCCGATCTGCTGCGCGATTCGGGATACGTGGTGGAAGAATCCCCGGACGGTCTGGTGGCGCTCGAGCGGCTTCCGGAGGGCTTCGACCTGCTGGTGGTGGATGTGATGATTCCCGGCGTCGGTGGCTTCGAACTGTGCCACCGCTTGCGCGAGCGCGGATTCGACGGAGCGATCCTGATGCTTACGGCGCGCACCCGCCTCGAGGATCGAGTCGAGGGGTTGCAAACCGGCGCGGACGACTATGTCACCAAGCCGTTCGAACCGCCGGAGCTGCTGGCGCGGATCGCGGCGCTGTTGCGGCGCATCCGGCGCGGGACCCTCACTCCGGTGATGACGTTCGAGTTCGGCGGCGTGCGGGCCGACTTCTCGCGAGGGGAAGTCACTCGAGGCGGAGTACGCGTGAATCTGGCGGCCAAGGAGCTGCAACTGCTGCGTTTCCTCGTGGATCATCGCGGACAAGTGGTTACACGCGAGCAGTTGCTGCGGGGCGTATGGAGCCAGCAACCCTACATCACCCCGCGCACGGTAGATACGCATGTTGCATGGCTGAGGCAGAAACTAGAGCCCACCCCACAGACGCCGCGCCATATCCTGACCGTTCGCGGGGAGGGATACCGTTTCGAACGGTAAGCGCTTGACATTCCTTAACGGAATTTTGACCCTCGGGCCGCGTCCAGCTACCCGAGGTAGAAAATACATGAACCTTCATAAGGCTTCCCATCGACACGCGCAAAACGGAGCCGCCCGTTGTCCCAATCGCTCCGCGGCCCTCTACGCTTTTCTGTTGGTTGTGGCACCGGCCGGATCGTTCGCGCAGCGCGGTGGGGGAGGTGGTGGCGTCCCGGGCGCCGGCGCGAACACACCGATCGCTTCGCTGAAGACGGCCGCTCCGCCCGCACCCGCGGTCGACCGCTATGTGAAGGATCCTGCCGCTCTCATCGCGCTCGGCAAAACCCTGTTCTGGGACATGCAGGCCGGAAGCGACGGACGCACCGCTTGCGCCACGTGCCATTTCCACGCTGGCGCCGATCACCGGATCCAGAACCAGATTTCCGGACCCGGAGCCACCGTCAACAATGTGCTGTCCGCGCAAGACTTCCCTTTCCGCCTCTTCTCCAATACGGGCAACAACCGGACCACTCTCGTGCGCGATTCGCGATTCGCCGCCGGGTCAATGGGCGTGGTGGAGCGTGCCTTCGCGGGAATCGAGACCGGCGCTGAGGTGGACCGCTTCGCGGTGACCGCGTTTGTCTCGCCTTTTCAGGCAAACGGCATTCACACGCGCCAAGTGACTGGGCGCAACTCTCCATCGGTCATCAACGCGGTGTTCAACGTCCGCAATTTTTGGGACGGCCGCGCGAGCCGGATCTTCAACGGAGCCACTCCGGCCGGAGACGCGGACGGCACCCTGAATGCCTGGGTCTATCGCAATGGATCGATCGAGCAGGAACCGGTGCGCATCGAAAACGCCAGCTTGGCATCGCAGGCGGTGGGCCCGGTGCTCAACTCCGTCGAAATGTCCTGGGCCGGACGGGATTGGCCCGAACTCGGCCGAAAGCTGCTCAACCTGGCGCCGCTGGGCCGGCAGAAGGTGGCGGCGGACGACAGCGTGCTCGGCGGAATGGCGAACCCGGAAGGCAACGGCCTGCTTCCCCAGTTCAGCTACGCGGCGATGATTCAGGCCGCGTTTCGAGCCGAGTATTGGAGCGCCCCGGCGCCGGATTCGGGCCCGTTGCAGATGGAACGCAATTTCGCCTTGTTCTGGGGGCTGGCGATTCAGGCGTACGAGACCACTCTCGCCGCCAACGATTCACGCGTGGACCAGTTTCTCGAAGGCCGCACCGATGCTCTGTCGGCTCTCGAACAACAGGGGCTCACCGAGTTCCGCACGGGCGGCTCGCAATGCACCACCTGTCACAACGGTCCGGAGCTGTCCGCGGCGGGGTTCACCAATTTCCTGCGCCGGAACGGAGTGACGAACTCCGATGCCGATGCGGGATTCTTCCGCCTCGGCGTGACGCCCGCGGATTCCGATCCCGGCACGTTCAAAACTCCGGGACTGCGCAATGTCGAGTTCACCGGCCCGTATTTCCATGATGGCAGTCAGGCCACGCTGAATCAGGTGCTCGACTTCTATGGCCGGAACGGCGATTTCCCCGGAGGCACCGCGCTCGGCAACGTGCGGCTCGGAGCAGGCGACCGCAATGCGATCGTGGCGTTTCTGCGGGCGTTGAGCGATGACCGCGTCCGCTATCAGCGCGCGCCGTTCGACCATCCCTCGCTGTGCGTTCCGAATGGCCATGCGGAGACCTCTCCTGGCCAGTTGGCGCTTGACGGCAATCAGACGGGTTCGGTTGCGCTCGACAAGTGGGCACTGGTTCCCGAGACCGGGCGTGGCGGCGCCGGGGTTCCGCTGCAGACGTTCGAGGAACTGCTCAACGGCGTGGGCAACGATGGCTCCCGGGCGAACACGATGAACTTGGCCTGCGCGCCGTAGCGGCTGGTTAGAGCCAGATCCGCTCGACCGTCCAATAGATCGCGACACAGGCGATCATCGCCGAGGCTGGCGTCACCACGAACGCACGGTACCAGCGCTGTCCGGAGAAGCGCCAGCCGACGGCGAGGAATGCCGTGCCGATCACAGCGAGTTGACCGGCTTCGACACCGAGGTTGAAGCCGATCAGCGCGGTGACGAATTCGGCTCTTGGCAGTCCCACTTCGCCGAGCGCGCCGGCGAAGCCCATTCCGTGCAGCAGCCCGAATACGAAGACGAGTGCCACCCGCCATGACTTCAGTTCCGAGAGGAAGATGTTCTCGATCGCGACATAGGCGATCGAGAGCGCGATCAGCGGTTCGACAATCGACGGCGAGATCGAAACGATGCCGTACATGCTCAGCGCGAGCGTGATCGAGTGAGCGAGGGTGAAGGCGCTCACTTGTAGCAGCACCGTGCGCGCGCGGCCGCTCAACAGGTAAATGCCGAGTACGAACAGCATGTGATCGAGCCCGTGCGGAACGATGTGGGTGAACCCGAGCGAGATGTAGCGCCAGAGGGTGGAGGCGGGTCCGCTGGCCGGCAGTCCGCCGAGATCGATCGAGGTGGACGCGCGTCCGCCTTCGAGCCACATCGTAGCCGGCTGCGCGGCGCCCGCCGTGTGGACGGTGAGCGAATAGGTGGCGAACGTCCAGGCGTAGCTCCACTGGAACTTACGCGCGCTTTCGGGGACGCGGCCGGTGAAGCGAATTGTGGCGGGCGGCGCCGTTCCGGGACCCGGTGCCGACGCGATCGCGTAGGAGATCGCGGGCCTGTCCGTCGCATCATCGAAAGCGATCTTGACTCGTTGGCGGTAAACTTCATCGGCGCCGGTGATAATCGCGAGCAACTTGTCCGTAGCCGTTCCCTGTTCGAGCACTCGCCCGGAAAGCGACTCGATCTTCTCGGCCAGCGCTTCGCCGTCGGTCACCACGGTGATCTCGTAGGAGCGGTCCGGTGCGAAGTTCGCGGTGACGCGGGTGGTGCCGATCTCGTGCGCGCACGCGCCCAGGGCAACGGAAGCGAGAAGAAGGAGGTGTCGCATGGGGTGATCCTTATCTGTTGGCGGAGATCGCTGTGTTGACGGGGATGGCGAAGGTGAGTGAAGCCCAGAGGCTTTCCCATTCCGCCTTCACTCCCGCCGGTGCGGGAACCAGATGGACGGCTTTGATCAGCCACATTCCGCCGGCGTCGAGTTTGAGGCGGACGCGGCCATCGCGATCGGTGCGGGCTGAAACCTTGGCGGACGGATTCATCCGGTTGATCGCCACCACGAGCGCGCCGGCAAGAGGCTTCGATTCGTAGGTAAGGCGCACGGGCATCTCGCCTCCGGGCCGCATCGAGTAGGGATTGTTGCCGGCAACGAGCTCGAGGGTGAATCCGAGTGCGCGGTCGGCTGGCGCATCGGCAGCCGGCGTACCGGCGGCAATCACGCTCTTGGCGCAGCGTGAGAAGACTTCGGCGACCGTGCTGCCGGTGGCTTTCCAACCGCGGAGGGCCGGCAGGGTGTCGAGGCCCTCTTCTTTCAGATACGCGTCGAACTTCGCGACATCCTGCTCGACCGTGCTGTGGTTGCTCCGGTATCCCGCCACCATGACGCCGGGCTGACTCGCGAGGACCATCCCCGCTGGATCACCTCCGGCGCGTCCGGGCACGGGACGGCGTCCGGCGGCGTCCTCCACGATGAATTGCCTGATCAGGGACGGATCGCGCGGTAGCGGATCGCCGAGAAGATCCTGCCCGACCCGGAGGCGCAGACTCACCGGGCGTCCGGGCTGGGCCTGGAAGGCGGCAGGTTCGATCCACATGTCGTGGGCGAGCGCGGGAACGGCGCAGAGGGCGAAGATTCGGAGAATACGCGTTGTGATGGACATGCCTCAGTGATCACTACGCTGTTTGAGCCCGGCTGGATTGGCCCTGCTGAAAAAATGACGCAGCCGCTCGCCGCGGTGCCTTATCACCCATAGCGCCACCGCTCATGGTGAATGAACGCGAGCGCGGCCACGAGGCGCGAATCATCAATACCGCGACGAATGAGGACGCTCCACTCCCTTTCCGATGGGCCGGCTCTTGCCCAAATATCAACACGTGACTCCGACCTGCCGAGGAACACCACGGTGAAGAGCGGCATGTGAAACATCAACGAGTTTGCGCCGTCCATGAGGATCAAGTAGCGGTTGCGGAGGATGCTGATCATGCGGATCTCTCCGGCCACGCCGCTAGCGCTCAGTAGTTGAAAAACTGGTGGAACGAACGAGGCTCTTCGGATGACCAGTTCCGCTTGCCCGCGGGGATTCTCGACAACGAAATCGAGCTTGTTGAACGGGTTGGTCAATCGCCGGCCCGAACGGCGCCCGTGGGCTGAGTATCGCCAGCACAATGTTCCTTGGTTGTCCGATATTCTGCCGCGCCGGAAGGGTGAGTTGCGTTCGATTTCGAAGTAGTACTCGGCCCCGTTCGCGAAGCACTCCTCTTCTGGCGCGTTCGATGGCCCTCTGCGCTTGTTGGGCTTCATGCGATCCTCGGATCTCAACTGTCATGACGCCGGCGAACCCGCAATAGTTCGAACTGCACTGATTCAGCTGAGGAGCGTTTGCCGACCGAGTTTCTCGCGTGCCGTGCAACGAGCTACGTGGAGAGCGGCGACTCGTCTCCCTCGACGGCTTCCCCAAGATTCGACGCGAGTCTGCCGAACAAGTTTTGGGGGAGCGTAACACGCGAAATTCCGTCGGCCGCTTGGCCGATCTTCACCGCCTTGATGCCGCCGTCCCGAGGGCGCTGCGCGACTCGGCTTCGACGCGGGGCAGCCAAGGACGAGTTAGCGAATCCGAGGTCCAGGCCTCGGTCCAGGCGTTCTACGCGAGCTTAGAAAAGGGCCGTGAGGGAGTGATGTGGACTGTCCGTGGTGTTCACCAGACGTTCCTCGAGTGCACCATCGACATGGTCAAGAACATCGACATCCACTTTGCCAGCCCCGATGTGCGGAGATGCCGCACCAGTACGAGAAAAAGCGGCCCCGGTCAGGGCCGCTCTCTTTCGTTGGTGCTCTCGAGTTACGGGAGCGGGATGTCCGGAACGGTGGGCGTGTTGGTTCCACCGTGTCCGCCGAGCAGACCCTGATGCGCCGGAGCGAGGAAGGGGAAGCGATCGAGGTAGTTCTTGTCGTTCACTTCGACTCCCTTGGCCAGGCCCGCCGCGGGGTTGCCGGCGGCGATCAGGCTCAGGAGCACGCTGTTCACGTTGACCTGATTGCGATTCGGGGCCGAGCCTCCGCCCATACGCCGCCCGTTCGGGAAGCTGGAATCGATCGAGGCGTCGAGCGTGATCACGTCACCTGTCGAGCCGTCTTCCACCGGAATCGGCCGGCCGAGATTGACGGCGCGGATGATGTCCAGCCGGGGTCCCTTCAGGGTGTCGACAGTCGATTGCGGAAGTCCGAGAGCCTTGTAGACTCCGAGGGCCTCGAGGTCACGGACGAGCACCGGGAACAGGATGTTGGCGCCGAAGTTCGACACGTCCATCATCGGCGTGCTGCGCAGGTACGTCGTGTGCGACTGCGTGCCGATGAGTCCCGCATTGAACAAGGGCAGGGCGTTGCGGCCCACCTGGACCCAATCGCCCGAGCCCTTCAAGCCAGTAATCGGCTCGGTGGCGTCGACTTCCTGGGTCTTCTGGCGAAGGACACGCGACCAGACGCGGAGCAGCGCGTCGGTCGATTCCGGGCGCAGCTCGCCGTTGTGCGGGATGCCGTCGGGGAACAGTTCCTTCGTGGGAACCTCTAGCGCGATCGAGAAGACGTTGAAGCCGGTGAAGACGTCCTTGGCGGGATCGCGGCGTGCGCCGGCCAAACCACCGAGGTCGCCCTTGGTCAGGTTGACGAGGTCGAAAATGCCCTTCTCGTCCAGTTGATAGGGATCGTCGAACTGGCCCGCGATGACACGTCCGCCGTTGCCGAGCGGATGAATGAACTTGTCGACGAAGGCCTGATTGTAGAGGCCCACTTCACGGCTGGTGGCGTCGCCGGAATCGTAGCCCTTGAAGGGTCCGAGGCCGTAGACGAGCCGGTCGGTTTGCGGCCCGTGGTTATTGGGCAGGACCGGAAGGTTCAGGCCGATGATGTTGCCCTCGCCATCGCCGGTACGGACTTCGCCCGGAACCAGCCGGGTAACCGTCATCGTCTCGGTGCCTCCGGTGAGCTGCCACAACAGTTCGTTGCCGCCGCCGAGGGCGTCCTTGGCCGTGGGGGCTGGGGAGGTCTTCAGCGTGTTCTTGAACTCGACGCGATAGACCAGTTTGCTCGCGATGCTGGTTCCCCTGCCGATGTGGAACTCGTAGCGGTAACCGTTGCAGGCGCGGAGGCCCTGATTGCCTTGGCCTGGTTCATGCAGCGGGTTGAAGTTCATGATGAGGTAGAGCTTTTCGTGATCGCCGGGCGACACCCAGGCGTAGGTGTCGGTGTTGTCGGCACATGGCTCGTTGAGGACCGCCAAGGCTTCGCGATGGCTGGACGCCGAAGCGGCCGCGGCCAAAAGCGTTGCCATGGCAATTGCTTTGGTTAGGGGTTTCATTCCATTCTCCGTAGTGAGGCTCACACGAGGCGGAACTTCCGCGCGGCCCGCGTCGAATTCCGATCTGTTCCGTTCTCGCTGTCAATTGGGGTACGCCGTCCGGCGCCTCTTGGATTTCGCCGCGCGGGAAAATTCTGGTACGATCCCTTGTCATATGTCCAACTCCGCCCATCTGCTTGCTCTCATCCTTGCCGCCACCGCCACCATGCTGGCTCAGCCCGCATCGCAGGGCCGCGACTTTCCGGTCGAACTCTCCGGCTGTTCCGAGTACGTGGGCACCGGGCCAATCCCACACGCCCGCGCCTCGCAGGTCGTGCCCGCTCCATTCGCTGCACTCAATGACGGCTCCGGCAACGCCACGCTCGTCGTCCGCGCCTCTCAATGCGCCTCGGTCAAAGTAGAGAACTTCCCCGCCGAGCCGGGTACGGTCGCCCACATTGGCATCGTTATCGTGCCTCCCGACGGCACAGGCGACATCAACAACTACACGCTCGCCTACGCCACCTCCAACCGCCGCCTCGCCCAGCGTCTCGAGCGCGCCGGCTTCACCGTGCTCACCGACGCGGACCTCGTATACGAGGTCACCCCGGCCCCGCCCGTCACCTCCAGCGAACTCTATGTCGAGGTCTCGCCCGAATCAGCCGCTGGCTGGAGCATCACGGGAGCCGTCCAAGCGAATGCCTTCCTCACCTCAACGCCAACAGCTACGATCAATTCGGCGTCCGCCCACTCGATTTCAACGCCCGGGGCGAATTCGCCTCCGGCCAGATGAGCGTCACAATGCGATAGGGGGGATGATCGACCCTGGTAGAGTCCCTCACGCGCCGCCCTTGAAACAAGCAACGTGCGGCCATGCCTCCGCTACAATGACGCCATGGGTCACGGTCGCAGAAGCTTCTTCCAGTGGCTTGCCTCCGCCGCGCAAGCCGCGAAAACGCAGTCCGATCCGCACGCTCATCACCAACACGCGCCCGAAAAAAAGGGAGTGAATCATCCTGTCGCCACGCCGGATCTTCCCAAGCTTCCGTTCAAGCTCATCGACGGTGTCAAGGAATTTCACCTCATTGCGGAACCGGTCAAGTCCGAACTGATGCCCGGGCGTCCGATCGAGGCGTGGGGATTCAACGGCAGTGTTCCCGGACCCACGATCGAAGCCAACGAAGGCGACCGCCTCCGGGTGATTCTCGAGAACCGGCTGCCCGAGATGACCGCGATCCATTGGCACGGCTTCGAAGTTCCGATGGAGCAGGACGGGAGCGTTGGACTGGGGCAGGACCCGACGCCGCCGGGCGGGCGCCATGTCTACGAGTTCACGCTGAACCAGCATGGCACGCTCTTCTACCATTCGCACTTCCCGATGCAGGAAATGATGGGAATGCTCGGCTTCGTCATCCTGCATCCGAAAGAACCGTACATGCCGCCGGTCGATCGCGATTTCGGCCTGCTCATCCAGGAGTGGATGCTGCTACCGAACAACAACGTGCCGAACACGCTCGCGATGGAGTTCAACTGGCTCACGTTCAACGGCAAATCCGGACCAGCCTGCACGCCGATGATCGTCAAGCAGGGCGAGCGCGTGCGGATCCGCTTGGTCAACCTCGGCATGGATCATCATCCGATTCATCTGCACGGAGTCCAGTTCTACATGACCGGAACCGAGGGCGGCCGCATCGACGAAGACCTCTGGTATCCGCAGAACACGATCATCGCCGGCGTGGCGCAGGCGCGCAACATCGAGTTCGATGCGAAGTACGTGGGCGATTGGATGCTGCACTGCCACCTGCCGCATCACATGATGAACCAGATGGTGGCAATGGTGGGTCCGGTGACGCACGAAGGGCACGGCGGTGAACACGCCCATGACGGCGCGAGCGCCGATACCAAGACTTTCTATCCGAAGGACGATCCCGAAAAGAAGAAGATTCCCGGATACCCGCAGGACATGTGGATGCCGATGGACCACGTCATTCCGGTCAAGCCCGAGCACCTCGGGCTGCGCAAGAACTGGACCGGCGCGATGATGGGCATGATGACGCTCGTGCGTGTCGTGACGCCCGAGGTCTACGACAAAATCGCCGCCCTGCGAAAAGATCCCGCCATCGGACATGAGCACCATGCGCCCAAGAAGTAGGCTGCTCGCGGCATCGTTCGCGGGCGCGCTTGCGTTGGGCGCCCAGCAGCGCTATCGCGTGGCCGATCTCGAACGGATGGCGCTCGACGCGCATCCCACTGTCTCGCAGGCACAGGCGGCGGTGCGCGCCGCGCAGGGCCGCACCCTCCAGGCCGGACTGTATCCGAATCCCGTCTTCGGGGCCAACGGCGAACACGTCGCGCCGGTGAATCGCGGTGGTGCGCTCGGCGGATTCATTGAACAGCGGATCATCACCGCGGGCAAGCTCGGGCTCGATCGCAAGATCTTCGCGGAGGAGGAGAAGGCCGCGCAACAGTCAGCTGAACTGGAGCGGCTGCGAGTGCGGAATCGAGCACGGATGCTGTTCTACGAGGGGCTCGCCGGACAGCGGATGATCGAGGTACGCGAGCGCCTGCGGGGCGTCGCCAACGACACCGCGCGGATATACGGCGAGTTGGCGAACATCGGCATGGCCGACCGTCCGGAGGTGATCTCGGCGGGCATCGAGGCGCGCAAGGCGGAACTTGCGTTGGCGCAGTCGCGCAACGATCTCGAGGCGGTGTGGCGGCGGACCGGCGCGCTGGTGCGGCAACCCGCGCTCGCCACGGGAGTCTTCGAAGGTAACCTCGACGAATTGCCGGTGATCGAGTACGAAGCGGCTTTCGAGAAGATCGAAGCCGGACATCCGCTGCTGCGCGCGGCTCAGGCTCAGCGGGCTCGCGCCGAGTATGCGCTGCGGCGCGCGGAAGTGCAGAAGATTCCCGACCTGCAACTACGCGGTGGCTTGCGCGAGAACGGAGAGATGGCGGAGGGCGTGATGGGACGCCCGCGGCGCATTGGCCTCGAGGGCATCTTCGACGCGGGTGTCGAGATTCCGCTGTTCAACCGTAATCAAGGCGGTGTGACCACGGCGCGCGGCGAGCTGGATGCGGCACGCTTCGAGTCCGACAAGCTTCGGCTCGAGTTCCGATCGATGCTCGCGACGGAGTTCGCGGGATACCAGAACTCCGTGATCGCGGCGAAGATACACGGCGAGTCGATGATTCCGCAGGCGCGGCAGGCCTACGAGATGCTGGTCAAGAACTTCCGGCAGATGGCTGTTGCCTATCCGCAGGTGATCGGGGCGCAAAGGAACCTCGTGCAGTTGGAAGAGGCACGGGTGGAGGCTCTGCGGAGCGCTTGGGTCAAGGTGGTCGAGATCGAGGGGTTGTTGGCGGGATATTAGGCGAGAATCGCCCTCGCCACATTCCCATGGACATCCGTCAGCCGGAAATCGCGACCGCCGTAACGGAACGTCAGCCGCGTGTGATTCAACCCCAACAGATGCAGGATCGTCGCATGCAGATCATGCAAGTGGACCTTGTTCTCCACCGCGCCGCCGGTCACGTCGCATGATCCGTGGCGCATGCCGCCCTTGATGCCGCCGCCGGCGAGCCACATCGTGTAGCCGCGATTGTTGTGCTGACGGCCGTCTCCGCCCGGACCTTGCTCGTGCGCCGAGCGGCCGAATTCGCCGCCCCAGACGAGCAGCGTGTCCTCGAAGAGCCCGCGCTGCTTGAGGTCAGCAATCAGCGCGCCGATCGGCTGGTCGATGGCTTTGGCGTTTGATTCGATCTTCGCCTTCAACTGGTTGTGCTGATCCCAGCCGTTCATGTTGAGTTCGATGAATCGGACGCCCGCTTCGGCCATACGGCGCGCAAGCAGGCATTGCGTGCCGAAGCCGCGGGTCTCGGCATCGTTGAATCCGTAGGCCTCGAGAGTCGCCGCCGATTCACCCTTGATGTCCATCACCTTGGGTACGGAGGCTTGCATACGGAAGGCGAGTTCGTAGCTCGAGATCAGGCCTTCGAGTTCGTTGTCCTGCTTGGCCCCGGCGAGCATCTCTCGATTCATCTCCTGGACGAAGTCGATCTGCTTGCGCTGCTTTTCGACCGAGAGTTTCGCGTTCCGGATATTGTCGATCGGCGCCTGGCCCTTGGCGATCGTGACAGGAGTTCCCTGATAGGTCGCGGGCAGAAACGCCGAACCGTACAATGCCGCTCCCCCGAGCCCAACGGGATTCAGCGTCACGAATCCCGGCAGGTCTTTGTTCTCGGTGCCGAGCCCGTACACCACCCACGATCCGATCGAGGGACGCACGAACGTGAAGCTGCCCGTGTGCATGAAGATCGAAGCCTGCGGGTGCGCCGGGCTGTTGGTGTGCATGCCGTTCAGCAGGCACAGATCGTCGGCATGCTTGGCGATGTTCGGAAAGACGTCCGAAATCGGGAGCCCGCTCTTGCCGTGGCGGCTGAACTTGAAGACCGGGGCGAGCAATTTCTGCTTGGCGCCCTCGGTGCTTTGGCCCGCGGCCTTGACCAATTCCTCGTTGTAGTCGAACGTTTCATGCTGGCTGGGCGCGCCCTGCATGAAGAAGAAGATTACGCGCTTCACCTTCGGCTCGTGATGCGGCCTGCGCGGGTTCAGTGATTGGTCCGCGGCTGTTCCGGCGAGCGCCAGATAGGGAAAGCCGCAAGCGGTCAGCTTCATCAAGTCGCGTCGAGACGTCATGGTCGTGATGGCTCCATCTCTTAGCTGCGATAGCGGAATTCCGCGCTGGCGAACAGGGAGTGATATAGGCGCGTCCAGGCATCGTGCTGGCGCTGCGCCTCGGAAGTGTCTTCGGACGACTCGGCGGTTTCCTTCACGAACTTCAGCGCCCGGGCGAGTTCGGAGGCCGACGGTTCGCGTCCGAGCGCCTGCCGGTAGGCGCGGCGCACGCGATCCTCGTCGTTGGTGGCCTTGGCTATCAACCGCTCGGCGGCGGTCTTGGCCTGCTCCTGCACGAAGGGACTGTTCATCAGGAACAGCGCCTGGGGGGCGACCGTCGTCACGTCACGGCGGCCTCGTGTTTCGCTCGGTTCCGGGAAATCGAACGTTTCGAAGAACCGCGACGGCACGTTGCGGATCACCGGCACGTAGACGCTGCGATAGTTTTCGGTCAGCTCCCACTTCTGGACCTGATTGCCGCGAGCAGGCTCTCCGATCCGGCGCCACGAATAGACGGGTGACGCGGTGGGCGGCGTGGTCTGGAGATTGCCGCTCACCTGCAGAATCGCGTCGCGCAGCGCTTCGGCTTCCAGCCGCCGCCGGTTGGCGCGCCACAGCGTCTTGTTCGCGGGCTCGGTCTCGAAGTTCCTCGCGTTGTGATCGGAAGACAACCGATAGGCGTGCGACAGCGCGATCTCGCGGATCAGCTTCTTGACGGACCAGCCTTGATCCATGAACCGGACCGCGAGATAGTCCAGCAGTTCCGGATTCGTGGGTTTCGATCCGCTGTTTCCGAAGTTGTCAGGCGTCTCGACGATGCCGGCTCCGAACATATGCTGCCAGACGCGATTCGCCATCACGCGCGCCGTCACGGGATTGTCGCGGTTGGCGATGAACTTCGCCAACTGGAGCCGTCCACTTTCGTTGGCGCCGATGGCGGGGGCGCCCTTGGCGGGATCGGTGAGGATCTGGGGCAGCCCGCGCGGAACCACTTCGCCCAGCGCATGGACGTCCCCGCGAATGTTGATCGCGCTGTTTTCGGGCTTTGCCGCCTCCGCCGCGCCCATCACCAGATTCGCCGGGATCGGCATCGCCGCCAGTTCCGCCGCCAGCTTGCGCAGTTCGGGCCGGTTGCGCTTGCGGAGCCCCTGCTGAAGCTGACCGTAGAGTTCCTTCTGCCGGGCCTGCATCTCCGCGATTTCTTCGCGCGATTTGCCCGGGAACGGCTCGACGCCTTCGAGGCGGTTCAGCATCGGCGGGAAGAAGTAGTACTGATTCAGCGGAGGCCGGCGGCGCAATCCCTGCTTCATTTCGGTGCTTCGGAAAATGCCCGCCATCGCGTAGTAGTCTCGCGTGGGAACCGGATCGAATTTGTGATCGTGACAGCGCGCGCAGCCTGTCGTCATTGCAAGGAACGCCTTCGAGGTCACGCTGATCTGCTCATCGATCACGTCGGCTTGGAAGGTGCGCGCGTCGAGTTCGTTCAGATCATGCGCGCCCAGCGCGAGGAACCCGGTCGCGACGACGTTCGTGTTTTTTTCCGTGGAACTTGCCGCTGGAAGCAAGTCGCCCGCGATCTGCTCGAGGATGAAGCGATCGTAGGGTTTGTCTTCGTTGAACGAGCGGATCACGTAGTCGCGGTAGCGCCACGCTACCGGGAAGGCTTGGTTGCGCGTGCGGCCTTCGGTCTCGGCATAGCGTGCCACGTCCAGCCAGTGGCGGCCCCAGCGCTCGCCGAAACGTTCGGAGGCGAGAAGGCGGTCGATCACCTTTTCAAACGAATCCTTGCTCTTGTCGTTGACGAAGGCTTCCACTTCTTCGGGCGCTGGCGGAAGCCCGGTCAGGTCGAAGGTCGCGCGGCGGATCAGCACGCGGCGGGTAGCGTCGCCCACGGGTGTCACTCCGGCGGCTTCCTGCTTGGCCGAGATGAACCGGTCGATCGGAGCGCTGGCCCACGTCTTGTTTTTGACTTCGGGTGCGGCAGGCAGTTTCGGAGCGGTGTAAAGCCACTTCTTGCGGGCCGAGTCGAAATCGATCTTGGTGTAGACCACGGGCGCGGCGCCTTCGCGCGGGTCGGGGGCGCCCATCGCGATCCACTTTTCGAAATCGGCGATAACGGCATCGGGCAGCTTGCCCATCGGCGGCATTTGGAGTTTACCGTCGTAGCGAAGGGCCTTCAACAGCCGGCTCTCCTCGGGCTTCGCCGGCACGATGGCCGGGCCGGAATCGCCGCCCGCGCGGATCGCGTCGCGGGTGTCGACCACCAGTCCGCCGCGGGAGCTCTTGGCCTGCTTGGAGTGGCACATGTAGCAGTTCTTGGCGAGAACCGGCCGGATCTTCGACTCGAAGAACTCGAGTTGTTCCGGGGCCGGTTTCTCGGCGGCCACACTGGCCGCGCCGAACAGGGCGCAGGCCACCAGCAGACGTTTCCGCATCCTCATCGCCTCCACGCTTGGACCAACCCGGCAAGTCCGGGAAAGTTGGTTGAATTATACGACATTAGCCAGTCCCGTGGAGTACGCTCTCATGCTCTTGCTGTACGATTGCCGAATTCGGCGAATAGCAATCACTCCGACTCCCAAAATACGTCATACGGAGATATCTGAAGGCGCACGCGCACTCATGGCACCGCTGCCGATTTGGCCAAGTGGACTTCCCAGGACGTCAAGGCCGTGCAGGGTTCACGGATGGCCGCGCTCGAGCGTTATTCGATGATTTGCCGCAACCAGGGAGAAGGCTGGAAGCCACCCCAGCCGGATGATCGGGGAAGGCAACTGGGGCGCAGTAGCTGGCGTCGCCACGGGCAGGCCGGTGGCGAACCCGGCGTCGCGCGTGGTTCCGCGGGAGCCGAGTTAGGCTCGCGTCCTCAGCACTCCGATCTCTTGCGCCGGGGCTTGGTCAGATCCCGAATCGCATCCTGCCCAATCCAGCGGGCGGAGGGCTCAGCGGAGGCCGCCAGCTTCTCTGCGGTGGCAAGGGCGGCTGCGCGGAGTTCCGGAGAGCGCGTGCCGATGCGGCGCAGAGCCCAGCTTACGCCTTTCTTGACGAAGTTCCGTTCGTCGCTGGCGGCCGCTTCGACCCATGGCAGCGTTTCGAGGAACCGCGAGTCCAGCGATGTTTTGTCGTGCCCCGCGAGACTGGCGAGCAGCGCGAAAGCCGCGCGCTTGACGAACTCCTTGCGCGACCTTCGCCACGGGTCGATCTTCGCCCAGGCGTGGCGCGTCTGGTCGAACAGCTTGAAGCAGGCGGTGTCGCAGATCGCCCAATTGTCGAAGTCGCGCGCCCAGCGATCCATCTGGTCCGCCGAGACGCGCTCCGGTTCTTCCACGAAACAGGCGAGCAGGCGTGCTTCATACCAGCCGCACGACCACAGGTCAGCGGCCAAGCTGTGGTTGCGCCCGAACCGTTTGGCGACCTCCTGGATGTTTGCCATCGACACGCCGATCACCTTGGGCGTTGGATAGGCGCCGAGCGGATAGATACCGAAGCGCGCGACATTCTCCTTGTCGCGATCGGTTCTCTTTTCCTTCAGCGCGCCGAGCGCGGTGTTGAGCAGCGGAATCGGCATGTCCCGGCTATCGATCATAGCGGAAGCGGTACACTCTCACCAATGCCCACATTCGAGCCGAAGCGGGAGGTTCGTTTTGCCGTGGTCCTCTATGGCGGCGTCTCGCTGGCGATCTACATCAACGGGGTCGTGCAGGAACTGCTTCGTATGGTGCGGTCGACGGCCGGAGATCCGGCACCGGGAACCACCGGGGAGATCTACCGGGAGATCGCCGAGGCGCTGGGCGGAGCGCGGCTGGCGGTCGACGTGATCAGCGGAACGTCCGCGGGCGGCATCAATGGCGTTTTCCTCGCCAAGGCGCTCGCACTCGACGCGGATCTCGACACGGTCCGAAAGCTGTGGATCGAGGAGGCCGACATCGGCAAGCTGCTCAACGACAATGGCTCGATGGACCGAGAGTCGATGCGTGGGTTCCGATTGCAGGATCCGCGCCGATCACTGCTGAACAGCCAACGGATGTACGTGAAGCTGCTCGACGCGCTTGCTGGGATGGACACGGCCAATCCTTCGCGGGAGACGCCGCTGATTCCGGATGAACTCGACCTTTTCGTCACGGCAACGGATCTGAACGGGCTCTTGACGCCCATCCAGCTTGCCGGCAAGACGGTCTTCGAACGGAACCATCGAGTCTCACTCCATTTCGAGTATCGTCACGGCGAGCGCAACGACTTCGCGTCCGCCTACACTCCTTTCCTCGCCTTCAGCGCCCGCTGTACCTCCGCGTTTCCCGTGGCCTTCGAGCCCATGACGCTCGCGGCGATCGAGCCCGTACTCCGCCAGAAAGGGATTCAGCCGGACTTCGATTTGTGGAAGGTCTTCTATCAGACCCATGAGGCGGGCCCGAATCAAACTCCGTTCCGCGACCGTCCGCTTGCCGATGGCGGCTACCTCGACAACAAGCCGTTCGGCCCGGCGGTGGAGGCGCTGGTGAACCGATTCACGGATCTGCCGGTGGAGCGAAAGCTCGTCTACATCGAGCCAGCGCCGGATGATCCGGAGCTCGATTGCGTTTCGGCCGCCGTGCCCGACGCTTTGGAAAACGCGTGGGCCGCCCTATCGTCGCTGCCAAGGAATGAGACGATTCGAGAGGACTTATCGCGGATTCTCGAACGCAACCGGCGGGTCGAAGATCTGCGCCGGCTTGTGACTTCGCGGCCGGCGACGGACACGGTGGAGCGGAGCGGGAGCGCGCATCTGATGTACCGGCAGTTGCGGGCATCCGCGGTCATCAACGGTTTGGCCGGGGTTCTGGCCGGGCAAGCAGGAGTCCCTCACTGGCGTGGAGATTCGCTGGATCAGTTTCTCCACGAATACGACGCCGGGTTTCGCCGGCGCTGTGTGCGGCATCTGAAGCGGCGGGTGGACGAAGTATGCACGGAGATCGAGGGCTCCGGCCGCGCGCAATTGGAGCCGCTCATCGCCGCGCTCCGCGAGAGCCACCGCGATCTGCGCACCTTGCGCCCCGATGGAGCCGCTGAGGCCTATTCCGGGCAGTGCCGGGCCGCGTTCGAGCGGTCCGATACCGCCATCTCACGGGCACTTGACGCGATCGAGGATCCCGATTTGCGCGAGCGCTTGCGCGCCGCCTATCGAGATTTCGAGGATTACGACGCCCTCACGTTCCCGGTCATGTATCACTGGGACGCGGGCGAACCGGAGACCGTGGATGTGATCCGGATCTGCCCGGAAGACGCCACGTCGCTCGTCGATGAACGCGGCGAGCGCATCCGCAAGCTGCGGGGAACGGCCATCGGCAATTTCGGTGGATTCCTCGATGCCGGATGGCGGAAGAACGACATGTTGTGGGGGCGGCTCGACGGTGCCGAGCGTATCATTTGCGCGCTGCTGCCGGGTCCGGAACACGAAGAACGGAGGAAGGCGCTGATCGCCCGCGCGAACGACATGATCGTGCGCGAGGAACTCGGTGGCGAGGATCACATCCGGCAAGCGCTCGCTGTCGGCCCGCTCACCTCGCGTCAGATCGTGGATCGCCACCGGGCGGTGCTGAACGAGCGTCCGAATCGCGAAGAGATGGCGGGCTGGTTCACTCGCGGTACCGCGATCATGGGAGCCATGCTCGAGGCGATAGCCGAGGAGCGGAGGATTTCGAAACGCCCGTTCTCATGGGTTGCGCGCGCCGGGCGCGTAGCCTGGGCGACGGTGGAAGTGTTGTCGCCCCGGAGTCTCGGCGACCTGTTCTTCCGCCACTTTCTGAAAGTCGCGTGGCTGTGCGGCGTGCTCCTGGCCGCGGCCGGGATCTTCATCAGGAGTCTGCGCGCACCGGCTTGGATCCTGCTCGCCTGGGTGGCCGCGATCTGGGTGGTCACGTGGTTGATCCGCGATTGGCTCGCGGGTAAGCGGCGTGCGGGTCGGCTGCTCGGATTCCTTGGTGGCACTCTCCTGGTTGCGCTATTGGTGACTGGCGCCATCTCAGCGTGGGATTGGCTCGGGCGCGTGATCGATCGGTTCCTGTCGTTCGCATAAAATAGGCTGATGATCGCTCTCCTGCGCGGTACGATCTTCGAGAAGCACCCGAATCAGGTCATCGTTGAAACGAACGGAGTGGGATACGACGTGACGATTCCGGTCTCGACGTATTCGACGCTTCCTGCGATTGGCGGCCAGACCGTACTCCGCACCTACACGCACGTCCGCGAGGACGCACTGCAATTGTTCGGATTCGCGACGGCTGAGGAGAAGGGGCTGTTCGAGAAGCTCCTGAGCGTGTCGGGCGTGGGGCCGAAGCTTGCCATCACCGCGCTCAGCGGACTCTCGGCGGGCGATCTGATCGCCGCAATTCGCGGTGGCCAGGTCGACCGGCTGGTGAAGGTTCCCGGAATCGGAAAGAAGACCGCCGAACGCCTCGTGCTCGAACTCAAAGACAAGCTCGACAGCGTCTTGTTTGAGAAGGTAGCAGCTGCGGCGGGTGCGCCTCCGCCGGTGGTTGCCGCGGGCGCGCTCTCGGCGCTCGAACAGGACATCGTATCGGCCCTGGTCAATCTCGGGGCTCAGAAGGCCGCGGCCGAAGTTGCGATCCGCAAGGCGCGTGCCGCCGTTCCGGGAGACGACTTCGAGCCGCTGTTCCGGAAAGCGATGGAATTGTTGCGGTAGCTACTTCTTCGCCGGGACGGTCCAGAGGAAGAAGCGATGGCTCAGGAACGAGTCTTCGTCGTCCTCGTTGCCGATCGTGATCTCCTTCTCGGGCTTCCAGTCGCCCATGTCGAAGGTGTTCGACACCACACGCGTACCGGGCTTGAGCTCCGCGAGCAACTTCGGCCGCAACTTCATGTTGACCGTCGAGAGAAGGAAGAGCGTGACCACGGTGGCTTCGCGGAAGTCGGCCTTGAACAGGTCGTTTTCCTCGAACCGCACCACGTTCTCGACACCCGCCTTCTTTGCGTTTTCGTTGGCTTCCTTGATCCGCTGCGGATCGATGTCGATGCCGACGGCTTTGGCGCCCAGCTTGGCGGCGGCGATCACGATGCGGCCGTCGCCGCAGCCGAGATCGTAGACGACGTCGCCGGCCTTGACCCCGGCGAGCTTGATCATGGCCTGCACCGCCTCTTCGGTCGTGGGAACGAATGGAACATCGGGCGTGCGCTTCGGTTTGGGAGCCTCCTGCGCGAGCGCGGCTACTGTAAGAGCGGCGGACACCGCGAGACAATTCAAAAGTCGCATCGTTGGCCTCATCTCAGGGAGGATAGCGCTTCGAGCCGCCGCGCGCCAGTCCCCGAACTGATACTCTCTTCTCGATCTACCAGTCGGTCTCTTCGCGGATCGCGCCAGCTAGCCGCTTGCTCACGATCGTCTCGAGCCCGTTCGACATGCGCAGCAGCCAGCGCTTGCTCGACAGGGGCGATATCTTGCGGATGTGATTCGTGTTGATGATCGTGCCGCGGTGGATGCGGCGGAACTGGGGCTTCGGGAGCCGCTCGTCGAGCGCCTTGAGCGTGTGCTCGGCAAGGAACTTTCCCCTGGTCGAGAGCACGTAGACCGATTCGCCGGCCGCCTGGAACGCAATCACGTTCGCCGGGTCGAGCATGTGATAATCCGGGCCCGCGCGGCCGACGATGCGCCGGATCGGTTCTTTGGCGGGCTCGGAGGCGCGCGCGGGTCTGGTCCGGATCTGGCGCTTGACGCGGTCGAGTGCCGCTTCCAGGCGTTCGCGGCGGACGGGCTTCAATAGATAGTCCGTGACGCCGAGGTTGAACGCCTCGATGGCGTGCGTGTCGAATGCCGTCACGAACACGATGGCGGGCTTGCCGCCTCGCAGGGACCGGGCGACCGACAGGCCATCGAGCTCCGGCATCTGCAGGTCCAGGAAGACGACGTCCGGTTCGTTTTGCGAGATCCGGGCCACCGCCTCGTTCCCGGTGGCGGCCTCTCCCACGATGTCGATGCCGCCGATCTCTTCCAGGTGTTCGCGCAGGATCTGCCGCGCGATGGGCTCGTCGTCAGCGATAAGCGCCTTCATGGATTCTCTGCTCCCAAGGTACTTCAAATCCGATGGAGGTTCCCGAACCGGGTGCGGATTCGATCCGGAGTCCGGCAGAGGCACCGTAGCACAAGCGCAAGCGGCGAGAGACGTTGTCGAGGCCCACTCCGGCCCCAGTGGTCTCGCTCGACGCTCCGAATCCCGGTCCATTGTCGGAGACCCGGATCTCCACGGTTTCGCCGGCCGGCCTAGCCAGGATCGAAAGCGTTCCTCCTTGCGGCTGCGTCGCGATCGCGTGCTTCACTGCGTTCTCGACCAGCGATTGCAGCGACAGCACGGGAATCCGGACTGACCGGACCTTCTCACCGATCTCCATCGTGACCGTCAGCCGTGGGCCGAGGCGCAGCTTCTCGATCTCGAGGTATGCCTCGACGATCCGCAACTCCTCGTCGAGGGTAGTGAAGGTTTCGCTCGTACGCAGCGAATAACGCAGGATGTCGGCGAGGTTGAGCACCATGCGCCGGGCGCCACCTGCTTCTTTCGGAATCACGCCGTAGAGCGTGTTCAGCGCGTTGAAGAGGAAATGCGGATGGATCTGGGATTCGAGCGCGCGTAGTTCCGCTTGCGCCACCAGCCGCGACATCTCGGCCTGCCGGAACTGTTCGATGTGATCGGCCACCTGCGCGCCGAGACGTTCGGCCGCCTGGAGGTCCTCACTCAGGTAGCGCCGTCCGCCTCGGCGCGGGCCGAGCGCGATTTGATGCTGCGCGCCGCCTGTCAGGCGCACCGGCACGATCGCTTCCGCCGCCTCCGGCGAAGAGGCGCTTTCGGCGTTGAGATAGTCCGCGATTTCACGCGTGGCGAGTGCAAGGAAGGCGTTCTCATCGTTGGTGGACGCAGCGTGTTCGCGCAGGCGCGCCAGTGCCTCGCCGATCGAGGGCCGCCCGAAGAGGATTCGCGTGAGCACTTGCTGCAGCCGCGTTCCAATCACGCCGTACAGCACCAGCAGGACCGCGCCGCTCACCGCGTACAGTCCCTGATGGAAGGGATCGTCTCCCACTCGTCCCCGCACATGTTCAGCGATCACGATGAAGACTCCGGCGAGGATCAGGCTCGCCAAAACGCGGACGTAGGCGTCGAGGAGAAGGAAGCGATAATCCTGCAGCAGGACCACCAGCGCCAGCGGAACTCCGGCATGATGTACGAACAGTTCGAGAGTCCACTGTTCATGATGCTCGCCTGCGCCGAAGTGGACGAAGGTGATGCTGAACAGGAACAGCGCCATCGCGCCGGTGATGCGTGACATCGGTTCGCGAGCTCGCACGAGCAGAAGTCCGGTGACGACGGTAAGCGCGCCGAATCCGATCGTCGCGATGAGCAGGGCGGATCGGTGCGGAATAGCGGTGAGTTGCTCGGTGGCGTGCAACAGTACCGAAACGCCGCTCAGTGCGTATCCGGCACGGACGATCCAGGGAAATCGCTCGCGCAGGGAAACATGGACGAGTACGGCGGGCAGCGTGCTGAGCGCCGAAGTGGCGATCGCGATCAACGCTTCGTTCGGATAGGCGAGCACCAGCAGCGACGAGAGGTTGTAGATGAGGGCGAGCGCCGCGGCCGCGATCGAGAGGCGGCTCGCGCGATGGTAGCGCGCCAGGAAGTAGAGCGAGAGACCGAAGAGCAGGACTCCGGTCGAATGGCCGATCGTGTTGATCAGCAGCGGCTCATGCGTGGTGAGCGCCGGCTGCATCAGTCTTCGGGAATCGTCCAGCCCTCACCGGGCTCGAAAATCTTGAATCGCTGCGCGGGCCGCGAGAAGAGCATGTGATTGACGAACTCGCTCGATCCGCCCCCGCAGCCGTTGAAGGTTCCGTAGTGCATCGGAACGAGCCAGCGCGCCTCGATGTCTTCGGCCAGTTGCGCGGCCTGTTCCACGGTGAAGTTGCCGGGCCCGGCCACCGGAAGCAGTGCCACCGTCACGTTGTATGGCCGCAGGCGCGGAACAATCGAATCATAGGGGACGCCGTCGCCCGCGTGATAGATCGTAGTGCCACCGCACCGGATCAGATATCCCAGGCGCGGATAGCCGCCGATCGGGGTCCATTCGAGTTCGGGATGGGCGGCGGGAACCGCGTAGATGCGCATGTAGTCGCCGCTCTTGAAGTACTCGATGCGGAGATCGGCGTCGGTGGTGGTCATGCGGTGGAATCCGATTCCGAGGCCCTTCGCGTGATGCGCGGTGCTCTTCGGCAGCACGAGCTTCGCTTTGGGCGACGCTTCGAGAATCGCCATCAGGGTGGGTCCGTCCATGTGCCGCGCGTGCGTGTGCGTGGAAAGCACCATGTCGGCGTGTTTGACCGTGGCCGGATCGAGCGGGGGATCGAGGAGGCGGTCCGCCGAAGGCGACAGACACGGATCGACATAGAAGATCATCGCGTGAAACTTGATGACGAAGCCCGCGTGCCCGAGCCACCAGATGCGCGGGGTCCAAGAATGGTCGAATTCGATTTCCTCGATGAGTTCGTGACCGCGCGGCATTGGTTCCGCTTCATTCTAGCGCTTGGAGCTATTCGGCGGGACAGGCGGGGCCTTGTTCGATCCAGGCACGGACGGCGGCGGCGAATTGCTCATGCGAGCCCGGCGGCTTCGTGCGTCCGTCGCCCGGATTCCAGGCCCACGCGACGAACGGGTCATGAACCGTGTGCGCGATCAGCGCCTCTGGGCGGAGTCCGCCATTGGTTCCCGGATTCAGCAGTTGCCGGCATAACCGCGCGGCGGAGCGGCCTTGGAACGTCAGCGGCATTCGAGCGGAAGGCAGATGCCACCTCGGTGTTCCGGCAGGCTGTTTGGAGCCGGGCGGATGCGACGCTCCCGGCGGTTGATGCTCGCCAAACTGGTTGTAGGCGCGGTGGCACTTCACGCAGCGTGCGTCCGCCAACCCGTGGCCATCTTCGCCGCGCTTCACATCGAAGGCATGCGGATGGCTATCGTCGCCATGCAGCGGACTGTCGCCCTCCGGGTGACAGTTCTGGCAGCGCGGATGCTGGAGCACCCGATAGACCTCGAGAAAAGCCTCCGTCGACGCACGTTCGTTCCTGGCGCCCGGCAGGGCGAGAATGGTCAACAGTAATACCGTTGTCGCGATCGCGGATCTCTTCAAAGATTCTCCCGCATGATTCCGATGGAGTGTTTCGTCACCATCGGCAGGCGGTGGAGAAAAGTTGAACCGATAAACTTGACGATCCGATACAGGAGGGATCAGTCTCGTTTCTCTTGCCCCGCGGATCACCAGTACAGTTTCAAGCCCATCTGCATGATCCGCCGCGATCCCGCGCCCATCACCAATCCGAATCCCCCGCCGCCGAGCGTCTGGTTCGGTAGATTGAACTTCGGCCAGCGTCCGCTGATCTGGAAATTTCGCGCCACCATCGAGTCGAAGCCTGCATACGGGACCGAGCACCCACGGAACGGTCCGCCACACGTTCCAGTGCGTGATCGGGCGGGCAGAGAGAGGGCGGCTGGGATCAACAGTGCAACCCATAAGGAGGGAAATCGAGTGTTTGCTCAATCCCGAGGCCCGTCTCGGGCAGCAGCCGAAGACGCGCCCCGAATTCCCGGCTGCGGTAGGCGACCTCAACGGATAGCGGCTTGCTAACGCCCCACCACCCGCCAGCCCATCGCGCTCAATATCGCCACCCCGCCCGCCAACGCCCAACCCCCAGGCGTCTCCCCATGGATCAGAAACGCCCACAGCGGACTGAACACCGGCTCGCACATCATGATCAGCGAAGCCTCCACTCCGCTCGTCCGCCGCACGCCTCGCGTGAACAGCCAGTATCCGAACGCGATCTGCACCAAGCCGAGATAGAGCAACACCACGATGTCGCCCGGCGCCACCGTTCCTACCGGCAGCGCCAGCGGCAAAGCGAACAAGCACGCCAACAGATTTCCCATTGCGACCGTCGCCATTCCCGCGCCCTCGATTCCGCTTTTCTCCATCCATCGCAGCGCGGCGATCGAGCTGGCCCATGCGACTGCACTCACCATGGCGATGAGGTTGCCGCGAACCGGATCGGGTGCCGTGCGCGAGCCCGCCGAGTCACCCGCGAAGAACAGCGCCGTGCCCGCCGCCATCAGCACGAGTGACCACCAATCCCGGCGCGACACGGGCTCGCCCAATAGCCACGGGCTGATGAACATCAGGTAGACCGGCGCCGTGTCCTGCAGGAAGATCGCATTCGCGGCGGTAGTGTACTTGTTCGCGGTCACGAACGTGATCGACATCACCGCGTAGGCGGTTCCGGCAAGGAGAATCCGCCAGTCGAACAGGCGGCGGGCCGAAGGGATCAGCACGAGAATCGCCGCCGCGGCGATGCCCGCCCGCGCCCCGCCCGCCTGCCACCCATTCAGGCTCATGGACTTGACCGCCGCGCCGCCGGTCGAGAACAGCAGCGCGGCGAACAGGACATACATTCGCGCTTCGAGCACTTCCCGTCAGGGTACACTGAATCCAAATGCGGCGACTCTTGCTGGCTCTGGTTATTGCTGGTCTGGCCTTTTCGCGCGAGCCGGTTCGCGCTAGGAAGGCAATGGTGGTGGCGCAGGAGTCTCACGCTACCGGTGTGGGAGTCGAGGTGCTGCGCAAGGGCGGCAACGCAATCGACGCGGCGGTGGCGGTAGGCTTCGCTCTCGCCGTTACCCTGCCTTCGGCCGGAAACCTCGGTGGCGGCGGATTCCTTCTGGTGCGATTCGCCGATGGCAAGACGGATTTCTTCGACTTTCGCGAGCGCGCGCCTCTGGCCGCAACCCGGGATATGTACCTCGATAAGTCCGGCAATCCCACGCGCGATAGCATTGCCGGCTGGCGCGCGGCTGGCGTTCCCGGAACGGTTCGCGGACTCGAGATGGCGCACAGGAAATACGGGCGCAAGAGCTGGTCCGAACTGATGCAGCCCTCGATCCAACTCGCCCGCGAGGGCTTCGAAGTCTCCTATCCGTTTTCGCGATCACTACGTTCCGCCGCGAAGCTGATGTCACCGTTTCCCGAGTCCAACCGGATCTTCCTGAAGGATGGGGCGATGTTCGAGCCTGACGAGCGGCTCCGTCAAGTCGAGCTTGCCTCGACCCTCGAGCGGATCGCCAAGGGCGGCGCGCGCGAGTTCTACGAAGGGGAAACCGCCCGCATCCTGGCCGAGGAGATGAAGAAACACGGCGGACTGATCACGCTCGACGACCTTCGCGGATATCGTGCGATCGAACGCCGTCCCCTCGAGGGCCGGTACAAAGGCCATGACATTATCACCGCCCCGCCGCCGAGCTCCGGCGGACTGGGTCTGCTGCAAATGTGCGGCGTGCTCGACGGTTCGGGCTACGAAAAGTCTGGCGCCGGATCGGCCTCCTCGATCCACTTTCTCGCGGAAGCGATGCGCCGCTACTATGCCGATCGCAGCGAGCATCTTGGCGATCCCGATTTCTTCCAGGTTCCCTCGAAGGGCCTGCTCGACCCTCGTTACGTCACGTCGTTGCGCAACTCGATCGACCGCGACAAGGCCACTGCGAGCGATTCGATCCGGCCCGGCAACGCCCGCGATTACGAGTCCGGCGACACCACTCACTTCTCGATCGTCGATACCGAGGGCAACGCGGTCGCGCTCACCTACACGATCAACGGCAGCTACGGTAACGGAGTGACCGTGCCCCGGCTCGGATTCCTGCTCAATAACGAGATGGACGATTTTGCCGCGAAGCCGGGATTTCCCAACATGTTCGGACTGGTGCAAGGCGAGGGCAACGCAATTCAGCCTCGCAAGACACCGCTCTCCTCGATGACGCCCACCATCATCACACGTGGTGGCAAGCTGTTCATGGTGATCGGCGCGCCGGGCGGCTCGCGCATCATCACGGGAGTGACGCAGGCGATTCTCAACGTGATCGACCACGGTATGAACATCCAGGAAGCAATCGACGCGCCGCGCTTCCACCACCAATGGCAGCCCGACAAGCTTTCCCTCGAGAAGGGTTTCTCGCCCGATACCATCGCGCTACTGAAATCACGTGGACATCAGATCGACAGCATCGCCAATGTCGCGCTGGTGGAATCGATCTTGATCGCCGATGGCTGGCTGCAAGGCGCGAGCGACGGCCGCGCGAACGGTAAAGCCGCCGGATTCTGAGGCCGTCAGCGGCGAACTGCTGCCACTACTTCGCGAACCGCGTCCACGATCGCATCGGGGCGATCCGCGGGAACGTCGTGGCCGCTGTCTGGCAGCAGCACGATCCGGCTGCGAGTCGAGAGTTTTGCCAACCTCGGCTGAAGGTCATTGACCCAGGTCGCATGGAACGCTTCCGAACCGGCGTCGCCGAGCTTGACCCGCAGCGAAGGATCAGGCCGTCCCCCCGTGATCACGATCAGCGGCTTTGCACCCAATGCACCGGCCTCGCGGGCCTGTTCCGCGCTCACTCGAATCGAGTCGAACTCGCTTGCCCGAGCCACGACATAGTAAGGATCGAGCAACAGATGGCCGCCGTCGATACCGTTCCAGGCCAATCGCAGCCGAGTCCAGCCGAGCCCGATCGCCAGTGGTGCCCACCGTGCCTGCGCGAGCGCCCGATCCAGGGAAGCCTCGCTCATCGCAAGCCAGGATTTCGGAAGGAGTTGATACTGATCCTCCTGGGTCGAGTCCACGAGCACCATGCCTGCGGTTTCCCTGGGGTAGCGGCCATGAAACACCCGGACACAGTATCCCCCGAACGAATGGCCCACGAGAACGAACGGTGGCTTCTCACCCGCCGCCTCGAGCAGGGCATGCAACTCCAAGGCGATTCGCGAACTCGTGCGAGGGCGCTGCCCAGGGCTGCTCCCGCCGTACCCGGCCCGATCATACGAACAGACGCGAGTGTAAGCGGCTACGCCGGGCTGGACGCGTCTCCACTCGCTGAGAAAGTCTCCCATTCCGGCTTCCAGCACGACTACCGGCGATCCCGCGCCCGTGCAGTGGATCTTCATCTTGCGTCCGCTGACGGTTGTCATCACCCCGGGCTCAGGATTCCGCCTCGCCGAACTGACTCGGGCCAGTATTTCATACGTCGAACCGCCGAGCACCACGACGGCGGCACCAGTCAGCACGGCCGCTCTCAAATTGCACCCTTGATCAGGTAGAGGTCGGAGAAGTCCTTACGAAAAGATGCCGCGTAGTACGCTCCATCGGCGGAGAGAGCCGGCAACCCCCAGAAGACCGCGCCTGGCTCCATCGGTACGAGTTTGCGCAGGGGACGCCGGCGTCCCGTGGAAACATCGAGACCCGACAGCTCGACAGCCGACCCCCCGTGCTCGACGTTCGCCAGGAACAACTCACGCCCGTCGCCTGACCAGCGGCAGACTTGATCGCCCTCCGCGAGCGTTGCGACTGTACGCGGCTCACCGCCCCCCAAAGGCCAAAGCTGGATCTTCCCCGCCGCTGAAACAGCGAACTTCCCGTCAGGCGAGATCTTCGAGACCGCCACTCCCGGAGGGGTCACCTCGATCGCGGCGCCGCCCGCGATCGGTCGCAGGTAGGCGCGCCTCGGACCAGAACCTGTACTCGCACTGAACAGGACCCGCAATCCATCGGGATGGCATTCGACCGACCCATACCGCATCCCGTCAGGCGAGAGCGTCCGCTCCTCGCCCGGCCCGGCAGGTAGAATCGCGATCTGGTTACCCTCCGCCGCGTTTCGAAGACACGCGACGAAGCGGCCATCCTGAGACAGGGACGCGCGATTCCCGTTGCCGATCCGTACCGCCGGCGACCCATCCGTCTTTCGCAGGTAGATCTCCGTATTGCGCCCCTCACCCGAGGAAATCTCGGTGAAAAGTAGCGTCTTGCCGTCGGCGGACAGATCGTTCACACTCGAGCCGTCGAGCCAGGCAAGATCCTGCTCCTGTCCGGAAAACGGCGTAAGAGCCGCGATTCCCAAACGCGAGGTGACCGCCGCCGCCAAGAGGTCGCCATTTGGAGCGCAATCCATTAGGTGTGGCCAGCCGGGCATCCGGTAAGCGATCTGTTCGTTGCCGGACGAGTCGAACCGGAATACGGCGGGCGGCCCGCCAGGACGCGCTCCCGAAACCAGGACATCGCCCGCCGCCCACGCAAGCCCGCCCACCACGCGAAAGCCGCGCGATACGGCCCGCGGGCGCTTGTCCGGTCCGACGATGTTCAGTGCGTAATCGCCCGTCTCGGTGTCATAAACGAGCACCGCCACACGAGCACCGTCGGCCGAAATCCGGGGAAGCTCCGGCTTGCGAGCGGAGGCCTCTAAGAGCACGTTGCCGACTGGGTATTCGAGGCGAAATACGTTTCCGGCACGTCGTACGATCGCCATCGCCTGGCCGTTCGGTGACCAGTCGGCCCAGTTGACGCCTTCGAGGATCTCGCGAGGTGTGCCGCCTCCGATCGGGACCCGTGCCAGCGTCCCGGTCTGTTCGCGCCCGAGCAAAACGGCCAGATCCCCTCGCGCCGACACGGACTGTACCCAAGCGGGCGGAAGATCGAGCGGGCGGGATTCACGGTTGCCCGGTTGCGCAATGAACGTCCGTAACGGATCTCCGCCCCATGCCGCGGAGTAGATCACCTCACCGTTGGGCCCGAAGCGCGCGCTCATCACGTCGCCCCGGCGATAGGTCAGCCGCACCAATTCCGGCATCGGACGGTACCACAGACGGCGGCCCGCCAAGGCTCCCGCCACCAGCCCACCCGTGCCAGCCGCAACCCCGGTCAGCCAGGTCCGCCGTGAGGTGCTGGTCACGGGAGCGGCCTGCACATCGCGCAGCGGAACGTCCTCGAGGCTCACCCGGACATCGCCCATCGACTGGTGCCGCCGCGCCGGATCCTTCCGCAGACAGCGCTCGATCACCGCCACCATGGCGGGCGGAACCCCACGGCTCGCCTCGATCGGTTCGGGCTCGCTTTTCATGACGGCGCTGATGATCGACATCGCCGAATCGCCGCGGAAAGCCCGCTGGCCCGTCACCATCTCGTACAGGATCGCGCCGAAGGAAAAAATATCGCCGCGGCCGTCCGTCGCTTTCCCGTCGGCCTGTTCGGGCGGCATGTAAGCGGCGGTTCCCAGAATCGAGCCGCTCATGGTCATCGAATGCGCCAGCGACATCGTTTGGTCCCCCGGACCCGATGCCGCGGGCGCGGTGCGTTTCGCCAACCCGAAGTCGAGGATCTTGGGGACGTTTTCCGCTGTGACGATGATGTTGCGCGGCTTGAGGTCGCGGTGGACAACTCCAGCCGCGTGCGCCGCTTCGAGCGCGGCGGCGATCGGTACGGCCAAATCCAGCGCCGCTCGAGCTTGCATTCCTCCGGCCGGAATCAACTGATCGAGTGTGCGGCCCTCCACCAGTTCCATGGCGATGAAGTGGATATCGGCACCATCCACCTTTGCTGATCCCGCCTCATACAGTTTGACGATGTTCGGGTGCGAGAGGATGCCAATGGTCTTCGCCTCGTGGAGAAACCGGCGGCGGTGCTCGGGATCGGCGAGCGCTGCCTGGCTCAGAACCTTCAGGGCGACCCTTTCCCCGGTTCGGGTGTCGATCGCCGCGTACACCTCTCCCATCCCGCCCGTTCCGAGCAGTGTCTCAATTCGATATTGGCCGATCAGATTCGGCGCGGTCACGGGCCCCTTCGGTCATGCTAACAGACCGGCGCTCGAGATTGGGCCCGAAGCGCATGAAATGCGCAGCCGCCGAGCCCCGGGCCGGGCTCGGCGGTCATACGCGAACGTTGGTGTTTGCTGCCTGGGAGACTACTCGCCCCAGCCCGCGCTATCGCCAGCCTTGACCTTGGTGTTGACCTTCATGGTGTGCTCTCCTTCGTCTTACTTGTTTGGCGTGGCCCGCTTCTGAACGATTGGGGATCCGTCCAGATCACCGAACCACAGCATTGAAGTGGCAAGCTGAGTGCCAAACACGGGCGATCTTCGGATCTGGCATTCATGTGATTTGTAATGAATACTTTAGGGGTGATGTCTCGTTTTTGGTTATCCGCTGATCTCATTGGTTTCCCTAGCACCATTGCTGGGTGGCCAAACTTTTTTGCTAGGTGCAATCCTTTAGAACCCGAGCGAACGGAGTCCCCCCTGAAAATGCAAATCCGCCGAGCCAAGCTCGGCGGATTTGCTGAAAAAACTGATTTGGCTGGAGGACTATTCGCCCCAAGCCACGGTGCCCGCTTTGACCTTGGTGTTGACCTTCATGTGTGTATCTCCTTCGTCTGTTTTTTTCTCTTTGGAGGCTCTAGGTTCTGAACGATTGGGGATCCGTCCAGATCCGCGAGCCACACCCTCAGTGTGGCAATCGGAGTGCCATCTTTACGATCCGGTGCTCGTGATCGGAGTAGCGCTTTTTTTGTGAATGTCTTACGGGCCGCTGATCGCTTCAGCCCCGTGCGCGCCTCTCATGTTCTTCCCCAACACCGATGTTTGGTGGCCAAACCTTTTTGCTACGTGGGATCCCTTAGGAAGGACAGACCGGGGAGTACTGCCTCGATTTTTTTGTTCATTGTTCCGCCCACACTCTCGGCTATACTACAAATCCGTGCTTCCGCGCTTGATCGTCCTCGGCGGCCCTCTGGCGGGTAGAACGATACCCCTTTCTGAGGATACGATCTCAATTGGGCGAGAGCACGATTGCACGATCCCGCTCAATGATGGCGGGGCATCCCGCCATCATTGCGAAATCCGCATCGCCGAATCCGGTGTGGAGATCCTCGACTTGGGGAGCCGTAACGGTACACAGGTGAACGGGGTTTCCGTGAAGTCGGCTGCGCTTCGTCATGGTGACGAGATCCGCGTCGGTTCGAGCCGCTTCATGCTGGACACTGGGGAATCGCCGGCCGCGACGCCCGCCACCCTCGTTCTTCACCCGGGCGATTCCATCTACATGACTGGCGCGGCGCCGGCGGTGAGCAGCCGTGCTGTCAAGGATCTCAAGGCTCTCCTCGATTTCGCCCGCGCCGTGCACGAGTGCGACACCGAAGAGGCGATCCAGGACCGGCTCATTTCGCTTGTTCTCGAGGCAACCGTAGCCGGTTGCGTGGCCATCGTCATGGAGGATGACGGAACCATTCGCGGGCTCGACCGCCGCGGGCCCGAAGGCGTGGCTCGAATCTCACAGACGATTCTCGACCGAGTCCGGACCGATCGGGTTTCGGTGTTGAGCAACGACATCCCCCGAGACGAGCATCTCTCGTCGTCCGAGAGCCTGGCCATTCGCCTGGTTCACTCTGTGCTCGCGGTCCCTCTCGTCGAGCATGGCACGATCGAGAGCGTCTTGTATCTGGAAAGCAGCAATCCCAAGTCGGTATTCGACAAGGATGATCTCGAGTTGCTTACCGCTCTCGGAAGCATCGCCTCGCTCGCGATTCGCAACATCCGGCGTGTGGAGGCTCTTGCCGACGAGAACCGGAGGCTCAGGGACGAGACGGGCGCCAACTTCGGAATCGTCGGCGAGAGTGGCCCGGTCAAGGATGTTCTGCGTGTGATCGCGCGCGTCGCGCCGATCGAGTCCACGGTCCTGATCACGGGAGAAAGCGGGACGGGCAAGGAACTGGTCGCGCGCGCGATTCACGCAGGTAGCAGCCGGAAACAGAAACCTTTCATCGCCATCAACTGCGCGGCCATGACCGAGACCCTGCTCGAGAGCGAGCTTTTCGGTCACGAAAAGGGAGCCTTCACAGGCGCCGTCGGACAGAAGAAGGGCAAAATCGAAGCGGCCGAGGGTGGCGTGCTGTTTCTCGACGAAGTGGGTGAAATGAGCCCCGCGCTTCAGGTCAAGCTGCTCCGTGTGTTGCAGGAACGGGAATTCGAGCGAGTCGGCGGAAACAAGACGATCAAGGCAGATGTCCGGGTGGTGGCGGCCACCAATCGCGATCTGCGGGAGATGTCGAAGACCGGCGAGTTCCGGCCCGACCTCTACTACCGGCTCTACGTCGTCGCCATCAAGCTTCCGGCATTGCGCGAGCGCCGCGGCGACATCCCCCTGCTCGCGCAACACTTCATCGCCAAGTACGCCGCGCAAACCGGGAGGCGCGTGCTCGGGCTATCGTCGCGCGCCAAGGCCGCGCTGGTCCGGCACGACTGGCCCGGCAACATTCGCGAACTCCAGAACGCGATCGAGCGTGCCATTGCGCTCGGCTCAGGCGAACTGATCGAACCCGATGACCTGCCCGAGACCGTGCTCGAGGACTCGACCGAGCCGCGCGGTGCCGCGGCTTCCGGTCTCCACGAACAGGTCACCGAGGCCAAACGCCAAATTCTCGTGCGCGCCATCGAAGAGGCCGGCAACAACTACACGGAAGCCGCGCACCGGCTCGGCATCCATCCGAACCATCTGTTCCGGCTCGTCAAGACGCTCAACTTGACGCCAAAGCGCCAGAAGACGAATCCGCCGGGACCGAAGCCCCAACATCGATCAGCCGGGCAATGAGGTTCGCCGGGTTCGTTTCGTCGAAGATGAGACCCCGGTAGCGCTCTTTGATGAACCCCTCGGCCACGCCGTGATCAATCATGCGGAGCATCGGGTCGAAGTAGCCATTGACGTTGAGCAGGCCGATCGGCTTTGCGTGGAGGCCGAGTTGTGCCCAGGTGACGATCTCGAAGAGTTCGTCGAAGGTGCCGAAGCCGCCGGGGATGGCCAGGAACGCGGTCGCGAGCTGCGCCATGAGCGCCTTGCGCTCGTGCATCGATCCCACCACGCGCAAATCGGCGAGTCCAAGGTGGGCGGCCTCCTTCTCGACGAGCAGTTTCGGCACCACGCCCGTCACCGGCATCCCCAGCGCGGCGACCGTGTCCGCTACCACGCCCATCAGCCCGAGCTGACTGCCTCCGTAGATGAGGCCCGCACCATGTGCGGCGATCAGCCGTCCGCACTCTTCGGCCGCTTCCCGGTACAGCGAGCCGCGCCCGAAGCTCGACCCGCAAAACACGCAAATCCGTTGCATCTCTCCAGAATCCCCTATCGCGGGAGTGGCATCAACAAAGGAGGAGAGAACTTTCATGAAACCCAACGTGGGACTAGACAAAGACCAGCGCGCCGGAGTGGTGGCAATCCTGAAAAAGACGCTGGCCGACGCCTCTGTGCTGTCCACCAAGACTCGGAATTTCCATTGGAACGTGACCGGCCCGCACTTCAGCGATCTGCACAAGCTCTTCGAGTCGCAGTATACACAGATCGACGCCTCGATAGACGAGATCGCTGAGAATATCCGCTACTTCGGTGAGCCGAGTCCGGGTTCGCTGGCCGAATTCCTGGCTGATACGCGTCTCGAGGAACAGGCGGGCCGAACCATGAAGGCATCGGACATGGTGGCCGCCCTGCTCACCGATCACGAGGCTTTTGTCCGGGCAACTCGCAAGGACATCGACACCGCAGCCGAGAAGTACAAAGCGGCCGATGTCGCCGACTTCCTCACCGGACTGCTCGAAGCACATGAGAAGATGGCGTGGATGCTCCGCTCGATTCTCGAATAGACGGCTTGGCCGCGCGAACACGCGAGCGTCTGATCGAACTGGGCACGGACCGGCATCGTGCCGCCCTCCAGCGGTTCTTCCAGGAGCCGGTCCGCGCGCATGGCGTCCCGTCAGCCGAGGTCCGGGATCTCGCTCGCGAGATCTATCGCGAGATTCGCGACTGGCCGGGCGTGAAACGCGACCGCCTCTGCGAGGCGCTCTGGACTGGGGGAGAAATCGAGAACGGCGCGCTCGTCTCGTATCTCTATGGGCGGTTCGCCAAGAAGCTCGGTGCCGCGGAGTTCGATCTGTGCGAGCGCTGGCTTGCCCGGCGCGTTGACAACTGGGCGAACTGCGATGCCGTTTGCACGATTCCGGTCGCTGCCTGCGTCGCCAATCATCCGGAACTCGCCGTTCGCGTGGCTTCGTGGATTGATGCGAAGAGCCGTTGGCATCGCCGGGGCGCCGCCGTAGGTTTGGTGAAGGAAGCTCGCGCCGGCCGCCAACTCGACACGATCCTGCACGTCGCCCAAGCGCTGCGGGGCGATGCGGACGACATGATCCAAAAGGGCGTCGGCTGGCTGCTGAAGGAAGCCTATCCGAAGCGGAGGGCCGAAGTCGTGCGATTCCTGACGAGCCAGCGCGAGCCCTTTTCGAGGCTCGTGCTGCGGTACGCGGCCGAGAAGATGTCCGAGGCGGACCGTGCTTGCGTGTTGGTACGCTAACCTACCGGAATGATCCCTCTCGAGCGGCTCCACCATGTCTCGTTCGCGGTCGCGGACCTTGCCAAGTCGAAAGCGTTCTTCGGCGGCGTGATCGGACTTCCGGAAATCCAGCGGCCGGCGTTCAACTTTGCCGGCGCTTGGTACGCCATCGGTGATCGCCAGTTGCATCTGATCGAGCAGCCCGGCGCGGGCCGCGACTCTTCGAGCCGCCTCAGCCGGTCCGATCATATGGCGCTCGAGGTCACCGACATCGGCGCGGCCGAAGAGGCGCTCACGGCAGCGGGAATCGAGTATCAACGCGGCGGCAACGAATCGCTGGGATTCTCGCAGATCTTCTGCTCCGATCCCGACGGACACACCATCGAGTTCGTGCACTATCGCAATTGATCGCGATCAGCGTTTGTGGATCCGCACGAACGAGCGCCCGATCGCGGCGAGGTTCGGCGTTCCGCACATGACCATCGTGCGGCCGAGTTCGGTCTGCAGCATTTCGAGAACGTACTGCACGCCCTCGGCGCCGTAAGCCGCCAGGCCCCACGCCACGGGCCGCGCGATCATCACCGCTCTCGCTCCGAAGGCGAGCGCCTTGAAGACGTCGGTACCGCGGCGGAATCCCCCATCGGCGAGCACCGGGATCTTGCCCGCCACCGCATCGACGATTGCGGGCAGCACTTCGATCGGCGCCACGGCGGCCTGAACCGCGGGCTCGCGCCAGGCAGATACGGCGACCGCGTCCGCGCCGTTCTTCGCCGCGGCCGATGCTTCCTCGGCCGACAGGATTCCCTTGACGATCAGCGGCGCGCCGAGATCCTTGCGAAACTGATCGATCGCCGTCCAATCCCAGCCGGGACCCACGCAGATCGACTTGGCACCACGCCCGATCGCCTCTCCGGCTCGGGCGCGCGCCGCCGCGATGTCTTTGTCCGGCGCGATCCCGGTGACGATCGGCGCCTTGGCCGCCGCCGCGCCGCGAATCACCGCGGCGTCTCCGTCCGCGTGAAATCGAGACAACCCTGCCATTGGACCCACCAGCACGGGAGCGAAGTGCTTCTCGCCGAGGAGCGTCAGCGACAGATCGAGCTTGGTCGAATCGACGAGCACGCGCGGCCGGAACGTGATGCGATCGAACGCGCGCCGGTCACCGTCCGCGATCCGAGCGAAGACCTCCGGACTCAACTTGCGCTGAGCCATCTGCTCCATCTCGAGCAGGTTCACCAGTTCGCGTAGCGGCGTGAGACGGAGGCTCATGCGAAGTCCGTCCTCACGAGGCCGCGGTCGATCGACGCCAGCGTTGGCCGGCCGGTCGCGGCCATGGCGGCGGCGAATTCGCGCCGCAGGATTTCGAGCACGCGCTGCACGCCAGGCGCGCCGTAGGCGCCGAGTCCCCAGCGTGGAACACGGCCCAGGCAGACGGCGTTCGCGCCAAGCGCAAGTGCTTTCAGGATGTCCTCGCCGCGGCGGATTCCGCTATCGAACAACACGGGCACGCGGCGACGCACGGCGTCCACGATCTCGGGCAGCACCTCGAGGGTCGAGGGCGAATAGTCGAGCGCGCGGCCGCCGTGGTTCGAGACGTAGATGCCGTCCGCTCCGCGTTCGATCGCCATGTTCGCGTCTTCCGCCGTGAGCACGCCCTTGATGATGAGCGGAGCCTTGGTTGCCTTGCGGATCTGGTCGAACAGTCCCCAGTGATACCAGATGCGCATCTCTTCCACGCGATACGGGTTGCCGGGAGCGGCGCGCGTTGAGCGGCGCGGAGGTCCGCCCGTGGCGCCGAGATTGCGGTCATGCAGCGCGCGTTCGAAGACCGATGCCTGCTGATCCACGGTCACCACGATCGCCTTGCAGCCGGCGTTGATCGCGTCTTCCATTGCTGAGCGATTGGCCTCGGCCTCGCGCTTCGGATACAGTTGGAACCACAGTGGTCCCGTGGCGGCTTCAGCGATCTTGGCTAGCGGCAGACTGGCGACGTTGCTCACGATCATCGGCGTGTTCGCGGCTTTGGTGGCGCCTTGGTGCATCGCCGCTTCTCCGTCCGGATGAATCGCGATCTGTGCGGCCGTGGGCGAAATCAAGATGGGCGAGGAAAGCTGCGTGCCGAACAATTCGAGCGATGTCTTCACCTCCGAGAGCGCTACCGTGGAGGAGCGGGGAACGAGCGAAACCCAGGCGAAGGCCTCGCGATTGCGCCGCAGGGTGAACTCGCTCTCGGTTCCGTAAGCGGTGTAATCGAATGCCGCGCGTGGAAGCTTCGCGTGAGCGACATCCTCGAAGCCGAAGGCGTCTTCGAGTTCATCGAGACCGGGGACGCGAGGATGCGGGCGGAACGGATCCTGCTGCGCGCGCAGCAACGGAGACGCGGCAAGAAAGGCGGAAAAAGAGCGGACCGCGGCGCGGCGGGTGATGCTGTTCAGCCAAAGATCCATGGGTGACGGCAAGACGGCCTCTTCCGGATCAGTCTCGCACAAAAGCGGCGCGCCGCACGCCATGACTGAGGATGATCGCGGTGAAAACGAGGTTACGGGTGACGGCCGCGGCGCGGCCCATCGACGCTCCGAGGCCAATCCCGGGTGCCAGACAACCACTTCTCCAAATCCATGTTGCACCCACGCCCGCGCCCACGATTGCACCGGTGATGGCCGCCGTCGTGTCGGTATCGCCACCGCGGTGAACCGCGGCGAGCACGGCCTTGCGAACGTCACCAGGATGGCTGAGCCACGCGTGCAGCGCGACCGGAACCATGTGGAGGCATTAGCCGGAACACGCGTGCCGAGTCCGATACTTGCGGCGGCTCCGCGCGCCACGTTTCGACAGGTTCGCCGCGACCGCGATCGCGTAGGCAGAGGCTTGTGCCGAGCGAAGCTCGTACCATCTCGCGGTTTCACCGAGGGTCGTCCCCATGGCGGACTCCGGTCACAGCTCTACGCATCGCGGGCCCGCTGCGCGCCGCGAAACGCCGAAGACGGGTGCGCAGTGTGCGAAGCCGGCGGCGCCGAGCAGCCGGTGTCCGCTCGATCGCCGATGATGCGTTGTTGCCAGCGCCGGGTGAGGCCTTCGGCGGGCAGCCCGATCGCCTCGCCGAGGGGCGGGTCCGAGAACGAGCCTTCGATCGATTAATTATGGGTGATGACGCGCGAACGGACTCGAAAGCTGACCGTGCGGCGCCGCCCCCGGCCGAGTCATGCCACCGCGACGCTCTTCAAGTTTCTGAATCTACAGGAGATGCGCCGCCAGGGCATCGCCGATCCCAAAAGTACACATTTTTCGGGGCAGGATGAGAAAATCGTCTCCGTCTTCCGCTCGTTGGTATAGAGCTCAAACTTCACCCATCGGGCGTTTGAGCCGAACAACCACGGAGGAAAAATGTTCCGACTCACTTCGATCAATCTCCGCCAGCCAAAGCGAAACAGATGGCTCATGGCGGCGCTACTTACCTTGCCGATTCACGGTGCGCAGTGGAACCAAACTTTTATCTACGTCAGCCCTGCCTTTACGTATAGTCCACCTCCCGTATCCATGGCCCAGCGGGTGATCCCCCCACTCAGCAATCCGACGACGGTGAGGTATGTCGCGTACCGCCCCAGCCTGGCCGCCGACGGCAAAGTCACACTTCGAAAGCAGAATGCGGATGGTAGCTGGAGTGCCCCTGACGTCATCGAAAACATGGGCAACTCCCTTGGCGACGTTGCAGTCGGAATCACCACGTTCGGATCGCCTCGTGTGGCGCACTACCATATACCATTCGGGGTCAACCGCTATGTTGAACGTGTCGCGGAGGGATCCGGAAGCGGCTGCGTCAACGTTCCGGTCACGCACTGGAAATGCTCGGATATGGTGCCGGCGGTTGGAGGCTTTCCCCCCGCGCTCGGTTTGTGGACCACTCCGACGTACGTCTCCACGAGCTATTTCCTGTTCAATGTGAGTAGCGGCACATCAGCGGCCAAGAGCGCAAGATTCACCAAACTCGACAACACCTCCTGGGCGATCCCGGCTACGATCCCCAAAGCGGGCCAGGCGATCGCAATGGACGACACCGGGCCCGAGCAACACATACTGATCAGCAGCCGAGGGAATCCTGACATTCCTGATCATACGACGTGGATCAAGAGAGCAAACAACGCCTGGAGCCAGCCGGAGACAATCGCTCCCGAAGCTTCGTACGGGGGGCACCTCCAGGTAAAGAGCGGCATTCCCCACGCTTGCCGCCACTCTCAAGGCAAGATCCTGTATTCGACCCGCAATGGAAGCCAATGGAGTTCGAAAATAGTCGGGTCCACGCTTAACGTCAGCTACTACGGCCCAAAAGCGGGATGCTCGCTGGCTTTCGCGAATGGAAGACCCGTCATCGCGTACATCGACGAGAGTGAGGGCCACCTGAAGGTGACGCGCCAGATGGCAGACTTGATCAATTGGACGGTTCCGGAAATCGTCGCTGCGGGAGCCCCTGGTCAGGCCGTCGGCTACTGGCCTACACTCATCAGCAAGGGCGGCAAGCTGATGGTGTCCTACTCGAGCTTGGCAGGCAACGTCTACGTATCCACGGAGCAATAGGCGCAAATAGACCGGTGAGGAGTGGGTCGACTCTCGAGTTGACCCACCACCTCCGTACCCTGCTCGCGCCTTACCGTCTCGTAAGGGCAGGGCCTCCGCGCGGCCGGAAGTTCAAGCTTCCAAGTGCCGCCGCATCGCGTTTAGCGACTTCGAGAATCCATCGCCCGCGTAGTTGTCCCCTCCATGTGTGAGCGACTGCCACATCTCGGTCTTCCGAAGGCACTCCTGGAAAAGCGGGATCAATTCCGGATCGCGCCAACCTCGGCGGACCTCGTCGTTCAGGATCCGGAACGCCTCCTCGGAGGGATAAGCCGCTTTGTAGGGGCGAGAGGTAGTCAGGGCGTCGTAGATGTCGGCCACCTGGAGGATGCGCGCGAGCAGGGGAATCGACTCACCGGCCAGTCCATCCGGGTAGCCGGAGCCGTCAAAGCGCTCATGGTGGTTCCGGATGATCGGCAGCACGGGCGCCAGCGTCTTCATCGCCCGGCAGATCTCCTCACCCTTGACCGTGTGCTCCCGCATCAGCACCCACTCGCCGGCGTCGAGCGGACCCTTCTTGAACAGAACCGCGTCGGGGACGCAGACCTTACCGATGTCATGGAGGTAGCCGCCGCGGTATAGAGCCAGCAGTTCGTTGTGGGGAAGGCCCATCGCCGCGCCGAGAGCCATGCTGTAATTGGCGAGACGTTCGCAGTGATCGCCCGTGTACTTGTCGCGTCCTTCCACCGCGCGCGCCAGCGCGAACAGGATGGTTTCGGCCTGCTCGAGCGAATCGATCGCGGCCTTGTTGCGCAGCATCGCGCGGATGCGCGCGCGCAGGACGTCCGGATGAAGGGGCCGCGTCAGGAACTCGTCGGCGCCGGAACTGATTCCCGCGATTTCACCCTCCGCCCCCTGGACGCTCGTGATCATCAGGATGGGAATCAGGTGGGTGGCGCGCGAGCCCTTGAGCCGGCGGCAGAACTCGGGCCCGCTCATCTCGGGCATCATCAAGTCCACGACGACGGTATCGACGGGCTCGCGTTCGAGGATCGCCAAAGCCTCCGACGGGCGCGTGGCCTCGAGAATCCGGAATCCCGAGGTCTTGAGCATTCCGCGGAGAACACGCCGGTTGATGTCGACGGAGTCGACAACGAGCACTGACGGTTGACGGTCCGGATCGAGTTCAGTGCGCTCCATGAGCCGCAACGGGCTCTGGAGGAGAGCGGACGCATCAACGGTCTCCAGCTTGGGCAATGTGAGCAGCATCGAGAGCCTGCTTTGTTCATATCGGCGGAAGCTAGACTGAATAGTAGGGGATTTTCTCGCGGCACCATGCGCGTCCTATCGTTGTTTCTCGTATCCGTTGCCTTCGCCGCGACACCGGAACCCGCCATCGTCTACGCCGAAACTTCGCATGGCGAGCCCCTGACCATGCACTTCCAGCCCGCCTCGGGACCCGGAATTCACCCCGCAGCGCTGGTGATCCGAACCGGCCTCGACTTCGACCCCGCCGCGTTGCTCGCCCCGCTCGGCATCGCCGTCTTTTCGATCGATCTCGCGCCAGCCGGGAACTGGCGTGCCGGCGCGGGTCAGGTTCGCCGCGCGATCCGCTACCTCCGGCACCACGCCTCGCGCTGGCAGTCCGACCCGGGCCACCTCGTGCTGATCGGCGGCGGAACGGGGGGATACCTCGCCAATCTGGTGGGTGTGATGGGCGCCGACCCGGATCCGCACTCGAAGGATCCCGTGGAGCGCCAAAGCGCCGCTGTTCAAGCCGTCATCGTCTTCAACGGCCCGGCGGACCTCCGCGGCCAGGACCTTCCGCCAGACCTGCGTGCCCTTCTCGCCCGGGACATCGAAGCCGTGGGCGAAAAGCTCGCCTTTTCCGGAGCCTCACCCGTCATGCACATCCGCGACTCCGCGCCGCCGTTCCTGCTGCTGCACGGCGATCGCGACGAGGCGGTGCCGATGTCTCAGTCCGCTCACTGGCAACTGGCGTTGCAAAACCGCGGAATCCGAGCGGACCTGATTCTGATCGAGGGCGGCCGCCACGGCGTGAGCGAATGGCTGCGGATTCCCGGCGTGCGTGACTGGCGGCGCGAGATGCTCGAGTGGCTGGCGGCGGCGCTGGCCCGCGGCTGATCTCCGGCGAAAGCCGTTTCGCCCTTCCGGGCCCGGGCGAAGCACCCGCCGAAGCGTGCTTCGGCGGGTGCGCCGCAAGCTGTTGATTCTCCGTCGCCTGGCTCTGGCATGGCGAGTGCATTTACTCTCCGCGTTCGGACAAACCAAGAACCGGAGAGAATCAACATGAGCAGACTGGCGGAATACACCCCCCAGATGGAATCGTTCGAGTACGAATTCGAGACTCAGGGCGAAAGCGGCGTTTTCAACGAATACGAACAGATGGAACTGGCGGCGGAGCTGCTGGAGGTCCAAAGCGAGGCCGAACTCGAGCAATTTCTCGGCAGCCTGATCAAGAAGGCTGGCGGCGCGATCGGCAAGTTCGTCAAGTCGCCTGTCGGCAAAGCGATCGGCGGCGTTCTGAAATCGGCGGCGAAAGTGGCCTTGCCGGTCGCGGGCACCGCGCTCGGCGGGTTCGTCGGAGGGCCGCTGGGCGCCAAGATCGGCGGCAGTCTCGCTTCGGCCGCCGGTAACGCACTCGGACTCGAACTGGAAGGCCTCAGCAACGAAGACCGCGAATTCGAGGCCGCCAAACAGTTCGTCAAGCTGGCGGGTGAAACCGTCAAGCAGACGCTTCAACAGCAGGCCGCCAATCCGGCCAATGCCGCCATGGCGGGAATTCAGGCGGCGGCGCGGATTCACGCCCCTGGCCTGTTGGGTGGCCGCCAAGGCCGGGCAATGTCCGGAACATGGCGCCGCAGCGGCAACACCATCATCCTCGCCGGCGTCTAGCCGGACCGATCAATCGAAACCCAAGGGAGAAATCAAATGCACGACCTCGATCGCATTCAGATGGAGAGCTTCGAGTACGAGTTCGAAGCCGAGAACGAGAACGAAAACGAAGCGGGAGTGTTCGGCGAAGCCGAAACGGAAACTCTGGCCGCGGAGTTGATGGAAGTCCAGAACGAAGCGGAACTCGAACAGTTCCTCGGAGACCTGATCAAGAAGGCGGGCCGGGCGGTGGGATCATTCGTCCGCAGCCCTGTCGGACAGGCGCTCGGCGGCGCGTTGAAGAGCGCCGTCAAGCAAGGGCTGCCCACGGTGGGGAGCGCGCTCGGCGGAATGATCGGTGGAGCGCAAGGTGCAAAGATCGGCGGACAACTCGGATCGTTCGCCTCGGGCCAGATCAACGAGATGGAGATGGAAACGGCCAAGGACATCGTTCGCATGGCCGGAAACGCGGTGAAGACCGCCGCCGCCGCTCCCGCCGGTTCCAATCCGGTGGCGATCGCCAAGGCTGCTGTTGCGCAGGCAGTCAAGAGCCTGCCCGCCGCCACGGCGCGCGGTGCCGCGCAAGGCCGCTGGATCCGCCGCGGAAACCGGATCGTCCTGCTCGGAGTGTAACGCGCCGTGCCCTTCCACTCGCTCGCTTCCACCATGCTCGCCCACGAGGCGCGCGCGCTGCTCACCCGGTTGTCGAAGGTCAGGCCCTTCGTGCTGGTCGAGCCGATGCTCACGGCGGCGGCTCCGCTGGCGCGCACCCAGTCGGCGATCGACGGATATCTGATCCGGGGCCGGAAGCAGCTCCAGGGGCAGGTCCTGGAGTTTCTACGGTGGCTCGAGTCGGTGGAAGGGCAAGCGGCCTCGCCGGAGACGGCGCAGCGCAAGTTCACGTTCCTGCGGCTTCGGTTCAACGCCGTCATCACGCAGTTCGACATGTTCAGCGTCGCGATCTCGCAGCGGAGCGAGAACGAGTTCGGCGTCTGGCTGGCCGGATTGGATGTCGTGGCGGCCGATGCGCTGGCGCTTCCCGGATTCTTCGAATCGCCGCCCGTGCTGTGTTATCTCGATCGCGGAATCGGCGCGGCCATCCGCCGCGCGCGCACGCGGTTGCCAGGTGGCGGCGAGAATCCGGTGGCACTGGTGCGGATTCCGCGCGAGCGGATGATCGGACACGGAATCGCCTCGTCCCTGGTCCACGAAGTGGGCCATCAGGCCGCGGCGCTGTTGGATCTGGTTCCGGCGTTGCGCGCGGCGATGCCTTCCGGCGACGCCGGAGCCTGGCCGTATTGGAACCGCTGGATTTCCGAGATCGTCGCCGACTTCTGGTCGGTGGCGCGCGTCGGTGTCGCTTCGACCCTCGGATTGATGGGGGTGGTGAGCCTGCCCAAGCCGTTCGTGTTCCGGTCGAACGAAGACGATCCGCATCCGATGCCCTGGATTCGCGTGATGGTGAGCGCGGCCATCGGCGAAGCGTTGTTTCCCCATCCGCAGTGGAAGCGCGTGGCGCGGCTCTGGGAGTCATACTATCCACCGGCCGGTATCGACCCGGCGGTGGCGCGTCTGGTCGCGATGCTGCGCGAGGGCATTCCGGAGTTCATCGATTTTCTGATGAACGCTCGCCCGCCGTCGTTGCGCGGATACAGCCTGCGGCAGGCCATGAACCCGCCTGAGCGCTGCCCGCAACGGCTGACGGCGCTGTTCAGCGAATGGAACCGGAATCCGCAATCGATGTACGAGGCGCCCCCGAGCCTGGCATTCGCCGTATTCGGCCAGGCGCGGCTCGACGGCCGGCAGTCGCCGGAGGAAGAGAGCACGGTGCTCGGAAAACTGCTGACCTATTGGGCGCTGAAGACGACGCTCGACGCCTCGTCCTACTGCGCCTTCCACCACAACCACTCCGGTCCCGCGGCTGAGGGCCGGCTGTCCGGCCTCTGACGGGGCTGTCGAAGTTTCGAGACGAAGGAGATCCCATGAAAGAAGAGATTCGAGGAATGGTCTGCGATACGGCCACCGGCGCGCCGATCCAGCGCGCCCTGGTGGAGCTGACCAACGACAGAAGCAAGAAGGAGGCGCCGCTGCGAATTCTGACCGGCGAGCACGGGCGCTTCCGCCACGAGGTCGAATGCGCAAGCGACTGGAGGGTTTCGGCCAGCGCGTTCGGCGCCCGGTGCGACGCGCGGCCGGCTTCGGCGGACTGCGGCGAAATGGTGCTGCGGCTGGACGTGAGTTCCAACTTCAAACCCAAGGTCTACTCCATCACCGAATGCGGTGAGCCGAAAGAGTGCGGGTATCCGCTAGCGGGCCGCCCCTATCAATTGCGATTCGAGCGGAGCAATCTCATTCACTCGATCACCATCGCGGGCAGGGGATTCGAGGCGTCTCCGCTGGGCGCCGGCGGATTCGATCACAAGATTCAGGCGCTGGGGGCGGGAACGCTCGAGATCGAATCGGTCCTGCAAGGCCAGGACTGGCCCGATGGGCTCGGCGGAGGGCCCATCGTTTCCGCCACCACTGGCTTTCCCTTCGGCCAGGCGCCGCCACCACAGGTTTCGCGCGTGGCGCTGCAACGGAGTTCGGTACGGCCGACGCAGGAAGAGAATCTTTGGACACTGGTGCGGGCCAACTCACGCGCCATCGGCTTCAACGCCTACCGCGATTTCATCAATCGCGTGCTCTGTGGCAACGGTGTCTCCATCGACAACTTCCCGACAATCGCCACCGATGGCCGGCGTTTCCAGCGCGAGCAGGGCGAGTTGATCTCGACTTTCGGCGTGGGCGTTCACGATCTGTTGCGCACCGCGACCGAGCTGTTTCTACTGCTCAACTGCCGTGTGGCAACTCGGCGTACGCTGTCAGGAGAAGAGCTCACCGACGAATCGTCGCGGCGCCAGTTCCCGACTCCGAACGATCTCGGCGACCTCGCCCGCCGCTTCCTGGGCAACAACGCCTACCTGCAACACGTGGTCGAGACCACGTTCGAGGGCTTGCCGCCCGGTGGGCCTTTCTGTGACTTCGTCCGGCATCGCACCGAACCGGCGCTCATCGAGCTCATCTGGTCCTACTGGCACGAAGAAGGGATGCTCGTACAGTCGGTGAACGCGCTGGCACGGCGCTTCCAGAATCTCCGCGCGCGTGGCGGACATGACGCGCTCGCGCACTTCGAACTCGACCCGCTGCGCCCGCTCAACAACGTCCTGTGGGGCTACGTGCAAGAGGAGCATCGCCGTTTGACCGTTCCGAGGCGGGCGCTCGAATACAGCCACCACTACGGATTCACGCTGTTCGGCAAAGCGAACGCCGCCGCGCGCGCGGCCGATCCGCGATCGAAGTTCGTCGAGAGCTTCCATAATCTGCTGCACAAATGCGCGCAGTTCTTCAAAGAAGACAACGACACCACGGTGATCGCCGACGGCTATCCGCTCCTGAACGCGCTTCGGGAGATCCATCTGCTGCTGGCGCAGGGAGCCCACAATCAGTTCGGTGACCTGCCGTGGACGGCCCGCGTCGAGATGCTGATGCAGCAGTGGATCATGGCGCGCGGCGAGACGCGCGACTTCCTGCAGAGCCGGCTGATGGTGCCCTACACCGAGGCGTGGATGCCGCAGGTGGACACCATGAAGACCGTGCAGGGCTGGTCCGATGTGACGGTGTCGCACTTCCGCGATCTTGGCGTCTACGGCGAGCAGATTCTGTTGTCGATCCGCTATGGCAACTGGGTGGATCTGCACGACGAGGATGTGGCCAAGAACTGGGCGCGTTACTTCCGCCCGGAGATCCAGAGCTACCTGCACTCGTATCGCGCCGTGGCCGGGATCGACCTGACCAATCCGGACACGGTCGACTACACGATTCCCGCGGTGCATCTGCAACGGCGGTTGACCGAACAGGCGAGGGTGAGGTAACCGAGTCTGCTCGACCTCACATCGGCGCTCTATCTCGGTTGGGACCACGCCGGTGGAGCCGGCAGCGCGCGAGGGGTTGCCGCCGGGCAGCCCCTCAGTCTCGGCAAGCCGGCGGCGCTCGAAGAACCTCCGGGAGCTGTCCGGCTCGCGGCCTCGCTGGCGGCGCTGGCAGGTTGCGAGGCGGGTCTGGTGGGTCCCTCGACGCTCCACCTGCTATGGGATCTCGTTGGACTGCTTAGCGGCGATGGCTGCGAATTCATCGCGGATGAAGAGTGCTATCCGGTGAGCCGCTGGGCGCTGGAACGCGCCGCCGCGGCGGGAAGCCGGGTTCGCTGGTTCCGGCATCATGACCCCGAATCGCTGTGGCGGGCTCTGCGTCACTGCCGGTCCCGCCCGGCCGTGGTGTCCGATGGATTCTGTCCGGCGTGCGGCGTGGGAGCGCCGCTGGCCGGATACCTCGAGGCGGTGCGGCGGCGATCGGGGTGGCTGGTGATCGACGATACGCAAGCTCTGGGAATCTTCGGCCGGCGCACGGGTCCGTCGCCTTACGGCTCGGGGGGCGGCGGTTCCGCGAGATTCCAGGGACTCGACGATCCCGGCTTGCTGATCGTGGCTTCGCTCGCCAAGGCATTCGGCGCTCCGCTGGCTTGTCTGCTGGGCCCGCGGAGTTTCATCCGGAAGTTCGAAAACGAAAGCGAGACGCGTGTCCATTGCAGTCCGCCGCCCATCGCCACGATCGATGGCGGTCTCGAGGCGATGCACTGGAACCGCACTCGTGGCGGCGCCGATCGCGCCCGCCTGCTCGGGCTCGTGCGGCAGTTCCGCTCAGGCGCCTTCGCCGCCGGATGGCGAGCGGCGGGTGGGGTGTTTCCGATGCAGTCGATCGAACACCCGGACGCTCTCGCGATTCATCGCGATCTGCTGGCTCGCGGAATCCGCACCTTTGCCAGACGGCCGCACGCCGGGGAAAATCCGCGCGTGGGCCTGATCATCAACGCGCGGCACCGGCCGGAAGATCTGGCCCGCGTGACGCGCCAACTCCACAACATTCCATCACGGAGATCATCAAATGGAAAACGAGCAATTATCTGAACTGGAGATCCGGAGACGCGGACGTTTCGGCGGTTTTCCAGCCCGCCCGGCTTTGCGGCAACCCTCGCGGCGATGGCCTCCGCCGAGACCAGGCCGCTCACGGCCGGCCGCGCTCCGTCTCGGAGTGGCGCCGTTGCCAGCGGTTCCGCCTTCATCCTTCATTCTGGCGATTCAATCGGATCTCGCCAGCGCGCTCGGTATTCCCGTTCCCCTGACTGGCGTGATCGGAGCGGCCACGCGCCGCGCGATTCGTCTGTTCCAGTCGCGAATGGGGCTCATGCCCAGCGGGCAACTGACCGGATCGACGCTGCGCGCCCTGCGCCGCGCGGTTTCGCCGCGAGCCATGCCGGTTGTGGAAGAGCCGATCGGCGAGCCGTTCGCCGATCCGGTGGAAGAACCGGCGGAAGAGCCAATTGAATCCGCCGCATCGGACGGCGACCCAGACGAGCCGCAGGAAGAGTACCGCATTACGAAGCCCGGCAGCCTCGGGTTGACTCGCTGGGGCACGCTCGACCTCGGCGCGCATGTCAGCAAGAAGCCGAAACAGATCGGTGCTCTGCTGCCCACCGGATCCGGCATCTACGTGATCCACAACGCTAGCGGCGCATGGTATGCCGGACAAGCGGGCAACATTCGCCAGCGGTTCAGCGGCCGGTTTGCCGCGCTCAAGGACTTCGGCTTGAGTTCGGCAGTGTTGGACGGACGATCCATCACCTGCTACCTTCTGCCCGCCACCCTTCCGGACATCGCTGTCTTCATAAAGCCGAACGGACTCCAGCGCGGCTATCGGGCCGACAACCGGAAGGGCATCCTCACGGCTCTCGAGGATCACTTCATCAACAAGCTCGGCACGCTGGGCAAAGGTAACGAGAAGCTTGAGGGCGCTACGGCCAGTGCCTCCGCCACTCTCTCTGTTGCCGGCAGCGGAGTGGAGCCGGCGTGGGAATCCTCCCTCGCTGGCAAGCTCGTGCTCCCGCCGCGCTAGCCCAACTGGCCGCTGGCCCGGCGCATCTGCAACGCGCGGTCGGTGATTCCCAATCGCTTGGCCGCGCGCTGCAAGTTGCCTTCCTCCTGTTGCACGGTGATGCGAATCGCCGCGTCCGACGCCGCTTGACTGATCTGGCGCAACTCGATACCTTGCGCCACGCCGCGGCGAATCGATTCGTCGAACAGTTCGTCAGGCCACACGCGGCGTGCCGCCTGCTCCACGGCCGACCATTCTTCGGCGGGCAAATCGCCCGCGGTTACGGGCCCAGGGCCTGCATGCCGCTGTCCCATTCTCGTTACCAGTTGCCGCAGTTCGCGGACATTGCCGGGATAGTCGCGATTCAGCAGAAACTCTTCCACTGCGGGGTCGAATTCACACTCGCCTTCCGGGTGTACGGCGGCCAGGAAGTGACGGGCGAGCGGCAGGATGTCGGCTCGGCGTTCCCGCAGCGGCGGCGGCCGGAAGATCCAGGTGGCAAGGCGGAAGTAGAGATCCGGCCGGAAGGCACCGCGCGCGACCTCGGCGGGCAGATCGCGATTGGTGGCGCATACGAGGCGGAAATCGGTGTGTTGCCACGAATTGCCACCCACTCGCTTGTAGGTCTTCTCCTGAATCGCGCGAAGCAACTGGGCTTGCAGGGGAAGGGGCAATTCGCCGGCTTCGTCCAGGAACAGCGTGCCGCGATGCGCGAGGGCAAACGCTCCGTCGCGTGACTGCACGGCTCCGGTGAAAGCGCCGCGCTCGTGTCCGAACAATTCGCTGCCCGACAGCTCCGGCACGATCACCGTGCAGTCGACAGTGACGAGTTCGCCTTTCGAAGGGCGGCTGTCGAGATCGTGAATCAGCCGGGCGAGTAATTCCTTGCCGGTCCCCGTCTCTCCCATGATCAGGATCGGCGCCGTTGTGAAACAGGCGGCCTCTACCACCTGGCGCAGCAATCTTCGCCATGAGGCGCTGTGGCCGATCAGCGTTCCCGCCACCGGCTCGGAACGGAGGATCGTATCGACGGCGTTCCAGCGGTCGAGCAAGGCCGAGATCCGGCGAATCGCCGCGGGTCCGTGGAAGCAGATCGAGTCGTCGGCGCCCGCCTGCAGGAGCCGCCAGATGAAGGCGGATGGCGTGCCGTGATCCGCCATCGAAACGCAGAGAATGCGTGTGTCCGGCGCCGCCGCGCGCAGTTCCACGACTGATTCGAGGACTGCGTCCGAGCAGGTAGTGAACGGAATGAGCGCGCTGGCCGTCTCGCCTTCCGCTGCCGGGTCGATTCCCGCCTGCCGCAATGCCTCCGCCAAGGCTGCGGCGGCCGGCTCGTCTCCCCTGGGAGACAGCAAGACAGTCGAGGGCTTGCCTGCCGATGGAGGGTGCTGCTGCATTAGGCTCCGTGATCGCTCGGGCTCCCTCTGCCCGGTCTGTAATCGAAAACACGGAGTGGGGGCGGCTTCCTTCGGGTGCCGCCCCTGAAAATCGGGTGTTCGCCCTACTTTGCCGGAGCGGCCCCGGTGGCGCCCACCGGCATCTCTTCGTCCTTCGACCCCTGCTT
>CADECY010000005.1 GCA_902825945.1 uncultured Acidobacteriota bacterium
CATCCTTGGCGCTGGCGACGCTGGTAGGATCGACGAATCCGTCTGCGATCTTGACGAGAGCGATCTTCGGATTGCCGGGCAGGTGGCCGCCGGGACGCGCGACTTCGTCCGGCGTACGGGGCACCCGAGGCCTGTTCCCGCTTTGCGCCACGAGGAGAAGCGGGAGTCCGATGTAAAGGAGATGACGGAATTGCATCAGGCCATTGATACAGCATTTGGGCGGTGGATTTCAAGTCCGCCGGCCGGGCCGCTCGCGCGGCCGGCGCCTTGGTCTAAGATGACAACGTGCGGATCTTCGTTCTTCTCGCGCTCGCCATGGCCCTGCCGGGGGCCGAATTCCAAGGCTGGATCTCCGACGCCGCCTGTGGCTGGAACAATGCGCGGCCCGGGCCGGAGGCCAAGGACTGCGCGGTGAAGTGTGTACGCCAAGGCTGGGCGCCCGTCTTCGTTCAGGACGGCCGCATGGACGCATTCAAGCTCGCCGACAAGGCTCCGGCGATGAAATTCGTGGGTGAGCATGTTGCCGTAACCGGTGAGTTGAAGGGCGATGTGCTCAGCGTAAAGTCGATCCGTCCGTCGCCCGCGCCCAAACCGGCTCCGAAGTCTTCGCCGAAAAGCAAGAAGTGACCGGAATCGTTCCCGTTCTACAGACGCCGTTCCTCGCGGATGGCGCGATCGATCGCGAGAGCTTTCGCCGCCTGATCGAACGTGCGATCGGCGCGGGGGCCTCGGGCTTGCTGGTTCCGGCGGTTGCGAGTGAGGAGAAGCACCTCGGCACTTCCGAGCGCGACTCGTTACTCGCGCTCGCGATCGAACACGCTGCGGGAAGGGTCCCGGTGATCGCCGGCATCTCGGCGGAGACCGCGGCCGAGAGCGCGCGATTGGGCGCCGCGGCGCAGATTGCAGGCGCGAATGCAATGCTCGCGGCGGTGCCCGACAGGTTCTATCAACGGATCGGTGACGTACCGGGATTTTTCCGCGCGATTCACGGCGCCGCCGATTTGCCGCTGATCATTCAGGATCTCCAATGGAACGGGCCCGGACTCCCGGTTTCGATGATCGCGGACCTCGCGTCGCAACTTGACCGATTGCGCGGTATCAAGATCGAGACCGCTCCAGCCGGTCCGAAGTATTCGGCGGTGCGCGAGGCACTGGGACGAGGATTCTTCATCTGCGGCGGCTGGGCCGTGCCGCAGATGATCGAAGCACTCGATCGAGGCGTGGATGCGATGATCCCGGAAGCGTCGATGGTCCCCGTCTATGCGCGAATCGATGCGCTGTATCGAGAGGGCGACCGCGCGGGAGCGATCGAGCTATTCCGGCGGCTGCTGCCGGTTCTCTCGTTCAGCAATCAGGACTTGCGCACATCGATCGCCTTCTTCAAGCGCCTGCTGGTCCGGCTGGGCGTGTTCGAAACTGCGCTCATGCGCGAGCCCGGCTTCGAATGGGACACCTTCAACCAGCGCATCGCCGATGAACTGATCGATCTCTACCTCGAAGTCGAGGCGTCGCTGTGATCGCCGGGATCACGGTTTATCTATTCCTCTCCACGGCGTGCCCGCTCTCGAATCGCCTGCAGCCTGAAATCGCGCGGATCCAGGCGGATTACACTCCACGCGGAATACGCTTCGCGAAGGGCGATGCGGCGGCGGCACGCAAGTTCGGCGCGCGGGTTACTCCACAAGTAGTGGTCACCGGCCCGAACGGCCGCGTGGTCTATCGCGGGCGGATCGATGACCGGAGCCCGGCGTTGGGCGTTTATCGCGAACCTTCGAAGCACGATCTGCGCGACGCACTCGACGCCCTGCTCGCGGGCGGAACGGTTGCCGTGGCGGAGACTCCGGCCGTGGGCTGCGCAATCCAGTTCGATGCACCGAAACAAAACGCCACCATCACGTTCTCGAAGCAGATCGCGCCAGTTCTGTTCCGGAACTGCGCTGGATGCCACCGCGCCAACGGCACCGCTCCGTTCGCGCTCACCACCCATGCCGATGCGGCGCCACGTGCTTCCGCCATCGCTCAGGTGACTCGCGCGCGGCTGATGCCACCGTGGAAAGCCGAGCCCGGTGCGCACGCCTTTCGTGGCGCGATGCGGCTGACTGACGCGGAGATCCGGCTCTTCGAGCAGTGGGCGAAGGAAGGCGCGCCAGAGGGCGATCCGGCCGCGACACCGCCAGTGCCGGCTTTTCGCGATGGCTGGCAACTCGGCGAACCGGACATGGTGATCCGCATGCCGAAGCCCATTCGCGTCTCCGCCTCTTCACCCGATCTCTACACCTGCATCGTGGTTCCGGTGAACCTTCCGGCGGACCGCTACGTGCGAGCCTACGAGTTCCGGCCTGGCGACAAGCGGGTGGTCCATCACGCGATCCTGTTCGTCGACGGACTGCGCGCCGCACGCAAGAACGGCGAGACCTATCCTTGTTTCGGCGTTCCCGGATTCCTGCCATCGGCCGCTCTCGGCGGCTGGACTCCCGGCTTTACCGCAACCGAGTATCCGCCGAAGACGGCCGTGGCATTGCGAAAGGGCACCGACCTCGTGATGCAAGTCCACTATCATCCTGCCGGGACAGACACCGAGGATCGGTCGGAAGTCGCCCTCTACTTCACGCCCGATCCGCCGCAACGGCGCATGATGGAGATCGCGCTCGGATCGCGCAACATCGACATCGCGGCGGGCGAGCGCCGCTATCTCGTCCGCGACCGGTTCGAACTGCCGGTCGATGTCGAAGTGACGGGAATCATTCCGCATGCGCACTACATCTGCCGCGAGATGACCGGCCGCGCGACGCTGCCCGGAGGCAGACGCGTGGAATTGATCCGGGTCCGCGATTGGGACTTCAACTGGCAGCGCCACTACCACTACGAAAAGCCGTTCGTGCTCCCCGCGGGCACACGCCTCGAAATGGACTTCGTCTACGATAACTCCGCCGCGAATCCGCGCAATCCGTCATCGCCGCCGAAGCGCGTGCAATGGGGGCCCGATTCGGGCGACGAGATGGCCGGGCTGCATGTCCAGGTAATTCCTGTGCGGAACGAGGATGCCACCGAACTCGGCCAGGCGCTGTGGGGCAAGATCATGCGAGGCATCCGCGAAACGCGGCCCGCGCCGCCGCGATAGAATAACGCTTCCATGCGATTGTTCGCCATTTCTCTCGCCGCCGTTCCGGCCCTGCTCGCCTTCGACGCCCAAACCGATGCGCTGACGAAAGAGGTCGCGCCGAAAGGCTGGATCGCCTACAGCGCCCGAACCGAAAAGGGCGACTGGGACATCTTCCTCATGCGTCCCGATGGCTCGCGCAAGCGCAACATTACGAACACCCCGGGCACGAACGAGATGGGCCCTCGGTTCTCGCATGATGGCAAGCGGATTCTCTATCGCCGCATCCCACCCGACGTGAAGATCCGCCACGACCGGTGGGGCACGATGGGCAAGCTGGTGATCGCGAACTCGGACGGCAGCAAGCCCGAAGAAATGGGTGACTACCCGTGGGCGACGTGGGGTCCGGACGGCAAACAGATCGGGATCCTGCTGCCCACGGGCATTGAAATCCACGACATCGCGACGAAGACACTCGTCCGGAAACTCGACCGCAAAGGGATCTATCAGCAGTTGTTCTGGTCGCCCGATGGCAAATGGTTCACCGGACCAGCGAATCTCTATGGCGAGAACTGGACTGTGATTCGCGTGGATGCAACGAAGGGCGAAGCGAATCCGATCGCCAAGTTTCAGAACTGCACGGCGGACTGGTTTCCGAACTCACGCCGGTTGATCTTCTCCTCGCGCCCGGCCAAGCAAGAAGAAGCCGATGGCGGAGCGCTCGCTGGCAAAGTGGGGCAGAAGACGGGATATGGCTGGACACAGCTTTGGTCGGCTGACGGGGACGGCTCGAACCGGCTGCTCGTCTACGGAGAGGATGGCCGGCATGTGTACGGCGGCGCGGTTTCTCCCGACATGAAGTATGTGCTCTTCACACTCGCGCCCACCGATGGCGGATTCGAGGCTTCCGAGATCCACGTGATGCGGCTGAACAACGCGCCGATGATCGGAGGCGAAAGCAAGGCGCTGCGAACGCTGCATCCCAACGCGAACAGCGGACCCTACGTCAAGCTGACTCCGGGCTGGGAACCGCACTGGACCTATGCGGCGATCGGGGGCGTGAAGTGACGCGCCGCGCGGCGCTCGCCGCGTGTGCAATCGGTCTCGCCTCGTGCTCCAAGCCAGTGGAAGAGGCCGACCCGAATCTCGCCGCGATGGGGCAAGTGGAAGTGACGGGAGAACTCGTCGAGATCCCCGCGCCGTTTCCTCCGAATGATCTGTACAACTACGCCTACGTGATGAAGTACCGCGTGTTGAAGGTCCATCGAGGATCGCTCGATGCGCCCGAAGTTTTCGTGGCGCACTACAACCCGCTCAAGCCGCGTCCATCCGCCGCCGACGATCAATCGGGAAAGATCGGCGGCAAGCTCGACGGATTCCGCGCGGGCGAAGTGCATCGGATGGCGCTCACTTCACCGGCCGACCAGCATTGGATGGGCGGCATGATCGACAAGTATTTCGAAACCAAAGGCACGCGCTATTGGGCGTTGTGGACGAATCCAGGGACTCGCTAGTTGGTCTTCGCCTCCCACATCTTCCTTTTCTATTTCCTGCCCATCGTCCTGCTCGTCTACTATCTGTTGCCGCGCGGGCGCAACGCGTTTCTGACGATCGCGAGCTACGTCTTTTACGGATGGTGGGAGCCGTGGTTCGTGTCGCTGATGCTCTTCTCGACGATCCTCGACTTCGTGTGCGGCGGAATCATCGGCGCGCCGGGCGCCTCTCCGCGGCATCGCAAGCTCGCGCTGGGCGCGGCGATCGTGGGCGATCTCGGGCTGCTCGCCTTCTTCAAGTACTTCACGTTCACCGCGGAAAATCTGAATCGTCTGGCCGCGATCGTGGGCGCGCCCGCATTGCCCGTGCTCTCGATCGTACTGCCGATCGGCATCTCTTTCTACACGTTCGAGAGCCTCAGCTACACGATCGACGTCTATCGCGGACATGCCCGGGCGGCGCGCAAGTTCTCGGACATTTCGTGCTTCGTGAGCCTGTTTCCCCACTTGGTGGCCGGGCCGATCGTCCGCTACAACATCCTTGCCGAACAGATCCAGCAGCGCACGCACACCTTGGACAAGTTCGCCGTGGGCATCGCCATGTTCATTCTCGGATTCGCGAAGAAGATCCTCATCGCGAATCCGATGGGCCGCGTGGCGGACGCGGTATTCGGCGGCACCGATCCCGGCATGGCGGCCGCATGGTTCGGAATCGCCGCCTACTCGTTCCAGATCTACTTCGACTTCTCTGGCTACTCCGACATGGCCATCGGGCTCGGGCGCATGTTCGGCTTCGTGATTCCCGAAAACTTCCGCTCGCCGTATCTCTCGGAAAGCATCACCGACTTCTGGCGGCGCTGGCACATCTCGCTCTCCACGTGGCTGCGCGATTATCTTTACATTCCGCTCGGCGGCAACCGCGGCAGCGCACTCCGGACCTATCGCAATCTGGCGATCGTGATGGTGCTGGGCGGACTGTGGCATGGCGCCAACTGGACTTTCGTCATGTGGGGAACGATCCACGGTTCCGTGCTGGCCTTCGAGCGCTGGCTCGGCAAGAAGGCGCCGTACGATGTCTTCCCGCGGCCCGTGGCGATCGGCGTCACCTACGTGATCGTGCTGATCACCTGGGTCTTCTTCCGCGCCGAATCGCTGCCGCGCGCACTCGGCTACCTTTCCTCGATGTTCACGCCAGGCGGAGGCTCACCGTTGATCGCGCTCGAGATCTACACGCCTTTCCATCTGCTCATCTTCGCCGCCGGTGCGATCATCGCCTTCCAGCGAGTGGAAGTGGCGGACTTCGCCGGAACCCTCACGGCTCCGAAGATGGCCGTGCTGCTGCCGCTGTTCGCATTCACCGCCTCGGTGATGTTCACGCAGACCTTCAATCCGTTCCTCTATTTCCAATTCTGAGCCCATGCGGAAGACCTTCTCCGTCGCTTTTCTCGCCCTGATCGCCTTCGTTCCGCTCGCGCAGTTGGCGTTCGGGCCTCCGCCTGCTTTCCATGCTGGCAGCTTGCGCGAATTCGAACGCCGCCTCGATGAAGACTCGATCTTTGTCCAGCGGGCCCGCCCCGCGATCCAGCAACTGACCTACGCACTTCGCGAGGCAGGCGAAAAGGTCCTCGCACACAACGACGGAACGCTCTTCTACCGGCAGGATGTGCGCTACCTGACCGAACCCGTGGACACGCGAGAGGCATTCGAAACGGTCCTCGACACTCATCGCCAACTGGAGAAGCGCGGCATCCGGCTCGTGGTCATGCCGATTCCCGTGAAGCCCCACGCGCCGGGAAAGCGGTCGGCCGCGATGGAACTGCTCCCGCGTCTTCGATCGTCCGGAGTTGAGGCGATCGATCTCTTCGCTCAGCCTCGCGAATACCTGAAGCTCGACACACATTGGACTCCCGCAACCGCGCGAGCCCTGGCCCGGTTCGCCGCGCCTCTGCTCAGAATCGAACCCGGAACAACGCAGTTCTCCGAGCGAGAAGTGCGTGTCGAGCGCCGGGGCGACTTGGCGCAGATGCTCGCGATTCGCAGCGGGTTCGCCCCCGAGTCCGTCGCGGCGTGGCAAGTCGAAGGCCCAGTCAACGATCCAGCGTCACCGGTGCTCGTGCTCGGCGACAGCTTCCTGCGCATCTTCCAAACCGACGCGCCCCGAAACGCTGGATTCATCGCCCATTTGGCAAAGGCACTCCGGCTTCCCGTAGCCTCGATCGTGAACGATGGCGGTGCCTCGACGCTCGTGCGTCAGGACTTGGCACGGCGTTCTCGAGTGCTCGAAGGCAAAAAGGTTGTACTGTGGGAATTCGTGGAGCGCGACCTCCGGTTCGGAGCGGAAGGTTGGCGGAGAGTGACATTGCCATGAGTTTGCTATTGGGGGCGATCGCCGACGACTACACCGGCGGCGCGGACCTAGCGGGGATGCTCGCCGAGCGCGGTGTTTCCACCGTGCAGACCTTCGGCGTTCCGAGTCAAGAGACGATCGCGCGAATCCGGGCAGGGGGATTCCGCGCCGCGGTGGCGTGTCTCAAGTCGCGTTCCATCGAGGCGAATCAGGCTCGAGCGCTTGCGCTCTCCGCGCTCGACCGCCTGCTCGAGCTCGAGCCGCGCCAAATTCAGTTCAAATACTGTTCGACGTTCGACTCGACGCCGCTCGGCAACATCGGCCCGGTGACCGATGCGTTGATGGAACGGCTCGGTGTCTCGTTTACGCTTGCGATGCCGGCTCTTCCCGTCAACGGCCGCACACAGTATCTCGGACATCTCTTCGTGAACGGAGTGCTCCTTTCGGAGTCGCCGATGAGCACGCATCCGCTGAATCCGATGACCGATAGCAATCTCGTCCGCTGGCTCGGTATGCAGACGCCGCGGGCGGTCGGCCTGATCCCGCTACCGCAGGTGCAGAGCGGACGCATGAAGCCGGACGGCGAGATTGCGTTGATCGATGCGATCACCAACGATGACCTCGATTGCATCGCCCATGGATTCGCCGACCTGCCGCTCGTTACGGGCGGCAGCGGCTGGGGCGTCGCGTTGCCCGAAGTTTGGAAGCAGCGCAAGCTGCTGAATCTCGAGGCCCGCCCCGAACCCGAACGCACGTCCGGTGGCGCGGTGATCCTCGCCGGCAGTTGTTCCCAGGCGACCCTCGAGCAGGTTGCGCACCTGCAGCGATCCGGGCGCTGCCGAATCGTTCATGTGAAGGAGGAGGATACGCCGGAGGATCTGTACTCTCGCGCACACCGCGACCTCACTGAACGCGGAGCGGTGGCGATCGTGTCTTCCGCGCCGGCCGGCAAGCGATTCCCGTCGCCAGACGCCCCCGCTCGAGTCGAAGCGCTCATGGGCGGCCTCGCGGCACTTTTCACGGCGGAATCTCGCGTCCGCCGGCTCATCGTGGCCGGCGGTGAGACGTCCGGCGCGGTGATCAGCGCGCTCGGAGTGGAAGCAGTCGAGATCACCGGAACGATCGACCCCGGCGTGCCCTCCCTTCGTTCCCTCGATGAGGGCCGCCTTTCGCTCGCGCTCAAGTCCGGCAACTTCGGCGCCCCCGACTTTTTCGTCAAAGCCCTCGACAAGATCTGACCATGGACCCCCTCGAACAACTCTGCGAAGTGGCCGCGAGCTTTTTCCAACGCGGCTACGCTTTCGGCTCCACCGGCAACCTCAGCCTGGTACTCGGAGACTCCGTCTGGATCACGCCCACCGGCGGATCGTTGCGCAACCTCACGCCGGACAGGATGGCGCGAATCGATTTCGACGGCAACCCGCTCAACGGCAACAAGGCGTCGAAGGAGTTCCCGTTTCATCTCGCAGCCTACAAAGGCGCCGGATCACGAGCCCGCGCGCTCGTGCATTTGCACTGCACCTATTCGGTGGCGTTGTCCTGCCTCGATACACTCGATGAAGCCGAGCCGTTGCCCGTGTTCACGCCCTACTACCTGATGCGCGTGGCACCGCTCGCGGTGCTTCCGTACTTCCGGCCCGGATCGGCGGATCTCGCGTCAGCGGTGGGCGCGTCGGCGGTGGATCACGACTCGATGCTGTTGCGCAATCATGGCGTCATCTGCCTCGGCTCGACGCTCGAAGAGGCTGTCGACCGCACCGAGGAGTTGGAAGAGACGGCGAAGCTCTGGTTCCTCACGCGTAGCGAAAAGTTGCGGCTGCTGACTTCCGCCGAGCGCGCCGATATCGAAAAGACGTTCCGGAAGCGATAGGATCGAGAGAGTATGAACGCAGGTCCAGAAGATCTTTCCGCGCAAAAGCGCCAGTATGACGAGGATGGTTTCCTCGTTTTTCGTTCGCTCCTTTCGCCCGGGGAGATCGCCGAAGTGAAGGCAGAGTTACAGCGATACGAACGGGAGATCGCGCCGTCGCTCCCGCCCACTGACATCGTTTGGGAAAAGGAACCGCTCCCCGATGGATCGCGCCGTGTGCGCAATCTCTGGCGGCTGGACAAGCACGATGGCTACTTCGCCGCCTTCGCGAACCGGCCCGAAATTCTTCGCATGGCTGCCGTCATGGTGAACGGAGAGGCCGAGGTGGCGGGCGCGGAAACATTCTCCAAGCCGGCCCTCGTCGGCTCCGTCGTCCCGCATCATCAGGACAACGCATACTTCAACCTCGTGCCGCCCGATTGCTTCACGCTTTGGATCGCGCTCGATCCGAGCACGATCGAAAACGGTTGCGTTTACTACGTGCCCGGGTCGCACAACGGTCAGCGGCTACCTCACGTTGCCTCGGGTGTTCTCGGCAACAGCATGAAGGCGGATCAGGTGCCAGCCAATCTGAATGAAGTCCCTGCGGTGCTCGCGCCCGGCGATGCCGTCATCCATCACTGCATGGCACTTCACCGCAGCGAACCGAACCGTAGCACACAGTCGCGGCTAGCGCTCGTGATCGTCTACCGCGCCAAGCACTGCAAGGTCGATCCGGAAGCCGCGCAGTATTACCGCAACATCGCTTCAGCCCTGCAAGCCGCGAATGTCAGTCAGTAGACTGCCTCCTCCCCACGAATTCAAACAGCGGTTGCTGCGCGAGTACTTCGTGCGCTTCCACATGGCGCTGATGCTGTTGGCGGTGATTGCGTCGGGAGTGCTGGCCAGCCGCCTGCTGTTGACCGCCGGTCTCCATCAGCCCATCGTGCGATACCCGGTGTCGGTGTTCATGTCGTATGGTGTCTTTCTCGGTTTGGTGCGAATCTGGATTTGGTTCGTCACCACCAATCGATCCGCGAGCCTGCCCGAGATCGTAGCCGGCGGGGCCGCCGATGCGGCCGAGTTCACCACCGATGCCGCCCTCGAATCGTCTTTATCAACGAGGCCCGGCTCGCTGCCCAGCTTCGGCATCGACCTCGATCTGGAAGACGGCTGGTTCATCGTGCTCGCACTAGCGATGCTCATCGGAGCAATCTTCGGAACCGGCGCCTATCTCGTCTACACGGCACCGGAGTTGCTGGGTGAAGTCGCGTTCCAGGCGGCTTTGGCATCGGGCCTCAGCCGCGCCATGAAGCGCATCGATCAACCCGGCTGGGCCGACAGCCTCGTCCGCGGGACGATCATCCCGCTCGGAATCGTCCTCGCATTGACCATCGTGCTCGCTCTGGTGATGCGCCACGAATGTCCCTCCGCCACGCGCCTGCGGGAGGCGATTCACTGTCCGGAGACGCCAGGACCCTCACGGGGAGCTTCACCAGCCCAACACGTAGTTGTCTTTCCCCGGACTCGCGCCACCGTACATCACACCCGAGCCCTGATCGAGCAGGATCATCTTCACAGCCCCCGGACCCGACGGTGACCCGTACGGCGGCTGCGTGGGCGACGGCTGCACGGGATGTCCGAGAGCGCGCAGGGCCGCCCCCACGCGATCGGCGAGCACCTGTGGCATCGCAAGTCCATCCCCGGGAGCCTGCGGATACATCGAGACGCGGAAGTTAGATGTCATCGCGCACGGAGCCTCGGCGGCCTGCTGCACGTTCATCCCGAACTCGACCACGTTCAGAAACGCCTGCGTCATCGTCTGGGGAATCGTGTCGCCACCGGGCGTGTTCCAGGCGAGGAACGGCTTGCCGTCGCGCAGCGCCATTGCAGGGATCGCGCCTTGACGCGTCCGCTTGCCTGGTGCGATGACGTTGATGTCGCTCGCGTCGAGTCCGAAATACGATCCGCGATTGTTGAGCACGAAGCCCGCGCCGTCCACCACCATGCCGCTGCCGAATCCGCCGTTCACGCTATGCGTGACGCTCACCACATTGCCGAAGCGGTCGGCGATCGAGAAGGACGAAGTCTGCTCTCCATCGGCGCGAAGGTCTCGTTGTTGGGCCACCACGGCACGGCCCGGTTCGGTGTAGCGGATCTCGTGACCGGCGAGGATTGCCTTTCCTCCGCGCGGATCTCCCGGCGGGGCGACACCGGCGATCGCGCGATCCTTCCTGATCAGCGCGCGCCGCAACGCCGCGTATTCGTTCGAGAGCAGTTCCTTCACTGGAGCATCGGGCGCGAACTTGGGATCGGTGATATACGGATAGCGATCAGCGAACGCGAGCTTGGATGCCTCGGCGAGCAGGTGCAGGTATTGCGGCGAGTTGTGCCCGAGCGATTTCAGATCGAACCCTTCGAGAATCTTCAGCGCCATCAGCATCACGATGCCGCCCGAGTTCGGTGGCGATTGCAGGATCTCGTAGCCACGATAGCCGATGCGGATGGGCTCGGCCTGCTCGGCCTGGAATCCGGCGAGGTCTTCATATCGCAGCAGTCCGCCGGTGCTTTCGTGATAGCGCGCGATCACGCGTGCCGTATCGCCGCGATAGAAATCGTCTGCGCCCTTTTGCGCGATACGTTCGATGGTGTTCGCCAGATCCTTCTGCTCGAGCCAATGTCCGATCGCGGGCGGCTGGCCACCGGGAAGGAACACTCTCGCCGAACTCGGCCACTTGGCGAGCATCGTCTGCGACCGCTTGAAGTTCCCCGCCCCCCACGCGCTTACGGCGTACCCTTCGCGCGCGGTTTCGATCGCGTCCGAGAGCAGTTCCGGATAGCGCTTGGTTCCGAACTTCGCGTGCAGCGCGTCAAAGCCTCCAACCGCGCCCGGAACCGAAGTCGAGAACGGGCCATCAGCCGGAATCGAGCCTGGGTTCTTGCGGTAGAAGTCCGCCGTCGCGAGCTTTGGCGCGCCACCGCTGCCGTTGATCAAGACCACGCGGTCGAGGCTCTTGATGTAGGCGAGGATGAATCCGTCGCCGCCGAGTCCGGCTTCGCTCGGTTCGGTGACCGCGGTCATGTAGAAGACGGCGACCGCCGCATCAATGGCGTTCCCGCCCGCTTGCAGCACGCGCATGCCGGCGAGTGCCTGCAGCGGATGTTCCGCGGCTACCATGCCCTTGCGGCCCATGACGACAGGGCGCCAAGTGGGAGCACCGGCGCCGCTCTGCGCCCAAACTTCTTCGCCGAGGAGAGTGATCGACATCGCGAGGAGAGACCAGCTTCTCATATCGCGGCGGGCCTCCGCTCTAGTCCTGTTCGATCGGCGTGACCGGATCGATGAAGGGCCAGCAGAGCACGCCGAGCGTGTACACGCCGGCCATGATGTAGAGGAAGAGGTTCCAGTCGTCGTTGGTGGTCTTGAGGATGTAGCCACCGAACACCGGCGCGACGAAACCCGCTAGGTTGCCCATCATGTTCATGGAACCGGAGAGGGTGCCCGCGTGGCGTCCGCCAACGTCCATGCACGTCCCCCAGGCGCCCGGCATGACCAGATCGTTGCAGAAACTGGCGAGTCCCATGAAGATCATCGCGAGCAGCGCATCCTGGGTGTTGATCGAGACGACGAGCATGATGGCGGCTCCCGCGAAGCCGATGCAGGCGAGCAGGCGCCGCGTGAAGCGGACGCTGCCGGTCATCTTGACGATCCGGCTCGACAGGATTCCGCAGGTGAACGATCCGAGGCCACCCAACAGAAGGGGCAAGACCGCGTACCACTTCACCATGCTCGCTTCCACGTGGCGGCCATCCTTCAAATACGTGGGAAGCCACGTGATGTAGAAATACCACGGGAACGAGAGCAGGAAGTATTGGGCCCAGAGCAGCCAGACCGTTCGCGACCCGGCCAGCTTGCCCCACGGCACGGCATGGTGCGACTCCGCGTTGGAAGCGCCGTCGGCGAGCATTGCCTTCTCGGCGTCGTTGACTGACGGATGCTTGCGTGGATCATCGCGGAACCAGTAGTAGAATGCCCCGGCCCAGATCAAGCCGATTGCGCCGAACAGCCCGAACGACCAGCGCCACGACATATAGGAAAACACCAGCGCGACCAGCGGCGGCGTGAAGGCTCCACCCCAGCGCGCGAACATCCACATGATGCCTTGCGCCTGCACGCGCTCGCGAGCGGGCAACCAGATCGTGAAGGCCTTGGTGAGATTCGGGAAGCATCCCGCTTCACCCGCGCCGAACAGGAATCGGGTGACCACCATCGACAGCCAGTTCCAGGCGAGGCCGGTGAGGGCGGTGAATACGCTCCACCACAGCACGATCCGCATGAGCACGCGGCGGGGGCCGATCTTGTCGCCCCAGTATCCACCCGGAATCTCGAACGCCGCGTAGGCAATGGCGAATGCCGAGAAGACACCACCCATGGCGACCCGGTCGAAACCGAGGTCGGCCGAGATGTTGGGAGCGGCCATTGAGATGCATACCCGATCGATGTAGGCGAGGATCGCAAGCGTCACGGCGAAGAAGATGACCCAATAGCGAGCGCGGGTAGGCCTCTGGGCCGAGGCGGGAAAGGACGATACCGGTTGAGTTCGCGTGGCCATGGTGATTGCCTATCAAAGCACGCCGCGCATCACTACCGCAACTGGATCTCGCGTTCCATCCAGTCCAGGTACGCCGGTGACCCGTCGACGATGGGCAGCGCCACGATCTCCGGCACTTGATAGGTGTGCACCTTCTGGAGTTCCTCGCGCAACTTGGGCAGCGCCTCGCGGCTAGACTTGATCATGAGAATCCACTCGGGACTCTCCTCGAGCTTACCCTGCCACCAGTAGATGCTGTGCGCTCCCGGCACCACCGTCACGCACGCGGCAACGCGCTGTTCCACCAAGTGGCGGCCCACCCGTTTCGCTTCGTCTTCGTCCCCGCAAGAAGAGAACACCACGATCTTATCCGTCACCGCGGACACCACCTCCGTACTGGACTTTGATTTCGAGTACCAAATCGGATTATAAAAGATAGATATGAGCAAGGCGGCCCGGCGCGTGTTGTTCGCGCTGTTCCTCGTTGGAACAGGCAGCTACGCCGTCGTCCACCTGCGCGGTCCCGATGGTCTGGCGGACCTTCGGGCGAGGCACGAGCGAATCCGTGCATTGCGCAAAGAAGTCAAAGAAAAAAACGATGAGAACGAAAAGCTGAAGAAGAATATCGAGAAGCTTTCGAAGAAGGATCACCTCGACCAGATTCAGCGGCAGGATGGAAAGGTGCCGCCGGGCACCATCCTGTTCCACGTCGAGGAACCGAAGCCAGAACCGGCTCCGGCCCCATAGCGATCCCGATTCAGGCGATTTCGGTGAGCTTCCGTTCGGCGGTCGGGAATGACCCGATGCGCGCGCCCACCGATTCCTCCGCGAGCGTGAGATAGAGGTCGCCGAGCGTGCCGGTGGTCCGCGTATGCATGCCCAGTCTGATTCCGCCGGCATGTCCGGCGACGAGCACCGCGAGATTATTGTTCTTGTGAGCGTTGGCTTCGGCGTGCTCGTGTACGTAGACTAGGCACGTCGAGTCCAGCAGGTTGCCATCGCCCTCCGGAGTCGCCTTGAGCTTTCCGATCAGGTAGGCGAACTCCTCCACGTGCCAGCGGCAGATGTCGCGCAGAATGCGCATGCCGCGCGGGGTTTCCACCTGCCCGTGCGTGTACTCGTGGTGGCGTTGCGCGGTGTGCCCGAGCCACGGGAATCGCGACAGGCCCTGGCACTTGGTCAGCATGTAGGAGGCAACCCGCGTCTGTCCGCTGGCGAGCGCGTGAACCAGCAAATCGCTTTGGAGCTTGGCGATGCGGGGCCAGTCGCGCAGATCGCCACCTTCGGCCGGACGTTCGACCACCGTTCGATACTCGGGCGGCAGGCTCGCGATCGCGCGCTCCACGTCGCGCACCGAACTCAGATAATCCTCGAGCCTCGCCTTGTCATCGGCGCCCAGCTTGCCCGCCAGTGTCTTCGCTTCTTCCTGAACCGTGTCGAGGATCGACGTCTGGCGGTTCACCCACGAGGCTTCCTTCACGCCGAAGAGGCGGTCGAACAGCTTGTGCGGAAGCATCTCTGGAGGCAGGGGCCGGTCGCGATCGGCCCAGCTCATGTTGCGCTGGATCGCTTCGCCGAACGATTCCTGCGACACGCCGATCTGTAGCGAGCGGAACCGCGTCTCTTCGCCGATTTTGCGCGCGATCACCTGATCGAACGAAGGCCCGCCGGCGCCACGTCCAGTGAACGGCTGACCGGAGATCAGGGCGCTCATCGACGGATAGTGGCTGTTGCCGGGCTGCGGCACGCGCGCGGCCGGACTGTCGAGCCCGGTGATGACGTGGATGTCCTTGCGAAACGGCGTAAGAGGATTCAAGCAAGCGGTGAACTCGAAGTTCTCTCCCGTTTCGCGCGGCACCCAGTACTTTTCAGGGATGCCGTTACCGTTGAACCAGAACACGAACCGCTTCGGCATCGCCGATTTGGTCCCGGCATAGGCGGTTCCACTCGAGTTGAACATCGCCGCGAGTGGCGGCAGGCCGACGCGGATGATGGAACCACCGAGTCCAATGCCTCGCAGAAACGTGCGGCGGGAAAGTGTCGAATTCACTGTTGCGCGATCCTCTGCGGTCATTATACAGAGCGTGGCGGATGCTCGTTGGCCGGGCCGGCGCCGGCACGTCGCCGCGATGATCGCCGGTACGCCAGGATCGTTTCCCGATGCCGTATACTAGTGCGTTTGGACCCAACACGGGCGACATTATCGGGGAGGCCCGCATGACCGCAACCCTCACCCCTGTTCTTCTTTCGCCGCAAGAACAGGCGGAATCATCCTTATCCCGGCGAATGCTCCACTACATGTTTCTCCAGCGCGAGGTGGAGGAACGGATCGAGCGCAAACTCTACCGGCAAGGCAAGATCCTGGGCGGCGTGTACGTGGGCCGCGGACAGGAAGCCATCTGCGTTGGATCGGGCCTGGTGGCGGAGGAGAACGATGTCTTGTTTCCCTGTCACCGCGATCTCGGGCTCTACTTCATTCGCGGCGTCCATCCGCGCCAAGTCTTCGCGCAGTACATGGGCCGCATGGGCGGGTTGACGCGCGGGCGCGACGCCAACATGCACATGGGCGATCTCTCGAAGCGGATCGTCGCGATCATCTCGGCGATGGCGGCCTCGGTACCCGTGGCGGCAGGAGCGGCGATGGCGCTGAAATTCCAGGGTTCTCGCAACATCGCATTCAACTACTTCGGTGACGGCGCCACCAGCCGCGGTGACTGGCACGAGGGCATCAATCTCGCCGCCGTACAGAAAGCCCCGCTGGTGCTGATCTGCAATAACAACCAGTACGCCTACTCGACTCCGCTCGAAAAACAGATGGCGTGCAAGGACGTGGCGGACCGCGCGCCCGGCTACGGGATTCCCGCCGAGATCGTGGATGGCAACGATTGCTGGGCCGTCCACGAAGCCACGCGCCGCGCCGCCGAACACGCCCGCATGGACCTCGGCCCGTACATGATCGAGTGCAAGACGTTCCGCATGACGGGCCACTCCGCCCACGACCCGGCCGACTACGTTCCCAAGCATATGTGGGCTCAGTGGGGAGACAAGGACCCGATCGTGCGGATGGAGCGCCGCATGCTCGATCGCGGTTTCGCGTCGCGCTCGGAAATCGACTCTCTCTACGCGGGCATCCGGCGGGAAGTGGACGACGCCATCGACTGGGCGGAAGCCAGCCCATACCCGGATCCGAAAGACCTCGAACGCGACGTCTACGAGGAGTCCCGCTAGATGGTCACCACCTATCTCGAGGCCATCCGCCAAGGCATTTGGGAAGAGATGGAGCGCGATCCGAACGTGTTCCTGATTGGCGAAGACCTCGGCGTCTACGGTGGCGCGTTCAAGGTCACCAAGGGCATGCTCGATCGCTTCGGCGATAAGCGCGTGGTCGATACGCCGATTTCGGAATCGGCGATCGTGGGCGCGGCAATCGGCGCCAGCTTCATGGGCATGCGACCGGTGGCCGAGATGCAGTTCGCCGACTTCATCTCCTGCGGCTTCGATCAGATCGTCAACTTCGCGGCCAAGTGCCGCTATCGTTGGAACGCTCCCGTGCCGATCGTCATCCGCGCACCCAACGGCGGCGGAATTCACGGCGGCCCCTACCACTCACAGAACAACGAAGCGTGGTTCGTTCACACGCCCGGCCTCAAGGTGGTTCAGCCTTCCACGGCCTACGACGCCAAGGGCCTGATCAAGTCCGCGATTCGCGACAACGATCCGGTGATCTTTTTCGAGCACAAGGCGCTCTACCGCAGCGTGAAGGACGATGTTCCTGGCAGCGATTACACGGTGCCGATCGGAAAAGCGAAGGTCTTCCGAGAAGGCAAGGATCTTTCGGTGATCACCTACGGCGCGATGGTCCACGCCTCGAACGAAGCTGCGGACGAACTGGCGAAGGAAGGCATCTCGATGGAGATCGTGGACCTGCGCACGTTGCTGCCGATCGACGAAGAGACGATTCTCACGAGCGTCAAGAAGACATCGAAGGCACTCGTGCTGCACGAAGCGACGCTGACGGGAGGTGTCGGAGGCGAGATCGCCGCGCGCATCACTGAGAAGGCATTCGAGTGGCTCGACGGACCGGTCATTCGGCTGGCGGCGCCCGATACTCCCGTGCCGTACAGCCAACCGCTCGAGCACGCGTTTCTGCCGAACAAGGCGAAGATTCTGGAGAAGGCCCGCTGGCTCGCGCGTTACTGATCTCCACGTTCGGACTCGCTCTCGCGGCGGCGGACTGGCCGCACGCCGCGGGCCCGAATGGCGATTGGCAGGTGCGCGGACCCGCCGCGCCGGTGTCGTGGTCGGTGTCGCGCGGGTCGAATATCGTCTGGAGAGTCCCACTACCGAACGCCGGGCAGAGCGGCATCGCGGCGGCGAACGGCAAGCTCTTCCTCACCACGTTTGCCGAGGGCGAGAAGGGATTCAGTAGCCGGATTCAAGGCCACGCGGTCGACGCGAAGTCCGGCAGGATCCTCTGGTCGGTGACACTCGATGGTCCCGAGAAGAGTCCGATGATGTACGCCTACTCGGATTCGACCTCGCCATCACCAGTCGCGGATGACCGACACGTCTGGTTCTTCAACGCCAGCGGGGAGGCGGGCTGCTGGACTCACGATGGCAAGCAGGTTTGGCGGCGTGCCTTTCGGCCATGGGGCAAGCCGTTCCCGTTCAACAAACAGCATGAGCCGATCTTGTGGGAAGAGGTGATCCTGAATCTCGAACCTCTCACCGACTCGCCGCCGTCGAAGAACGGGTGGAACTATCTGCACGCGATCGACAAGCGCACCGGCAAGACCCGCTGGATCGCCGAAGACGGCACCACTTCGTATGTCACGTCGCGGTTCGGCCGCACCGCGGACGGCAGGCCCGCGGTGCTTCACGGACGAGGCGGCTGGCATGATGTTCCTGAACGTCCCGTGGGTCTCTCGCTCACCAGCTTGCTCGATGGCAAGACGATCTGGCGATTCGTCGCGGGCGATGGCGAAGAAGGTGGACCAACATGGCAGGCGCTGTGGGTCATGCACTGGGATTCCCGTTACGCCTACTGGTTCAAGCTGAATCCCGAAGAATCGCACCTGGTGCTCGACGCGGCGACCGGCAAGCTGCTCCGCGAGCAATCGCTGATCCGGAACGTCGACTATCGCCAGTGGGATCCCGCGGCCAAGCGCCACATCGTTCACAAGGGCGTCAATCTGCGTGAAGTACGCGAGCTTTCGCCGCGCAACAAACTCGCCGCTGATGAAGTGATCCGTGTGTTTCCCGCCTGGCACGCGAACATCGCGATCAACGGCTATCACTACTACCTGACTTCGACCGCGCATCGCCGGAATCGCAAGCCTCCGAAGGGCCGCGCGGGTCCGTCGCACTGCATCGCGCGCGCGAACGTCGAATCGGGCAAGGTGGAGTACTTCGAAGTCCCGGTGACGGTGATTCGCCAAGCTGGCCAGCCGGATCGCCCTGTCTACGGTGAGGCGGTTCGGACGACCGCCACGAACTCGAAGGGTGAGGACATCGCCACCGAGGATCGAACGCGGATGGACGGATGGGAGACGCCGGCGTTTTGGGGAAGTCCGGTGGCGATCAATGATCGGATCTACTTCACGACCAGCCTCGGCATCACCTACGTGCTCGACTCGAGAGCACCGGTGCTCGACGAGAAGGCACTTCTCGCCGTGAACGATCTCGGACCTTCAGGCGAGACGTTGTCGCTGAACTCGATTGCCTACTCGCGTGGCCGCATCTATCACCGCACCGCACGGGAATTGATCGCGATCGGGGCACGCTGATTCATCGCTGCCATCCCCGCCGAATTGGCCAGCGTGACCATCGGCCCGAGAGCTGATCCAACCGGCTCCCACGCCCAGGCGCTACAGGACCGTCCGCTCCGTCCAGCCTCCGAACACATCGCCCATGGCACGGCAGATCTCACCCAACGTCGCGTAGTTTCGAGCCGCGTCGAGGATCAGCGGCATCGTGTTCGCATCGCCGTGGGCTCCTCGCCGCAGCGCGTCGAGACTTCGTTGAACGGCGGCGTTGTCCCGAGTCCGGCGCAAATCAGCGAGCTTGGCCTGTTGCGCCGCCGCTGAATCCTCGCCGATTTGTAACAACTCGATCGGCTCCTCGGATTCGTTCTGGAAGGCCGTCACGCCCACGATGGTCCGCTCACCGCGCTCGAGCGACTGCTGGTATTCGTAGCTCGCGTTGGCGATCTCCTGTTGCGGATAGCCGCGCTCGATCGCCGGAATCATGCCGCCCATCTCGTCGATCCTACGGATGTACTCTTGCGCCCGCGATTCCACCTCATCGGTAAGCGCTTCGACGAAATAGCTGCCGCCCAGTGGATCGGGCACGGCGGCAACTCCGCTCTCATGGGCGAGGATCTGTTGGGTGCGGAGCGCGATCGTCACGGAGTGTTCACTCGGCAGCGCGTAGGCCTCGTCGAGCGAATTCGTGTGGAGCGACTGGCATCCACCGAGCACTGCGGCGAGAGCCTGCACCGTGGTCCGCGCGACGTTGTTGTAGGGCTGCTGCCAGGTGAGAGAACATCCGGCCGTTTGCGCGTGGAAGCGCAGCTTCCAGCTCCGCTCAGACTTCGCGCCGAACCGGTCCCGCATGATGTGCGCCCACATCCGGCGCGCCGCTCGAAACTTCGCGATCTCTTCGAAGAAATCGTTGTGCGAATTGAAGAAGAAGCTGAGCCGTCCCGCGAACGTGTCGACATCCATGCCGCGTTCGAGGACCCAATCGACGTACTCGATTCCATCACGCAGAGTGAACGCGAGTTCCTGCACCGCGGTCGATCCGGCCTCGCGGATGTGGTAGCCCGAGATCGAGATCGGATTGAACTTGGGTACGGACTGGGCCGAGAACACGATTGAATCGGTCACCAACCGCATCGACGGCCGTGGCGGGTAGATGTACTCCTTCTGCGCGATGTACTCTTTCAAGGCGTCGTTCTGCAGGGTTCCGTTAAGCGCGCTCCACGGAACACCTTGCTTTTCCGCCACCGCGAGGTAGAAGGCGAACAGCACCGATGCGGGTGAGTTGATCGTCATCGAAACGCTCACCTTGTCGAGCGGAATCCCTTGGAACAGCGTCTCCATATCGGCGAGGGACGAGATCGCGACTCCGCACTTTCCGACCTCGCCGAGCGCGCCCGCGCCCGCGTCATCGGAATCGAGCCCCATTAGCGTCGGAAGGTCGAACGCGACCGAGAGTCCGGTCTGGCCCTGCTCGAGCAGATAGCGATACCGGCGATTCGTCTCCTCCGGCGTGGCGAAGCCCGAAAATTGGCGCATCGTCCAGAGCTTTCCGCGGTACATCGTCTCGTGGATGCCGCGCGTGTACGGAAACTCGCCGGGCGGCGGGATCGCACGAGGCGCCGACCCGTAAACCGGATCGACCGGAATTCCGCTCAGCGTTTCGAACACGCGTCCAAGCTTGGCCGCCGCTGCACTCATAATGCTGCCTTCATACTCTGATGATAGAACCCTACAATGAAGAGGTGTCCGAAGAGAAGACGTATCACGATCCGCACGTCGCGCTGAACCGCATCTATACGAGGCGCGGTGACGGCGGGCAGACCAGCCTGGTGGGTGGGCAGCGAGTTCCGAAGGACACGCTCCGCATCGAGTGCTACGGCACGGTGGACGAACTGAATTCCTACATTGGCATGGCCCGCGTCTCCTCGCTCGAGCGCGCGGCGCTGGCGCCGCTCGGCGGGATCCTGCTGCGCGTGCAGCACGAGCTGTTCAACCTCGGCTCGATCCTCGCCACCATGCCCGAGGATGTTCATCCCAAGCAGCCGCGCGTGACGCAAGCCGAAATCGATCAGCTCGAGCGCGAGATCGACCACGCCAACGAATCGCTGACCGCGCTTCGCTCGTTCGTGCTGCCGGGCGGATCGCGCGTCAACACCGAACTGCACGCCGCGCGCACTGTCTGCCGCCGCGCCGAGCGGATCGCCGTCGCGCTGTCTCGTGAGGAGTCCGTCCCCGAAGAGGCGATCGCATACCTGAACCGGCTGAGCGACGCGCTCTTCGTGTGGAGCCGCTGGGCAAATTCGCTCCTCGGGGCGGGTGAGGTGCTGTGGGAGCCGAATCGCGCGGCGTCGGGCACCGCGGCGTAGCGGCTACTTCTTGCCCCAGCGCTGGAACTTCAGATCCTGCACCGGCTCGCTTTCGAACTCAGCCGCGATCACGGGGAGCACCTCGGGCGCGGTCTCGGGCAGTCCCGTGAACTTGACGCGATAGAGCGGGAACCCGATCGAAGGCTCACGCGGATCATCTTCGCGGGCCTGCTCGAACGCAACCGGCTTTCCGGTCGCCACCCACCGAGCGGACTTCACCTTGCTCGTGAATCTCGCGAGCGTGATCACCGTTCCAGGCCAGCGCGTCACATGGAGGAAGAGCTTGTTGCCGCGGCGCGTGAAGTTCACGTAGTTGCTTCGGGACACCCGGCATCGCTCGGAGCCATGGATGGTTTCGCCGTACCGGCTCATCCAGCGGCCGACTTCCTCCAACACGCGAACCGAAGGTTCGGGCACGCTCGCATCGGCGCGCGGGCCGATGTTCAACAGGAAATTGCCGCCGCCGCGCGCCGACGTGATCATGCTGCCGATCACGCTCCTAGGGGTCTTCCAGGTGTCGTCCGCCGCGACGTAGCCCCACGAGCCATTGATCGTCATGCAGGTTTCCCAGGGACGGCCCTCGCCCGCGGGTTCGATCTTCTGTTCGGACGTCGAGAAGTCGGCCTTCAGCCCGCCGCGATCATTGATGATGATTCCGGGTTGCCGCTCGCGGATCCACTTCTGCAGGTTCTCCGCATCCCAAGCGCGGGCGTCGAGCGGCCAGTCGCCATCCCACCAGAGGATGTCGATCTTGCCATAGTTCGAACAGATCTCGCGGACCTGTTCGTGGATATACGGCACGAACCGCTCGCGTGCCGCGTTGTCGACAACGCAGCGGATTCCGTCGGGATGATACCAGTCCATCATCGAGAAGTAGAGGCCCACGCGGAGCCCTTCGGCCCGGGCGGCTTCCACGTATTCGGCGACGAGGTCGCGGCCGCAGGCCTGCTTGGTCGCGCAGAAGTCCGTGGTCTTGGTATCGAACAAACAGTAGCCGTCGTGATTTTTGGCCGTCAAGACCATGTACTTCTGTCCGGCTTGTTTGGCGAGTTTCGCCCACGCACGCGGACCGCCCACGGGCGGCCGGAACTTCGCCCCCAGCAGCTTGTACTCGGCGGGCGGAATCGACTCATGCTCCATGTTCCAGATGTCCCGCGCGATGATCGTGTGCACTCCCCAATGGATGAACATCCCGAAGCGGGCATGTGTCCACCAGTCGAGGTGCGACGCGGCCACGACCGAAGGAGGGCGCACGGCGGCACCAGCGGCGATCGCCAACGCGGCACGGCGGGACATCAGGCGCGAAGTGGTCTCGAACATGAAACTAGAATATTATCGTCAAACGATGCGCCTGATCTGTCTGCCTCTCCTCGCCGCGATGGCCGCCGCCCAGCCCAGCGGACCTCCGGAGAGTCCGGCTGTCATCGCGATCGACACCGGGCGCCAACTGTTCGTTGACGACTACTTGATCGAAAACACGACGCTTGCCCGAACCTATCACTCCGCCCGGTATCATCCCGCGACGCCGGTATTGAAGCCCGATCGCCCGTGGGAGCGGCAGGACAAGGGGCGCAACGCGGAACTCTGGGGACCCGGCATCGCGGTCTCTGTCTACAGCGACGGCGTCTGGTATGAACCGCGCGAGCAGTTGTTCAAGATGTGGTACCGGATCGGCTACACGCACTCGACGGCTCTCGCGGTTTCGAAAGACGGAATCCAATGGGAGAAACCGCTTCGAGATCCGGTCCCCGGCACCAACATCGTGCATCCGGTTGGGCGCGGATCCTCGACCGTCTGGCTCGACCTCGACGAGACGATGCCCGAGCGGCGCTACAAGATGGTTTCCTCCTCGAGCCACATGCAACCGCAGCGGCTCTTCTACTCTCCCGACGGTGTGCACTGGAGCGCGGAGATCATGCGGAGCATCCCGTGCGGCGACCGAACCACGATCTTCTGGAACCCGTTCCGCAGGGTTTGGGTGGCGAGCATCCGGGACGCGACCGGCGATCCACCGAGCCGCATCCGGCGCTATTACGAGGGCCGCGACATCGAGAGCGCGCTCCGTTGGAAGGCCGGTGAGCCGGTGTTCTGGACTTCCGCGGACCGCAAGGATGGCATCCGCGCGGACATGAACGTCGAACCGCAGCTCTACAATCTCGATGCCGTCGGCTACGAGAGTATCCTGCTCGGAGCGTTCAGCATCTGGCGCGGGCAGCCGGAGGATCGCTCGAAGCCGAACGAGGTACTGCTCGGATTCAGCCGCGACGGTTTTCACTGGCAACGGCCCTCACGCAAGCCCTTCATCCCGGTGTCGGAGCGCTATGGCGACTGGAATTGGGCTAATGTGCAATCGGCGGGCGGCGTCTGCCTGATCGTGGGTGACAAGCTGTATTTCTACGTGATGGGATGGGCCGGAGTGAAGGGAACGCCCCGTCCCGGCATCGGCTCGGTCGGGCTGGCGACGCTACGGCGCGATGGATTCGCCTCGCTCGATGGCACGGCGGCCCGCGGTCAGGTGACGACGCGCAAGGTGACGTTCAGCGGCCGCCGGCTCTTCGTCAACGCCGATGCGGCTCACGGCGAAGTACGCGCGGAAGTGCTCGATGATTCGGGCCGCGCGATTTCCGGATTCTCGATGAAGGACTGCTTGCCGATGACGGAAGACAGCACGCGAAGTCAGATCCGCTGGAAGGGCGGGCGCGATCTCACGGCGCTCGCCGGAAAGCCCGTGCGGCTCCGTTTCCACGTGCGCAACGCGAGCCTCTACTCCTTCTGGGCAAGCGCGGATGAATCCGGTGCGAGCCGCGGATTCGTGGCGGCCGGTGGCCCCGGATTCGAACGTACGATCGACGATATCGGGTCGCGCGCGCGTTAACACACGAAAGAGCGAATCGAACACCGCATCGGGCTCTTCTGGAACCGCAACGTAATGGGGATCGAGGAGCCACCTCCCCGGGCGAGGGTACACGCGTACACCGGATACGAGCCCGCGAGGAGGAGGTTGCTCTCGGAGAGTTCGAGCCGGTTTGAATCAACACTTCGTGGCCCGGTCCCGAACGCCTCCGCGAGCGCTTCGATCGAACCCGCGGTGCCCCTATGACGCTACCGCCTCTACCTCAGCCCGACGACTGGGACGCGGCACGAACGCGCTGAGCCGCAACTTCGCCCATGACTTCGACTACTTCCACGTCTTCGTGCGCGACGATTGGTTCGAAGCACCCTCCCACGACGCGAGCAGGAAATTCCCGCCATTCCGAGATCGTCGATCAGGTACGTCGCGCGAAATTCGGCGGATTCTCGAACGCACTCGCCGATGTCGGAGTCCGGATCGATGTGCTCATTGTGCCGGAAGCCGGTGGCGGTTCGCGGATCGGCGGTTGCGATCGAGCGAGTAGACGAGTTTCCATGCCATCGGAGCCCAGCCGCCGGAAACCCCGGCCGGTCGCAGGCCGTCTCTCCACCATGCGAATTCTCTTGCTCGCGATGGGACTGAGCGCCGCGCTGGCCCAACAGCCCCGAGAGCCGCGTGAGAAACAGGACCGCGCCGAGCGGGAGCGGCAGAACCGCAATCAGGCGCGCGAGGCGGAAAAAGTGGAGAAGCAGAAGCCAGAGCGAGAACCGCGCGACGCCGGCACAGAGCGGAAGGAGCCGGTTCGCGAGCCCCCTGAACGTGCGAAAGCCCGGCCTTGGTGAGGCCGGGCCGTGTTTGCTTTAGCGCACCTGGCGCGGCAGTTAGGCGAGTGCCAACTGCTCGGACAGGATCTGTTGCATCCGGTCCTTTGCGTGCAATTTCAACTTCTTCAGCCGGGTTTCTTCCATCTGCTCGTCGTACGTCAGACGGTCTTTGGCTTCCAAAGCGACCAACTTCTCATCGAGGACGTGATGTTCCTCGAACAGGTGACGGAACTCGTCGTTGGTCAGCACCAGGTGCGCCTTCAGTTGTTCTTCGCTGAATCTCTCCATAGCGTTTTGTGCCTCCATTGGGTAATGAGGTCGCCACGCCGGGTCTTAGGCTCAAGCGCGGTATAATCCCGCGCGCCGAGTCGAGGCTCGGTGGGTGATCGGACGCCTGCCAAAGCAGAACGCCCAACCAGAATTTAACACGTCTGCAATCCCATTACAATCCCCGTCTCAGGCGGGTTGTCGTAGTACGAAGGCCTCATTCCTCGTACGGTGAATCCGAGCGACTCGTAGAGCCTTCGGCCGGCCCAGTTCGACTCGCGGACTTCGAGGAAAACATCGCCTCGCACTTGCCGCAACCAGCGCGAAAGGAGCGCCCGCGCAACGCCTCTCCGCCGCCACTCCGGTGCCACCGCGACGTTGAGGATCTCGTGCTCATCTGGCGTGGTGCTGCGGTGCGCGAGCAGCGCGACCACCTTTCCCGACACCTCGGCCACGACGCAGCGTTCCGGCTGCCATTGCGCGGCCTCGGGCGACGCTGCGAGGATCTCCCGAATTCGGGGTGCGTCCTCGGGCTTGGCGTTGCGGAGGTTCAGCGGGAGCGGCGCCAACTCGGCCCACAGCGCGCTTTGGGCGGAGCCGATCCTGCGCCACGAGAATCGCTCCTCCACTGTGCGCCGCGCGGCTTCCGCCATCGCGCGGCGAGCGGCGGAATCGGCGAGCATCCGGACAATTCCCGCGGCGAAGGCATCGGCGCCATCCGCGACCCAGATATCGGAGCCGTGCGTGAGGTCGAGTCCCGCACAGCCAGTCGATGTCGAAATCACGGCTCGCCGCATCGCCATCGCTTCGAGCACCTTCACGTTCGTGCCCGCGGATTCGAGCGTCGGCACCACCACCACGTTCGAGGCTTCGTACAACGGCCGTACGTCGGCCACGAACTCGTGCATCTCGACTCCAGGAATCGCCGGCCAGTCGAGCGTCCCGGTGAGGCCCTGCCAGTGAATCTTCGGGTCCGGACCTGCGACCACGATCAACCGCGCCCGCGGCTCGGATTCGCACACCTTCGGCAGCACCTGTTCAGTCAGGAACCGGTACGCCACAATGTTCGGGAAATGGCGAAACGAGCCGATGAACAGGATCGTGCGGGCATCCGGCTCTGGCCGGGGCAGGAAGCGCGCCAAGTCCACTCCATTCGGAACAACGGTGGCGCGAGGATGCTCGCTCAACTGCGCGTCCTTCTCCGACATCACCACCACGCGCGGGAATCGCGCGAGGGCGCTTTGTTCGAATCGCCGCCAGCGCCACCAATCCCAACGCGATCCGGGCGTGGCACGGCGTTCGTGTACCTGGCGGTAGAGGTCGAACGTGATGTCATGCTCCACGAGGATGTCGCCGCGGTACGATGCCAACTGCGTGAACTCCACCTGGAGCGGCCCGGTCCGGTGTTCGGCGATCAGCCGCTTCATCACATCGGAGCGATACTCACGCACCTCGGGCGGTTCGACGCTCGTCCAGCGCGGCTCGCGATAACGTGGCTTCGGCGCGAGCACGAGCTTGGCGCAAAACGTCCGCAGCGGCTCGAAGTCGTCGGGCTCCTCGTTTTCGGTGAAGGCGAAGAGGGTGATGTCGAAGTCATGCGAACACTCGCGTAGAAGGTTGTACAATCGCACCGCGCCACCGTGCGAGAGCGGCCAAGGGAAATAGGGCGACAAGACGCTCACGGGCGCGCGCACGGGCGATGGTGTGCGCCCTTCGATCACACGGAACTCTCGCGGAACCGAGGTCCGTTCGCGAGCCCACGGCCACCAGCCCGGGCGCAGCCAGATCCCGTCGAGCGGCGTGCCGCGCCAGAAGAGCCAACTCGCCAGCGGCGTGCTCCATTGAAGATGATGCCGCTCGAGACGTGGATTGTAGGCGAGAATCCGGGTGGGCGCGAGCCGGAACGCGAGCGCACGCAAAGCATCATGTTCGCCGCCGGTTCCGAGCATCAGCGGCGCCATTCCGATTCGCAATCCGTGCAATCGGGATCGCACCTCGGCGGCCGGAGTTCCACTCGCGATTTCGATGTGCCGGCGATCGGGAATCAGCCGCCGCACTTCCTGCGACATGCGATCACAAAGTTCGGCCGGACCAGTGCGGAACGTCACCACCACGGCCTCCGGGTCGATGCCGCGCAGGCCGAACCACGTCTTCTTAATGATTGCCTTGACGCTCACGCCGCGCGAATCGTCCAACGCAGTACGCCGCAAGCCACCAGCGGCAGAAACGCGATCACCGCGCACGCTGGCGCGAATCCGTAGTGATCCACCGACGCGCCGATCATTGGCGAGATGAACATCGACATCAGTCCGAACGCGCCCGTCAGCGCCGACGTTCCGGAGGCTGCCCGCTCGGGCCCGAACAGATCGAGCGGCAGTGAATAGACATTCACGCTGAACACCAGACTCCAGAAGAAACTGAAGCCGATGAGCAGTGTCGCCACACCCGCGCTGCCCGCGTGTGGTGCGAGCGCGGTACTCAGGAGAGCGATTGCTCCGATCGATGCCGCCCGAAGGCGGGCTTGTGGCAGCGAACCGCTGGATCGCGTCAGCCGGTAGGAGAGAAAGCCCCCCGCAACCCCACCGGCGACTGAAAAGATGGGCGGAATCCAAGCGAATCGCAAGTTCACTTCATCCTGCGGCAGGGCGAAGGTGCTCACCAGGAATTTGGTGGTCCACGTGGTCCAGAGACTATAGACGGTCATGCCGAGCATGTTCGCGATCACGAGTCCGAGCACGCGCGGATCTTTCCAAACCGTGGCACCGCTGATCGCGGTGCGGCTCACCACTTGCGCGGGCGGAACCGTGCGCGACACCCAGAGCCACATCGGGATCCATAGGAATCCGAGCACACCCGCGGCGACGAACGCCCAGCGCCATCCGTACCGCGGCGAGATGAAGCTTGCCAGCACCGGCGCGGAGGCCATGCCGATCGCGAGTCCGAACTGGCCCATTGCCGCGCCGAAAGCGCGCTGACGAGGCTCGACGTACATTCCGTTCGCTTTTGAATTGCCAGGAATCACGGCCGCTTCCGCCGCGCCGAGCCACACCCGGCACGCGACCAAACCATTCAAGCCCGTTGCGAAGCCGGTTGCGATTCCGGCCATCGACCAGAGCGAGATCGCAGTGACGATACCTGTGTTCAGGCCGAAGCGATCGACCGCGAATCCGGCGAAGGGCGAGGAGATCGCATAGACCGCGTAGAACGCCGAGTGCAGGAATCCGAAGTCCTTGGCCGAAAGTCCGAACTCGGCCTCGAGCGTCGGCTGAAGCGCGCCGAGCAGCGATCGATCAAGGTAGTTGATCGCCGAAGCGAGCGTGAATGCGAGCATCGCGAGCCAGCGCGCCGTGGCGCCGGGGCTAGCGGGCATCCAGGAACTCCAAGCCCACCACTTCGCCGATCGTGGCGAGCTTGGCATCGGACTTCGGATTGAACTCGAGCCGGACCCTGCGTGCCGGCCTCTGCGGGCCACATCCGAACGTGGCCTCGCCGCGGCCGCTGATCGTGACCTTGGTTGGATCCCGGATGATGTACTGCGAGAGCTTCCCCTTCGCGTCGCGAATCGCGAGCCGCGCCGGACCCTTCAGGCAATCGACGCGTTCGAGCGACCCCTCGAGCGAATTCTGTCCCTTCGGCCCATCCCACCATTCGACGGGCTTCTCGCCCTCGAACTTGCCGAGCTTCGCATTCGCGCGATCCTCGGCCTCGCGAATCGACTTCTCCTGTTCCGCCTTCAGACGAGCGAGTTCGCGGGCCTTTTCTTCAGCGATCCGCTGCCGCTCCGCGGCTTCGAGATCGAGCTTTTGCTTTTCGAATGCGCGCCGCATCTCTTCGATCCGCGCCCGCTCTTCCGGCGAGGCGCCGGCGCGCTCGGCCTTGCGCCACGAAAGGAGCGCTCCGGCGAAGTCCTTGAACTCCACCTGCGCGTTCGCCAGCCGTTGCCAGTAGGCGATGTTGCGCGGTTCGAGTTCGCACGCTTTCTTCATTGGCGCGATTTTGCCGTCGGTGACCATCAACTCCGAGAATCTCGCGTGCGGTGCCGCCCAGCGCGGATTCAACTCCATCGCCTTGCGCAATGACTCCTTTACTTTCTCCGGGTCCTTCAGCGTGAGCGAGTGCTGATGCCAGGCTGTAGCGCTGTCGGAACCGGCTTCTGTCGCTTCCGCGTACATCTCCGCGCCCTCGTACGCACCAGCGGACTTTTCACCTTGATTGATCGCTAAGAGATACGCGGACTTCGCCGCCGCGCCGCCCAGCAGATCGGCAAGCGCGATCGCGGCGCGTTGCTCGAGAATCGTGCGCGGCCGATAGTCGCGCTCGAGGCTAATCGGTTTTCCCGAGATCTGCTGCGAGGCGAACTGACCGGCCTGGAAGTACCGGTCGACTTCGGCTTCCATCTCCTTTTCGACCTTGCCAAAGGCATTGCGGTAGGCGGAGTCCATCGTCGCGTCCTGCTGGAGGTTCGACAGATAGACACGAACGCGGCCCGCGTTTTCGGGAGTCACGCAGAGCAGATGCATCCGCGCCCAATCGCGGGTGCGCCGCTCCGTGCCGGCAGGTGGCACGCCCACGGTCAGAATGGTGCTCTTCACCTGAAGGGTCGCGATCATCTCGACGAGGCCGCGTTCGACTCCTTGGGGCATCACCGATGTGCCGTCGTTCAGCAGAATCCGCACGAAGTCGCGGATCCACTCGCGCGGCACCGGTTCGCCGGAGACCATTCCGCCCGTATAGAAATTGCGCTTTCGCTCGATGTGCGTGGTCTTGTACTTCGCCGCGCCCTTGTCGCTCTTGACAACCACCAGGCGCACGGGCCAAAGCGGTACGATCTCGGTCCTGCCGAGGAGCTTGGCGAGCCACCAATGCGTTTGGTCGAACAGCGCGAGCACTTCGCGGGAGTCCTTCTCGCTCGCGTTCGACCACACTTCGAGCGGACCGCTTCGAAACGAATACCAATCCGCCGCCGGAACCAGTGCCGCGGCGGCGAAAAGGCAGTAAATGAGCCGCACTACGCGAGTACGGTAGCACAAATCACCCGCTTGCAAGATTCGTCCGGGGGAAGCTAGGAGCCGCCGTGCAGGCCCTCCTCCATCGGCTGCGCGCCAAGCGTAAGCTCATAGAATGCTCCCTGTTCTCGTTCTCCTCGCCGCGGCCGGACTCGCCATGGGCCGCGACGGCATCGTCATCGCCGACGATTCCGATTTTTACGAGCACATGCCGAAAGGCACGATCATCACGCAGGCGGGTGGGCGATCCCGCTCGGGTTCAGCGCTGCCGGAGGGCGCGTGGCTGTTCAACAACAACGCTCTCGTCATGCGATCGCAGGCCTATCTCTACGCCAAAGTGACGATCCCCGAAACGGGCACCTATCACCTGCATGTCCGCGGCCATGGCGATCCGAAGAGTTCGTTTCGCGTGATCATCGGCGACCGCCAGACCAGCGAGCAATTCGGCAACGGACCACTCTCGCTGCGGCGCGGGGGCACCTTCGAACTACAGAAGGGCCCGATCGACATCGTGCTCAGCCGCGTCGTGCTCGGCGGAGCGACCGGACCAGTGTTCGACGCGCTGTTCCTGTCGCGCGCCGCAAACCTCACGGAAGGGGACCTGCGCAAGCTCGAGCTTCCCGAGGAGGTCGAGTTGCTCAAGGAGTACACAATCTCGCGATCGTCGGCGATCAAGTTCGGAGATGTCGACGCGGATGGCAAGTCCGACTTCTTCCTCCTCGAGAGCGACTACTCAGGACGGATGTTCGATCACTCCGGCCGCGAACTGTGGGCGTACAAGAACGAAGAGACCGATGCCCGCAAGCGGGCGGAATTCGAGGCTCCGGGCCTGCTCTGGGATTTCGACCGCGACGGCCGTGCCGAGGTGGCCCACTACCAACTGGAACAGGGCAAGGAATGGCTCGTGATGCGCGATGGCCGTTCGGGCTCGGTGCTGCACAAGGTGGCATGGCCCACCCCTCCAATGCCGCATGAGTACAACAATTTCCGCCTCGCCGTGGCGCGCTTCAATTCGAACTATCCGGCAAACCTCGTGGCCTTCACCGATTCGGGTGGCACCATCTCGATCACCGCGTATTCACGCGAGTTGAAGCAGGTTTGGCAGCACGTCGAAAAGAAGAAGAAGGACCATCTCGGGCACTACGTCTACGCGTTCGATCTCGATGGCGACACCACCGACGAAATCATCGCGAGCGGAATCGTGCTGAGCGCCACCGGCAACGTTCTCTGGAACCGGTACGATCTGCTTGACGACAACCACGACCATTGCGACAGCTTCCGCTTCCACGATCTCGACGGCGACGGCCGCATCGAGATGCTCGCTCCGGTGAGCGAACTCGGCGTTCTCGTCTTCAACAGCAAGGATGGCCGCCTGCGCTGGAAGCATGCCGCTGAACACACTCAGCAGCTCGAAGTGGGGAGCTTCCTGCGCGGCGTTCCGGGGCCGCACATCGCCGCGAACGCGCGGACCTACGCGCGCAACGGCGAAGCGGGTCTCGGTGGGCAAGTCCACTGGTTCGACTCCGAAGGCAATCCAGTTCGCAAGTGGCCCGCGAACCCACTCAACGGGAATCCGGATTTCGTCAAGGGCGACTGGCGCGGCACCGGTGTCGAGGAGCTCTTCTGGTACAAGTTCCGCATGACGCCCGAGGGCAAGGGGGTGCTCAGCTTCAAACAGGACGTCTATCACATGTTCGATTTCATGGGGGTGGGAAACGATCAGGTGATCGCGCGCGGCGGGAGCAGCCTGCTGATCTACGGCTACAAGGGCGCCAGACGGCGGTCCATCACGCGCGACATCCATTACCTGAAGCGAGTCGCCAACCACACGCACTACTGAGTCGCGCCAAGGCGGGCGCATCGCGGACAATGGAACCATACCGATGCGAATCGCAATCGTGGGCGCTGGAATCTCGGGACTGGTGTGCGCGCACGTGCTCGGACACGACCACGAAATCACGGTTTTCGAGGCGGCTGGCTACCTCGGCGGACACACCAATACGATCGACGTCGAAATCGATGGCGAACGCCACGCCGTGGATACCGGCTTCATCGTCTTCAACGAGCATTATTATCCGAAGTTCGTGAAGCTTCTTGCACGCATCGGGGTCCCTTCCAAGCCCACGCGTATGGGCTTCAGCCTTCGCTGCGATGCAACCGGACTCGAGTACAGCGGCGAGTCGTTGAGCGGCCTCTTCGCCCAACCATTCAACCTCCTGCGTCCCTCCTATCTCCGGATGCTCTCCGACATCCTTCGCTTCCAGAAGGAAGGCACGATCGACCTGATCACGATGAACGATCACACCACCGTCGAGGAGTACGTGAAGCAAAAGGGATTCTCTCAGCAGTTCTCCGAACGCTTTCTCGTCCCGCTCGGATCGGCGCTCTGGTCGAGCCCGCTCGGCCAGTTCCGCAAGTTTCCCGTAAAGTTCCTGATCGAGTTTCTGTCGAATCATGGGATGATGCAGACGCGAGACCGCCCTGACTGGCGCGTGATCGAGGGCGGCTCGAGCCAGTACGTTCGCGCACTCGACCGCTCATTGCGCGGCGAGTTTCGGCTCGAATGTCCGGTGGAGTCGGTGGCGCGCGATCCGAGCGGAGTGACTATCACTGCCCGCGGACGCCAGACGCGATTCGACCAGGTGATACTGGCGTGTCACGCGGATCAGGCGCTCGCCATCGTCACGGACGCGTCCGCAACCGAACGCGAGATCCTCGGCCACTTCCCATACGAGGCCAACGAAGCCGTCCTGCATACCGATGAATCGGTGCTGCCACGTTCGCGCCGGGCATGGGCCAGTTGGAACTACCATCTTTCCGCGGCCGCCGAGAAGCGCGCCGCCGTCACCTACAACATGAACATCCTTCAGGGAATCGAGTCACGTCATGTTTTTTGCGTCTCCCTGAATGAGCCAGGCATCAATCCAGAGCGAGTGATTCGACGCCTCGTCTACCATCACCCGGTGTTCCGGCCAGGACGCTCGCGAGCCCAGAAGCGGCATGCCGAACTCATTCAATACAACCGGACTTCCTACTGTGGCGCCTATTGGGGCTTCGGCTTCCACGAAGATGGCGTCTCGAGCGCCGTCCGGGTGTGCGAATCGTTCGGTTGCCAGTTGTCTATATGAGGGCACGGTCCGGCATCGGCGCTTCGGCACGCCAGGACATGAGTTCCAGTACCGGATCTTTCTCACCTACCTCGATCTGTCGGAACTGGACACCGTTTTCCGGGACCGTTGGCTGTGGTCGGCGTATAGACCAAATGTCGCGTGGTTTCGCCGTGCCGACTATCTCGGTGATCCGGGGACGCCGCTTGACACCGCCGTCCGCGACCGGGTTTTCGCCGAAACTGGCGTCCGCCCCACTGGCCCAATCCGGCTGCTGAGCCATCTTCGCTACTTCGGACACAATTTCAATCCGGTCAGCTTCTACTACTGCTTCGCGGCAGATGGCGAGACCCTTGAAACGATCGTGGCCGAGATCGAGAACACGCCTTGGAACGAGCGCCATTCCTACGTACTGCCGGTGCGCACCGCGTTCGACCCCGAACCGCGTCTCCGCTTTCACTTCCCGAAACGATTCCACGTTTCTCCGTTCTTGTCTATGGAGCAGATATACGACTGGCGCTTCAGCCAGCCCGGCCCTTCGATCGCGATTCACATGGAGAATCTCGAGAACGGCAAGAAGTGCTTCGACGCGACGATGGCGCTCGAGCGCCGCGAGATCGGCAGGGCTGAACTCACCCGGGCCCTCGCGCGGTTCCCGCTGGTCACCGTGAAGGTTATCAGCGCGATCTATTGGCAGGCTCTGCGTCTTTGGTGGAAGGGCGCGCGGTTCCATCCGCATCCCGGCTCTGCCTCGAGAGGTTTTCCGAATGCTCATTAAGGACTTCGTATCGCCCGGCAAGGCTGGATCGCGAGCCCGCGAATCGGCGCTCACCCGATGGTCTCGCGACCTCGTGTTCGGGCAACTGCGCCGGCTCCGCGAGGGGCGAATCACGGTGACTGACTCCACCGGATCGCACCGCTTCGGCGGCAACGCGGGTTTGCAGACATCGGTCTCGGTGGAGGATTTCGGCTTCTACCGGAAAGTGCTTTCCGGCGGAAGTCTGGGGGCCGCCGAGTCCTATATGGCTGGCGAGTGGTCCACATCCGATCTGACGGCCCTGTGCCGCATCATGATTCAGAACGCGGACGTGATGGACTCGATGGAATCCGGCTGGGCCCGTGCCGGCTCGCTTGCCTCCCGTGCCTTTCATTGGCTGCGCCGCAACTCGAAGAGCGGCAGCCGCGACAACATCCACGCCCACTACGACCTCGGCAACGACTTCTTCCGGATTTTTCTCGACGACACGATGACCTACTCGTGCGGCGTCTTCGAGACCCCGGAAACACCGCTCCGCGATGCCTCCATCGCCAAGATCGACCGGCTGTGCCGCAAGCTCGACCTTGGTCCGCGCGACCATCTCATCGAGATCGGGACCGGATGGGGTGCCTTCGCGATCCATGCCGCGACCCGATACGGCTGCCGCGTCACCACGACGACGATTTCGAAGGAGCAATACGAGATTGCTCGCGAGCGCATCCGCGAAGCCGGACTCGAGAATCGGATCACGCTCCTGTTCGAAGACTATCGGAATCTGCGCGGCACTCATGACAAACTCGTCTCGGTCGAGATGGTCGAGGCCGTGGGCCGCGAGTTCCTTCCCGACTACTTCGGTGCCTGCTCGAAACTGCTCGCTCCGCACGGGCTCATGGCCCTGCAGGGGATCGTCTTCACCGACCATCGCTACGAAGACTACTGCAAGCGCGCCGAGTTCATTCAACGCTACGTGTTTCCAGGCAGCCACCTGCCGTCCGTCAGCGAGATGACCGGTGTCCTGCGCCGCCACACGGACTTCGCCGTCGAGCATCTCGAGGATCTCTCCGGTCACTACGCGCGCACGCTCCGCATCTGGCGCGGCCGCTTCTGGGATCGCATCGGCGACGTCCGCGCTCTCGGCCTGCCGGAGCATTTCATCCGCCTCTGGGACTACTATCTCGGCTACTGCGAAGCGGGTTTTCTCGAGCGCAATTGCAGAGTCGTTCAGGTGCTGTTGGCGAAGCCACGCGCACGGCGTGAGAATCTGCTCGGCGTGATCTAGTGGTGTGCCAGCGAGGCCGCACCTTCTCGATTCGTTCGATAGATGCGACACTGTCGGATTGCTGCCATCGCGAGTACTCGGCACGGCTGTGTTCATGCTTGCATGCACCCAGGCACTTCTGTACTTGTTGATGACACTGTGGCCCGGGGTGAATTGGCTGCTCGCCCTCGAGCCGCGCATGGAATGTTCCTGGCCGAGACGAGCATCACTGGTGCCGGAGGGCTACCCGGACTGCCGCGATGGCTCTCCGCGGGCCTGCTCGGATGGTCCGCATTTGGAATCCTCGAGGGACGGATTTCTCGCTATGTCTGCGTAGAAGTCGTCTTGTCGATACCTCAGGTGTTGTTCGCCTTCACGATCGTTGCGGCGAACCTGGAGCCGAGCCACGGATTTTCGATTCTCGAGTTGGCGATGCCGGGGCTGGTCTTCTTGGTGTTCAGCTTGACTCCGTTGATTCTCGCTATTCGCATCGGCAGGCGGCGCGATCCGGGCTCGACGATCTGATTCTGCTCGAGATCCCCGTCGAGAGCTGCTACTCTGGCAGGCTGGCCGCCAAAGCAGCCGCGCCCACCACGCCATCCTCGACCTGCGACCTCCTGATCTCCACTCCTCGCGGCAGCATCACTCGCACGCGCTCTCCGATCTCTCGCCGCAAAGGCTCCCACAACATCGGGCCCGCACCAGCAATGTTTCCGCCGAGGATAATCGCTTCTGGATCGAGCGCTAGGGCCAGTCCCGCGATGGCCGACCCCAACAGGAACGTCGCGCGCGACACGATGTGAGCCGCCACTCCGTCACCGGCCTCCGCCGCTTCGAAGACCGCGGCGCAGGAGGGCGCGTGCCGCAACGCCGTGGCCAGCGAACGATGCGTCGCCGAATACGCGGCGGCCTCGATCGCCCGCGCCGAGAACAAGGTCTCGAGGCAGCCACGGTTGCCACAGATGCAGGGCACGCCATCCGGATCGACGGTGACGTGACCCAGATGGCCCGCGACGCCAGTCGCGCCGCGCACGATGCGTCCATCGGAGAGAATCCCGCCGCCGACGCCCGTGCCCAGTGTGAACATCAGCGCGTTGCGCAGCCCGCGCGCCGCGCCCCACACCACTTCGCCCGCGAGCGCCACGCGGGCGTCGTTATCGGCGATCGCCGGCTGCCGGATTCCGGACACTTCAGTCAGGGACAGACCCTCGAGATACGACACCGGTCCGGGAGACACCTGCACGACGGTCGTCGATGGATCGATCAGCCCTTTGCACCCGATGCCCGCCGCCGTTACGCTCTCATCGGCTACCGCGGCCACCAGCGCCGGCACCTTCGAAGTGAACTCGGCGAGCGAGGCGGGAGTGGCGATCGACGCACGAGCCAGAACGCGTCCTTCCGGATCGACCCGCGCCGCCTTGATCTGCGTGCCGCCGATATCGAGCCCGAGCAGAGTCTTCACGGCAGCTTCTTCCGCGCGGCAAGATCGAACTTGTCGCCCGGATCGAGGAAGTAATAATCGCGCCCGTGTGTGTAGATCGCGACCTTGCTCGCACCGATCACCTCGAACCGGTCGCCCTGCACCACGATCGCGGTGGACTCGTCGATACCGATCCCGAGGAGTTGCGGATGCTTCGTCACCACCGGAATCATGTCACGCTCTCGCTTGCGGCGGATCAAGTGTTGATCGACGGCGACGTTGCGAAGGTACCCAAAACCCTTCTCGTAACCGGGCGCCATCATGACGGTATTGCCCTCTCGCGCTCCACGCACCAGGTACGATCCCTGAATAGTCGCGCCCGCGGAACTTCCCGCGATCACGCCGCCGCGCGCCAGTACGCCTTCAAGTTCGCGCTGCACGCGCGTGTCCAAGTAAGAGTCCACGAGGCGCCATTGACGCCCGCCCGGAAAGAAGACGCCGCGCGCACGCTTGAGCGGCTCCACGAACGTTTCCGAATCGGCCACCGCGCGATCACGCGTGTGCAGCACCGTGACATCGGTGCAGCCCGCCGCGTGGAGGAAGGCGGCGCCGCCCCAACTCTGTCCGTAGGTGTCGGCTTCACCCGCCGTCGGAATCACGACGATCGGCGAGGAAGGGCCGCCAGCTAGATCGATGAACTTCTTCACGATCCGCGGCCCGAGGGTGCCGCCTCCGATCACCACGAGGGATCCCCGCTCGGGACCGACGGCTTGAGCGTGCGCCGCCAGCGCAGCCAAGAGAAAAGCGGAAAAGCGCATTATTGTTCCCAGTTGACCGCCATGTTCGTGATTACCTGATCCTTGATTTCGACATCCTGTTCCTCGTCCGCCGATCCTTGTTTGCGGAGTACCACGTGGTGCTTTCCGGCGGGAAGTTTCAGGATAGCGGGCGTCACTTCGGTCCGCTGCTGTCCGTCGACGATGATGATTGCGCCGGGTGGAGTCGACTTGATGACAAGCGTGCCCACTAGAGGATCGAGGCTTGCCGTAACCTGCGATTCTCCCGGAACCTCGATGATCGCCTGGCCGATCCGGTGTCCTGCGAGCTTGAACCGGATCACCTTTTGCCCGGGCGCGAGTTGCAACTCACAAGGCGTCACGCAGGTCGCAGCCTCGCCGTCGATCGACACCGTAGCCCCGGCGGGAGTCGTGACGAAAGCAAGCTTCGCTGGCCCGGCCGGTGGCGGCGGCTCCGGCTTGACAGGCGCTGGCGCGGAAACCGGAGCGGGGCCCGCCGGGACAACCGGCTGAGCCGCCGGAGATGATATCGGTGTCTCGGCGGGCTCGGGCTTCACTTCCTGGACCGGTGGCGAAAGCTTCTTTTCCTCAATTGGCGGAGGCGGCTCGACTTTGGTTGGAGGCTTCGTTAGCACGAACGCGATCGCCGCCGCCACCGCGACGCCCAATACCCAGGGCGGCCAACGCCGGCCGGAAGGCGCGCCAACCTCGGTATTGTCGTCGAGCCGCCGCGCGCGGGGTGCTGGCGCCGCTTCCGGTTTCTTCTCGACAACGAAATCCGCAGTGACTCCCGAACCTGGATCGGTGGGCGAGTCGCCCGAGTCTCCGCGCGCGACCGGCGACCATTCCGGGCTTTCCGAGAGCGCCTTGGCCAGTGCTTCCACGAAGCTGACGCAATCGGCGAATCGCATCGCCGGTTGCTTCGACAGCGCGCGCCGGATTGCCGCGTCCACCGCCCCGGAAAGACTCGGATTCAGATGGGTCACCAGGTCCGGCTCTTCCCGCGCGATCTTGAAAACGAGCGACGCCATGTTCTCCGCCGTGAACGGTTTCGAACCGGTTACCAGTTCGTAGGCGATCACCCCGAGCGCGAACTGATCGGAGCGTCCGTCGAGCGTCTTCGACTCGATTTGCTCCGGCGACATGTAGCTCGGCGTGCCCATCACGATGTCGGTCTTGGTGATCTGTTGCGACAGGATTTTGGCCACGCCAAAGTCCGCCACCTTTACCTTGCCGCCTTCGGCGAGCATGATGTTGCCGGGCTTGATGTCGCGATGCACGATGCCGTTGCGCGCCGCGTAGTCGAGCGCTTCAGCCGTTTGGCGCAGAATGGGAATGAGCCGCTCCCGGCCGGGAGCACCCTCTCGCGTGACGATCTGTTCGAGCGTCGGCCCGTCCACGAACTCCATCGCGATGTAGGCGACCCCGTTCTCTTCGCCCATGTCGTAAATCGTGATGATGTTGGGATGGGAGAGGATTCCGGCCGATCGCGCTTCGCGAAACAGGCGCTCCCGCAGGCCCGATCGCTCCGATTCGGTTGTCAGGTCGTTCAACCGGATGGTTTTGATAGCGACAGTTCTGCCGATCGCGGGGTCCTTGGCTCGATACACGACGCCCATGCCCCCGCGTCCCAATTCTCCCTCGATTTCATAGCGCCCGATGCGCTGCATGGCGTGCGGTTCCAGTGTACCGCAAGCCGCTTCGGATACAATGTGATTTCCTACCCACGTGCCTCTGTTTCAATCGATTTTCGGGAACAAATCCGGACCCGAAGCCTCCGAACCCCAACCGGAACCAGACGCTCCCGCCCCGGCGCTGCCCGCGCCCGCGAAGTCGAGCCTGCTCGACAGGCTCAAGCACGGCATTCAGAAAACCCGTGCCGGGCTCGTCGAAAAGCTCGAGGACACCTTTCAGGGCAAGAAGCAGATCGACGCCGATCTGCTCGAGGAACTCGAGTACGCGCTGATCTCGGCCGACATCGGCATGAAGACTTCCACCGAAGTCCTCGAGCGAATCCGTCAGCGAGTCGATCGCAAGCTGGTCAATGACGCCAGCGAGTTGAAGGCGCTCATCCGCGAGTACCTGCTCGAGGTTCTGCAGGGTGTCGAGCGTCCGCCGGTCCGCGCGGCCGAGCCGCCCACCGTGCTGATGATGGTCGGCGTCAACGGCGTGGGCAAGACGACTACGATCGGCAAGCTCGCACACTTCCATCGCAGCGAACAGCGCTCGGTCTTACTCTGCGCCGCCGACACGTTTCGAGCCGCCGCGATCGAACAACTCGAAGTGTGGGGCCAGCGCACCGGATTCGAGGTGATCCGCCAGCAACAAGGGTCCGACCCGAGCGCGGTGATGTTCGACGCGCTGCAAGCCGCCAAGGCTCGCAAGACCGATATCGTCATCGTGGATACCGCCGGCCGCCTCCACACTAAGAACAACCTCATGCTCGAACTCGAGAAGATGCGCCGCACCGCCCAGCGCGTGATTCCCGACGCCCCGCACGAAGTGCTCCTCGTCATGGACGCGACCACCGGACAAAACGGACTCGAGCAGGCCCGCAAGTTCACCGAGTCGAGCGGCGTCACCGGAATCGTGCTCACCAAACTCGACGGCACCGCGAAGGGCGGAGTCGTCATCGCGATCGCGCGCGAACTGGCTCTGCCGATCCGCTTCGTCGGCGTCGGCGAACAAATGGAAGACCTGTTGCCGTTCGACGCCGAAAGATTCGTGCAATCACTTTTCGAATGAACATGACCACCGCCGACTACATGCGCCTCGCCTTCGAAGAAGCCCGGCTCGGGATCGGCGTGTCGAGTCCGAATCCCACGGTCGGCGCGATTCTGGTTCGTGACGGCCGCGTGGTGGGCCGCGGGCATCATGTCTATCAGGACCGCAAGCACGCCGAGATCGTGGCGCTCGAACAGGCGGGTGGCGAGGCCAATGGCGCCACGCTCTACATCACGTTCGAGCCGTGCTGCCACACTGGCCGCACCGGACCCTGCACGCGCGCTCTGATCGACGCCGGGGTCGTCCGAGTGATTGCCGCGATGCAAGATCCCAATCCTCTCGTCTCCGGCAAGGGCATTGCCGAGTTGCGCGCGGCGGGTGTGGAGGCGAGCGTCGACGAATCCTTTACGCGGACAGCCGAGAAGCTCAACGAGGAGTTCGCGCACTTCATGCGGACCGGGCGGCCGCTTGTGACGCTCAAGGCCGCCTTGACGCTCGACGGCAAGATCGCCGCGCCCGAGGATAACTCCGGCTGGATCACGAGCGCGCAGGCTCGCTTGCACGTTCAGGAACTGCGCCATCGCTCCGATGCGATCGCCACGGGCATCGGAACGCTGCTCGCCGACGATTGCCTGCTCACGGATCGCACCGCGCGGCCGCGCAGCCGTCCCCTGCTGCGCATCGTGATGGATTCGCATCTGCGGATTCCGCTTCATTCCCGCATGGTCGAGACCTGCCACAACGACGTGCTGGTGGTGACGACATCGCTCGCGCCCGCCGACCGCAAGACGGCGCTCGAAGCGCGCGGAGTCCGCGTCATCGCCTGCGATCACCCGAACGGCCGCACCGATTTCCGCAAGCTCTCTGATTGGCTGGCGAAAGAGCGCTACCTGTCGATGATGATCGAAGGCGGCAGCAAGTTGAATTGGAGCGCCCTCGAATCGGGCGTGGTCGACAAGATCTTCTTCTACTACGCGCCGAAAATTCTCGGCGGCATGACGTCGCTGCCGGTCGCCGGCGGAACGGGCCGCCTCCGCCGCTCCGACGCGATCCGCTTCCGCGACGTGCAACTCCACCAAATCACGCCGGCCGAATTCGCCGTCGAGGCGTGGCACGATAAAGGCTGAGATGTTCACCGGAATCGTCGAGGAAACGGGAACGATCGAGCGCATCGAATCATCTCCTGTGGGCGCGCGCCTGCGAATCTCCTGCCGCGCGGTTTTGGCCGATGCGTTTCCCGGCTCGAGCATCGCTGTCAACGGAGTCTGTCTCACCGCGCTCGATCCGGCGGCGGAAGCCTTCTCGGCGGATCTCGCACCGGAAACCCTCGCCCGTACCAACCTCGGCGATCTGAAGCCCGGGTCGATCGTCAATCTCGAACGCCCGCTTGCGCCCAGCGGCCGCCTGAGCGGGCACATCGTGCAAGGCCACGTCGATGGCACCGGAGAACTGCTCGCGATCGAACCGCTCGGCGAGGACAACTGGTGGCTCACCGTTCGGATTCCCGAAGATCTCGATCGCTACCTCGTCTACAAGGGCTCGATCTGCCTCGACGGCATCAGCCTCACCATCGCGCGGATCGAGGATCGCGTGCTCACCTGCACCATCATTCCGCACACGATCCGCCACACGAACCTGCGGGCAAGGCGCCCCGGAGATCGCATCAATATCGAGTGCGACATCCTCGCCAAGCATGTCGAGAAGCTGCTATCGCGGCTGGAGGCACCATGGCTCTCGAATTCACAACCTCGTACCTGACCGATTCGCTCTCGCTGTTCCGCTACTACAAGAAGCTCGCCGAAGGCGCGATCGCGCAGGTATCGGAGGAGCAACTGCAAACGGCTCTCGACGCGGAGGGCAACTCGATCGCGATCCTCGTGAAGCATATGTCCGGCAACATGCGGTCCCGCTGGACGGACTTCCTGACCACCGACGGCGAAAAGCCCGATCGCAACCGCGACACCGAGTTCGAGGGTGCTCCGGCCACTCGTGCCGAGATGATGGCCATGTGGGAGAAGGGCTGGACAATCCTGTTCTCCGCGCTCGGGCCGTTGACCGATACCGATATGTCGCGGGCCGTGCTGATCCGCGGCGAGCGGCATTCTGTCATGCAAGCGATCAACCGTCAGTTGGCTCACTACGCCTATCACTGCGGCCAGATCGTCGTGATCGCACGCGCCTTCTCCGGTGGTGGCTGGAAGAGCCTGAGCGTACCGAAGGGCCGCTCGGCGGCGTTCAACCAGGCGGTCGCCACGGGAGACGCGAGTCAGCGGTAGAAGGTTCTCATGGCGCGCCCGGCGGCGACTTCCGCCTCCGCGTTGCCTGTTCGAAGGCATAGCCCAGTTCGATGAGCCTCGGCTCGCTGCAGGCAAGTCCGGCGAAGCTGACACCGAACGGAACCGGCTTCGGATCGAAGCCCGGCGGAAACGCCCCGCCCCCCGTGTTCGGCACCATACCGAAGGGCACGATGATCGTCGGATAGCCCGGAACCGCCGAGATCGAGTATCCGTTCGATCCGGGAAACAGCATCGCGTCGAGCTTGTGGGTCTGGAACGCTTCATCCAGTCCGTGCGTGGCCGCCAGCCGCAGATCCTTGGCGCGATCGGCCTCATAACGCGCCCGGTCCGCTTCGAGATCCATCTCGCCGGAGATATCCAGGCGCGACTGACCGAAGCGGATCGCTCCCATCTTCTCGTGGGCTTGGTTCCACTGCCGCAACTCCTCGAGTGTCTTCACCGGCGAGCGCGGCCCGAGCGAGGAAAGCCACTTGTTGAAATCGCGCTTCATCCCGTACTTGAAAACCACCGAGCAGTTCGCGTCATTGCCCTTCGCCTGCGGCGCTCCCGCACATTGGTTCACCGTAAGCACATTGTTCGCCGGATCGGGATCGGTCACGCTCGGGATATCAGCCGGATCGACAATCACCGCGCCCTGCTGTTTCAGCACCTCGATCGCCTCGGCCATGACTTTGCCCTCGGTCTCGTTGAGTCCGCCGCGTGGACCGGCTTTGTCGTAGAAGAAGGCGCGCGGGATTCCGATACGGGCACCGCGAAGCGCGCCCGCCTTCAGGAACTTCGTGTAGTCGCGCCCTGGCGGCGGCGTGCAACGCGCCGTCGCCGAATCGTTCGGATCGGAACTCGCGCCCTCGAGCGCGCCAAGCAGGATCGCGGCGTCAGCAACCCATTTCGCCATCGGACCCGCGGTATCCTGATCCGCCGTGATCGGAATGACGCCGTGGCGGCTGACACGGCCCACCGTCGGCTTGATCGCCGCGAGCATGTTCTGATTGGACGGCCCGAGGATCGAACCCGACGTCTCGGTGCCCACGTTCGCCGCCCAGAAATTCGCCGCCGTTCCGATGCCTGAACTCGATCCACCCGGGTTGTGAACGGGCCGGCCGTCGCGGTTCCGCTCGCGTGGGTCGCGCCTCGGATCATACGGACTGAAGCTGAAACCCGCAATGGCCGTGTATCCGCTCACCATGGGCGTGGGCGATCCGGCGGTCCAGTTGGCGAGTTCGGTGAGGGTGGTCTTGGCGATCAGGATCGCGCCCGCCTCGCGCAGGTTCCGGGTGAGCGTCGCATCGTAGGGCGGAACGAACCCGGCAAAGGCGAGCGTGCCTCCTGTGGTCGGCAGATCCGTCGTGTGGATGTTGTCCTTGAGGGCGATCGGAATCCCGTGCAGCGGCCCGCGAACCTTACCCTGGGCCCGCTCGCGATCCAGCCGGTCCGCTTCCGCGAGTGCCTTCGGGTTGACCGTGATGGCCGCGTTGAGCTGGTCCTCGTAGGTGGCGATGCGGGCCAAATACTGTTCCACGAGTTGCCGCGAGGTGACCCGCTTCTTGCGCAACGCCTCCTGCATCTGCGGGATGCTGGCCTCCACGACGCTGAATTTCGGGGCCGCTGGAAGGAGGGTGGCGGCCAGGAGGGCAAAGGCGGTCGCGCGCATGCCAGGAATTGTACCACCTCCTTGTGATTCATGTGTTTAGATATCAGGAGGCACCGTCGGACCGTGCAGTATTTCATTATTTAATACAAGGTGATTGTATTTTTTCATGATTTTCTGCACTGACAACGCAGAACTTCATCGATTCCTGTCACCCATGCTATGCTGGAAATCACATGGGCGATTTTCGCCGCGTGGTCGGCCTCAGCGGATGGCTAAAGCTGAGTTCGCTGTTTCTGGTGGGTCCTCGCCAGACAGGCAAGACGACGTTGATCCGTCAGGCCTTCCCTCGAGCCAAGTATTTCAATCTCCTCGAATCGAACGTCTTCCGGGAGGTCGCGCGCAGGCCGGAGCTGATCCGCCAGCGGCGCCGTCCCGGCGAGAATCTGATCGTGATCGACGAGATCCAGAAGCTGCCGCAGCTCTTGGACGAGGTCCAGGTGATGATCGATTCCGACCGGGATCTGCGATTCATCCTCACCGGCTCGAGCATCCGATCGTTGCGGCGAGCGGGCTTGAACCTCCTCGGAGGCCGGGCGTGGGAGGCGCGGCTGCATCCGCTCGTTTCGCCCGAGCTTCCGGGCGGGATTCTACTGCGGCGCCTCAATGACGGAAGCCTGCCATTCGTTCTGAACTCCGCGAGCCCGCGCAAAGCGCTCGAGGAGTACGTGGACGTGTATCTGGGAGAAGAAGTGGTCTCCCAGGGTGCCGTGCGCCAAGTGGAGCCCTTCTCGCGATTCCTGAACATCGCCGCCCTCGCCAACGGCGAGCAGATCAACTACACCAAGATGGGCGCCGACTGCCAGGTGGCTCCGCGCACCATTCGCGAGTATGTCCAAGTGCTCGACGACACCCTGATCGCACGCGAGCTTCCCGCGTTCACCGGAACCAAGGTTCGCAAACCCGTGGCCTCGGCAAAGCTCTACCTTTTTGACGTCGGCGTGGCGAACGTCCTAATGGGCCGCGGCCGCGTCGAGCCCGGAACCGAGGGCTTCGGACGCGCGCTCGAACATCAGATCTACCTCGAACTCCGCGCCTTCCTCGACTACACGCACCAACCCCTGCCCCTCACCTATTGGCGCAGCACCTCGCAGTTCGAAGCCGATTTTCTGATCGACGGCCGCATCGGCATCGAATCGAAGGGCAAGGAATTCGTCACCAAGCGCGACTACAAGGGCCTGCTCGCGCTCGCCGAGGAGATCCCGCTCGAGCGCAAGATCATCGTCTGCGCCGAGTCGCAGTGGCGGATGTCGGACGAAGGAGTCGAGGTGATGCCGATGCAGGAGTTTTTCACCGAACTGTGGAAGGGCTCGATCATCCCGATCCCCGAAGCGGCGTTCCAGTTCATGAATCCCGAACTGTTCCCCGATCGCACGCGAGCACAGGCGGGCGCAGAATAGCGGACCGATTCAGAACCCGATTCGCAGTCCGATCTGGACTTGTCGCGGGGCCTTCGCCGAGAAGATGCGGCCGAAATTCGCCGGTTCGTCGGCATATCGTTCCGGCATGTCGAAGTTCGCGGTGTTGGTCAGATTGAACGCCTGCACATCGGCGGTGATGGACCATCGCTCGCCAACCGCAAAGCGCCGGGACAGCCCGAAGTCGAGGTTGAAGAGGCCAGGACCGTCCACGATGTTCCGGCCAGCGGACCCGAACGTGAACTGGCGCGGGATCGCGAAGGCCGAGGTATCGAACCAGCGCTGGGGCGTGCGCGTCTCGAGCTGGGGGTTCCCCAGCAGGTCGGGCCGGTCATTGCCGAAGATGCTGCCCGAGTTTCCAGTGTTCGAGTTGTCGAATCGCAGCAGCGGCGTGAACGGTTGTCCGGCCTGCGCGCTGAGGATCCCGCGGAATTCGAAACCGGCCCACGCGGCGGTCACTGCGGTGCTCAGCCGGTGGCGCATGTCGAAACTCGAACGCGCACGTTCGAGCGCGTAGTTGAAACTGTCCTGCGGAAAGTTCTTGTCGGGTTTGGTTCCGAGAAACGCCGACGTGTCGTCGATCGACTTCGACCACGTGTAGGCGGAAAGCACCGAGTAGCGCCCAGCGAAGCGGCGGTCAAACCGCACCTGCAGCGAGTGGAACGACGAGTTTGCGCCGCTCTCGGAATAGAAGAGTCCGCTGTAGGCGGGGTTCGGACGCCGCAAGGCGAGCACGCCCGAGCCGGGGCGTGCTTGATTCAGATCGCGGGAACGGATCAGGTGGGTGCCCTTGCTGCCCGCGTATGCGATGGACATCGTGGCCCGCCGCGAAAACTGCCGTTCCACCGTGAAGTTCCAGTTCTGGATGTAGGCCGACGTCAGGCCGGGACTCAGAGTGTTCGGCGACGGTGGTGGCGTGATCCCGCCGCGCACGGGAAACGGATCGCTCAGGCTCAGCAACGCCGTGGCTGTGGGAAAAAAGACGCGCGTATTGAACAGCGGCGGATTGAAGTAGAACGACGAGTTCACCACGAACATGCCGCTATCGAAGAAAATTCCGTATCCGCCGCGCACCGCGGTCCGAGAATCCGGCGACCAGGCGAAGCCCACGCGCGGCGCGAAGTTATTGCGATCCGAGCGCAGCCCCGATCGCGGCACGTCTTCCGTTCCCACCCGCACCAGCTTCGCGGTCGAAGGCACGTAGGCGTACATGCGATCCTCCGGGTCGATCGCCGGAGTGTTGAACTCATAGCGTACGCCGAGACTGAGATTGAGCGACGGCAGCACGCGCCAGTCATCCTGCGCGAACGCGTGATAGGCCGAGGTGCGCAGGCTTTGGCGATTGTCGAAACGAGCCTGCAGCGCAAACGAGGGAAGGCCGAGCAGCAGATCCGCGATGCCGATTCCGCTGAGCGCGCCTGAGAACGTCATCGTGCCGCGCGAGAAGTAGTCGAGGTAGCCATCGGTCGCCAGCCGCCGGACTTCCCCGCCCGTCTTGAACACATGCGAGCCGCGAACCATCGCGACACTCGGCTGGACCTGCCATGTGTCGGTCGATCGCCCCAGTGGAAGCTGATCCGCGTCTCCCACCTGCGCGAATCCCGCCACCTTGATCGACGGATAACCGAAGTCGCGCGCCTCCGCGGGAAGCCAGTTTACGCCCCACGCGCGATTCACATCGGTCAGATAATTCTGTTGTTTCGCCTCACGAAACGATCGCGTGAAGGCGAATCGAGTGGTCTGCACGGTGCTGCTCGACCAGACCCGTTGATGCTGCGCCGAGATGTTGTGCCCCGTGTTCGTCACGAAATTGCCGTATCCCGGAACGCCGGTGACCTCTTCGGCGAACGGTTCAAGCAGATCCTGCGCCCCCCATCCGTAACGCAGGGTCAGATCATCGCGCGGTCCGATCCGGTAGTCGCCGCGCGCGAGCAGGTTGTGCGACACATCCGCGAGCGCGGGTTGCGCGAGGTGGAGCGAATCTTGATTGGGCAAGGGAAACAACGCGAGCACGCGCGCCGACAACGGATGAATGCGCGCGGCGGGAATCCGGTTGGCGGGGAACGGTTGCCGTGTGAACGGGTCGAGCACCGTGCGCGCCATCTCGCCATTGCGCTCGGCTAGTGAAGGCACCGCGCTGAGCCGGGGCAGGCCGCGCCGCTCGCGGAGGCCCTCGTAGTTCGCGAAGAAGAACACGCGATCACGAATCACGGGCCCGCCCACCGATCCACCGAACTGACTGCGAATGTACTTGGGCCGTTCGGCCCCTTCGAAGAAGTTGCGGGCATCGAGCACGCGGTTTCGCAAGTATTCGTACGCCGTTGCGTGGGTCTCGTTCGAACCCGATCGAGTGACCACGTTCACCTGCGCGCCCGAACTCCGTCCGTACTCCGCGCTGTAGCCATTCGACAGGACCCGGAACTCGCGGATGCTTTCGACCGAGGGTTGCAGCACGTAGCGGTTGGTGTAGGGATCGTTGTTGTCCGAACCGTCGAGCGTGAAATTGTTGAACTCCTCGCGAGCCCCGCCGGCGTGCATCGAGAACGATCCACGCGAACTCAACTCCGAATCCTGCACGGGCGGCAGAATGCCCGGCGCGAGAAGGCAAAGCTGGAGAAAGTCACGGCGGTTCAAGGGAAGCGAAGCGATGCGCTCGCGTTCGAGCGTAAGGCCGAGCGAAGGCGACTCGGTTTGCAGCCCTTGCGCCTGTGCTTCCACGCTCACCGATTCGCGGAGGGCGCCGGGGCCGAGCGTGAAGTCCTGCACCGCGTGGCCATCGACAGTCACTTCTATCTTCGCGGCGCGGACGGCTTGCATGTCCCGCGCCGACGCCGTCACGGCGTACGATCCTGGCGGCAGGGCGGCAATTCGATACGCTCCGTTGAGAGCCGTGGGAGCTGTCCGGCTCACTCCATGTTCCGCGTCTTCCGCCGTCACTGTCGCGGCGGGAATCGAACGTCCCGACGAGTCGCGAACCACGCCCGAGATCGAGCCCGTAATGGTCTGCGCCGTGGAGAAGGCAGATATCGAAAGAGCAAGGAGCACCAATCGAAGCATCTGCTTCCAGTCTCTCACTTCAACTCGGCGGCGTACACCTGCGGATCTCCTGATTTGTCGCTGACGAAAACCACCACCCGCTCATCATGCGAGAACGATGGATGGGGGTGAGTCCACTGCGGGCCGTACACCGTGTCGGTCGCGACCTCCATCCAACTGAGCGCTCCGCTCTTGGCCGCGCTGCGCGCCGCCGCGAAATCTTCAGCCACCGCGTAGCGCGACGTTTTCCATTGGCTCCCGCCGTTGCTCGATTCGCTGAGGCAGACGGGAGTCCGCTCGCCGGTCGCGGCGTCGATCAGGAACAACCCTAGGTCCGGGTGGTTGGTGTCGCAGAGCACGAGCGTACCCGCGCGATTCGGAGTGATGTGCCAGGCGTTGAACCCGGCGATGCGGGCTCGCTCGCGCGTGGCCCAGTTCATGCGCCAAAGTCCGAACGGCCACACGGTGTAGACCAGATCGCCCGTGCGTCCGAGGAAAGTCTCGTGCACGACGAACTCATCGTTCCCATGTTGATAGAGGCATTCCAAACCCGTGCCATCCCGCCGCACGCGATGCATGCGGGGTGCGGGGTCTCCGGCGAATTCGATCCACTCGGGCTCGAGCGGATGAAACTGCGGATGAATCACGGTGCGCGGAAACGGAATGAAGTTCCAACTCGATCCGTCCGCCTTACCGGCCACTATCCCGGATTCCGTGCCGCGCTTGGCCGCGGCCGTAATCCACTCGCCGTCGCTGGCGAGCGAACACTCGCCCAGTTGGGCACCAGGAAACTCCACGACACAGCGCGTATCACCGCTCTCGACTCCGATGCAATGGATCGATCCCGCGCGAACGAAGAAAATCCGCTCGCCATCCGCGTGGATCGCGGGCGAGAACGGATGAATCGGCAGTCCGCTCGTAAGCTGGCGGATCTCGCCATCCGGAAACGGCCGGATCTCGTACAGTTGGGCCGCACCGCTCCGATAGGAGACGAAGATCATCGACGCGCCATCGGGCGTGAACGAACTCTGCAGGAAGTAGGTTGCGTGGTTGATGCACGGCTGATTCGTCAACTGGTGCACGCGCGCACCCGTCGCGCGATCGATGTGGACCGAGTGCTCTGATGGAAATCGCATCTAGCGCGCCGGCCCCTTGAAGACGAGGATGTGCTGCCACGGAAGCCCGTCGATCAGCTTGTCGAACGTGTAGCCTTCCGCTTCGAGCTCCTTCTTTGCCGTGGCGACCGACATCTTGTGCTCGGGCCGGATCGGCACCTTCGGGTCCTCCTCGCGGAATTCGAGAAGGATCAGCCGCCCGTCGGGTTTCAGCGATTTCGCGATGTCGCGGAGCATCTTTTGCGGCTCCGAGAACTCGTGATAGACGTCGACCAATAACACGATGTCCATCGCGCCGTCCGGCAGGTTCGCGGCATCGATCGCGCCGGGAATCGTCTCGACGTTGCGGATTCCCGCCTTCTGGGCCCGTGTGCGAAGCATGCGCAGCATCTCCGGCTGCAGGTCGGTGGCGTAGACTTTCCCCTTCGGCCCCACGATCTTGGCGATCTTGAGCGAATAGTATCCGACCCCAGCTCCGAGATCGGCCACAACGGAGCCTTCCGGAATCGCGAGCAGCTTCAATGCGAGATCGGGGTTTTCCTCCTGCTCGCGCTCGGCGCGAACCAGCCAACTGGCGCCGCCCACACCCATCACGGGTGCGATCTGGCGTCCGCTGACCGGATGCTTACCTTGCCATCCGGCAAGCGGAGCCACGGCCAGAGCCAGCGCCATGGCGGCAAAGACGATTTGCTTGGAGATCATGGTGTGTCCTAGCATTTTAATGGTTGTACGAATTCTCGCGGAGGAAGAATGGCCTTTTCTGATATGACGCGGCGGGAACTGCTCGCGATTTGTGGAATTTCGCTATTGCCAGCAGGCGGTTGTGGCGGGGTAAAGAAAGAGCCTCGCCTCTACAAGATGGGCGAAGCCACGCAAGTGGGCGTGCTGGTCTACACGATCCTCGAGGCCGACTGGTTCACGCACCTGAGCGGCGAGGTGGACCGGATTCCGAAAGACCGCTACATTGTGGTCCGCATGACCATTCAGAACGCAGGCTCGAAGGAAGCCACCGTTCCCCTGATGACGCTCGAGGACGGCAAAGGGCTCGAACTCCGCGAACTGGACGATCTCAAGAACGTCCCCGACACGTTGCCGCTACTGCGAATCATTCCACCGGGCGAGATCATGCAGGGGCGAATCGTGTTCGACGGTCCCACACGCGACCTGCGCCTCCGCGTTGCCGACGTGAGCGACCCCTCCGACGAACGTTCGGCTCTCGTCGACGTGCCGGTCAATCTCGGCGACGCTCAGCCTCTGCCCATCCCCAAGCCCGCGCAGCCCGCACAATGACCCGTCTCGCACTGGCCCTGTTTCCGCTGGCGGCCGTGTGGGCCATCACGATTCCGGAGTCCGCGCTGCATCAGTACGACGATGGTCCGCCGCTGGGCGCGAACTTCAAGTTCGGGCCCGGTGAACCGGTCTGGGTCAGCTTCCGGATCGCGGGCTACAAGAAGACCGAGGAGGACGTTCCCAAAGTCAAGATGTCGTGGAACGTCGAAGTGAAAGATGCCAAGGGCGTGCGCGTGGTGGAGGCGAAATCGGAAGAGATCGACGTTTCGCTGGCCGTCGAGGACAAGGACTGGAAGCCGAAAAAGCGCCACGAATTCCAACTCCCACCGCTGATCGACTCAGGCGCCTACACCATCACCATCAGCGTCAAGGACGAACTTGCCGGACAGTCGGTGAGGAAGGAAATCGTGTTTAGCGTGGCGAATCCCATCGTGGTGGAGCCGAGCGACACACTGGTGGCACGCAATTTCCGCTTCCTGCGTGGAGAGGAAGACGGCCGGGCACTGAATCCGGTGGCCTACAAACAGGGCGATCCGCTCTGGGCCCGCTTCGAAATCACCGGCTACAAGCTCGGCGACAAGAACGCCTTCGATGTTTCCTACGGACTCGAGGTTCTCCGCGCCGATGGTTCGCGGCTCTATCAGGAACCGGAAGCCGCTGGCGAGCGCGACGCCACCTACTACCCGAAGCGCTTCGTGCAAGGCGTGCTCAACCTGAGTCTCGACAAGACCATCGCGAAGGGCACCTACACGATCGTGCTCCGGCTGAAGGACAAAGTGGGCAGCGCGACGGCGGAATCGCGCCACGAATTTCAGGTCGAATAACGCCTGCTCGAGCTGAGTGACAATAGCAGGAATGCTGCGCCGTCAATTTCTCACCTCGCTCGCCGCCGCGAACGCCATCCCCGCCGCCACCAAGCGCCCCAACATCGTGCTCATCATGGCCGATGACATGGGCTTCTCCGATGTCGGCTGCTACGGCGGAGAACTCGAAACCCCTCATCTCGACAAGCTGGCCAACAACGGAATCCGCTTTACGCATTTCTACAACACGGCGCGATGCTGCCCGACCAGATCGGCACTGATGACCGGACTCTACAATCACCAGGCCGGCATCGGCCACATGGTGAACGATCGCGGATTGCCCGCCTACCAGGGCTACCTGAACGACAAGTGCGTCACCATCGCCGAAGCGTTGAAGCCGGCGGGGTACCAGACTCTGATGGCGGGCAAGTGGCACGTGGGTGAAAACCGTCCGCATTGGCCGTGCGACCGCGGCTTCGATCGCTACTTCGGCTTGATCTCGGGCGCGTCCAACTACTGGAAGCTCGACGGCCCGCGCAAAATGGCGCTCGACAATGAGCCGTACCGTCCACCTTCGGATGGCAAGTTCTACATGACCGACGCCTTCACCGATCACGCGGTGAAGTTCGTGGATGAGGCCAGTGGCAAGCCGAATCCGTTTTTCCTCTACCTCGCCTACACCGCGCCGCATTGGCCCCTTCACGCGTGGCCCGAGGACATCGCACGCTTCCGCGGCAAGTACAAAAAGGGTTGGGACGTGTTGCGCGAAGAGCGCCATCGCCGCCAACTCTCGATGGGCATCGTGGACAAGAAGTGGCCGCTCACGCCGCGCGACCCGAAGGTCCCGGCGTGGAATGATGCCCAGAACAAGGACGACTGGGATCTCCGAATGTCGGTCTACGCGGCGATGGTCTACCGGATGGATCAAGGCATCGGGCGGCTGGTGAAGAAGCTCCAGGATCGCAACGAACTCGACAACACGCTGATCCTGTTCCTGTGCGACAACGGCGGCTGCGCGGAGGAAAACATCGGCGGCGAGCGCGAGGGCGTGCCCGCGGGTCCGGCGGAATCGTTCACCAGCTATCGAACGCCATGGGCCAATGCGAGCAACACGCCTTTCCGCCTCTACAAGCACTGGGTACACGAGGGCGGAATCGCGTCACCGCTGATCGCACACTGGCCCGCGCGCATTAAGCAGAAGGGCACGCTGACCGACCAGCCAGGCCACTTGATCGATGTCATGGCGACCGCGGTCGACATCGGCGGCGCCACCTATCCTTCAACCTTCAAAGGCAAATCCGTGACACCGCTCGAGGGCCGCAGCCTCGCACCGGTCTTCGACGGCAAGAAGCGCCCCGGGCATCCGGCGATCTATTGGGAGCACGAGGGCAATCGTGCGGTCCGAGAAGGCAAATGGAAGATGGTGTCGCGCTATCCGGGCGAGTGGGAACTCTACGACCTCGAAGCGGATCGCACGGAACTGAACAACCTCGCGGGCAAGGATCCGCGGCGCGTGGAGCGGATGAGCAAGATGTATCAGGGCTGGGCGGACAAGGTCGGCGCGGTGCCGTGGGAGCGGTTCAACAGCGGCAAGAAGAAGGCGTAGCGCTACCCGGCCGGCCGAACCGGCCGCACCTTGCCAGTCCGGATCTCCCGGACTTCGACGATCTCGGTCGCACGCCATACGCCGTCGGGCGCCAGGCATTGCGCCTCGATCCAGTGATCGTGTTCATCGTCCGTATAGATCCGGAAAACTGGTGGCAACCGGAAGCGGTCTCGATGCGCCGGAGATAGTTTGCTCTCCTCGCCTTCGGCGTGATCGCCCGCGGCCGGCGATCCCTGCGACCAGACCAGAAGCCCGCAAGGGCCGTCCTTGCCCTGCCAGCCGGAGAGTTCATCTCCACAAGCCGGGCAATACAAGGCCGGATCCGGAACATAGTGATCGAACATCCCCACGCATCACCGCCAGCGAACGCGCAACGCCACATCAGGCCCCATCGGTGAAGCGGACCGAGTAAAGGTCCGCATCCTTGAGCCGGAACCTGACGCGGACAGGCCGCGCGGACAGCTTCGATCCCGCACTCTTGGAGGGCGGCCGGATTTGCACCGCCTTCTCGATTTCGTCGCCGTAGATCACTGGCGTATCGTCGATCGAGAGTCCGGGATGCGGCTGGCCGTTTTCGTCGAGCACCTCGTATCGAATGCTTCCCGCCGCTGAAGTCGCGAAGTTCAGGACCATCCGCGAGCTCTCCATGTAGAAGGGGCGCGTCAACAGTTCGCCGCCGCCGTAGCCCGCGTTCACGCTCACGAAGCCGTCGGTGCGCAGCGTCATCCGCTCCACGTGACAACTGGGGAAGTTGTAGTGGCGCTGCACGTAAATCGAGATCTGATCGGGCGCCGTGGGCACCACGCCCGTCATCACCATATTGGTGCGATGGACCCAATTGCGCGGATCGCGCCCGGGACGGATGAAGGCCTCCATGAACCGCCGGTCCCAGTGAACGCCGTCGCGCGTCGTCATGAAGACGGACTCCGAGATTCCCTCAATCGGCTGCCCGGATGGCGGTACGCGCCAATTGACATAGCGTTTCGGAAAGGCGAGATAAATCTGCGGAGCACGGAAGTACGGAGTAGTTCCGTTCGTGTAGAGCTGCTCTTTGGGTGTGCTTCCGTAGTCCGCCCAAACGCCCGCGGACCAGTTGAGGAAATCCGCCGACTCGGACCGCTTGAGCGAACGAACACCCTGCACGAAGTCGCGATAGATGCAGACGTAGCGGCCGAGCCGCTGATCGTGGAAGGCCACGTTCAGGGAATCGAATGCGCCATCGGTGATGATCGGCTCCTTGCGGATCAGTTCCCACTTCACGCCGTCGGCAGATCGCCAGGCGAACAACTTCCGGTTGCCGCCAACCGCTTTGTACTGATCGGCGCCCGAAGCGGTTGGATCGCGAAACGGCGCGAAATTGTGCGAACCGTCACCGGTCCAGACGATGTTGTTCTTCTTCGACCCGCCATACGCGTAGAGCCCCACCTCGGGCCGCGTGAAGTTGTGGCCGTCGCGCGACTCCGCGTAACAAGTGTGGCCGTCATTCTTCACGCCGGCACTCTCGCCCGGCAGCAGCAATTTGGGATTGGTGTACTCGGGCAGATTCCAGCCGCGATAGTACATCCGGTAGAGCGGCCCGTCTTTGAAGATGGTGCCGTACAGGCTGACATTGCCTTCCCACGCCTTGTCGAACGTGATGACGCGGCCCGCGGAAACAGGCTCATGCATCCGGAGGGAGGCCCCGCGCAGCGATTCGATGAAATAGCCGTCCACGAAAAGTTGCAGGTCCGAACCGATGCGAAGCGGCTCGGACGACGCGGCCGCGGCAGCACGGCGAACGGCAAGTACAGGCAGAGGCGAAGCGAGGAGTTGTCGTCGGGTCATGGCGGAAAATCGCATCGTACATCATTCCGCGAAACAAGCGCGCGAATCGGACGCGGGCAATCTACCGGACGCCGATATGCAATGCAACGATGCCGAAGGTCATTCGCTCGAATCGGACGTTCGAGAATCCAGCCCGCCGCATCTCTTCCGCCAACTCCGGCGCGCCCGGAAACTTCCGCACCGATTCAGGCAGGTATCTGTACGCGTCGGGATTCGGCGAAAGCGCCGCGCCGATGCGCGGCAGCACCTTCAGCGAGTAGAAGTTGTAGAACGCGCGGAACATGGCGTTCGGCGGAGTGGAGAACTCGAGGATCGCCGCCTGTCCTCCGGGCTTGAGCACCCGAAGCATCTCGCTGAGTCCTGCGCGATAGTTGACCAGGTTGCGGAACCCGAACGAGCAGGTCACCAGATCGAGCGAGCCGGCGGCGATCGGGAGGCGCATCGCGTCCGCCTCGAACACCGGCGAGGGAAGCGAGCGGGCCGCAACCTTCCGGCTGGCTTCACGCAACATCTGGTGCGAGAAGTCGCTGCCGAAGACCCGTGATGCTGTCGCGCGCTGAAGGGCGATCGTCAGGTCGCCGCTGCCGCAGCACAAATCCACCACGCGCGCGCCAGTCCGCGAGAGCACCGGCCGCAGCTCACGAACGGTGCGCCAACGCCAGTACTTGTCGATGTTCATCGACAGCAGGTGATTCAGCAGGTCATACCGGGGCGCCACGCCATCGAACATGCGCCTCACGAAGCGCGCGATCTGCTCCTCGCCCTCGATCCCTTGCGGCGTCGTGCCGGTGGCGCTCATCGGGCGCGTACCGACTCGCCGAGCGCTGTTTCGGTGGCGCGCATCACCAGCGCCGGATCCACATCGCTCGTAATCTTCACCTCACCGATTCCCGCGGGCAGCACGAAGTGGACCCGGCCCTGAATGGTCTTCTTGTCGCTCACCAGCCGGTTCATCAAGCTCGACGCCTCGATACCATCGAGCGGTGGAATCGGACCGTAGGAATCGATGCACGAGATGATGCGCCGGTGATCGCCATCGCTCAACAAGCCCATGTCGAGTCCGAGATGGCTCACCGCGCGCATGCCGAACGCGACAGCCTCACCATGCAGCAGGCGCGAGTAAGCAGTCTCGGCCTCGAGCGCGTGCCCGATCGTGTGCCCGAAATTCAGAATGCGGCGAAGGTCCCCTTCCTTCTCGTCCGCCGAGACCACTTCGGCTTTGATCCGCACCGATTCGGCGATGATCTCCTCGACTACGTCCGGATCGAGTGCGAGCACCTTGCGATGATCGTGCGCCAGCCAGTCGAACAGCCGCGGACTGCGAATGATCCCCGTTTTGATCACCTCGTAGAGCCCGGCGCGATACTCCCGTTCGGGCAACGTGGCGAGCACATCGGGATCGATCAGCACGGCAAGCGGCTGATGAAACGCGCCGATCAGATTCTTGCCACCCACCAGATTGGCGCCCGTTTTTCCGCCGATCGAAGCGTCCACTTGCGCGAGAAGCGTCGTGGGAATTTGGATCACCGGAATGCCGCGCATGAAGATCGCAGCCAGGAATCCGCCCAGATCGCCCACGATGCCGCCGCCGCACGCGATCACCAGACTCGAGCGATCGGCCCCCTGGGCGAGCATCTGATCGGCGAGATCCTCCACTTCACCGAGCCGTTTGCGCTCCTCTCCGCCCGGGAAAAACAGCGGATGAAAGGCACGCTTGCCGAGCGCCGCGGTGATGCGATGACCGTGCAGTTCCCATACATCCTCGGTCGTCACCACGAACAATCTGCCCGCTTTCGCCGGAATGTGTTGAGCCAAGGAGCCGATCGCTCCGCGGTTCACGATGCAGTCATAACGCGCGCCCGGCGTGCGGACGGTGAAAGAGGGCATAAACAAGTTGTAACATGGGGACATCGCGACCCCGAACTCAGCCGTTCTTTCCCCCGATTTCCTCGTCATCGGCGCCGGCGTGGCTGGCCTTCGCGCCGCCGTCGAACTGGCGCCCGCCGGACAGGTTCTGGTACTGGCCAAGGACAAGCCGAACGAATCGTCCTCGCAGTATGCGCAGGGCGGAATCGCCGCGGCCATCTCCGACGAGGATGAAGTGGCGCTGCACGAGCAGGACACTCTCGTCGCGGGCGATGGATTGTGCGATCCGGACGCGGTGCGCGTGCTCGTTCAGGAAGGTCCGCGCGTCATCGACGAACTGCTCGAATGGGGCGCAGCCTTCGATCGTGACGGGGCCAAGCTGAGTTTCGGCCGCGAGGGCGCGCACTCCCGCAACCGGATCCTGCACGCGCAGGGCGACTCCACCGGCCGCGAAATCCTGCGATCGCTGTGGCAGAGGGCGACCTCGTTTCCGAGTGTCCGCATGCTCAACTTCACCGCGATCACCGAACTGCTCGAATCCGACGGCGTGATCGCGGGCGCGCTCGCCTACGACGCCTGGACCGGCCAATCGGTCGAGATCTCCGCCCGCGGCGTGCTCCTGGCCACAGGCGGACTCGGCCGCGTCTATTCGGCAACCACCAATCCCGATGTCGCCACCGGCGATGGAATCGGACTCGCCTATCGCGCGGGCGCCGAAGTGAGCGACATCGAGTTCGTGCAGTTTCACCCCACGGCGCTTTATCTGCCGGGCGCGCCGTGCTTCCTGTTGTCGGAAGCGTTGCGCGGGGAAGGCGCCTATCTGCGGAACGCCGATGGCGAGCGTTTCATGCATCGCTACCACGCGCAGGAAGAACTGGCTCCTCGCGACGTCGTGTCGCGCTCGATGGTGCTCGAAATGCTGCGCACCGGCAAACACTCGATCTCGCTCGATCTGACGCACCTTGCGCCTGAACGCGTCCGCAAGTTTCCGCGCATCTACGAAACCTGCCTGAGTTATGGGATCGACCTCTGCAAGCAGCCCGCGCCCGTGCATCCGGCGGCGCACTACGCGATGGGCGGTGTGCGAACCGATCACGACGGACGCACCACTGTCGACCGCCTGTTCGCCGCCGGCGAGGTCGCGAGCACCGGGGTTCACGGCGCCAATCGCCTAGCCAGCAACTCGCTCCTCGAGGGTTTGGTCTTCGGAGCCCGTGCCGGCCACGCGATGCTCGACCTGGCCGCCGCGCGCCGCCTGATGCCCGAACGCGTCCGGCCGACCTTGTTCCCTGGAATCGCCGAGACCGATCTGCGCGCTCTTACATGGTCGAAAGCAGGAATCGTGCGAGACGCTGATGGACTGCGTGAGATGCTCCACCGTTTGCAGGACGTGCCGTGGCTGCCGCATCCGGCCAACGCGACGCGTGTCGAATGCGAGGTCCGCAACATGCACCTGGTGGCGACGCTGATCGCACGTTGCGCGCTCGCGCGCGAAGAAAGCCGCGGCGCGCACACACGGACGGATTTTCCGGAGAAGCGCGTCGAGTTTCAAAAACACTCAGTGGCGAAGAAGGGCAATCTCGAAGTGGTGTTCCGGGCCCTGTCGGGAGCCGTGGCCGCAGGTTAGCATAGCAGCGTAAGTTGACCCTGAGCGAACGGTGTTATATGCTGCGCCCAGCCGACATTCTCGGCGGAGGGATATCATGACGCAGTTTTCCCCTTCTTCCACGGTCGCGCGCCTGATCACGTTGGCGGCCTTCACCGTGCTGCTCCCCGAAAGGCTCTCAGCGCAGGTCCTCTACGGCTCCGTAACGGGAACGGTCACCGACGAGACCGGGTCCGTGATTCCGAACTCGAGCATCTCTCTCGTCAATGACGAAACCGGCCTCCAGCGCCGGGCCAATACGGACGCGGGCGGAATCTACCGGATTCTTGACCTCCCACAAGGGACCTACACATTGGAAGCGTCCGCCACCGGCTTCCGGCCGCTCAAGAAGACGAGGATCACCGTGGTGATCGGGCAGGTGAACGCGCAGGACGTGCAACTGACGGTCGGTTCAACCGCGCAAGAGATCACGATCGAGGGTTCCGCCGCGGTCCTGCAGACGCAGAAGGCCGACGTGCGCACCGAGATCAGCGGTCAGGCAATTCGCAACCTGCCGCTCAACGTCTACCGGAATTTCCAGGCGGTCACGCTGCTCGCGCCGGGCGTCTTCTCCATCTCCGCGATCGCGGACACCTATCCGAACGGTCTGGCGAGTGGCCCGGAACGCTCGCTCAGCGTCTTCTCCAACGGACTCCCTTCCCGCATCAACAACAATCGAGTCGACGGCGCCACCAGCATCAACATCTTCCTGCCCGACCACATGCTGATCGTCCCGCCGGCGGAGACGATCCAGGAGGTGAACGTGCAGACAGCGAGCTACAGCGTCGACAAGGGGTTGACGGCCGGCGCGGCGACCGATGTCGTCACCAAGTCGGGCACCAACGAATTTCACGGTTCGCTCTACGCCTTCCACACCAACAATGCGCTGGTCGCACGCAACTTCTTCGACTTCAATCCGCGCAAGGGAAAGCGGATTCACAACAACGAAGGAGTGACGGCCGGCGGGCCAATCGTCCGCCAAAAGCTCTTCTTCTTTGGAAACTGGGACGGTTACTTCGAGCGGAAGAGCACCGCCGGTAACGGACTGCTGCCGCCGCTCGACTACCGCCGGGGCGACTATCGCTCGGCGCTCGGCGTCCCTCTATTCGACAGCCGCGGCGCACCGGTCAATGTCTGCACCACGGAAGGCGGCACGACGCAACTACGCGAAGGCATGATCTTCGACCCCTTGACGGGCAATGCCACGAACGGCACCGGACGTTGCGCCTTCGCTCACAACGGCCAACTCAACGTGCTTCCGCCCAACCGGTTGAACGCGGGCGCGCAGAAGTTCTGGCCCCGTCTTCGTGAGCCGCGCATCGCCGGACCCGTGACCCGGAACACGCCGTTCAACGATTTCTTCACCACCGATCCGCGATTCAATCGCAACATCGCGATCGCGAAAGTCGACTGGAACCGGAGCAATCGGCACACGATCTGGGGCAAGTGGAACTTGCAGGATTCGATGGTGAACACCCCGATGGAGTTCGGTGAGGCGGGCGGAAGCGCGGGCTTCCGGGGCGATATCGTCACGCAGATCGCTACGATCGGGCACACGTGGACTCTGTCACCCACGGTCGTGGTGACCGGACACTTCGGGATCGCGCGTCAGAAGACCGACACGATCGCCGGCAACTCGGGCGAGCCGCTCGGAAAGACGGTCCTCGGAGTTCCGGGAATGAACGAGCCGCTGTCGGACCCGCGCTACACCGGCATGCCGCGGCTCAACGTCTCTGGGTGGACCGCGCTCGGAAACGCCGACGGCAGCGTCCCCTACGTTCGCCGCGATTGGACCTTCACGATCTCGCAGAATTTGACCCACACGCGCGGACGGCACGAGTTTCGTCTCGGTCTCGACGCGGGCGCGAACTATCTGAATCATTTCCAGCCCGAGCTTTGTTGCATGCGTGGATCGCTGGACTTCTCGCAAGGAATCACGTCGATCAACCTGCCCGCTAATGCGGCAACGCCGGCCAACGGCCAGTACATGGAGTTGTACACGTCGTCCACGCCGGGCCCCTCGAATTTCGCGGGACGCGGATTCTCCACCTTCCTGCAGAATTCCAGCGCGGCGTTCAATCTCGGACTGTTGAATCAAGCGCAGAAGAGCATCCAGTTCATCGATTTCAACGCGCATTCCTGGCAGTACGGCCTCTACTTCGGCGACCGCTTCAAGGCGACACAGAAGTTGACGCTCGATCTCGGCGTCCGCTGGGAGTACTATCCGATGGTCAGCCGTAGCGGACCGCAAACGTTCGAACGCTACGACCCCGACACCAACCTGCTGCTAATGGGAGGCATCGGCGGCAACCCGAGCCACCTCGGCATCACCACGAGCAAACGTCTGTTCGCTCCGCGCGTGGGCATCGCTTATCGCGCCAACGACAACACGGCGATCCGGGTGGGATATGGTATCGCGTTCGACTCGATGCCGCTCGAGCGCCCTCTTCGCGGCTTTTATCCGATGGTGATCGCCGCTTCGTACTTCATCCCGTCCACTTTCGTGAGTGGCTTCCTGCCCTACACCAACTTCGACACGGGAATCCCCACTCTGCAAGGGCCCGACATCTCGAGCGGAAAGATCACACCCCCAGGCAATGTCGAGATCCATTTCATGCCGCCGGGTCAGTTCAAACGTGGCTACGTGCAATCGTGGAATTTCTCCGTGGAACGAAAGCTTCCGAAGGATGTTCTGGTCAATGTTGCCTACGTGGGCAACCGGTTCGTCCACGAAATGAACGGCCGTGACGTCAATGCCGCGCCGCTCGGAGCGGGCAGCGCGGGCCAGCCCCTCGCCAGATTCGGGCGCTTCATCACGACGCCCTCCTACGAAGGCTATCTGGATTCGAAATACCACTCGTTGCAGATCTCGGTGAATCGCCGCGCCGCCCGCGGACTCTATGTGCAAGGTGCCTATACGTGGTCACGCACGATGGCCTATAGTGACGACAACACCTACGGCAACGCGCTGCGATTCAACTGTCCACCGTCGCCCGCTCTTCCGCGCGGATGCCTCGAACTCAACTACTCACCCACGAGTTTCGACCGTGCGCACATGTTGAAGGCCGCCTTCGTTTGGGAGCTGCCATTCGGAGCCAAGCACGCGCTACGTTCTTCGTCCCACATCGTCAACGCGATCATCGGCGGATGGCAGTTGAACGGCATCCTGACCGGCCTGACGGGCGCCCCGCTATTGATCAGCCAGAGCCGCAACGGACTCAATACCCCGGGCACTCCGCAGAACCCCTATGTCGTCCGGCAGCCCGAGTACGTCAAGGCCGAAACGCGGTTCGACAACTTCAGCGGCATCTATTGGTTCAATCCCACGGCCTTCGTCCCCAACTTCACCGCTGACCAGATCGGCAATATTCCGCGCCGTGTATCGTGGCTGCGCGGACCCGGAGTGAATCAGTTGGATGCGAGCATCTTCCGCAACTTCCGCTGGAAGGAGCGATACGTCGTCGAGGCCCGCGTGGAAGCAATGAACGCCGGGAACTTCACGCACTTCGGCGATCCCAACACGGCATGCGCCGTCACCGGAAACGCGTGCCTGGGCGCGTTCGGGCAGATCCGCTCGGCATTCGGACAACGCATCGTTCAACTGGGCGCGGTGGTGCGGTTCTAGATGTGATAGTCTCCACTCGATGAAGCTCGTATTCGCTTTCGCCGCCGCGCTTCCGCTCGCGGCCGCCGTCCAGTTCCCCGTTTCCTATCCGCCCACCAATGAAGTGGCGATGGAGAACCTCGTCGCGATTCCGATGCGCGACGGTGTCAAGCTCTACGCCGATATCTACCGGCCGGCGAAACCCGGCAAGTATCCGGTGATCGTCTGCCGGACTCCGTACAGCACCGAGCGCTACCCGAATGCGTACGACGCGGCGGTCTTCTTTTCTCAGCGCGGCTTCGTGTTCGTCTATCAGGACGTGCGCGGACGCCACGAGTCCGAGGGGAAGTGGGAGCCCTTCCGCAACGACATCGAGGACGGTTACGACACGATCGAGTGGGCGGCCACGCAAGCATGGTCAAACGGCAAGGTCGGAATGCAGGGCGGATCGTACCTCGGACATGTGCAGTGGCGCGCGGCGATGTCGAAGCCGCCACACCTCGTCACAATCTTTCCGTCCGTCGCCGCCACCAGCCTTTATCACGACTGGATCACGCTGAACGGCGGCTGGCGGCTGTCGTTCAACTTCGGATGGGGGCCAGTGCGGCAGGAATCGCGCATCATGCAAAATACGGGCATGCACGGCGGGAATCCGGAGAGCATCTCCTACGACAAGATGCTCTGGCACCTTCCCTTGAACGATATGCAGAAGCTCGCTGGCCGCAACGCGCAGTTCTATCGCGACTGGATCGCGCATCCGGACTACGATGCCTACTGGAAGAAGATCAACGCCGAGGAGATGTTCGACCAACTGGGGATTCCGGTGCACACACTGGGTGGCTTCTTCGATATTTTCAGCCAGGGGTCGATTCGCGGCTACACCGGCATGAGTCACAAGGGAGCGACGGAGACAGCGCGCAAGGGCAGCAACATGATCATCGGGCCGTGGGGACACGGATCGTCGCGCAAGTTCGGCGACCTTGATTTCGGCGAGCATGCCCATGTCGACGCGCATGCGCTCGAACTCCGCTGGTTCGACTATTGGCTCAAGGGCCTCCAGAATGGCCTCGACAAGGAGCCGCCCGTGAAGATCTACCTGATGGGCCGCAACGAATGGCGCCTCGAAAACGAGTTCCCACTTGCGCGAGCGCAGTACAAGAAGATGTACCTGCACTCCGGCGGCCGCGCCAACGGTGCGCAGGGCGATGGCCGCCTGAGTTGGGACATGCCGGCGGACGAGAAGACCGATAGCTATCGGTACGATCCCGACAACCCGGTGCCGAGCCTCGGCGGCAACAACTGCTGCGGCACGCCGACTCCCGCGGGTCCGAAGGATCAGCGCCCCATCGAGAATCGCCCGGATGTGCTCGTCTACACTTCGGACTACTTGCAGGTACCGGTCGAGGTGACCGGACCCGTGAAGCTCGTGTTGCATGCCTCCTCGGACGCGCTTGATACGGATTTCGTCGCCAAGCTAATCGACGTCTATCCGGACGGCCGCTCGTTCAACATGGCCGAAGGAATCGTGCGCGCGCGGTATCGCGAAGGCACCGACAGGCCCAAGATGCTCGAGCCGGGCAAGACCTACGAGATGACCATCGACATGGTGGCCACCAGCGTCGAGTTCCAGAAAGGGCACCGCATCCGCGTCGATGTCACGTCGAGTCACTTCCCGCAGTTCGACCGGAATCCGAATACCGGCGAGGAATTTGGCAAGGGAACAGCGGTGAAGGTGGCGCGCCAGACGGTGCATCACTCGCGCGCGGCTGCCTCGCACATCGTGCTGCCGGTGATCCCGGCGAGCCGCTAACCGAGCGCGCCGATCTGGCCAAGCACCGTCAGAAAATCCGCGACACTCCAGTGCTCCACACACTTGCCGCCGTCGAAACGCAGGATCGTGATTCCGGGGAGCCGAATCGGCTTCCCGGTGGCCGGAATTCCGTCGAACGGGCCCCCATGCGTCCCGGTGAGCGTGAAGCGGACCACCAGTTTGTCGCCGCCCTCCAATAGATCCTCGACCTCCACGCGCGCATCAGGAAATGCGGTCCAGATTCCCTCGTAGAATCGCTTGACGTTTTCGAGTCCAGGCTCGACGCCATCGTAGCCATGCAGCACGATATCGGGCGAGTAAAGATCGAAGTACGACGAGCGTGACGCCGGATCTGCGAAGTCCGCCAACGCGCGCTCGAGAATCTGCGGATTGGAATGAGTCATTGATCCTCCCGCCAGAAGATACGATGGGCAGCCCCCCGCGGATCTCAGTACGGCGGGGTTATTTCACCCAGCGGCTGATCCAGGTCCACTCGCGCTCGAGCAGATCGCGCCGGACATCGGCCCGGCGCGCGCCGTGGCCCTCGCCGGGATAAACGACCAGTTCCGTGGGCACGCCGTTCTTCAGCAACTGCGTGTAGATGTGGCGCGACTGCATCAATGGAACCCGCTCATCGGCGTCTCCATGCCAGATCAACGCGGGCGTGCGCATATTGGTTCCGTACACCGAGGGCGAGTGGCGCGCATAGAGGCGATCATCGGTCCCGAGGTAATCGGCGAAGCGGTCCGGCACGTCGGTGGTGCGCATGAAGCTCGGCACATCGGTGATGGCGCAGCCAACCACGGCCGCCTTGAAGCGCTGCGATTGCGAGATCGTCCAGGCAGTCATGTAGCCGCCGTAGGAGGCGCCCGAGATCGCAAGGCGATCCGGATCGGCGATGCCCACCTCGACCAGGTGGTCGACGCCTGACATCAGGTCCTGGTAATCACCGAGGCCGAAGCCGTGGAGATTGGCGCGCAGGAATCGCTCGCCGTAGCCGCCGCTGCCCCGGAAGTTCGGGAGAAAGACGGCCCAACCTCGCTCGGCGAACTGGCGTGTGTTGCCGGATGGATAGACCAGCGTGCTCACGCCATGCGGCCCCCCGTGCGGAATCACCAGCAGCGGATACTTCGTGCCCGTTCGATATCCAGCGGGCTTCACCAGCACGCCCTCGATCTCCATGCCGTCGAAGCTCTTCCACCGCTGGATCGAACTTTCGAGCTTCGACCAGCCGGCCGTGTTTTCGCCCGACTCGCCGGTGAGCCTTTGAGGTTCCCAGCGATCGGCCGGCGATATGTGGACCTCCGGCGGCTGGGTTCCGTCCTGGAGCAGAAACGCCAGAGCCTTCCCGTCGCGGCTGACGCTCAGTTCGCTCAGCGAGTGCGCACCCCGGCTGAACGCGCGGACTCCGCCACCACCCGGATCGGCCGTGAAGATCTGGCTCACGGCGCCTTGCTGGGCGATGAACCAGAACCGCGAGCCATCCGATTGCCACTGGAATTTCTTCACGCTCTCGTCGAACGCGGACGACAGGTTCCGCACGGCGCGAGTCGAAAGATCGAGCGAGTGGAGATTCGAGATGCGGACCCAATCGTAGCGGCCGGTCGAGATGAAGGCGAGAGACTTGCCATCCGGAGCCCAGCGCGCGAAGCCATCGTAGCCGGGGCGTTTCAGCACGATTTCGAGTCCGGATCCATCGGCCCCGATCACGGCGAGATCGCCCTGATGGTGGCTGCCAGGACGCGCGTGCGGACGGTGAGTGAAGGCGATCCGTTTCGAATCGGGCGACCAGGAGAAGCCATCGGGGAACCACTGCGAGTCGCCGAGCGCGGAGTACTCAGGCGAGGTCACCGGCGTGACGGCGCCGGTGGTGACATCGACGGCCAGGATCCGGTTGCGGGGCAGGTTGTTCACACCTTCGACGATCGGATCGAGCGGCTTGCGCACCGGAGGTACCGGAACCAGGAAGGCGATCCGCTTGCCATCGGGCGACCATTCGAATGCCCCGATGGGCCGGGCTTCCGCCGTAAGGGGAGTCTCAGGATGAGTGAGCCGGATCTGGCCGTCGCGCAGGAACGCAATTCTCGATCCGTCAGGAGACCACTGCGGGGATGATCCGCGAGCCTGGAGTGTGGGCTGAGCTCCGCGCACAGCCAACCAAATCCTGCCGCCGGACGAATAGGCGACGCGCGAACCATCCGGCGAAATCGCCGGTTCCGCCGCCGCGCGGAATTTCAAGAGCTGCGCGACGGATACATCCGCGTGGGCCCGGGCACACGTACAAATCAGCAGGATGGCGGTTCCAATCCACATTCGACGAGTGTAACGAAACCACCCGGCCGATGAGAACATCTGAACATTTGGTAAATTTTAATGATGGGGTCTGTCGAGCAAGACTCCCCTCTGAGGTCGCGTTGCCGTTACTCTTTATCGCAATTTTCCTTTTCTGTTCGGCCCCCGCGCTCCAGGCGGATGGTGCCCTGCCTCCTGATCAGGCGGGTGACGAAGTCCTGGAACGGTATCTCGCCGCGTCGAAAAACCAGCAGGAATACCTGAAAGGTCTCCAGATGGAGGCCGACTTCGAGGCTACGGTTCCGAGCCTCAAGCGCGAAAGCAAACTCCACGCGTTGCGCTACATTTCCAAGATCGGCCAGATCACCTACCGCATCCTATCGTCCCAAGGCGACAGCGGCGTGAAGAAAGAAGTGATCGTCCGCTACATCGAGGGCGAAATGGATTCCGCCCAGAAGCATGGCATTGGCATCAACCGGGACAACTACAAGTTCAAGTACCAGGGCCAGTACGGTACCGGCGACTGGCAGTTGCACTTGTTCGAGCTGACGCCGCGGGAAAAGCGGGTGGGCCTGTTCAAGGGGTGGCTATGGGTGGAGGCGAAGTCAGGCGTACCCGTGCGTGAGCAGGGCGAGTTTGTCAAGAGCCCGTCGATCTGGTTGCGCAAGATCACCTTCGTCCGCGACTACGACTTCAAGGGCGACAAGTCGATCCCCTCGAAGATCGACACAGTGGTCGAGACCCGGGTGGTCGGCCGGGCCGAACTGCGGATTCGCTACACCAACGTCCAGCCCGGAGAGCCGCCGGCCGCTCAGGCGCAGGTAGCCGTCAACCAGTGATCTCCTTGATCGCACGTCCCTGAATTTCGGTCAGCCGCTCCTTGCGTCCGAGGTGCATGAAGCTCAGTGCGTCCTGGCTCAGTCCCAACTGATGGAGCATCGTAGTGTGGATGTCGCGGAAGTGAATCGGATTCTCGATCGCCCGCAGGCCGATCGCGTCGGTCGCGCCCACCACTTGGCCGCCCTTGACGCCGCCACCCGCCATCCACATCGTGAATCCGAGGTTGTGATGGTCGCGCCCCTTCGACCCCTGCGATTCCGGTGAGCGGCCAAATTCCCCGCCCCAAAGCACCAGTGTGTCATCGAGCATGCCGCGCTGCTTCAGGTCCTTGATCAGCGCGGCCACCGGTTGATCGGTCTGCACCGCCTTGCGCAGGTGGTTCTCCTCGATGTCGTCGTGCGCGTCCCATTGCATGTTGCCCGGACCGCCGCCCGACACCACGCACACGAATCGCACGCCCTTCTCGACCAGGCGCCGCGCGAGGAGACACCGGCGGCCGTAGTCGTCCGTATGCTCCTTGCCCACCCCGTACATATCGCGAGTCTTCTCGCTCTCCTTCGAAATGTCGAAGACTTCCGGCGCCGCGGTCTGCATCTTGAACGCCAGATCGTACGCGTTGATACGCGCCGCGAACTCGGAATCGTCAGGCGCCATGTTGGCTTGGTTCAATCCGCGAATCAGGTTCACCGTGGCCGAGCGCTGCGAGTGGGTGATGCCGTGCGGCAGTTCGAGATTGAGGATGGGCTTCTTGCCCGCGCGGAACATCGTCGGCTGATAGACAGCGGGCAGAAATCCGTGCATGTACATCGGCTGACCGGCTTCGAGCGCTCCGTCGGGATCGGGCATCACTACGTAGGAGGGCAACGAGTCCGTCTCAGCGCCGAGTCCGTAGAGCACCCAAGAGCCCATCGAAGGAAATCCGGGGATGACGCGGCCGCTGAAGAGCTGATACTGTGCGGCCGAGTGGACCACCATGTCGCCGTGACACGACCGCAGGATCGCCAGATCGTCCACCACGCCTGCCGTGTGCGGAAACAGATCCGACACCTCGATGCCCGCTTGCCCGTACTTCTTGAAGCTGCGCTTGGTGCCGAGCAGCTTCGCCTCATTGGTGACGAACTGGTACTTCGCCTCGCCGAATTCGGCTGGACGCTTCTGCCCGTGGAGTTGATTGAGCAACGGCTTGGGGTCGAAAGTCTCGATGTGCGACGGTCCGCCGGCCATGAACAGGAAGATCACCGACTTCGCCTTCGGCTTCATGTGCGGAGCCTTGGGCGCCAGCGGATTCCCATCGGAGGCGGCGGCGCGGAGTTGCTCCTGGGCGGTCATGCTCGCAAAGGCGAGCGAGCCGAACCCGCAGAACGCGTCGGTCAGAAACTCGCGGCGGTTGCGCGTGAGGCGAACATGCTCGGGCATCGAAAATCTCCTATTGCACGTAGAGAAACGCGTTCAAGTTCAGGATCGCGAGCGCGAACTCGTTGAGCGATTGGGCCGCGAGGAATGCCGTCCCGAGTTGCTTTTCCTTCGCGTTCGGCGGGCGTCCGGCCGTCAGCCGGTAGGCGAGATCCACTTGCGCGGCCGGGCCTTTCGCCTCGCGATCCAGCCGCCCCGCGAACGTCTTCGCGATATCGTTGGCGAAATCGCCGTTCATCAGTTCCAGCGCCTGCGGGGCGTGCGTGCTGGTCTCGCGGCGCGGGCATGAGATCTGCATGTCGGGCGCGTCGAACACTTCCATCATCGGAACGCGCAGATTCCTCTTGTGAAGCAGATAGACCGAGCGGCGGTCATGCTCGCTCGAATCCTTGGCGACGGCCCACTGCGACGGCTTGTAGAGCAGATTGACGAGGTCCTGATCCACGGGGATGATCACGCTCGGCCCACCGGCTTTGGCGTTCAAACGGCCCGAGACGGCGAGCATCGCATCGCGGATCTCTTCGGCCTCGAGGCGCCGGCGGCTGAATTTCCACAGCAGCGCATTCTCCGGATCCTTCTCTTCGGCCACCTTCGCCAGCGGCGAAACAGACGACTGCCGATATGTCTCCGACATCAGGATCATCTTGTGCAGCGGCTTCATCCGCCACCCACCCTCGACGAACCGGTTCGCCAGCCAGTCGAGCAGTTGCGGATGCGACGGACGTCCGCCCATTCGGCCGAAGTCGTTGGGCGTGGGAACGATTCCTCGTCCGAAATGATACTGCCAGATCCGGTTCACCATCACGCGCGCGGTCAGTGGATTCTCGGGCGAAGTGATCCACTGCGCGAGTTGCGTGCGCGGGTTCTTCGTCGTTGGATCGAGTTCCGGCGCGCCATCCGGAAGGAGCACGCCGAGCATCCGCATGCCGACTCGGGCACCCTTGTTCTGATGGTCGCCGCGCGCGAGCACATGAATTGGCGATGCCTTCTCGAAATCATTCGAGACCGAATAGAGCGCTGGAAGCGGTTCCGGCATCTTTGCCTCCACTTCCTTGAGTTTCTCGGCCATCTTTTCGCGATCGGCGCCCTTGAGCCCGCGCATCTGAGCGCGGACCTGCTTCATCTCGTCCTCGACAGCCTTCTTCTTCTCCGTCCAGGCTTTCACTTCGTGTTCCGGCGCCATCGGGATATCCTTGTCCCATACGGGCGCGAAAAACGCCTGCATCCGGTAGTAATCCTTGTGCCGGATCGGATCGAACTTGTGGTCGTGGCAGCGAGCGCAGCCGAGCGTCACGCCCAGGAACGCCGCGCCCACGATGTTGGTCATCTCAGTGAGCACCTCGTTCCGGCTCGACGCTACCTCCTGATTGCCGGCATTCTTGCGGAGCGAACCCAGCCGCTGAAATCCGGAGGCGACCCGGTACTCCTGATTGGCCAGATCGATTTCGTCGCCCGCCAACTGTTCGGTCACGAACTTGTCGTAGGGTTTGTCGGCATGGACTGAGGCGATCACGTAGTCGCGATAGCGCCACGCATCCGGACGGTGGGTGTCGTACTCGAAGCCATCTGTTTCGGCGAAGCGCGCGACATCGAGCCAGTGCTGCGCCCAGCGCTCGGCGTAGGCGTGCGAGGCGAGCAACTGGTCCACCAGATTCTCGTAGGCTTTGGGCGAGCGGTCACGAACGAAGGCGTCCACTTCTGCTGGCGTCGGCGGAAGGCCGGTGAGGTCGAAATAGAGGCGGCGGATCAGCACCGCGCGGCTGGCTTGCGCAGCGGGCGAGAGGCCTTCCTTGGCGAGCCGTTCGCGCACGAAGGCGTCGATCGGAGAGGCTGAGCCCGCAACGGCCGGCGGAGCGGCATCCGAGCGCTTCTGAAAAGCCCAATGGCGCCGCTCGACGGGAGTGTACTTCTCGCCGGGCGCCACCTCGGCCCCCGGCAGGGAGATTCCCAGTACCAACAACGCCGCAGTCCCAATGGAAGCATGTCGAGTGCGCATAATCCGTCTGTTTGCAGTATATAACGGACCCACCGCCACTGTAGCCGTAAATCGTTGAATCCCCCGGTAGTACGGCGGTTCCGCCGGCACAGAGCAAACCGGCTACCGCGAATAGGGATCTTCCCGATTCGTTTTCGAATCGCCGCGCCGTAAAATCGAGAAGAACAAGGCAATACGAGCTTCTCCGCATCCCGTCCAGGCGTCGCGCTGTTGCGCCCGGGCAGGAAGGCCGCCGTTGCGCAGGTTCAAAGGGGAAACCTTAATGTTGGGCAGAACCGGGAAACTCTATTTCACAGAAAACGAAGCCGCGCGAATCCTCGGGATCAGCGTGGATCAATTCAGAACGCTGTTGACCAGACACATTTGCGACAAGGCCGAAGACGTCATCAACGCATCGCAGACGACCTATCACGCATCCGACATCGTCTTGCTGAAGATGTTCGTGAGCCAAATCGCCGAGGCGGCCGCCTCTCGCGAAGCGCCGCCCGGCGTCGCGGCTGTTCAGGGCGTCAGTTGCCCTCTTCCTTCAGCTTGAGCTTCGACTTGCTTTCTTCCAGGAACTCCTTCAACTGATCGGAGGTTCCGAGAAGGCGCATCCACTGCTCGTAGTACAGGGTCACGGGGAACCGGCCGAGGCCGTAAACGCTGACGGCCCCTTTCTCGCTGATCTTGAACGTGAGCGCGCCTGCTATTTTCGGTCTGCCGGTGGCCACCTGCTTTTCCAGGTCGGCAATTTTCTGAAGAAGTTCGTCTTTCGTGGGCTCGGACATCGGAGAGCCTCCTCTCTGGTGGTTGTCTCTGAGGACGTAATCTATAGAGCTTAGCTCAGTTCGGCCCTACTGCGCTTGCAACGTTGGGTAGGCGATCCCGAGCTGCTCGAGGTAGTTCGAATATCGCGCCGGATCGTAGCGCAGCTTCCGCAACTCCGGCGCGAACCGCTCCATCTTTTCCTTGTTGAGGTGGATCGGAGCTTTCGTGTCCAACGGAATGAGCGACTTCCATTGCGTCTCTTTCGTCTGCGCGGCGAAGTAGTCTTTCGCCGCCTTGACCAGCTCCGCCTTGGTCAACAGATCGATCACCGTCAACGCATGCGCCTTGGCTCCCGCCGTCGCACCCTTGTGCGCGATCGGAGTCGCCATCGCGATTCCGCTCGACCAGTGATGGCCCACCATTCCGGGAATGTTGCCGGGATATCGGAGCACGACGGTCGGCAGATTCCAAGACACCTCGGAGATATCGTCCGATCCACCACCCGTGAGCCGGTCCGGCTTGGCTTCCGAAATCGGCGGGACCTTGGCCCTGAGCCCATCGACCTTCGCCTTCATCATCGCCTGAGATCCTCGCGCCAGCTTTTCGTCTTCGGCCGACCATTGCGGAACACCCACGCGCTGAATGTTCGCATAGAGGGCTTCCGCCAAGGGCTTGTTGAAGTGGCCAGGCCATGTCGCGCCCAGCACACGTTCAGTCATCGTCGTATCGGTCATCTCCGCGGCGGCACGCGCGATCTTGGCGCCGATCGCGTGAAGCTCATTCAAGCGATCGTAGTCCCATTCACGGAAGAAGTACCAGACGGTTGCCTCGGGCGGCACCACGTTCGGCTGATCGCCGCCGTGCGTGATCACGTAGTGCGAGCGATGCTCGGTGCGGAGATGCTCGCGGCGATAGTTCCAGCCGGCGTTCATCAACTCCACGGCGTCGAGCGCGCTGCGGCCCATCCACGGCGATCCGGCGCCGTGGGCGCTGCGGCCGTGAAAGCTGAATTGCGTCGACACGAGACCGGAGCCGGAAGGAAACCCGAAGCCCGTGTTGAAGTCCGAACTGATGTGGCTCGACAACATGATGTCGAGATCCTGGAACAGGCCGGCATTGACCATGTAGGTGCGGCTTCCGAGCAGTTCTTCGGCGACACCCGGATAGACGCGAATCGTACCAGGGATCTTGTAGCGCTCCATCAGTGTCTTGGCGACGATGGCGGCGGTGACGTTCACCGCTTGTCCGGCGTTGTGGCCTTCGCCGTGCCCCGGACCGTTGGGAATCAGCGGATCGCGGTAGGCCACGCCGGGCTTCTGCGAGGTCTCGGGCAATCCGTCGATATCGGCCATGAGTCCGATAACCGGTTTACCCGAACCCCACTCGGCGACGAACGCGGTGGGCATTCCCGCGACACCCTTGGTGACGCGGAAGCCCTCTTTCGCCAACAACGAGGTCACGTAATCAGCGGTCTGGAACTCCTGGTAGCCGAGTTCGGAGAAGCTGAAGATCGAGTCGACCATCTCTTGTGTGAACTTACGGCGCGCTTCCACCATTTCCTGAGCGGCCTGCTTGAGCACATCCGGCGAGGGAGCAGGCTGCGCCAATGCGCATGTGGAGACGAGAACAGCGAGGATGAATCGCGGCATTCGCCGATTGTATCGCACGGAGGCTCAGGCTCCGGCGAAAAACCGTTTGTAGAAGGAATAGCCGGCGACGCCGAATCCGATGACGATCACCGCCGTCCGGACCCGTGCCGCGGGGAGGTTTCGCGCCACCCGCGCGGCCATGTATCCCCCGGCAATCGAGGCGAGGGCCATCGGAATCGCGTATTGCCAGACGACCTTGCCTTCCACCGCGAAGATCAGCGCGGAAATGCCATTCATCGTCGAAGCGAGAATCGACTTCACGCCGTTCATCTCGTGGATATCGGGGATGCCCATGAAGGCGAGCGAGCTGAGCATCAGGATACCGATACCGGCGCCGAAGTAGCCGCCATAGATCCCCACCAGAAACTGGAAGAAGACGATCGCGGCGAGTGTCGCCGGCTTGGGCGCCTCGTGCGGATGCGCGCCGATCCAGCGCGCCAGCGGCCTTTGCAGCACCAGCAGCACCGATGCCACCAGGAGCAGCCACGGCACGAGTGAAGCGAAGACGCGCTCCGGGAATCGGGTGACGGCGAAAGCGCCGATGATTCCGCCCAGGAAGCTCGGAGGCAACAGCCACTTCAGCCGCTCGCGAGCTTTCTCGATTTCACGCCGGTAGCCCCAAACGCTCGCCAGCGATCCTGGCAACAGCGCAAGGGTGCTCGTGGCGTTGGCGCCCACCGGGCTCAAGAGCGCGAGCAGCGAAGGGAAGGTCAGCAACGTTCCGCCCCCGGCGATGGCGTTGATCGCGCCACCGAAGAATGCCGCGAGACAAGTGAGTGGATAGGTGTAGGGGGAGTCGGTCACGGCTCGTGCCGGGCGGCTCTCCTACTGCACCTTCATCCGCGGATCGCAGATCGGCCAAGGCGAAAAGCTGAGGACGAGATCGGCTCGATTCACCCAAAGCATGATCTCGTCAGAGCCCCACTGGATCACCTGAATGATCCCTGTGTTGCAAGACTTCACTTTCTTCAACTGCATGGCCGATGGTTCGGGATGCTTGCTTTGCGGCCCCCAGTCCTCGAGGAAACGCTGCTTGGAATAGTCACGGCACGGAGTCGCCTCCGTGCACCCCCACATCTTGTAGGCCTCGTCGTACTGCTTGGCTTGCAGGAGCTCCACGAATTCCTTGATGCGCGCCTCTTCCTTGTAGTTCCGGAACAGAAACCAACCCGTCACCGCAATCACGATGGCGGCAACGGCCGCGATCGCGAGGTTCTTGAGAAGCTTTTCCCGTTTCGCGCGATCGGACTCGGCCGCGCCGTAGGCGTCGAGGTAGCCGGTCATGACGCGCTACTTCGCCGGGTAGGCTTTGTCGTAAGCGGCGGTCGCTTCCTTGGTGATATCGAGCACGGCTTTGCGGAAGATCGTATTGGATTCATCGACAACGAGATCGAGTCCTTTCGCCTCTGCAAGTTTGGACACCACTTCCTGCATGCGAGTTCCCGCGCGCTGAAGGATATCTTCCCGCTCGCGGTTCACGTCTTCCTGGAGATCCTGCCCGAGCCGTTGCGCCTCGCGCTGCTTGCGCTGACCTTGCGCCACCATATCCTGTTCGGCGGCCGGCGTCAGCTTGCCCTGCATGGTCTGGAGCTGTTGCTGGATTGCCTGCATATCGCGCTGGAGCTTTTCGAGGGCATCCTGCCGCGGCTTGAACTTGGCTTCGAGCTCGGCTTGTGCCTTCTTGATCTCGGCGGTATCGACGAGCGCCTTCTGGCTGTTGATCACGCCGACCTTGACTTGCGCAAACAGCGAGCTCGACAAAAGGGCAGCACACACCAACGCGAGCCGCGACACACTGAAAACGGACATCGTACCGATACTCCTTCGATTGACAGCTTGGATCAAGCCGGACACCTGAATGGTTGCGCTTCCGGCCACGCGGGCCGGATTGCGACTTTCATCAGGGTAACACGGTTCCAACGTGGCCTTGGACGCACGCCGGAACCGTTTCGTTTCTAGCAGCCGGACCCGCCCCGAGCGCGGACCTCAGGATTCGGCAGGGCCGGGGAGCATCCCTCCTCCGTAATTGTCGACATCCATCTCGGGATCGAGGGCAAACTGCCGGATCGCTCCATTGGCATAGGTCACAGTCGCACCGATCGTGAATTCGAAGGGCTGCGGAGGCACCGGGGCGCTCGACTGGGGATAGGACGCCGTCGCGGGGAGCAGCGACCAGAATCCGTTCTCCGCGTTTCGCGTCGCGGTGAACAAGGTTTGATCGAAGACGACTCCATTCTCGCCTCTGACCTGGAATGGGCTCGCGATCGCCGCCTGATCCGGGCGCTGGTTCCGCCGGCGGCTGAAGACAACGGCGATGGAAACGTTGCTCACGCTGTCCGGAACCACGTCGGTGATCGCCACCCAGAACTCGTCGCCACTGCTCAGCAACGGGACCGTGAAATCCGGGTTTCCCGGATTGTTTTCACCGTGCACACCGCCCCGGTTGGGCGGAACAACGATCCAAGTGGGGTCCACCTGCGACATGTCGGCCACATACCAGACGCGCCCACTGGGGACGCCGCCGCTGTAGCTGTACGGCACGAACGTCCCGTCCGTCCGCCGGACATCACAAGTCAGATTGAGTGCAAACTGCTTCATTGGATTTCTCCCTCCATGACAGATTAGAACGCGCCGCCGGGCTCAGCGAGCGGCGGGTTGGATAGTGTCCGGCTTGGCCAGGCGATGATACCGGGCGTCGCTTCGCAGCGATGCGAGCTCAGGATCGTTGGCGATCTCGTTCGCCGCGTAGCCTTTCGCGAGTGCTGCTTCGAGTTCATCGAGCGCCTGCTTGCGCCGGCCCGCGAGTTCGAGCACCACCGCCGCCCGGTAGTGCATCGACCCGTCCCAAGACGATCCGCGCAAGGTATCGATAGCGGCCACCGCGGAACCTGGATCGCCCTTCTTGGCCGCGTAGAGCGCGAGGCGGCCCCGGATCGCATTGTCGCGGTTCGCGCCGGGACCGCCGAGTTGAATTGCTTTTTCGTAGGCTGCGCCAGCCTTCGCACGCTGGCCCGGTGTCCACCGGTAGGCGTCGCCGAGATTTCCCCAATAGAGGTACCGGCTCGGGTTCATCTCGACAGCCTTTTCGAGGGCAGCGACGGACTCTCCGTACTTGCCCTGGAAAAATCGCAACGTACCGAGATTGTTGTAAACCGCCGCCGCCGGCTCGATCTCGAGGGCGCGCTGCAGGCTGTCCGCGGACTCATCCAGCCGGCCCATCATGTGGAACGCGGCGGCCAGATTCCGGTGAATGAGCGGATTGTCAGGACTATTCTCCGCCGCCACCTTCCAGATCCCGGCGGCCTCGGCGAACTTCTGGCGGCGAAAGTGGAACGATCCCAATTCGGCGTGGGACTCCCATCCGCGCGGCGCCAGACGGACTGCTGTTGCGAGCTCGCTCTCCGCCTCCGCGAGTTGGCCCTTTCGCGCGAGAACCCGGCCCAGCCAATGATGCGCCAAGCTATTGTTGGGCGCCATCCCGATCGCACGCCGCAGCGCTGCTTCCGGTTCGGCACCGGATTCCTGGCGAAACGTCAGCGCCATTCCGAGCGCGACGTGAGCCGCGGCGAGGTCGGGATTCAGCTCCACTGACTTCCGCGCTGCTTCGAGAGCGCGTTTGGACCACTCCTCGTCGAACTGGGCTTGATTGCGGGCGACGTAGGCTTCGGCCAGCGCGCCGTAGCTCGCGGCGTGCCTCGGATTGGCTTCGATTGCCCGCTCGAGGAGCCCGATCGCCTCATCGAGATACTGCTTACGGTACTTCTTGGTGAGCAGCGCCGATGCCTTCTCGAACAGGGCGTACGAGTCACCCCGGAACCTCGAAAGCACGCTCTCGCCGGCCGCCCATTTCAGGTACGCGATTCTCGCCGAAAAGCCCGCACTCGCGAGCGCGGCAACGCCTGCGGTCCCCGCGATCCAGCGGCGGCTCCGGGCCCGGGAAGCCGGAGCGGACAGCGGCGCCAGAGTCAACGTGCCACCCAGCGAAGCGACCGCTTCGCTCATCGATGCCATCCTGCGGGCCGGGTCCTTCTGAAGGCAGGCATCGATCAGCGCGGCGGCCTCGGGCGGAGCCGACGGATTGGCCTTCAAGACCGGCACGGGGTTCTGGAGAATGATCTGCGAGAGTGTCGACACTGGGTCCGGGCCGCGAAATGGGCGGGAACCGCACACCATCTCGTAGAGGATGATGCCGAAGCTGAAAATATCGGATCGATAGGTGATCCGTTCGCCCTTGGCTTGTTCGGGCGACATGTAGGCGGGAGTGCCGAGGATCGCGCCGGGCCTGGTCGGCGCGGTCATCGTCACATCCTCGGCCGACGGGGCCTCCGATTCCTGTTTGGCCAAGCCGAAGTCGAGAACCTTGACGGCGCCTTCGGGTGTGATCATGACGTTGCCCGGCTTCAGGTCCCGGTGCGTAATTCCGGCTGCGCGCGCCTTGGCCAGCGCCGACGCGATTTGCCGCGCATAACCGAGCAAGGTCTCGAGCGGAACGGCCGAGCCGGGCTCACCGCGCCCCGCCAGGATCTTGCCGAGAGTCCTTCCTTCCACCAGTTCCATTGCCAGGAAGCTGATTCCCGCATCGGACCCGAACTCATAGATGGTGACGATATTGGGATGGTTCAACGCGGACGCAGCCTTCGCCTCTCGAACGAACCGCTGCTGGTTGGAGCCGCTGAAAGACCCGTGAGAGAGCACTTTCAGCGCGGCGAGCCGGCCGAGATTGAGATCGATGGCCCGGTAAACCGTGCCCATGCCACCCTCGCCGATGCGGCCTTCGATCCGGTAGTGGGAAATCCGCTGCCCGGCATGGAGGGGCTCCGGCGCGGTTGCGGACTGCGCCCTGAGCAGTGTGCGCGCCTGCTCGAGCATCGCGGTGTCGCTCCCGCAAGCCTGATCGAGAAATTGCTCACGCTGCGCCGGTTCGCGCTCGAGCGCGCGCTGGCACAGGTCGCGGATGAGCACCCAACGCCGGGCCTCATCGCTCGGATTCTCGCCAGTCACGGTAAGCCATCTTACCCTACACCAAGCGGCCAAGCCAGAGAACGGCAACTCGAAGCCCGGAATCGCCAGCGTCGCGGCGTGCATGACAGCGCTACCTCCTCACCGGGATTAGCGCGTCTGGTGGCCCGAAAGGGCCAAAGAATTTCTCTGCTCGCTATGCCAATCTGTCTACCAGATCAGCTTCAACGCCAACTGAATGTCCCGAGGTTCGCCCGCCGACGTGATCTGCCCCGCGTTCCCTGCCTGGATGTTCGACACCGGACCGCCGAACGCCGGCGTATTCGTGAAGTTGAAGAACTCGGCCCGGAACTGCAACCGGATTCCCTCGCGAATCCCGAAGTTACGCACCGTGATCAAGTCCCAGTTCCGGAAGCCGCGGCGGTAGAGGATGTTCCGGCCGCTGTTGCCGAAGGTGAACGCCTGCGGTACACGGAAGGCGGTTGGATCGAAGTCGCGCGCGAGCGTGCGGTTGTCGATCTTGCCCGTGGCCAGCCGGTCCGGACGCAGGCTCGTTCCGGTGTTCGCCGGATCGGTGGCGATCGACGGCGTGAACGGGAGTCCGCTCTGCAGCGTGACAATCGAGCCGAGTTCCCAACCTTTGACGATGTGCGCCAGGACGCCCCGGCTATCCTTGGCGAACGGCATCGCCCAGTTGCCGCTGAAGACGTAGCGCTGCTTGACATCGTAGTCCGACGGGCCCTTCTCGGCGTTGCTGTTGTTCGGATCCTGCGAGGCGAACCCCTGGACGTCGCCCGACAGGTTATCGATCGACTTCGCGAAGGCATACGAGCTCAACCAGGAAATCCCGCGCCACGCGCGCATTTCCACCTTTGCCTGGAAGGCGTTGTAGGTGGAGTAGGCGCTGTTCTCGACGTAGGAGCCGGAGGCGAAGCGGGTCCACAGCCGCCGGTCCTGAATCGCACCCGGACCGGGGAGCGGCACGTTCACCGGCCGCGAAAACTCGATGCGCGTCCCCTTGGCGCCGACCCATGCTCCTTCGATCGACAGCACGTTCTTCACCACCTTCTGGACCGTCGCGTTCCATTGCTGGAAGTAGGGATCGCGCGTGTTCGGGTCGATCTGGAAGAAGTTGAGCGGAACCAGGTTCAGCCCCTGCGAAATCGGCGAGAACATGTTGGCGAGATTCTTGGTGGGCGCGGGGGTGGTGTTGAAGTTCGAGAGTTCGTCGGCGAGGAACGGCGCGTTGACGATACCGGTCGACTCGGCGCGATTGCCCTGAATCAGCCCGTAGAAGAAGCCATATCCGAACCGGACCACCAGTGATCCGGCGGTGGGCCGCCACGCCAGTCCGAGCCGGGGCGCGAAGTTGTTGCGATCGAGATGCCGGAGCGAACCATCGAGGCCCACTTGGCTCGACGGAATGATCACGTCGCGGAACAGCGGAAACAGGAATCGCCCCACCTGTTGTCCGTCGGTGTTGATCTTGCCGCTCGAATCGCTGGCAACAACGATTCGCCGTGACACCGGATCAGTGGAGGCGTTCTGGTTGTTCACCGTCTGAAGCTGGTGGTTGAGTTCATACCGCACGCCGAGATTGAGGGTGAGCCGTGGACTCACCTTCCAATCGTCCTGGAAGAAGAAGTGTTCATTGTTGAGGTACTTGATGCCGAACAGATTCCGCGGGAACGTCCGCCGCCCCTGGAACGGAAGCCCGAGCAGAAAGTCCGCCCACGAATTGCTGGTGTAGGTTCCAGAGAACGTGAAGTCGCCACGGCTGCGGGCGGCGTTGGTGGTGGCGGTGTCGTAGCGGCGCAAATGCGCGCCGAACTTCATCGAATGCGTCCCGCGGATCCAGGTGACGTTGTCGATGATCTCGTACTTGTTGTCGCGGAACTTGATTGGGCTGAAGGCGTTCGGGTTGAAACCCAGAAAGCCCGTGATGCCGAGGCCGGGAAACCCCGGGAAATCGCTCGACTGCTCCACGAATCCGCCGATACCCGATTGCACCGTGTGATTGGTGCCAAGACCCTGCGGCTCATTGAAAAAGCGCGTGCGCACGTATCCGAGGCGGAATTCATTGATCGCCGTGGGGCGGATCGAATGTGTCTCGCTCAGGCTCCACCGCTGCTTGCGCACACTGAGCGTCACGCCGCCGTTGGCTTCGAATTGCCCCGGCGTGTAGGTGGAGGTCTCGTTGATCGAATAGGAACTCGTCAGCGCGTCAGCGCTCGAGAATCGATGATCGATACGGACATCGAACTTGCCGGTGTTGTTCGAACGGCCGGGCGCGAAAGCGAACGTTCCCGCCGCGGTGTTGGCGTTCGGATAGAACGGCAGGTAATAGGCGGACTCTTTCGCGATCCGATCAGAGGGAATGCGATTTCCGGGGAACGGGTCGCGCAGAAAGGCACCGGGCCGCACCGGGTCGTTGCGCGTGGTGGCCGGATCGTTGATCGCGGGCCGTCCGCTGAAATCGCCCGATCGCATCGCGGCGGTGGGCACGAGCGTGTTGAACTGCGAGGCCCGCCGGATCCGCGTGCCTTCGTAGTCGGTGAAGAAGAACGTGCGGTCCTTGCCGTTGTAGAGCTTGGGCAAATAGACCGGACCGCCGAACGTCACCCCGTACTGGTTCTGCTTCACCGGCGGCCGCACGGCCGACGTGTTGAAGAAGTTGCGCGCGTCGAGCACCTGATTGCGGAAGAACTCGAACGCGCTGCCATGGACTTGATTCGTACCCGACTTCAGCGCCACCGCAATGACCGCCATGCCTTGTCCGTTGTCGGCGCCGAAACTGTTCGATTGCACCGAAAACTCCTGGATCGCGTCGATTGACGGCGTGATCGAAGCGACATCGAAGTACTGGCTCGACACGCTGCCGCCGTCGATCGTGAACACCGTGCGTCCGTTGCGCGCGCCGTTCACGCTCATCGCCGGCGCGTCGAGCGAGGCGTTGGTTCCGCGGCTGATCGCGCCTGGCACGAGCGTCGCCAGTTGCGTGAAGTCGCGCCCGTTGAGCGGAAGGTCGAGGATCTTTTTGTTGCCGATCACTTGGCCGACTGTCGCGTTTTCAGTCGAAAGCAGCGGAGCTTCCGCCGCGACCGTGACACTCTCCGCCACTTCGCCGAGTTGGAGTGTGAGGTCGACGCGCGCCACCTGCGCCACATCGAGCTTCAGCGGCGGACGTTCGAGTGCCTTGAAGCCCTGCTTGCGGACCGTGATCCCATAGTTGCCCGGGTTCAGGAACAGCACCGTATAGTAGCCCTGATCGTTAGTAACCGATTCTCGTTTGATTCCCGTCTCGACGTTCGAGACGATGACGGTGGCTCCGGGTACGGCTGTTGCGGCCGGATCGGTGATGAGTCCGGTGATTTGCCCGGTTTGCGCCCAGAGAGGAAGCGCGGTGAGTGCCAGGAGAAGGTGTCGTGCGGACATGCCTGACACTTTATCCAACTCTGGAAGCCGTGTGCCACTCCTTCGGCGCGGTCAGATAGTGGCGACCACCGTCTTGCTTCCTGCGACCTGAGCCAGCCTTGCCATGTCGTCCCGATCGCCTGTCAGAATCACCGCCTTGGCGCGCGCGGCGACAGTGACAAGGAAGGCGTCGACGACGCCGGCCGTTCTGCTCTTGGCCAGCAGCGCACCTGTGGCGTGCGCATCCGTCTCTCCGAGTGGCACGACCGTGCATCCAGCCAGGAAGCGCCGGAGTTGGAGTTGGCGGGGTGACCGGCTCACCTGAGCAACCACTGGCGCTGGAACGATCGGAACCACGCCGAATTCCAGCCGGGCCCGGTGTTCGGCCCACACCCGCCGGTCATTCCGGTCCGCGGCGACGAGCAACGCGGCGTCATAAACGAAGCTGCTCATGCTGTGCGCCGGACCTTCGATGCGGCACGGAGTTGTGCTTGCACTCGCAGGCGGGCGTCCGCCATTTCCTCTGGGGTCAAACGCCCGTGCTGTTGTTCCCATTGGGCGACAGCCGCTAATCCGGCGCGCCGCTGCAGGGCCTCCCGTGCCGCCCCGGTCATCCAGGCAGACACGCTGACGCCGTCGCGCGAGGCCGCGGCGAGAATCTTGCCGTGGATCTCCGGGTCAACGGTGATCGCGAGCTTCGGTGACGGGTTCCCGCGTGGCACAAAACTATCCTACCACGGTAGGATACCACTGCTACGCCGCACACCCACGCCAGTACGTTTCCGTGCGCCTGGTGCTCGAACACTGCCGTCATTGCGCGGCTCAGGGCCCAATGGGGTCAAGAATCCGTGCCCAGCGCTGCTGCTATTCGGTCTCGCGAACATGGCGGAGCCGCGCGCGCAACTCCTCCCCCAATTCCTGCTCCACCGAGTGGGTGAACAGCCCCGCCGCATCCATGCCTCGGACATGCACCCGGTCCTTGTCGCGGAAGGAACTCAGCTTCGTGCGCACTAAGTCCACGACTGGAATTACGAGGAAGCCATGCCCGTGAAGCCCGGTCCGAACGGGACGGATCGCCGGATGGGCTTCGATCTGCCCATCCTTGACTTTCTCTCCTCGACTTTCTCTCCTCCGAAATGCAGATGAACCGCGTTGCGCGCACTCTTTGTCTCGCCGTAAAGTAACATGTCCAATCCCGCCGAATGCCGGAAACGGAAGCCATGTTCCCCGGCGATCGCGACAACGCGAGGTAGATCCGCGCGTCGGATCATGATGTCGATATCGCGAGTCAGCGACGAGTGGGTAGAATCGGCGTTCTCGACGTGGAGGAACACCGCGAGCCCCCCACCAGTTCGTGCGGCACACCGGCTTGTTCCAGCGGCCCGGACAACTTCTGAAGGGTCCGATCAGCTCAAACACACGCCCTTCGAACAAGACGTTGACGAACTCCCGATTGGATGCGGCGTTCCCGAGGAATTCCGCGAAAGTCAGCATGGTCTTCTTCACCGTAGCATCGCGGTGTGCGCCGGGACTCACGCTGTCGCGTATCACGAAAGGCCCGCGGCATTTTCTGCCGCGGGCCTTCAGGTAGTGCAGTTACGGAACCGAGTCTAGCTGCAGCCGCTGGTGCCGCCGCAGTTCTCGCACTTGTAGCAGGAACCGTTGCGCGTCATGATGCCGCCGCACTCCGAACAGGTCGGAGCGTCGGCCGCCACCGCGAACGGGAGCTTCTGCTGCGGTTCATCCTCGGTGGGGCGGAGCTGATTGCTGTCGCCCGCCTCGGTGGCCGCGTACTCGGGTCCGAGGAATTTCGCGCCCATCCAGCGGAAGATGTAATCCATCACCGACTTGGCGTACGGGATCGTCTGATTGCCCGTCCAGCCGCTCGGCTCGAACCGCACGTGGCTGAACTTCGCCACGTAGAACTTGAGCGGCACGCCATACTGCAAGCCGTAGCTGATCGCCGTGGCGAAGCTGTCCATCAGGCCCGAGATCGTCGAGCCTTCTTTCGCCATGCTGATGAAGATTTCACCCGGGGTTCCGTCCTCGAAAAGGCCCACGGTGATGTAGCCTTCGTGGCCCGCGATCGAGAACTTGTGCGTGACCGACTGCCGTTCGTCCGGCAGCTTGCGCCGTACCGGCCGGTAGACGATCTTTTCGACCGTCGTCACCACCGGAGCCGGAGCCGCCGCCGATGCCGTGGCCTTCTTCTCGCCCTTGCCCGTGCCGGAACTCAGCGGCTGGACGCGCTTGGAGTTGTCGCGATAGATCGCCACCGCCTTCAGATTGAGCTTCCAGGCCTCGATGTAGGCGTCCATGACTTGCTCGGCGCTGGACTCCTCGGGCATGTTGATCGTCTTCGAAATCGCGCCCGAGATGAAGGGTTGCGTCGCCGCCATCATCCGCACGTGGCCCATGTAGTGGATCGACCGCGTGCCATTCTGCGGACGGAATGAACAATCGAAGATCGAGAGGTGCTGCTCTTTGATGTGCGGAGCGCCCTCGATCGTCCCGGCCGAATCGATGTGCGCAACAATCTTTTCCACCTGCTCGGGCGAATAGCCGAGCTTGATGAGCGCTTGCGGCACCGTGTTGTTGACGATCTTGATCACGCCGCCGCCCACGAGCTTCTTGTACTTCACCAGCGCCAGGTCGGGCTCGATGCCGGTAGTATCGCAGTCCATCATGAAGCCGATCGTGCCGGTAGGCGCGATCACCGTCGCTTGCGCGTTCCGGAATCCGTTGATGCGGCCCTTCTCGTAGGCGTCATGCCAGCAGCGGCGCGCATGTTCGAAAATCGAACCCGGCACCAGCCGCGAGTCGAGATCGTTCACCGCGTCGCGATGCATGCGGATCACTTCGAGGAATGGAATCTCGTTCAGCGCGTATCCGGGGAACGGACCCGTCGCCTCCGAAACCCGAGCGCTGGTCAGATACGCCTGCCCGGAGAGAATCGAGGTCAGACCGCCGGCGAAGTTGCGCCCTTCGTCGGAATCGTAGGCGATGCCCTGGCTCATCAACAGAGCGCCCAAATTGGCGTAGCCGAGACCGAGCGGACGGAAGTCGCGCGAGTTGCGGGCGATGCGCTCGGTCGGATAGCTCGCATTCTCGACGATGATCTCCATCGCGACGATCAGAGTGTCGATCGCGTGCCGGTAGGCAACGACATCGAAGTGACCGTCTGGACCCACGAACTTCATCAGATTGAACGATGCGAGATTGCACGCCGAATCGTCGAGGAACATGTACTCCGAGCAGGGATTCGACGCGTTGATGCGGTCGGTGTTCTTGCACGTGTGCCAGCGATTCACCGTGGTGTCGAACTGCATGCCCGGGTCGCCGCACTGCCACGTGGCTTCGGCGATCTGGCGCATCAGGTCGCGCGCGCGATAGCGCTTGACCGGCTGGCCGCTGACGAGAGAACGGGTCCACCAGTCGCGGTCTTCGACAACCGCGCGCATGAACTCGTCGTTGGCGCGAACCGAGTTGTTGGCGTTCTGGAAAAAGATCGAGGAGTAGGCTTCGCCGTCGAGCGAGGAATCATAGCCCGCGTCGATCAGTGTGTGCGCCTTCTTCTCTTCCTTCGCCTTGCACCAGATGAACTTCTCGACATCCGGATGGTCGGTGTTGAGGATCACCATCTTCGCCGCGCGGCGCGTTTTGCCGCCGGACTTGATCACGCCAGCGAACGCATCGAACCCCTTCATGAAACTGAGCGGGCCCGAGGCGCGTCCGCCGCCGGACAGAATCGCGTCTTCTTCGCGGAGCTTCGACAGGTTGGTCCCCGTTCCGGATCCGAACTTGAAGAGCATGCCCTCGGTCTTGGCGAGGTTGAGGATCGACTCGAGCGAATCGTTCACCGAGTTGATGAAGCAGGCCGAACACTGCGGCCGGTCCACCGCGCCATCCACCTTGGTGACCGTCTGCGCGCTTTCATCGTAATACCAGCCGTAGCCGCGCGCTTCGTTTTGGACCCCGACGTTGAACCAGACCGGCGAGTTGAAGCACGCCTTCTGGGTGAGCATGAGATGAGCCAGCTCGCTGCGGAAATTTTCAGCATCTTCGCTGGTGCGGAAATAGCGGCCCTTCAGGCCCCAGTCCGCGATGGTGTCCACGACACGGTGGACGAGTTGACCGACGGAGCGCTCGCGATCGGGCGATCCCATCCGGCCATGGAAGTACTTGGAAGCAACGATGTTGGTCGCCGTCTGCGACCAGTCGATCGGGACTTCGATGTCCCGCTGTTCGAAAATGACCGCGCCCTTGTCGTTGCCGATGGTCGCGGTGCGAAGCTCCCATTGAATTTCGTCGTAGGGGGTCTTTCCCGGCTCCAGTCTGGCAGTGAAATGCCGGGGGAAGGAAATGCCGCTGCGTTCCGTGACAGGAAGCGAGCGTTTCAACTCTGACGCACGTGTGGATAAATCTACGGTTAGCTGTCCCATGCTGTGGTCCTTGGGGGAAGTGAGGAAGGCAGTTGCCATCATCGCCCCATATGTAGTGCAACGTCAAGAACTATATCTATATGCCGTGCATTGGGTTACAGAGCGTTAACAGAATGTTTTGGTACCCCGGGGCCTTTTCCACAGCGGAACTCGGGTTTTCCACCGATGGAAGTCGGACGAACGACCCGCAATTGATAGACCCCACGACGGGGGTATACCACATCCTATTGTGGTTTGCTAGTCGCTTCCGTTCGCCAAGTAGTCGTAGTACGCAGCCAGAAAAATGGCCGGCGAATTGCGGTTCGGAGGGATGTAGTCTGAAAACAGACCATAATGTCCGACTTTGGACTGCGCCGCCGCCCAGAAACGATCCCAATCCAACCGGTCGCTGTTCCGCAAGATATGGTCGTTCAGTGATTTGAGGATCGGATCGTTGATCTCGTGGGTCCCGATCGACCGCGTGGCCACGATCTGCGCCCCGCGCGCGATGCTCATCACCGCGTCGATCCGGTCCATGCCCCGGCAGCTTCCCAGGTAGACCAGCCTCGCCGACGGATTGAGCGCCCCGATCGTCCGCTCGACATGGAACGCGTGCCCCCGATGCACCACCACCGGCGGCACGATCCCGCGCTGGGCGAGCAGCGCGGTCAGGCCGTGGATGCGGGAATCGGCGGCTTCGGTCCGCTCGGCGATCGGGACGTTCGCGTAGACCTCAACGGACCGCCCTCCCAGACCTTGCGCCGTCACCCGGACCCAGGTCTCGTGCTGCTCCCATTTCCACGCCGGATCGGCCGTATACACCGCCCGAAATGCCTGGAACGATTCGACGCCATCCTCATCGTTATAGAAAAAGTGCCGCTGGTGGCAGATCCCATCCTGGTTGAACAGGGGACCGAGCACGAGATGGCTCGGTTCGAGGTAGTGCGCCGCGAACGGCTCCGTGGTTTTTCGCAACGGATCATTCGCCGTAAGCTTGCCCGAGAGCCGCGCGAGGAGCAAGCCATAGATCGCTCGCGGACGCGGCGATTCCCGGACCCGCTCGAGTTCAGCCGCGAGAGCATCCCGCATCGCCCGAACGTGAGCCGGCTGGCTCACGGCGTCGACGATCGCCGCCGCGTTCACCGCCTCTTCGAGAACGCGCTCCTGCGACTCGATGCCGCGCATCGCCGAGACGAGCACCCGATCGCCGGCGAGGCGCAGGAACGCGTCGAACTTGCGCTTGGCGATCGCGGTGACCAGGAAACGCCGCAAGTGGAGATCGGGAAGAGCGGGTCCACCCTGGCGAAGCCGGGGCACGAGGAACTTGTCGAAGATCAGCGCGAACTGCTCTTCGTCTTCCTCCGACCGTCCATAGCCCAGCAGCAGGACCATCTCCTGAGCCGTGAGCGAGCTCACCTGCACAGTGGTGTCGCCCCAGCGAAACAGCACCTGCGCGACGTTTTCGAGCACCCGGTCGAGCAGGCGCGCGTCTTCGCCAGACGCTTTCAGCCGGAATCCGGCGAGCAGCGAAAAATAGGCTCCCGTACCGCGCGCGATCGTTTCAGCGCGGCGCTGCGTGAGGAGTCCGCGAGTGATCCAGCGTTCGCAGACCGCGACCCGCTGCCGCGTGAAGGGATCGAGATCGGAGCGATCGGTCAATTGGGCCAGGAACGCGACGACCGGGCCGCCTTGTTGGAGCGCCTCGCGAACATCGGCGGCGATCTGCGAATTGCCGGAAGCGACGAGTACCGCTTCGTCAGGCGCTGCCCGCGCGGCGCGGCGCCAGATGTCCATGCCATAGGGAAGTTCGCGTAGCGCGTTCACCTCGCGCACCGCGACGCTCGGGTTGCGCTCGATCACCGCGCTCAGAATCTGGCGTGCCTGCGCCTCCGGCATCCCCGGCGCCATCTTCAACGCGGCAAAGAAAGCGATATCGCCGACCCACTCACGACCGGCGAGCTGCGGAAACATCGCGCGCGCGGCGTCGAGATCGCGTTCGGACGCGGTGAGGAAAGCGTTGCGCAGCACGCGGTCACGCTGCTCGGCGCGTATGAGGAGCTTCGCGCATCCGAGCGCAAGGGCAGGTTCGGTGAGAGCCTTTCGCTCGAGCAACAGGAACAGGTCGCGCTGCGGCGACTGCGGACAGGCGAGTTCGGGCGTTGGGGGAGGCACGGCCGGAACACCATTATCGCGCGCGGGAGCGCGAACTTCCGCGACCGTCCTCGTCGGCCGCCGGGCGGCAGAAGAGCCGTGCCCGGGCATCCGTTCCAGTCTGGTGTGCAAACTCGGCGTACTCCCCTGCGTTCGCTGCTCCGGCAGCTTCGAGAAGCAGCGCCGGGCAGACGAGGAATTCGAGGTTGACCACGATGGCCCCATACAGCTTGGTCCAGCACGACGGGTCGAACCGGGTTACGGAGACGATATCCAAGACGGCTTGCGTCAGCAGACTCTGAGAATCGGGATTCGTCCGCGGACGTACTCGCCGAAGTCGCCGAGCTTGAAGAGGGTCGGACGGCGATTCGTATTGTGCCAAAACGGATCGCTTCGCGGAAGGCGGTTGAGCCGTTGCGACTCGCCGAGCAAGCTGCCGTGGCCGGTGGAATGAAATCGCTGGCACAGCGGCAACTTCGACAGGATGTCGAGCGCTTCGACCACATCGGGATGCAACTTGATGTCGCGATTCGGATGGCAGTTGGGACTTCGTGATCGAACGGGGGGCCGGTGTGATCACCTACACCATCGACTTCCGCATCCCATCCACTGCCTGCACCAGACTCGCCACCGGATCGCCCAGCGGCAAGTACTCCATCGTAATGTAGTGCTCGTAGCCGAGCTTCTTGATGGCCTTGTAGATGTTGTCGTAGTTCATCTCGCCCGTGCCTGGATCGTTGCGGCCGGGATTGTCGGCGACGTGGAACACACGAACGTACTCGAACGCGTTCTGGATCGAGCGGATCACGTCGCCCAACTGCACCTGCTCGTGATAGATGTCGAACAGCAGCCGGACGTTCGGGTGATTCACCTCTTTCATCAGCCGCAGACCCGCGACGCAGCTATCGAGGAAGTAGCCCTTGTGATTCACCTTGGTGTTTAGCGGCTCGACGATCAGCGTGATGCCCGCCTTCTCCGCGAGATCGCCGCAGCGCTTGGTCCCCTCGACGAGGCTGTCCCATTGCGATTGGTACGAGCGCCCCTCGATCGCGTCGCCCGACATCAGCAGCGCCATCGGAATCTCGAGGCGGCGCGCGAAGTCGATGTTCTTCGCCACTTCCGTCAGCAGATTGCCGCGCTGCGCCGGATCCACCATGGAAATGGGCATTTTCTTCCAACTCGGCGTCGCGCTGATCGTGTCCATGCCCACCTTCAGCGACCGCGCGAGCTTCTTCACGCGCACGATGTCGGCCGCGGTCCACTCGACGAATTCGCCCACCAGTTCCACCGATTGGATTCCGGCCCGCGCGGCGACCTCGAGTTTCTCCTCGAATGTCCCCTTCAGCGTCCACAGCATCACCGACGAGGTGATCTTCGCCTTCGGCGGAGGCGCCTGTGCCAACGCCACACCGGCGGCGGCGGTTCCCACGAATTCCCGGCGTTTCATCACGAGCCAGAATAGCAGTCCGCCGGCGCGATCATGCTACGTTGGGTGAACATGTCCCGTCCGCGGCTGTTCCTGATCGATTCCTACGGTTTCATCTTTCGCGCCTATCACGCGCGCGCCCGTACCGGAGCGCCACCCATGCGGACCTCCGCGGGCCTGCCAACCGAAGTAGTCTTCATCTTCAACAACATGTTGAAGCGCGTCCGCGAACAGTACAAGCCCGAATACATCGCCGCGATCTTCGAGAGCGACGGCAAGACCCTGCGCGAACAGGAATTCGCGGCCTACAAGGCGAATCGCGACGAAACCCCGCCGGAGCTGATCCAGCAGCTTCCCGCCGTGCGCCAGTTGCTCGAAGCACTGCGGATTCCCGTGCTCGAATTCAAAGGCTACGAGGCGGATGACGTCATCGGAACGCTCGCGCATCGCGGTGTCGACGCGGGCGCCGACGTGGTGATCGTATCGAGCGACAAGGACATGCTGCAGTTGGTGACCGACCGCGTCAGCATGGTAAATCCGGCGAAAGACGACGAGTGGTACGATCCGGCGAAGGTCGTCGAGTTCATGGGCGTGCCGCCAACTCAGGTGATCGACTTGCTCGCGCTCAAGGGCGATTCGGTCGACAATATCCCGGGTGCGCCCGGCATCGGCGACAAGGGCGCGAAGGATCTGATTCAACGTTTCGGTTCGGTGGAAGTGGCGATGGAGCGCGCCGCCGAAGTAGAGCGCAAGGCCTATCGCGAGAGTCTGCAAAACAATCGCGAGCAGATCGAGCTCTCGAAGCGCCTCGCCACCATCGCCACCGATGTGCCGATCGAGTGGTCGCTCGAACAGGTCGCATCGCAAACACCCGACGTGGAGTTGCTGCGCCGCGTCTACACCGATCTCGAATTCTTCAGCCAACTGCGCGAGATGAAGATCGATCGGCCCGCCGTCGCTATCTCGGCGCTGAGTCTCGACGATCCGCCCGCGATCGCGAAGTGGATCTCGGAAGCTGGATTGGGCCCCATCGCCGTTGTCGCCGGTTCGGATGGCGAGGGGCTACTCGCCCGAGCCCGCGTCGGGCTCGCCAATCGCGAGGACCAGGGAGTTGGCATCGACGACACACATTTCGACTCGCTACGCACCCTGCTCGGTGACGCGGCACTCCCCAAGATCGCGCACGACGCGAAGTCGCTCACCGTCGAACTCGACCGCATGGGCCTTCCCTTCGCGGGAACGCGAGATGACGTGATGCTCTACGCGTTTCTACTCACCGCCGATCCGGGCGCCTGCACGATGGACGTGTTGTGCAATCGCCATCTCGACCGGCCGGTTCCAGGCTCGATCGAAGAACGCGCAGCGGCGACGTGGCAACTCGCGAACCGCCTCGCTCCCGAAGTCGACCGGCGGGGATTCCGCAAGCTCTACGACGAGATCGACCTGCCGGTGACAGACGTGCTAGTGCGCATGGAATTGACCGGGGTCCGAATCGACCCGGTCGCTTTGCGCGCGATGTCCGTTCACATGGAGACCGAAATCGAGCGGCTGAACTCGGAGATCCACAAGCTTGCCGGACATCCGTTCAACGTCAACTCGCCGCAACAGTTGGGCAAGGTGCTGTTCGAGGAGATGGGGCTGCCCGCGCCGGTGGTTCGCGGAAAGGGCAAACAGATTTCGACCGCGGCGGACGTGCTCGAAACGCTCGGCGAAGAGCACGAAATCGCGCGCAAGGTACTCGAGTTCCGTCAGGTAACCAAACTGAAGGGAACCTATGTCGACGCGCTTCCGCAACTGGTGAATCCCTCCACCGGCCGCCTGCACACCTCGTTCAATCCGGTGGGCGCGGCGACCGGGCGGCTCTCCTCCTCGAACCCCAACCTGCAGAACATCCCGATCCGCACCGAACTCGGCCGCGCCATCCGCGCCGCATTCGTTCCGCGCGACGGATGGAAGCTGGTTGTCGCGGACTACTCACAGATCGAGCTCAGGTTGCTCGCGCACATGTCGGCAGATCCGGTGCTCGTCGATGCGTTCACGCGCGGCGAGGACATTCACACGCGCACCGCGGCCGAAGTATTCGGGGTAACGCCCGATCAGATTACGCCCGATCTGCGCCGCGCCGCCAAGGCGGTCAACTTCGGCATCATTTATGGACTCAGTGCGTTCGGGCTCGCGGGGCAGCTCGGCATCACGCGCGCACAGGCCGAGAAGTACATTCGCGGATACTTCGAGCTCTACACCGGAGTCCGCGCGTTCATCGACGCGACGATCGCCGAGGTAAAGAAGACCGGCGCCACGCGCACGATGTTCGGGCGCGAGCGCCCCATCCCCGACATCGCGAGCCGCAATCCGAACGCGCGCGGATTCGCCGAACGGACCGCCGTCAATACACCACTGCAGGGCACCGCGGCCGACCTCATCAAGATCGCGATGATCCGGATTCAGGCCAAGCTCGCGGGCTGGCAGGCAAAGATGCTGTTGCAGGTCCACGACGAATTGGTGTTCGAGGCTCCGCCGGAGGAAGTGGACGAGCTGCGCGAACTGGTGAGGACCGAGATGGGGGGCGTGGCCCAACTGAAAGTGCCGTTGGTGGTGGACACCGGAGCGGGAGATAATTGGCGAGATGCGAAGTAGAATTCTGGCTGCGTTGATCGGATTGTTCGTGCTCTCCTGCGGTGGTCCGGAACCGACCAAGAAGGCCGAATCAGCGAAGCCGAAGCTTCCAGACAAGCCACCGGAGAAGTTCCGCGTCAAGCTCGAGACTACGAAGGGCGATATCGTCATCCAACTCGCGCGGGCCAATGCACCACGCGGAGTCGATCATTTCTACCGCCTTCTCGCCACGGGCTTCTACGACAACATGCGCTTCCATCGCGTGATGCGCGGATTCGTCGCGCAGTTCGGAATCAGCGGGATTCCGCTCGAAAACCAGGTGTGGGCCAAGGCCGCGATTCCCGACGATCCGGTGAAGCTGAAGAACAAGCGCGGGACGGTGACGTTCGCCAAGTTGGGCCCCAACTCGCGCACCACGCAAATCTTCATCAACCTGCGCGACAATCTCGACCTCGACGCGACTGGCTTCGCGCCGCTCGGTGAAGTGGTCGAGGGCATGGATGTCGCGGACAAACTCGCGGCGCTCTACGGCGAGAACAAGCCGCGTGGCAGCGGGCCCGATCCGAACCGCATCCAGACTGAAGGCAACGCCTACCTCGACAAGGAATTCCCGCGCCTCGATTCGATCAAGAAAGCTAGCGTCATTCTCGAATGAGTACATTGACCGTCGTCCGCCACGGGCAGGCTTCGTTCCTGGCGGAGAACTACGATCGGCTCTCCGAATTGGGAGAGCGTCAGGCACGGCTGCTCGGCGAGTATTGGCTGACGAAGGGCGTGCGATTCGAGCACGTGGTCTACGGCCCGTGCGAGCGGCAGATCCGAACGGGCGAGATCATCGGCGATCTCTATCGATCCGCGGGGGCTGGCTGGCCGGAACCTTCGAACGATCCCGATCTCGATGAGTTTCCCGCCGAACTCGTGGTGCGGACCTTCCTTCCCGAACTCCAACGCCGCCACGATCATCTCAATCGCGCGGTGAGCGAGTTCGTTTCAACAGCCGACGCGAACACCAAGCGGCGCATCTTCGACCGCGTACTGCGCGAGGTGTCCCAACGTTGGCTTTCGGGCGAAGTAAGCCGCGAAGACATTCCGACGTGGCAGCAATTCTGCCACCGGATCGAAGCCGCGATGGAACGGGTGAAGCAGGCGACACCGAAGTCTGGTCACGCGGTGGTGTTCACCTCGGGCGGACCCACGGCCGCCACTGCCCGCGCGGCGCTAGGCCTCAGCTACGAGAGCACGCTCGAACTCACATGGAGCCCGAAGAACGCGTCGTTCTCCGAGTTCCTGTTCACCTCGGACCGCTTCTCGCTGCACACGTTCAACAGCACGCCGCACCTCGAAGCGCCGGACTTGATCACCTATCGCTAGAACCGGCGCGAAATTCCCATGATCAAGGAATAGTCGGCGAACGCGGCGTCACCGCGGATGCCCACCATCCGGTCGGTCCAGCTCTGCTTGCGATTGCGGAGTACAGCCACCGGCACGTTCATCGAAACCGTATAGGCTCCGCGTGAGAACATCACGCCGGGATCAACCGAAAGCGCGTAGCCGGGGCGGCGGAATCCGTCGCTGCGGCCGATGAGATCGCGGATCGGCACGCCCTCGAGGCGCATACCGAGACTGCCCGCGACCTTGCGGAGGCCCGGAATCAGACGCGTGACACCGCCACGCACCAAGTACTGGTCAGACACAGAGAAGGTGCTCTCGAGCGGACGAGCGCGGAACGTGGCCACGCCGTTGGTGTTGCGCGGATTGACGAGATAGGTTCCCTGCGCAAAGAGCCAGGATCCGAAGACCGTGGGCGTGTAGGCGTTCATGTCGAGCGTGATGCCCGTGCCGCCGTCACCCGGCTGGATGGACTGATCGGCATTGGCGATGATCCGCTGATTCTGCGCGTTCAGCGCAGGCGCAGAGACGCGGTAACGGCCGGTGGGCAGTTTCATTCCGAACCCGACTCCGATGTTGCGGAGCGCCTCCGAGGGCGGCCGCAAGATCCAGGTCCGGAAGCCGAAGGTCATGTCGCCCTGGCTGAATACCTCGTACTCGGCGCGTGGATTGTAGAGCTGGTTGCGGTGCGACTTGATGATCGGCAGCGAACTCGTCACGCTCCAGCGGGGCGAGAGCTGGTAGGAAGCGCTCAGGTCCCAGATATGCGTCTTGTTGACGATCTCGGTGCCCAGAATCGCTCGCTGTTTCTGTTCCGTGGTTCCCACGAAATGCCGGTGAGACGGAAGCCAGCGATAGCCGAGAGAAACATCCCACCGCTCCTTCTTCGGTTTTGACGGAGCGGCGCCGCCGGTCCTCCTAGGTTCCGGACGGCTGCATAGCACGCCAAGCACGGGCGCGCCTTGACGGGCAGCCACTCAACCCTGGCCCGAAGCGGGCCGGGCCTGGACCAATAGCATCAATGCGATAGCGGCTGGCGGGAAATAGCGTTTCAAGTCGTCTCCGATCATCGAGGGCATCCACCCCTTCTTATCTAGTAGACACTGGTCGGATCAACAGTTTGCCGCGCGGCTGGCAAAATACTGCAAAGATACTACCCGGCGGGGACTGCCGGTCAGGCAACGGGAAAGACAGCACCACCCATCGAGGGGTGTCGCACGGTGATCGAGGATTGGCACGCCGTACAGGAAAGCGCGCCGTCCCGGTCGCGGTCATCCATCCACTCGCTGTAGCCCACGCAGGCATCGAGCGAGACGATGGAACGGAGCGCACCTTCATCGAGTTGGCAGTCCGCTCGCAGGGCGCTGCCATGAATCGGATAGATCAGGATGTTCCGCTGCCGGATGAGGCCCTCGACCACTTGCAGATGCCGGCATGACGCGCGTGCAGAGAGATTTTCCAGGTAGGCCTGCTGAGCCGGCGTGAATCGCGGTGCCTGGGGAACCGGGGCGGGCGGCACTGCGCTACCGCGTCCGGCATGCCGGATGTGATACCAACGGAGTAACGCGAAAGCCAACGCCAGGTTGAAAACGGTGATCGCGATTCCGGCAAGCGGTCCTTGCAGTTCGAGCACCTCGAACGCCAGGTTGCCCAGCGTGACGATGCTGATCATCAGGATCGCCGTGATCGCCAGCACTTCGGCCAAGCGCTTGGCCGGCGTGGAACTACCGAGGCGCTTGGGCATCCACCCGAGCCTCCCGGGTTTGCAGGCTCTTCGCGGTGAAGTCGAGCAGCGTCGCGGTCACCGACAGAATCACCGGACCGAGGAAGATTCCCAGCACGCCGAACGCCTTCATTCCGCCCAACAACCCGAACAACACCAGGAGCGGATTCATTCCCGCGCGTCCGCTCACCACCCACGGCCGCACGAAGTTGTCGGAGTTGGCCACCACGATCGCGCCCCAGATCCCGAGAAAGATCGCCTTGCCCCACGATCCTTGTACCGCCAGTGCGATCGCGGCCGGACCCCACACGAGTCCGGTGCCGAAGATCGGAATCAGGGACAATACCGCCGCGATCACGCTCCAGAGGATCGGCGCATGGACACCCGCCGCCCACATACCGGCCCCCGTCAACGCGCCCTGCGCCGCGCCCACGGCCACCACGCCATACATGTTGGCGAGGATCGAATCGGACACCTGATTCAGCAACATTTCGACACGATCGCGCTCGATCGGAATCAGGCGGGGTAGCGCGACGCGAATCCGGTCCGCGTCGCGAAAGAAGAAGAACAACGCCACGAGCGCGGTGACGATTTGAATGATCGACTCTCCAATTCCCGCGATGACGGAGCGGCCCACCCCGAGCAGCGCGCGGCCACTGTGCGAGAGTTCTTCGAGAAGGCGGGGCCGCATCTCGTCCACTTCGAGTCCGGTGCGGTGGGAGATCCAGGCCAGCGGGCGCTCGGCCCACGCCGCGATCGCGTCCTTGCTCACCGAGCGGTACAAGTCGCGCAGTTCGTCGGCGGCGGCCACCACAGCCAGCGACAGCGGTAACACCACGCACACGATGACGAAGAAAGTGGAGAGCATGGCCGCCAATCCGCGCGATCGCACGATGCGCGCCAAGCGGCGATGCACGGGCAGAAACACCACCGCGAGAACCGTAGCGGTGACGATCGCGAACAGAAACGGCCGCAACAACAGGAACGAGAGATACGCGGCGAGCGCCGTCAAAACCACGAGGATGAACGGCTGTCCGGTCACGTCAGTCCATCCATTCGTCCGCGGGGTCGAACTTCGGAAACACCACGATCAGCACCCTCATGCGGCCGATCGCGCGATGGCGCACGCCCGGCGGGATGAGGATGCAGCGCCCGGGCTTCAGATCGATCAGCTCATCGTCGAGTTGGAAGCGTGCGGCGGGCCCACACTCGAGGATGTAGTAGGTTTCGGTGAGCCGCCGATGATAATGCAGCGCGGCATCCTCGGAGATTTCGGTGAGATGGATGGTTCCCGGAAAGCTCTCGACATCGGCGAAGGCGCGGCGGGCGATGCCGCATGGACAAGGGACTCCCGGCAGATCGGCGAGGTCGACGACCGCGGGAGTGCTCATCCCGCCGGTTCCGCCGCCAGCTTGGCGAGCAGGCTCGCGGGCTGCCACAGCGAACCATGCACTCGCTCGAGTTCGCGTACGCGATCGTGGACACGGCGCCAGCCGGCCAGTTCCGCGTACTTCATCGGGCCGCCCCGATGCGGCGGAAAGCCGTAGCCAGTGACGTAGATCATGTCGATATCGACGGGCCGCGCCGCGATGCCCTCCTCGAGAATCCGGCAGCCTTCGTTGACGAGCGCGCACAAACAGCGATCGCGGATCTCGTCCGCCCGGATCTCGCGCCGCGTGATTCCGGCCCGTCTGGCGGCTTCGGCGGCGATCGACTCCACTTCAGGATCGTCAATCCGGTTCCGCTCGTCGTCATATCGATACCAGCCGGCGCGCGTCTTCTGCCCGAAGCGGCCGGCCTCGCAAAGCATGTCCTCGATGAGCGGCTTGCGAACGGAAGGATCGTCGAGGTGGCGATGCTCCTTGCGGATGCGCCAACCGACGTCGAGTCCCGCGAGATCTCCCACCCCGAGCGGACCCATGGCCATTCCGAAGTCCACGAGCGCGGCATCCACATCGGCCGGACGCGCTCCCTCTTCAACGAGAAACTGCGCTTCCCGGCGATAGCAGTGGAACATGCGATTGCCTACGAATCCCCTGCAATTGCCCACCACCACGCCGACCTTGCCGAGAATCCTGGCGATACCGAGCGATGCGCCCGTCACTTCCGGGCTCGTCGCCTTGCCGCGCACGATCTCGAGCAGCCGCATCACTTGGGCGGGCGAGAAGAAGTGGTGTCCGATCACGCGCTCGGGCCGCCGGGTGGCCGCGGCGATCTGGTCGATGTCGAGCGACGAAGTGTTGGTCGCAAGGATCGCGTCGTGGCTTGCGAATGAATCGATATCGGCGAACACGCGCTTCTTGAGCACCATGTCCTCGAAAACGGCCTCGACGATGACATTGGCGTTCTCCATGCCCGCGTATCCTTCGGCCTTCTGGATCCGTTCGATGCGGGAGTTTGCGTCGGCGGGACTCATCCGGCCCTTCGACGCGCTCGACTTGTACTGCGCCCGGATCGCGAGCATCGCCCGTTCGAGCGCATCTGGAGATTCGTCAGTCAGCAGCACGGAAACCCCGGCGTTCGCGTACGCCATCGCGATGCCGCGCCCCATGGTTCCGGCGCCGATCACCGCCGCGAGTTTGATCTCGGGAGTCACCTTCGGAACTCCGGGCACCTTCGCCACTTCGCGCTCTCCGAGGAAGACGTGAACCAGCGCCTTCGATTCGTTCGAGTAGAGGCATTCGCGAAACAACCGCTGCTCCTCGATGAGGCCTTGCGCGAAAGGCAGGCGGTTGGCGAGTTCCACGGCGGCGAGCGCCTGATTCGGCGCAAACAGTGGCTTCAGCTTGGGCGGGAGCTTCGGAAGAATGAAGGTGCTGAGCGACTGATCCTTGCCCCTGGTCGGCCGGGGACTCGTGAGCGCGGCCGCGAACCGCAGCGCGCCTTCGAGCAGATCGCCCTCAACGATCTCATCGATCAATCCGTTGTCGAGGGCCTCGGCTGCGGTAACGGGTGCTCCAGTCGCGCACATCACCGCCGCGCGATAGGAGCCGATCAGACGGGGAAGCCGCTGTGTTCCGCCGGCGCCGGGAATCAGACCGAGCTTCACCTCGGGTTGACCGAGCTGAGTGGCCGGACCCGCGATGCGGTAGTGGCAGGCGAGCGCGAGTTCGAGTCCACCGCCGAGCGCGGCGCCTTGCATCGCGGCGACCACAGGCTTCGGCGCCAGTTCGATGTCGTCGAGCACGTTGCCAAGGTGGACGTCGATCTCCTTTTCGCCCGAAACGATTCGGACGAACTCGTTGATGTCATAGCCCGCGACGAAGTTCCGTCCGGCGCCGATGATCACGACGGCTCGCACGCCAGCATCGGCGATTGCTTCGTCCACGCGCGCTCCGAGCGATTGTGTCACGTCGGGGTTGATCGCGTTGACGGGCGGATTGTCGATCGTGATGATCGCGATCGCGTCTTTTTGGGAGATCCGGACCGGGGATGACATGGCCAACTGCCAGTATAAGGCGTCCGGCGGGCCAGTTACAGTTTGTAGGGCGCCCGCATCTCCCGGCCCAGCAGTTCCGAAGCGGCCGGATCGTAGAGGATCTCTTGCTTGTCCGGGTCCCAATTGACGCGGCGGCCGGTGAGCATCGCGATCTGGCCGAGCCAGCCGGGCGTCGCCGAACGCAGCGCCACCCGAGCGGGTGTCAGCGTTTCCTTGCGCGACTTGACGCACTCGATGAACTGCGCGTAGTGATCGGGTGATTTCGTCAGGCGGATCTCGCCGTCTTTCACCGTCTCCTCGAGCAGGCTCGCGGGTCCGGCCTCGATGCCGCGCCGGTCCACCCAGATCCAGCCGCGCTCGCCGATCCAACGCGTACCGGCGCGAATATCGTCGTGGCCGCCCGCGATCACCATCGTTACGCCGCCGGAATACTTGGCGGTAAGCCGGTAGCGCGTGGCAGAGTTCCAAAGCTTGGTCCGCTCTGGATACTCGCCGGTGCCCTCCACGTGATACGGGCCAGTTTCGTCCCAACCCATTCCCCAATGCGCGATGTCGACGTGATGGCCCACCCAGTCCATGAGTTGCCCGCCGCCGTAGTCGAGCGACCAGCGCCAGTTGAAATGCGAGCGTGCCGGCGAGTACTTCGCTTCCGGTCCGGGGCCGAGCCAGCGATCCCAATTCAGCGTGGGCGGCGGTTCGATGAACGCGGTCCGATCAACGAACTTGCCATAGTCGAATGGACCGGAAGGCAGCCCGACCTCCACTCGGTGGATCTTGCCGAGACGCCCGTTCCGCACCAGTTCGCAGGCCTGATGGAATTGAGCCCTCGACCGCTGCCAGCTTCCCGTCTGCCAGATCACCTTGTGTTTCGCGACCTCCTTCACGATGGCCAGCCCTTCGCGGAACGTTTGCGCGAGAGGCTTTTCGCCATAGATATCTTTCTTGGCGCGCGCCGCGAGCACGCCCACGACTCCGTGCCAGTTGTCGGGAACGGCGATCGTCACCGCGTCGAGATCGCGCCGCGCGATCACCTCCTCGAACGCGTGATAGGTGGCGCAATCCGTGTTGGCGTACTGCTTGTCGACCCGCTTCTTCGCGTCCGAGAGATGCTCGTCGTCCACGTCGCAAACCGCGAGCACGCGCGCCGCCGGAACCTTGAAAAAGTTGTTCAGGTGTCCGGTTCCCATGCCGCCCACGCCGATCACCCCCATTGTGACGCGGTCGCTCGGGGCGATACCTCCGGCGCGGCCGAGGGTTTGGGCCTTGACGATCATCGGAAGTCCGGCGGATAGGCCGACTTTGAGAAGGGATCTGCGCGAGGTCATCCCGGACATCGTATCGTAATCGGAAAATCGCCGTAACGAAAACCCGCGTGGACGGATATAGTGATCGAGGATGTCCGAAGGACGCGGGAACAACCCGGCCGATGCCGCCGAGCGTGAGCTCGTCGAGGCGGCGCGCCGCGATCCAGCTTCTTTCGCCGGACTCTATCGCCACTTCTTCCCGCGCGTGTACAGCTTCATTTCGCGGCGTGTGGCGCGAAGCAGCGACGCCGAGGATCTGACATCGGAGGTCTTCCACGCCGTCCTCAAAGGGCTGCCGGGGTTCGAATGGCAAGGAGTGCCCTTCTCGGCCTGGATCTTCCGGATCGCGGCCTACACGATCGCCGATCACAGCGCGAGGCTGGCGCGCGAGGGGTCGATTCCGAATGTCGAGGACATCTCGGCCGAAGAAGTGCGGACCGTCGATGAGGACTGCCGTCTCGGACGCCTGATCTCGATGCTGCCCGCTGATCAACAGCCGGTGTTGGAGTCGCGGTTCATCGAAGCGCACAGGCCGCGAAGGCGCGGCTCCAAATGTCCGGGAACACCGCCGTGGGTTCGGCGCCGTAGCGTGTCCGTTGTGCGCGGTTCCCAAAAAGAGAAGCCGGTGGCCCAAGTGGCCCGCGAATTGGGAAAGAGCGAGGGTGCGGTGCGGCAGTTGCAGTGCCGCGCGCTCGAATCGTTGCGGACCTGGCTGAACCAACCGGAACCGGAAAGGGGGCGTGACAATGGCTGATCTCATCGCGGAGTTGCGCCATCAACCGGCTTCCGCCTTCCGGGCCCGCCTCGAGGAAGAACTGATGAGGAGAGCGATGTCGATGACGGAGACACAACCATACCAGCGGCCAGGCTTGCGATCGCTGACGCCGTACCTGATTTCCAAGGGCGCGGCCCGGTTGATCGAGTTCCTGAAGGAAGCGTTCGGCGCGGAAGAGATCCTGCGTGTGCCTGCACCTGATGGCACCATCATGCACTCCGAACTTCGGATCGGCAATTCGAAGATCGAACTGTCGGATGGCAATGAGGAGCACTTCCCTACCCCGTCCTGCTTGCACCTCTACGTGCCCGACGCGCACGCCACCTACGAACGCGTAGCGGCCGCCGGACCGATGTCGACAAAGCCTCCGGTCGAGCAGCCGTACGGCGATCTCGAAGCGGGAATCCAGGATCCGTCTGGCAACTGGTGGTTCGTCGCGACGCATCGCCTGGAGCCCGGCCGATATCTGCCCAGCGGACTTCGCGATGTGACACCATACCTCATGCCGGCCGACGCCGAGGCGTTCCTTGCCTTCGTCAAGAGCGCACTCGGTGCAGAGGAAGTCGAGGTCCATCGCGGCGAGGAACGGATCGTGCATGCCAAGGTCCGGCTGGGAGATTCGATCCTCGAATTCAGCCAAGCCCACGGCGAATGGCAGCCCACGCCATGCGCACTCCATTACTACGTTCCCGGCGCGGACGCCGTCTATGAGAAGGCGATCGCGGCCGGCGCCACTTCGATCTTTCCCGTAAGCGATCAGCCGTACGGAGATCGCTCCGGCGGAATCAACGATCCACAGGGCCATCGCTGGTACATCTCGACTTGGCTCGGCGAGAAGACGTAGCCGCTGGGACGTAAGGGAAGCTCAGCGGAACTGGAAGGCGTACAAGTGCGCAGCCCGCATCTTGATCCGCAACCGTACCGGCTTACCGCTCAGCGCCGACACGTCGCTCTTGCCGGACCAAGTGACGGTCTTCCGCACAGAGTCGCCGTTCAGCTCATCGGCGTCGAACAGTGTGAAACCCGGAATCGGTTTGCCGGACTCTTCGATGATCTCGACGCGCGCCGATCCGCCAGCTCCCGCGTCGAGGTTCAGTTCGAGCTTCGATCCGCGGAACCGCAGCGGCGGCGTCATGATCCAGCCGCCTTCGTAATCGGCGCGAGCGGACACGAATCCGTCGAGCCGCAGGATCGCGCGACTGATGGCAGTCTGTTTTTGCGCGCCCGCTTCGACGCGATCGGCATGGTCGCGATTGGAGCCGAGGTAGTAGATCCACAACTCATCGCCGCGCCGCACCGGCTGCGGGAACATCCACAGCCACTTCGAATCGAACGATCCGTCGGGCCCAGTCCGCAGAAACGCCTCGCGTGCGCCGGGCCGGGTGAAGTGGCGGCCGTCGCGGCTCACCGCCAAGTGCACGTCGGACGTGCTCGGCCACGCCTCGTGCCGCACGCCGGACCAGTGGTAGAACATCGAGATCCCGGCAATGTAGGCGCCCTCGTAAGGAAACACGCCGGGGCCGTAGAAGTCGACTGGCGCGGTGGGCGTGAGCACCTGATCCTCGCCTTCCGCAACGGCATCAGCGCCTGCGCGCGCCCGCCGTTGCGGCATCACGTTTTCGCCTTGCACGCGGATCCGCGTCATGTCGACCATCGGCGCGGGCGCGGAGGCGAGGTCACGCTCGTCGGGGAACAGCGCCATGTAGGCCGAGTCCCAGTTCAGCATGTTGTCCGACTCGTTGTAGCTCGCCATGCGCGCGCCGAATCCGTCCTTTTCACGAACCCACTCGCGGCTGTATCCGACGTAGCGCTTCACGCGCGGATCCCAGAACCAGGAAGGTTGTGTATCCGCGGCACGAAGTCCGGTGACGGGCCGTTCCTCGAGCTTCCAGCGCAAGCCGTCGGCCGAGTACCAGACACGATGCGGACCCTTGATCGGCGCGCCGGGTTTCGAGTAGTACTTGGTCCACGACTTGTAGCGGCGATCGGGCGGGCAGTCCGGATTCCCGTCGCGCTGCACCGTGCCGCCGCCGATCACGGCGAGGTTCGGATCGACGGGCAACACGAGATTGTTCTCGCGCGATCCGTTGAACTCCACCAGGCCAAGCACGGGCTTGCGGAAGCGGATGCCGTCCTCGCTCTCGGCGTAGGCGACCCCGAGGAATGGCGGATTCGTGCCCGGCTTGTAGGCTCCTGCCATGACGTGATACCACATGCGGACCTTGCCGCCCTCGTCGATCACGGTCGAGTAGCTGCCGAGCGAAGTCTCCGATTCCCACGGCGCATCGGGCACGAGAATTCGCTCGCGAGTCGAGCGGGCCTGGTGGGCGGTGAGATGAATTCCTTCCGCGGACTCGATGAACTTGTAGTCGATGAGGAGTTGCTTACGATCGGCGACATCGATCGCTTGCGAGAAGGCACACAGCGCACCCGCGAAGAACGGGAGTGCGCTACGCATGCGGCATGGCCGCATCAGGCCCTGTAGATCAGCTCGGACATCTTGCGCGAGCCAGTCGGGAATCCGCCCTGGAGCCGCGCGCCCATGATGTCCTCGGCAACGGTCCAGTAGAGATCGCCGATCGTGCCCGTCGTGCGCGTGTGTTGGCCCATCTGCATGGGGCCGACGTGGCCGGCGACGATCATCGAGAGCCCGTTGTTCTTGTGGTCGTTGGCTTCGGCATGCTCGTGAACATAGAGCAGACAAGTGTTGTCGAGCAGCGTACGCTCGCCCTCACGGATGGAGCGGAGCTTGCCGAGCAAGTAGGCGAACTCCTCGACGTGCCAGCGGCAGATGTCGCGCATGATGCGCTGGCCGTCGGGTCCGTCGGCGCCGGGAGCCTTGCCGTCGCGATGAGTGTAGTCGTGATGGCGAGCGGCGGTGTAGCCGAGCCACGGGAACCGCGACAGGCCCTGACACTTGGTCAGCATGTAGGACGCAACTCGCGTCTGGCGAGTGGCGAAGGCATGCGCGATCAGATCCGACTGGAGCTTGGCGATCCGCGGCCAGTCCTTCATGTCGCCGTCGTACCGAGGTTCATCGACCTTGTAGTATTGCGGCGGCAGGCTCGCGATCGCGCGTTCGAGGTCGCGCACCGAGTCGAGGTGTTCGGTGAGGCGCTGTTGATCGGTGGTTCCCAGATTCACGCGCATGCTAGCCGCGTCTTGACGAACGGCGTCGAGCACGCTCTTCTTGCGGTCAATCCAACCGATCTCGCGTTGTCCGAACAGGCGATCGAAGAGCTTGTGCGGAAGCATCTCGGGCGGCAGTGGACGGTCGTATCCGGCCCAGCTCATGTTGCGCTGCACGCTCTCGCCGAACGATTCCTGAGACACGCCGATCTGCAGAGAGCGGAACCGCGAATCGGTCCCGATCTTGGCCGCGACCACTTGATCGAGCGATGCGCCACCGGCGCCGCGGCCAGTGAACTGCGTTCCGCTGATCAGCGCGCTCATCGAGCGGTGATGGTCATTGCCCGGTCCGGGCATGCGCGCGGCGGGCGAGTCGATGCCCGTGATCACGTGAATGTCCTTGCGGAACGGCGCGAGCGGCGACAGGCACGGCGTGAGAACGAAGTCTTTGCCCGTTTCCGCCGGAATCCAGTACTTCTCCGGAATGCCGTTGCCGTTGAACCAGAAGACGAAGCGGCTCTCGACCGGCTTCGAATCGGCGGCCCATGCCGTGCCCTGAGCGTTGAACATCGCTTCGAGCGGCGGCAGCGCCATCAGCGCTGGCTTCGCGAACGCGAGACCACGGAGGACGGATCGTCGTGTGACCGGTTGGGACATCAGGCTACTCCTTGGGCGGAAACTCGGACCATTTTACTAAAGAGACCACCATCTCTTGGAAGCGGTATCCGGAAGCGCGGAAATCGTCACTCGCACGCCGGATCACAGCCTTGTCGCCGGGCTCTTCATGACGTCCGGAGGCGTAGCGGAAGAACTGCTTCACCACGCATTCCTGGCACTGCGGCGACCCAGCCAGGATCTTGCCGAGTTCGCGCGGCGTACTGAACTCGGACTGCTGAATGCCCGTCACCCATCCCGAACTGTTGATCGGCACCATGACGGATTTGGCATTCTGGCGGCGGTTGAAGGTTGGGATCTCGACCCGCATCTGTTCGCGGAACCCGCCGATACCATCGTACTTCTCGAGACCGTACCCGATCGGATCGATCAACTGGTGGCAGGAAGCACAAGCGGGATTCGCAAGATGCAACGCCAGCTGCTCGCGGTTGGTGCGGGGCTTGGCTTCCTCCTGCGCGGGAAGGGTGGTGTTGACTCCGGGAGGAGGTTGCGGGACCTGTTGGCACAGGAAACTCTCGCGGATAAAGAGGCCTCGCGCGGTCAGCGATGTTTCCGCGGGCTTCGCCGTCAACGAAAGGAAGGTGCCGTGGCTGAGGACTCCGCCGCGTCCGCTCGATTCCGGATAGTTCACCTTGGTAAACTCTTCGGCCGGAGTCTGCATGTTGTATAGACCCGCCAGATCCGCGTTGAGGAACGTGTAGTTGGCCGTGTACAGTTCCATGAAGTTTCGGTTGTCCCAGATCAGCCCGCTCGCCAGGCGGCGCGTCTCCTCAGTCATCGCGAGCGCAAGCTCACGGGTGAAGTTCGGGAAGGCACGGCGCTCTTTCACCATCGACACGACCCGGTCGAAGCGCATCCATTGACCGATGAACTCGTCGGCCGCTTGCCGCGCGCGCGGATCGGCGAGAAGACGGCGCGCGGTCTTTTCGAACCCTTCAGGTGTGTTCAGATCGCCCTTGGCGGCGGCCTGGAACAACGCCTCATCGGGCATCGTATCCCACAGCAGATACGAGAGGCGCGAGGCCCGCGCGTACGCCTTCAGTTCAGCCTTCGGAGTCGATTCGAGCCAAAACAAGAACGCGGGCGATTGTAACATCCCCTCCATGGCCAGACGCATGCCGCCCTTGGCGTAGAGCGCGCCATAGCGCTTCAGTTCTTCGACGGAGAGCGGGCGCCGGAAGGCGCGCCTGCCGAAGCTCGCGACGAAGGACGGTCCGGGATCCTTCATGCGGACATTGGCCGCGATCTTCTCCGCCGCCTCCGCGTAGGATTCAGCGAGGAGAGGAGAGATGCTCTGCCCCTGGTATTGGTTCTTGAATCCGTCGATGAAGTCTTCCGGCGGAAATTGCTTGGAGTGGAAGGTGCCATCGCCGGTGAGGTCGCGAATGGTGTTGTCGTATTGAGAATGCGTCAGCCGGCGCAGGATCGGATGCTGTTCGGCGTGCCGTGCCCGCGCGGTCCGGGCGCCCGCCGCGGGCTCCGTCGTGGCAAGGTGATTGACCCAGGCACGCCACGCGGTCTCTTGCGCGGAACCTTTCTTGATGCGCTCCCCGCCCGCGTGTGCTACCCGCAGCGTCGGCTTGGCTAAGGCCAGCGATTGATCGGGATTCGCTTTGTCAATGAGCTTTCGCAGCGACTCGCCGAACTGATCGATTTCCTCCGCGCTTGCTTGCGGATCGGGCAGGATCAGACGTGTCGTGGAAGCGACGCCGTTCGATTGGTGACACTCCTGACAGCCCGCTTTCGTCAGGATCGGATAGACGTCTTGCGCGAAACGCGGAGTCTGTGCGGCCAGGAAGGACGCGGCGAGAAACCAGGAGACTTTGGTCATGCCTCGACTGTCATTTTAGTTCACCGGGGCATCGCGCGGGTCTCGCTGTGCCTACCAGGCCTGCATCGCATCTGCGAAGAGCCCGGCCAGATCCTCGGCGCCCGCCGCGCGCGGCGACAGCTTGGTGACACGGTGCTGGGGCAGCGTACCTTCGACGAGCTTCGGGATGTCGGCCGTGGAATAGCCGGCCGCCTTCAGTCCGTTCGGAACGCCGACACGCCGCATGAACCAGGTGATCCGATCGGCGAGCACCTTGCCGGCATCGGACGCGCTCACTCCTTCGACCTTGGCTCCCAACGCAGCGGCGGCCTGGAGGTGGCGTTCCGGATTCGCGACAGCCGTGAAGCGGAACACCGCGGGGGCGTTCAGGATCACCGACACTCCGTGCGGCACCATCGGGTGATCGACCACGTAGCCCGGCATCCGGAAAGTCTTCACCATTCCGCTCACCGGATACGACATGCCGTGTGGTAAGTGGCAGCCCGCGTTGCCAAAGCCGACACCGGCGAACGAAGACGCGAGGATCATGTTTTGGCGTGCTTCCCGATCCGTGGGATCGTCATAGACGCGCGGCAGGTATTCGGCCACCATGCGCAGCGCCTGCAGAGACCAGACGTCGCTGATGGGATTCGAGCCTTGATAGGCCGGCCGCAGCATCGGGCGATCGGGCAGCGGACGCGTGTCGTACGGAATCGCGGTGAAGGATTCGATCGCGTGGCTCAACACATCGAGTCCGGCCGAGGCGGCTACCTGCGGCGGCAGAGTCTCGGTGTTTTCCGGATCCAGATAACCGAGCGTGGGCCGCAGACGCCGATTCGCGATTCCGGTCTTGGCGTGCATCGCGCTCATGTCGAAGATCGCGACGCCGGTGGTTTCGCTGCCCGTACCCGCAGTGGTCGGCACCGCGAACAGCGGCTTCAGCGGACCCGGCACGGGCTTGCCCTTGCCGATCGGCGGATTGACGTAGTCGAGGAAGTCCTCCGGCGGATAGGCGACATAGAGGTTCACGGCCTTCGCGGTGTCGAGCGCCGAACCTCCGCCCACGGCAATGATCGCGTCGAACTCCTGGTTCGAGGCGAAGGCGATCGCATGCTTCCAGGATTCGTCCGTCGGCTCCACACGCACCTGATCGTAGAGCGCATACTCGATTCCGTTATCACGGAGCGATTCGAGGACCGTGGCCGCCGGCCGCATGCGGGCGACCCAGGGATCGGTGATGACGAGCGCGCGGCGCAGCCCGTGATCGGCGAGGTCGAGCCCGATCTCGCGCGTCACGCCCCAACCGAAGCGCACGCTGGAGGTGGCCATCTCGAAAGCAAAATCAGTCGGCATAAAGGGCTATTATAGAGATGGAAGCCATGGAGATCCTAGCGTTCATCGCGGTTTTCGCCGTCATGTTCCTCATCACTCGCTTCAGCGGCGGTGGTTGAGGGCCCTCCTGGCCGGGCCGTGGGTCCGGCGGTTGCAAGTAGACGGCTAGCCGTGTTCCGGATTTTCGCCGAGCCTGCGTCGAGCATCCTCAGCAAGACGAGCGGATTCATCGCCGAGGCGGGCTTTTCGCACTCGCTCACTCCGGCGCGCAACTGCACGTTCGGCTGCACGTATTGCTACGTGCCCACGATGCGGATCTACGCGGGTCTGAAACCGGCCGACTGGGCGAGCTGGGGACAGTTCACTACCTTCAAACAAAACGCGGCCGATTTGTTGCGGCGGGCGATTCGCGGCGGCGAGTCGGTCTATTGCTCTCCTCTCGTCGATCCGTATCAACCGGTCGAAGAGCAGCAGCGGCTGATGCCCGCGATTCTCGAGGTGATCGCCGCACGTCCGCCGCGCGTGTTCACGATTCAGACGCGTGGTCCGCTGATCCTGCGCGATCTCGACCTGCTCCGGCGCGCCGCTGAGCGGACCGATCTGCGGGTGAGCTTTTCGCTGACGACGAATCGCGAACAGGTCCGGCGCTGGTATGAACCGCACTGCGCCCCGTTCGAGGAGAGACTCGAGGTGATCCGGGCTTTGCGCGCGGCCGGTATCCGGACCTTCGCGACGCTCGCACCGATTCTGCCGTGCGATCCGGAGGAGTTCGCCGCAGCGGCGCTCGAAGCAACGGCGGAGAACCTGATCGGCGACCCGTTCCACAACAGGAGGTCGAAGCCGCATGGAGCGACCACGCGCGAGCAGGCCGAGCGGGTGAGCGGCGTGCGTGGTTTCGAGCAATGGCATGATCCCGCGTTCCAGGCGGAAGTGGTGGCGCGGATCGCCGGGGTGGCGCGCTCGCGGGGCCGCCAGTTCGGAATCGGACCCGCGGGTTTCCGTTGGCTGGCCTGTTCAGCGGAAAATAGATAGCTTGAGCGTCTACACCTGTTTCGACATGATTCCGGACTGCCGGGCCAACCAGGCCCGCGGTTGGCAGTACTTCGTGGAGATCTTCGTTCCACCGCTGCGCTGGCTGGTGAACCGGTACGGAGGAGACGAGACGGCCCTGCGGCAACTCCTGCAAGGCCTGAAACCGTTTCCCGATTTCGAGCCGATGGTCGAACGCGAGTTCGTAACCGCACTGCGTCCGCGCGTGGTGGCGGTGACCGGATGGAAAGGCGGACTCGCGGAAACGCTCGATCTCGAAGCCTTCAACGCGGGCACGGCTGAACTCACGCTGCTCGAACGGCAACTGACTTGGTTCGAAACTCTTGGCTATGATGACGCGGACGCAGGCCGGCTGTGCCGCGTCTCGACCGAGACGGCACGCAAGTCCCGCGACCGCGCGGCGGAGATGCTGCGGACGAGTCTCGACTCGTGGACCGCGGACATCGTCGCGGCGAACGGGCAGATCCTCGCCGATCAAGCCCGCGCGCATGTTCCCGCGGAACCGCAGCCGTTCCGCCATTACGTCGACGTGATCGACGGGCGGATGACGTGGCAGAATCGGGTGGGCGTGGACCGGTCGCTCGGCGAGAGTTGGTACGAAGTGGACCATTTCTGCCGAGTCCGGGAGGCTGACGCGGCGATGCGGGAGACGAAACCGTTCGAGATGGAGAGCGAGGAGGCCGCGCCGTTCCTGGATCTGTTCGGAGTGAAGGCGCCGAAGCCGCCCTTATGGAAGCGGCTTCTGGTGAAGTAGCTCGCTCCCGAGCCGACTTGGGTTCGCTTCCTAACCTGCCACTCGAGTGAGGGACTGCCGCCTCACATGATCGTCACTGGGTGCCCATCCGCCGGATGACCGCCGGCGAACATGCGGTGCGCCACGCAGCGGAAGCGCACCTTCTCACCGGCTCGGAGCAGGCCCTTCAATTCAAGTGCTCTGTAATCGTGAATTGGATCTACCCAGAACGATCCGGGGATTTGGACCACACCGTGGAGGCGACGACGCCAGCGCGAACAGTTCATCGCGCCGTCCTAATCAAGAGCGTAAGGTATGTCCCGGCCCATGGCGCGAGCGTGCTGGGAGACGCAGGCGTCGTTGGTCAGGCGAATTTTCCGGCCGGCCGCATGACGAGCCGGCTTGGCGCGTGCCGGAGCCTTCCTAACACTTGCCCCGGAGTCAGCCCTTCGGTCATCAGCAGACAATACAAGGCCGGAGTCGCGTGTGAGGCGCCCATGCGGGGGATATCCCAAGGGCCGCAGCCCGCCCCGATGGAGCCACCGTACGCGGAAAAAATGGCTTTGTAGCCCGTCTCACGGACGACGCCGCGATTCTCCCCGGTCATGTGCTCACGGCCACCGAACGGATAGGAGAACAGTTCGACCGGCCTGCCAGTAAGGGAGCGTAGCTCCTCGGCGGACCGGATCAATTCGGCGCGAACCTCTTCGACCGGCTGCCGGCCCATGTCGATGTGATTGACGGTGTGCGCCCCGATCTCGAAGCCCAATTCGACCCAACGCCGGATTCCGGCCGCATCGAGGTTGGGAAAGTGGAACGGCGACTTTTCGATGTCGTGGGGAAAGCGGCGCTCCGTGCCGAGGAAGCCGGTAGAGACGAACGCGCACGCGGGAAGGCCAGCGGACTTCAGCAGAGGCGCGCCGTTGGTGAGAATGTCCGCGTAACAGTCGTCGAAGTGGATCGCCACCGAACCCGGCTCCAGCGGCCGGCCATCTCGGACACGGGAGACGACCTCGCTGGTGGTCACCACCCTGCAGCAGGAGGCGAGCACCGTCAAATGCGAGGCAAACGTTTCGGGGTCAACGGTCAGAACGTCACGGGAGTAGCCGTTGACTCGGTGATAGAGCAGAATGGAGCCGCGCTGCTGGCGCATCCGGTTCACCCTGCTGGCCAGCCAATAGATGCCTGAGTAGTAGATGAAAAGCAGATAAAGATTCCGGACGGCGGCCACCGCGCCGTCGCGGACCGCCCAGTGAGGGAGACGTGCCATGAGGCTCTGGACTTCGGCCCTCGTGGGGCTCGTTCGGGCCTTTATCCCCAGGGCTGTCTGCTGGCGCCGTTCCGCGCGTCCATCGCGAATCGCCGCCACAGCGGACGCGAGCACGCGGGCTCCTTCGGCGTGGAGTTTCTCGAGCAGTGAATCCGGCGTGTCGAGCCGGTCGATGGGAATCGTGGATTCGGCCACGACATCTCCGGTGTCGAGTCCCTTGTCGATGAAGTGGACGGTCACACCGGCTGTATCCGCGCCATCGGACAACTCCCAGAAGCCGGGCGGCATGCCGCGGTATTCGGGGACCCGGCCCTTGTGGAGGTTGATGCTTCCGAGGCGGGGAACGCCGAAGGTCCGCGGCTTCAGGATGCGGGTGCCCACCACGACGCCAAGGTCGGCGTTTCGTTCGCGCAGGACGCTCGCCGCCAATTCGCTGTTGAGGCTACCCACCTCGTGGGCGGCCATGCCGTACTTTCGGGCCACATCATCGAGCGTCCAGCAGCGGCCAGGGAACGCTCGCCGCAGAAGGGCGTCGACATCTCCTGGCTTGGCAACGGCGTCGCGCACCAGCCGGTCCGTCACCGCGACCACCGCCTCGAGAAAGCGAAACCAAACGTAGGACCAGCCGTGCTTGCGCGTGCTGCGCCACAGGTTGCGGAGCCGCCGCGCCAGCGGCGTTGGTGCCGTGTCCAGCAGGATGCCGGCCGGCTCCACTCCGCCTTGCTCGCACACTCGCTCGATTGCGTCACGAAGCGAACGGTCGCTCGAGCCTGTGAGAAATGCGATTCTCATTCAACTCCAGGTTTCATTGTAGCTGGGCTGACTCGTGGCCTGCCGCCCAAGCCACTCAATCGCGGGTGAGCCTCGACCCCAATGAGGGGAGCCATCCAGCGATGCCTCGGCATGCTCCTGTGTGCGAGACTCAATAAGGTAGACATGGCTAAAGCACCCACACCGACAGGTACCTACGACGACGTGAATCTGATCCTCCGCCTCTATGAGATGAGGCGCGAGAGCCGGCTGCGCGAAGCGCGGGCGTGGTTCACGGCGAAGTTCCACGTCAAGACGATGGAAGAGATGCGCGCGCTGTGCCCGCCGGGGTCGGCCGAGGAAGCCTCGATGCGGATGGTGGTTTCCTACTGGGACATGGCCGCCTCGTTCATCGCGGGCGGTGTCCTCGGACCGGAATTGTTCTTCGAGAGCGGACGCGAATTGCTGATCGCCTGGATCCGCGTTTCGCCGATCGTCGAGGAAATCCGTCAGACGTTCGGCGACCCTTTCGTTTGGCACAACCTCGAGAAGGTCAGCAAGCAGTACGCCGATTGGCTCAACGCGCGGGCGCCGGGATCGTACGAGAAGTTCGCCGAGCGGATTTCAGGTATCCGCTAGCCGCCTCCGCAGCTAGTAGAGCCCGCGCGCGCGTGTTTGTCCAGTCACGCCGATTCGATCAAAATCTTCCGTTTCGATTCAGCCATTTACAGGCCTCCTCTGGCGGCTCCTCGACGGAGTCCGTTCAAACTCGCTGCCGGAGGTAGATTCTCATGTCTCAGAAAAAACCGGACTCGCTCCGGCTGGACCCGGTTCCGCGCAAGGCGCTGACCCAGTTCGGAACCCAGCCCGAGGAGAACAGCCGCATCCTGCTCGAGATGCTCGAAGGGTGGAAACGGGACTTCCAGCCGCAAACTCACTTCGAACACTTCCTGTGCCGCGAACTGGCCGCGATCGAGTGGCGCCTCGAGCGCACCCGGCGCATCGAGAACGGGGTCCTCTGGTGGGCGGTCGATGACATCCGCGACCGCAATCACGAGGCGGCCAAGTTCGGGCAGCCGACCGGCGAGGGCGAGATGTCGGAGGAGGACTTCTTCACGCTCACCCTCGGCCGGGCGTTCAAGCTCGCCGCCGCGCAGAGCGACTCACTGACACGGCTCTCGCGGATCGAGACTGGATTGATCCGGCGAATGTACAAAGCGATCGAACTGCTCAAAAAGGAACGGACGCCGGCTAAACGCTGACCACGGGAACCGGCGACTCGCGGATGATCGAATAGGCGTTGGCGCGGAGGCGTCCGAAGATTCCGGACGCCGAACCGCGGCCCACCACCACGACGTCCGCACCCACCTTCTTGGCGGCTTCGGCCACCACGTAGGGCGCGTCACCTGCTTCGACCACGGTTTCGGCCTTGACGTTGCTCCGCGTGAGCAGTTCGTTCACTTCCTTCTTGGCCTGATCGGTTAAGTAGTGCCGCCAGTCAGGGTCGAAATATTCCCCGGTGCGGCCTTCCAGGCTCGGCGTGGCGTGAACCAGCACGAGCTTCGCCTTGTTGTTGCAGGCAAACTGCGCTGCCCACTGGAGAGTCTTTTCGGTCTGCGGACCGAAATCCACCGCCACGAGAACGGTGTTGAAGTGGATCTTGGCGACGTCTGGCGCTTCTTCGAGGTGGACGCCCGTCATCACCGGGCAATCGGCGTCGTGCAGCACTTTGGCGGTGACCGATCCGAGGATGAAGCGCCGGAACGGACCATAGCCGTGGGTCGGCAGCACGATGAGGTTCATGCCCTCGTCGTGCGCCAGCTTGACGATTTCATGCGCGGGGTCTCCTTCGATCAAGACTCGTTTTGCCTTCAGGCCCGGAATCTCGGATTTGAGGAAGTCCTGGCATTCCTTCTCGGCCATCGCCTTGCGGTTGAGATAGAGTTCGGCGAGCGCCGCGCTGCCCGCCTCCATCGCCGTGAACTCGTAGTGCGGAGGAGGCACTACGTGAAGCATCGTGACTTCCGACCCGTACTGTTCGGCAATCGCTTCGGCGTAACGCGCCGCTCCGAAAGCCCGGTCGCTGAAGTCCACGGGGAGCAGAATCTTTGCCATCGAGAACATGGTCTGTCTCCTTCTAGTGGAACTCAGTGCAGGTGGATTGCCAATCCTACTTTTTCTGCAATGCGTCAAGCCGTTCGTTGACGCCCAGCGTTTTCAACACCTCGGGATTCTTCTCGTCCATGGCCGCCAGTTGATGGCATGCCGAACAGTCCTGCGTGATCGTCTTGCCTGCCGCGCTCTTGTGCTTGTCGTCGTGGCAGCGAAAGCATCCTGGAAAGTCGGTGTGGCCGATGTGATTGGGGTATGTGCCCCAGTTGACCTTCAGATCCGGGAAGACGTTGCGGCTGAAAATCCGCGACAGTCCCTGGGCCGCGCGATCCACATCGGCGCGCCGCCCGTCGGCGATCTTCGGATAATCCTTTTGGTAGAACTCGAGCAGGCTCGCCTGGATCTTCTTCGACGCTTCCTCCTGGCTCGAATAGCTGGCCTTCAGCAGTTCCACGCCCTTCTTGCGTACGAAGGGTAGCGTCACCGGAATATCGCCGTTCGCCATCGCGTTGTTCACCGCCCGTTCCGGCAGGTCGAACGCGTGAGTCGGCCGGTTGTGGCAATCGACGCACTGCATGCGATGGCGTTCGAGCTTTGCGACATCGGGCGCAGTGGCGCCTTCGGCGGTGAAGGACTTCGTTTCGCCGGTCAACGTGTTCTTATACTCGACCCACGGGATCTCCTGCCGGCCGGCGTCCTTCGACGCGTACGTGATCTCGATCCCAGGACCGAAATGCGAACCATGGACACCGGGCATGCCCTTGCCGCCGATCATCACCACCAGCACCGTTTGCGACAGAGTGTTCGCTTCATCCTCGGCGAAGCTCGGGAAAACGCGCAACTGCATGGCCTGGAACTTTTCGGGCCAGTGGCAGTTTTCGCAGGTTTCGTTGGCCGGAACCAGACGTCCGGTTGAAACCGCGGGCGGCACAGGCCGGGGATAGGTGTCGAATGCGACCTCGACTAACTGCCGCATGCCGGCCATCTTGCTCTCGAACCATCCGCGCGCTCCCGGACCCACGTGGCATTGCGTGCAGGTGACCTTCGAGTGCGGCGAGCCCTGGTAGGCCGAGTATTCGGGCTTCATCACGTGGCAACTGGTGCCGCAGAATCCGACCGATTCCATGTGGTGCACCGCGCTGTAGGTCAACTGGCTGCCTATCAGAACGTTCAGCACCGTCGTAGCGCCGAGAAAGAAGCCGAGCCGGCGGATCGACGACGCCCGGTCGATCATTTGGGCGAGGCCCGACCGTACTCTCCGGCGCGCCAGCCACAGCCCCGCGGGAATCATCACCAAGCCTGTGGCGAAAACCACCGGCAAGATGCCGAACATGATGATGCCGACATAGGGATTGTCGCCGTGCCCGCGAAGCTGCGACGGAAGGATGAAGAGCCAGAGGATTCCAGCTGTCGTCATCAACCCGGCTCCCAGCAGGCTCAACCAATGACTTGTAAACAAAGCGAGGACAGGGCGATCGTTCTGCACCATTGCCTTACATCGTGCAATTTGCCTACCAACCGGTTAAGGCAGCCCGCATGCAGGCAAGATCTCCGATGAGCCACCGGACCTACCTTCCCGCACTGCTTCTCGCCGTGCTTTCGGGCGCGGCACCGGCCCATGCGCAGGACTGCGCGCAATGCCACGATCAGACCCAACGGCTGAGCAAATCCACCCACTCGGCCTTCGACTGCCAAACCTGCCACGAGGGCGTCAAGGAGTATCCGCACAAAGCGCCGGTCGCGAAAACCGGGTGCGACTCCTGCCATTCCGATGCCTCCAGTCAGTACGAACTGGGGGCGCACGCCAAGCTCCACAAGGGGGGAAACGAGAAGGCGGCCACCTGCGCGAGTTGCCATGGCGATGTCCATGACGCCGGAAAGGCTCGTGATGCGGCCTTCCGGCGCAAGGTCCCGGAGACCTGCGGGACCTGCCATGCGGCGATCAGCAAGCAGTTCCAGGAAAGCGTCCACGGCACCGCTCTCGCCAACGGAATCGAGGCCTCGGCCTCCTGTACGAGTTGCCACGGGGCCCATACCAACCTGCCGCCGCGCGATCCGGAGGCATTGGTCAATGCACGCAATATTCGGGACACCTGCGCCAGTTGCCACAACAACGTGATCCTCTCGCGCCGGTTCCAGCTCCCGCTCGATCGCGTGGCGAGCTTCGATCAGTCATTCCACGGACTCGCCGCCAAGGCCGGCTCGCAGACCGTCGCCAACTGCGCAAGCTGCCATGGCATCCACAACATCCTGCCGTCGTCGGATCCCAAATCGACGATCCACCCGTCGCACCTCAAGGAGACCTGCGGCCATTGCCACGAAGGCGCGAGCGACCGGTTCTCCAACGCTCGCATGCATTGGACCGACACGCGTGGGGCACCGCCGGCGGTCGGCCTCATTCGGGCCGTCTACCTGATGATCATCCCGCTCGTGGTCGGTCTGATGTTCCTCCACCATGCGGGCGATTACGTCCGAAAGCTCGCGCCCGTATTTCGCGGAGCGGCGCCGACACCGGGCCAGCCATCCGGCGAGGTGCGCATGTTGCCCGCCGAACGGATGCAGCACGCGCTACTGGCGATCTCCTTCATTCTGCTCGCGTTGAGCGGATTCGCGCTCCGCTATCCCGACACATGGTGGGCACGGCCGGTGGTGCAGTTCGAGACCTATTGGCCCGTGCGCGGTACCATCCACCGGATCGCGGCGCTGATCATCGTCGGCGTGAGTATCGCGCACGTGCTCGCGCTTTCCTTCAGCCGCCCACTGCGCGAACACTGGAAGGGCCTGTTGCCCAAATGGGGCGACATCGGCGACGCATGGCGGACCTTCCTCTACAACCTCGGGCTTCGCAAGACCAAACCCGAGCTTCCGTCGCATAGCTATGTCGCCAAGGCCGAATACTGGGCCGTGGTCTGGGGGACCGCGGTCATGGCGATCACCGGATTCCTGCTCTGGGCCAATCGCTATACATTCCAGTGGATTCCCCGCGAATGGATGGACGCCGCGGCCGCGTTGCACCTCTACGAGGCGATCCTGGCGACGTTCGCGGTCCTGGTCTGGCACGCCTATACGGTGATCCTCGACCCGGACGTCTACCCGGTCGATCCGGCCTTCCTCACGGGCAAGAGCGGGCGGCGCGTGCGTCCGCCCGAGGAGCCTACGGCGCCGGAGTGAGCGCCTACTGGGGCAACAGCCGCAGTCCGGTTGGGTGTTGTTCCCCAGTCTTCCAGCGGCGGCGCCAGAAGTCTTTTGTTTTCAATACGTGAGATCCTGGCGTGCCAATTGCACTTCAGGAGAGTGGGAGGCGAGATTGAAAATCTTCAAGTTTCTGGGACCTGCCGCCATTCTGGTCTGCGGCCTAGCTCTGAACACCACGGTGAGCTTCGGTAAGCCTGAGTACACCAAGAAAGAAAAGAAGCCATGCGCGGCATGCCACGTCAACAAGATGCCGGCAAAGGACAAGAAGGATACCCAAGCCCTGAACGACACCGGCAAGTGCTACGAGAAGAGCCATTCGATGGAAGGGTGCGCCAAGTAAGGAAGCTGGAGCGAATCCCGCCTCCGTCGCTATCGAAGGAGGCACATCATGTTCGAGAATCTGTTCCCGTTCTTCGTGGCATGGGCCGCGTTGGCGGTGGTTGTAGTCGGGTTGGCGGTTTATCGCTGGGTGGTCGGCCTGCATGAGGACGACACCATTCACATCTCAGATCCCAAATTCCAAGTCGAACAGGGGGCGTATGCCCGCAAGCTCGACGGGATCGAGAAGTGGGGCAAGTCGCTGACCGCGATTGTCGGAGCCGGTGGACTCGCATTGGCGATCGCGTTTCTCTACAGGGCGTGGGTTGCCAACAGCTCGATCGGAATGGTCCGCTAACCAGTCTCCGGTTCTGAACGAAAGGATGCCTCGCTGGCGAAAAGCCGGCGAGGCATTCCGGCGTTCGGAGTGCTATCCCGCGATCACCATCAGATCGCTATGCGCGTCAGGCTCCGGACGCACGCGCGAGATCGCGTACACCTGCTCATCGGCGCCGATCGCGATCGAGTTGACGTAGCTCGGGCGGGTCCCGTCCTCGAACAGCACCGGTCCGCGATCCTCGTAGGAGCCCCGCCGGATGTCGTAGAGTACCAAGTGCAGGTTCTCGTGTCCCTTGGCTTCGCCGCGCGCCGTCGATGCCTTTCCGCGCACCCGCCGACCACCCTCGAAGATCGGCCCGCCGTTGAGATAGTAGATCGTGTCTTCGGGCCCGAGCCCAAATCCGAGATAGCCGTAGCTGAACTGATCGAACATCCCGCTACGCTTGGACGGCAGCGATGTGATCCGGTCGAGCACTTCCACCCGCTCGTTCCGCGGATCGAACCGGAACAGATACCCCGAGTTCCCGTGGACCCCGTAGATCATCCCTTCGGGTTCATACCAGAACGTCTGGCGCCAGTTGTAGGCCATGTGCCCGGGGGACGAAACCTCGTACAAGCCGAAGTAATCCTTGCTGAGATCGTCGCCCTCCACCACTGACCAATGCGATTGCCCCGCGCGCAGCCGGCAGATCGATCCTTCCGAGACACTGAAGTAGACGCTCCCATCACCGGGATCCACCTGCAGCGAACGGCACAGAGTGCGGTAGGATTCGCCCGTGCCCGCCTCGCCGGCGTGCGAGATCGGACCGAGGTCGCGCACCCGCCGCGATCCGAGGTCGAGTGTCAGCAGCCGGCCCGACGGCCACGTGATCGCATAAGCCTGCCCGCGTGGACCGTCGAAGGCCATCGTGAGGATTCCCTCGCCACCTGGCGCGAGCCCGAGATCCTCCACCGCGCCAGATGCGAGATCGTAGCTCAGGAAGTGGCCGCCCGGATAAGGCGCGAGTCCCGCGGGCGGCACCGGCATGCCCTCCTTGCCGTCGAGGTTCGAGTAAATGCCGACATGGGTGGCGAAGTAGAGCTTGCCCGCGTGCTCGTGAAAGTTCACGTGCGACTTGCCTTGCGGCACAGCGCCGCTCTCGCCGCACGCGGCCGTGAGATCGGCCACTTCGCGCACGCCGCGCGTCACCGGATCGTAGCGGAACATCTTGGCTCCGGCGTTGAACGACTCGACGCACAGGACGTAGTAGACGCAACCGTCACTGGCAACGCTGACGCCGTTGTAGGTGTCGTGGGAGATGGGGAGTCCGGAATCGATTCGTCTGGCGGTGGGCATCAGACTTCGATCTTACAGGACTCGGGGTCCCGTTAATCAGGCGAACACGCCGATCGCCCAGTATCCTAGCGCCGATCCGAGCACCGCCCCCGCCACCACATCACTCAGGAAGTGCATGCCCAGGAGGATTCGCGACGCCGCGATGCTCACCGCGATGAACAGGAGCACTCCGGTCATCTGCGGGTAGAACCACATCAACGGGATCGAACAGGCAAACGCAGTGATCGTGTGTCCGGAGGGGAACGAGAAGCGGTCCGGCGGCAGCAGCGTGGACCAGCAGTGCGGCTCGATGTGGCAGGGGCGTTTCCGTCCGGTCATCCGCTTCAATGCCAGAAACACGGCGATGCCCACCGCCGTGGCGAGCGTCGCCGCGCCCACGGCCTGGAACCTCGGCTCGCCGCCGAAGGCCAACAGCATCAGGCCGAGCGATTGCCACAGCCAGCCGTTGCCGCCACGCGTAGCGCAGATCATCCATAGGCGGATCCATTTGGGCGCGCTCCAACCGTGGACCCGCCGCATCAAACGGTGGTCGCGGGCCTGGATGAAATCGATGAGTCCGTGCATCAGTTCTTGTTTACGTCACTTCTCTTGCGAATACGTGAACGGGCCGAGAAAGGTTCATGAATCGTGGCGGCTGGCGAGCATCTTCTCGATCGTCGCGTCGAGCACGGCGACGTAGCCCGCCACATCCGTGTTCCCCTCGTCGGGGGTACCCTTGGCCCGATAGAGCCAGCCGCGGCCGTACGGATCCGAGTCGGCCAGCGTGATATCGGTGTCGAGAGCCGGATTCACATTCAGTAACTCGCCCGAAACCACGCTGTAAAGATCGGCCACCGCCTTGAACCCCTCGAGCCAGCCGATCTTGGCGCCCAACGTGATCGCCGAACCCGCCCGAGCGTCGAATCCGTACTCCACCAGATCGCCGAGCATCCGGGTCGCGAACTTCGTCATGCCGACGCGCCATACCCCAGCCTCCTCTTCGACCAGCCAATAGTGGGACGCGGTGTAGCGCCTGCCTTCCGGCAATCGTGTCGAGAAGCGGGATCGCTTGTAGTAGTAAACCGATTCCATCGCGGCCCCTCACGGGCCTCGAATACTATTTTAGCCGAGCAGAGCCCGGACCATTGCCCCGAAATCGGGGAGCGGAGTGGTATGGCACCAGGAGAATCGGAGCGCACCTTCCTCGCGCCGTTCGCCCACTTTCATCGCGGCGAGCACGTGGCTGCACTGGAAATGCTGGGAGGCGCAGGCCGCGCCGTTCGAGATCGATACCAGATCGTGCCAGCGCTCCATGACTTCGCCCGATTCGTGACCGGGGATCGCGAGGTTGACGATGTTCGGAACCGCGAGGTGCGGATCGCCGTTGATCTCGGGGGCGAGCGGCGCGAGCCCGGCGAGTAGCGCGGCCCGGAACGCACCGTTGGCGCGGTTTCGCGACTCCTCTTCCGCCACGGCAAGCTCCGCCGCCAGTCCGAAGCCCGCGATGAGGGGAACGGCGAGGGTGCCGGGACGGAGTCCGCGCTCCTGGCCTCCACCGAACAGGATCGGGGCGAGCGGGGGCGGTTCATTTTCGCGGCGGCGGGCGATCAGCGCTCCCACTCCCTTGGGCGCGAAGATCTTGTGGCCGCTCAGACTGATCAGGTCGATGCGGGGATTCCGGAGCGCGGCGGTAGCCTTGCCAAATCCCTGCGCCGAATCGACGTGGAAGTACGCGGGATGTCCAGAGAGCAGGCCCGCGACCTCCTCCACCGGCTGGATCACGCCCGTTTCGTTGTTGACGTGCATCATGGTCACGAGCCGCGTTTCCGGCCGCAGCGCCCCCGCGACGGCACCGGCTGAAACCGCCCCCGAAGCGTCCGGCGCGATTCGTGTGACCGCGAATCCGCGGCGTTCGAGTTCGGCGACGGGCTCGAGTACGGCATGATGCTCGATCGCCGTGGTGACGATGTGTCCGCCGCCGTCGCGCGCCAAGCCGAGGATCGCGAGGTTGTTCGATTCAGTGGCGCCGCTGGTGAAGATCACTTCCGGGCGGCGAGCGTCGACGGCGGCCGCGACCTGTCCGCGGGCCCTCTCGACCGCGCTCCGAGCCCGTTCGCCGTGACCATGAGTCCTCGATCCAGCATTTCCGAAGTCCTCATCGAGATAGCGCAGCACGACGTCGCGGACGCGCGGGTCAAGCGGCGTCGTCGCGGCGCAATCGAGGTAGACGGGCATAGGGCCATTCTATCGGCCCTGGCCCGAATCCTATCGTGTGGGGCGTTCGGCGCCGGAGCGGCGCATGTACGGCCCCCGGCTGCCGTTGGGCAAAGTGGTGGTCTGGTCAGTGCGGGCGAGCCCCAGTTGATCCCCCGTCAGTCCACGCGCACCCTTGAGGTTGGCTCCCCGCAGGTCGGCGCCAGCCAGGTACGCTCCGTCGAACTTGGCTTGCTGAAGATCGGCTCCGCTGAAGTCGGCTCCGCCCATCCGCGCCTCTCGGAAATCAGCGAGAGAGGCCTTGGCCTTGATGAAACAGCAGCGGCTGAGGTCGGTCGAGGTAAATCGGGCGCCGCCGCATTCGCTCTGCGTCAGATTGCAGTCTTGCAATTGGATATTGGTGAGGTTGGCGCCGGCGAAAACGGCACCGTAGAACCGCGACATCTGGATGCGGGCCCGGTGCAGGTTAGCCCCTTCGAAGGTGACACTCGAGAAATCGCACCCGTGGATCTTGGCCTGCAGCAGTTGCGCGCGGTTCAGATGCGCTCCATTGAACTGGCACTGGTGCAGTGATGCCTCGAGCCAGCGCGACTCCTCCATATGCGCGTTGTGCAGCGATGCTTCATTCATCCGTGCTTCCGAAAAATTGGCGGCCAGCAGCCAGCAAGCCTGCATCCGCGCGTGGTCGAGTTTGGCACCCGACAGGTCCGCTCGATTCAACGTCGCTCCGCGCAAGTCGGCGAACTGCAGTTCCGCTCCGCTCAAGTTGCTGTCGGAGAGTTCGGCATCGATCCACGACGTATGGTCGAGCAGCGCTCCCGATAAGTTGACGCGCTGCCAACGGACGTCGCTCATGGTGGCGCGGGTCAGAATCGCGCGCTCACCCTTGGGTGCCTTGATGAGCCAACTCTCGTGAAGCTCGATGATCCGCTTCAGGTTCCGATCTGTCAGACCGGCACCGCTCGCCGGGGGCGGCGCCTCGACGACGGAACTTCCCGCTCTGCGTAGTTCCATTCGTAGTAGCTCATCGTCGGCGGCGGGCCAGGCTTTAGGAAATTTTTCGCCCTTCCGCTGGGCTATCATGGCGAGGAATGGCGGTGATCACGGTTTCGGGACCGCCGGGATGCCGCGCCGAGGAAGCGGCGCGCGCCATCGCCCAGCGGCTCGCCTATCGATTCCTTTCCGAGTCGAGCCTTCGTATGCTCATCGCCGAATCCTACGGCAGTGAAACCTCGGTGCCGCCGCCGCTCTACGCGCCCGCGCTCGAGGATCTGCTCGCGCATCTGGCTGCGCACGATCATCTGGTGATCCACTGGAATGGCGCCGAAACGCTCATGCCGTCGTTCCCCTCCTCGCTGCGGGTCGCGATCACCGCGAGCGAACGCTATCGGGCCGGTTCGCTGATGCTCGACCACCGTCTCGATCGCGCCGCGGCGCGCCGTCTCCTTTCCCAACTCGACACCGAAGCCCGGAATCTCCGCCGCGCCCAGTTCCGCCGCGGGTCTGCCAAGCCAAGCGATTTCGATGTCGTTTGCAACGCCGAAACCATGGACCCGGGCGAGGAAGCCGCGCTCGTCTGTGCGATCGTCTCCCATCGCGGACTGACCGAAGCCGGGCTCCTCCCACCGGGGCGCCAGGCGGAGATCGAGTTCCACGCACGGCTCGCGCTTTCCCGGCTCGGCATCGCGCCAGCCGGGCGCCCAGCGCTACGCGCCAAGACCTTTGCCAACCGCAGCGAGCAGATCTTCGCCAACTTACTCGACTTCTATCGCATCGCCTGGGAGTATGAGCCGCGCACCTTCGCGCTGGCCTGGGACGGCAAGGGCACCGCGGCGGAGTCATTTACTCCGGACTTCTATCTTCCCGAATTCGACCTGTTCATCGAGCTGACCACCATGAAGCAGTCTTTGGTAACCAAAAAGAACCGGAAATTGAAACTCCTGCGCTCACTGTACCCGAACGTCAATATCCGGATCTTCTATCAAAAAGACTTCCAGGATCTCGTCTTCAAATACGGCCTCGTGCCCACTCCGGCCAGCGCATGAGAGTGCTGCCGGAAAACGCCCGCGTGCTGTTCACCGAAGAGCAGGTGGACGCCCAGGTCCGCCGGGTCGCCGCCGGAATCAACGAGCGGTACCGCTCGGGCGGCGTGAAGCTGATCGGCGTACTGAAGGGCTCAGTCTTCTTCCTGACCGCGCTTTCTCGATATCTCGAGGTTCCAGTGCGAGTCGATTTCCTTGCCATTTCCAGCTTTTCGACGCGGCGCGGAGCACCGGGAGTGGTGCGGATCGAGAAGGACCTCGACGAGCCGATCGAGGGCGAAGACGTCTTGGTGGTGGAAGACATCGTGGATACCGGACTGACCCTTCGCTATCTTCTGCGGACCCTCGCCGGACGCGGCCCGAATTCGCTCGGAATCTGCACGCTGCTCGACCGCGCCGCGCGCCGGCTGGTAGAGGTGCCGGTGGAGTACCGTTGCTTCGAGATCGGTGATCATTTCGTGGTCGGCTGCGGCCTCGACTACAAGCAGCTTTACCGGAATCTGCGGTGTGTCGCGGTGATCGATAGTCCAGGGCAGGAGTCCAGCGATTCGGATTAGCCGGTGATACAATTGCCGCATGACTGCCAACAAGCTACCCATTGTTTTGCTGCATTAGCCATGTCCCTGCAGGCGCAGACACTGAACAGTCCAGCGAACGGGTCCACGGTCACCACCTCGATCGTGACTTTCAGTTGGAGTGCCGCGCCGGCCGCCGGCGAACGCTATGAAGTGCGCGTCTTTCACACGGTGACCGGCGCGCTCGAACTCAACATTTCATTCGGCCCCGGAATCAACAACGAACACTACACATTCCGTTCGGGAACTTACCGGGCGGACATTCGTCTCTGCAAGCCGCAGTGCGTCGCGGGAGCTTCGACGAACTTTACCGTGACTAACCGGACCGCCTCTCCGGGAACCGCCGCCAACGTGAACTGTACCACGGTCAATGACAATAATCAGAATCGCGTGGACTGCACCTGGAACGCCGTCGCGCTGGCTGACTTCTATCTGGCCCGCCTGGTGCAGGCTGGCACCGGACCGGGGGGAGGAGCACTCACCGTTGCCGGGAACCAGATCGGATCCACTTCGGTCAGCCTCGTGGCGCCCAATGGTCCCCTCTCTTTCGTGGTCCAGGCATGTACTGGCGACGGCTGCGGGGGGCAAAGCAGCCCGGTCGTGGTGAATTCGAACTTTGGCTCGCCCCTCTTGCCGAGGATCTCCGAACCGATGGCCGGATCCGTCGTCGAGGCGGGCTCGAACGCTCCGGTTGCGCTCTTTGCGTGGAACCGCATTGCGGGGGACACGGGCGCTGGGGAGGTGGTCTACCGGCTCTATATCAGCGATTTCTCCCGGAACGCGCCCGCCCTCGACGTCCTCACCACATCCAACTTTCAATCCGCCTTCCTGAATCCATCCAACCGCTATGATGCGCTGGTGATCGCCTACCCGAACTTTCTTCCGTTCGGGCCCACCTCGCCCATCACCGCTCCGGTTCAAGGACCGCCTGTTCCGCTCATCGCCCGCGGCCGGGTCCCGTCGAATCCGACCGTGAGCCAGCCTTGGTTTTCCGTCGGATTCGTCAACTTTCCGACACCCACGGGTCAGACCATGCGCGCCTCCTGGACGCCCCTTCCCGACGCTCAAGGACAGACGGGCAACCGGCTCTATCAATATCGCGTGATTGGCGTCTCGTTCGACTCTGGCATCAGGGCGACCGGTGTCACCCTCGAGAACTCGGTCGATGTGCCGGCTTATGTGCCCGGCGGGTTCCCTGCCGGCAACGTACTGATCGGATATGTATTCGAGGTGCGCGCCTGCCAGCAGTTCGCGACCTGTACGGCAGGCTCGGAAACAGGCTGGGGGCCGTGGTCCGGTTCGCCGGGATCGGAAGGCTTCCGTTCCGAGTTCGGGATCAACAAGACATCGCGGCTGGGTGTCCCATAACCCTCACTGCCCGGATGGAGAATAGGCCGGGCTCGATCCAAGCCCGGCCCGTCCCGAACCCGTCAAAAATGCAACCGTAGCGTGTACTGAACCTCTCGGCCGTAGTTGACCTGCGAGGTGATCCCGCCGAACTGCGTGCTCGTCACCGTCAGATTCGGATTGCCCGGCATCACGCTGTTCGTCAGGTTGTAGCCCTCGAACCTCAGCTCGAGCTTGAACCGCTCGGTGAGTGAGAGTTCTTGGAAAGTGCCTGAATCCGATCTTCGGGACAAAACATCAGCCGGACGCCGCGACTTTTGTGGGAAATGCGCGGCGGCGCGGTTGTTCACCCCACCGCCTTCCATCCTACGCCGGGACATTGTGTTGCGCCGGAGATTACCTTATCCTGAATCCAGGCAGCTATATGCACAACATCGAAATTCCAGATGGTCAAGCGGAGGCACTCAAGGCCAAGGCTGCGGCAAAGGGCCTCACTTTGGAGTCGTGGCTGGCTCAGCTTGCGGAGCCGGTGGCGCCGGTCAAGTTTTTACGATTCTTTTGCGTATATTCGCACCAGGACGAGGCACTCAGGCAGGAACTCCATGCATACCTGGAGTCAAGGGGGCTGTTCGATGAAATGGAGTATTGGTACGACTATGAGCTGAAAGCCGGACAAGACTTCTCAAAAGAAATCGAACGGCGCCTCGAGCGCGCAGATGTGTTCTTGTTCCTGCTGAGTGACGCATTTCTCTCCTCGGACTTTATCAACAATAAGGAAGCAAAACGCGCGGTCGAGAGGTTCCACGCAGGAGAGGCGCTGATCATTCCTGTCGACCTGGGGTTGACCAAAGGTCTTCCCGGGCACCTAGCCTTTTTGTGCAACTTGCAGTGGCTGCCTGACTACCCCAAGATGGCTCTCACCGGCAACCCGGTGCCTGCTGAATCCGGCTTGAATGAGGCTGCTGACGCGAAGCGTCAGCAGATCTATGAAAAGGTCGCCGAGGGTGTTCGCCGGGCGCTAGGGAATCGCAATCACTTGTTGATTTCTGACGAATCGCCATTCTCCAGCGAACTCCGATCCCGCCTCCTCGAGCGGCGATTCGACTTGGGCATTGGGAGGGTGCACTCCTTTCGCGACCCGTCGAGCGGCGGCTTGCCCTACATCCGCCGTTACGAGAATTTGCTGAGCGAATTCCTGGGCGATAGGGTCAGGGACAACTGCGTCTTCACAATATATCCGGATGAGTCAGTCACTAATGGGGGCGAAGAGGCCGAACTCGTCAAGGAGCTGAGCGAAAAGGGCAAGGGGATTATTTGCTTCGAGTCTGGAACCTCCCTCCTCGATGCGGCCGTGAAGGAGGAAAGCGGCGGACGAGCTCTTGCGGACAGAAATCCGGCCTGCGTGATTCGTACGAAACACAGCAAGGCGGCCTCGGAATTGACTGTCGAGGTCGAGCGATTTCTTTCGGACGCACGAGGAATCAAGCATGTCGTGATGTTGCCTGGCCCCCCTACTCCGAACTCTCTAGAGCGCTGGGGAGAATACCATCAGTTCCTGTCCAGACTCCTGGGGCAATACTGCGGTTCCGCGCCTGATCCGAGCCGCGGCGGCGCCGTCGCGATTACCGTCAACTCCACTCCCCCCAACTGGTCCAAGGACCCCAATCTCGCCCGTGAGGTTTTCGACTGCCTTCGGCTCGACCCTGCTTCCGACTCCTTGTGCATCATCTGCGCTAACGATGAAGCTGCTCTTTGCGTCTCGGAAGCATTCGAACAACATGTCAACCTCGGCGAGGACTGTGCGATGTTCGACCGGCGCCGAGCGCTGCTTGTCGGCTTTGATGGCATAAGTGCGATGCGCGAGGCCATTCAGGCCGGGAAGCCCATGCTTACGATGGCCGTCGATCAGGAGAGCATGTGCAGACGAGCGTGCGACGTATTCGCGAAACGGCCGTACGATGCAAAACCACACGAATTAGATGCCCGGATCGAACGGCCCATGCGATAAGCGATCACCGGAGAAATCCATGGCGAACCCAGCCCTAAGGAGTTCCGTTCGGAGGATCACTGACCTGAATGCGGGCGAGTTTCCTTTGGGCGCCCTCGTGGAGCACCCGATTTCGGCCATTGAGAGCATGGCTTGTGACACTGGGATGGCCAGTCGACCGGAGTGCGATGTCGGCTGTTTGGCTTGTTGCACCAACAGCGTCCATTCTGCCCATGCCGTCGGACCGGTGACATTGTTGTCCCCTCTCTTGCTCACCGCTATCTCGCGTATGGCTGCGGAGCTTGCCCGGGGTGGAACTCACATCATGTCAATAGATCGCTTTAACTTGTTCAGCGGATCGAATGAGATGGACCATCCACATTGCGTCGAACTTAGGGAGATTCTGTCAGCGTTCTTCGATGAGGTGCACAACAGGCCTCTGGGGGCGGTCTCCTCGGACGTGGTATTTCATCTATCTAGATCTCCGCACTTCAGGGCAAACCTGCAGTCGGTGGTACAGAAGCCGCTGCTGTGGGACAACGTCTGTATGGCGATTGACGAACAGATCGAGTTCCACAGCGCCCGTGAGTACTCTCGACACATGGAGGACCTGGAATGGGTGTGGAGAGTCCTTCGCCCGGTGCTCGGCCGCGAGGTGAGCCACGCGCGGAGAGAGAGGCAGGGCGAGCCCAGGGTTATCCTCAACATGCTCGTCCCCGATTCAGGGTCGGTATTCCAGGACAAATATCGTGCGCTCTATCCGGGTGGCCCCCTACGGGCAACCACGTTCGAGGAGTTGGCTCATCGCTACGTAACTCCCTTTGTCGGCGATATATTGGATGATGGCTCTGCTGTTCCTCGAGAGCACCGATTCACCACCCGAATCGCCAGACTTGCCGCGGTACCCGACTCGAGGGTCTTCGTCGGGCAAAACTACTACGCTCCAGCGGGCAGGGCTCGACTTCTCGTCCGGTTCAACGACCCAGGCTCCCGTCCGCCCAATGCCATCCGGACCAAGATCTACCCGACAGGCGAGACCACGTTTCGGATCGCGGCCTCATTTACAACCTCCCCAGCATCCGAGGAGGAAGTTGCTGTTCATCCGAGCCGGACTCCCGCTTGGTTTCAGGCCTTGCGGGAGTTCGTCATTGACGTGGGAGATCGCGCCGGTAAAGCGTGGCTTGAATCAAAAATGCAGCCGTAGGGTGTACTGCACTTCGCGGCCGTAGTTGACCTGCGAGGTGATCCCGCCGAACTGCGTGCTCGTCACCGTCAGATTCGGATTGCCCGGCATCACGCTGTTCGTCAGGTTGTAGCCCTCGAACCTCAGCTCGAGCTTGAACCGCTCGGTGAGCGAGAAGTTCTTGGAAAGGGTCGAGTCGAGCTGCCAGAAGTTCGGACCCGTGATTCCGGAGTATTGCAGCGGATTGGTGCGCGGCGTGAACGGAGTCGCCTGCTTGAACACGCTCGTATTGAACCAGCGCGACCATTCGCGCGTGGCGTTGCCCGGATCCCCCGTGACATCGAGTTGCCCGAACCGCAGGAAGTTGCCCGAGTTCCACATGAAGATGTGGCTCGTCGACCAGCCGCCGAGGATCGCGTTGAGAACCGGATGCATGGTGGAGCCGAATCTCTGGCCCTTGCCGAACGGCAGGTCGATGGTGCTGCCGAGCGTCATGCGATGGCGCGGAAGGGTCGAGGGCAGCATCGTCAGGTTGTTCGCGAACTCGTCGGGAGCGTTGAAGTAGCCGCCCGTCGATTCCTGATTGTAATTGTAGCCCCACACCACGCTGTAGCCGTTGGCGAAACGGCGCTGGACGCGAAGCTGAACCGCCTTGTACCGGTTCTCGACTCCGGGCAGGAAGCCTTCTGTCAGATCGCCGTACTGCGGATACGGCCGGAGCAGCGTGGAGAGCGGGACGGTGCGCTGGCCGCGAAGTTGTCCCGGCATCACGCTGGCGGGCGTGCCGAAGAAGGGGTTCGGGACCGCCGCCGAGAGAGCGGTCTTGTAGTCGTAGCCGAACTGCGGATTGACCATGTTCAACTGGCGTCCGAAGCCTGCGTTCCCGCCTTGTCCTTCCGGCACCATATTGTGTCCGAAGTTCATGAAGAAGGTGCCGTCGACCTTGAGTCCGGCGACGAGATCGCGCTCAATCGTGAAATTGAAGCGATCGTTCATCGGGGTCTTCAGATTCTGCCGTGACCATGTCGCGGCGCCACCGATATTGGTGTAGCGTCCGGTGGTGCGGCCGAGCGGCGCCACGAGCGGATTCGACGCCGGGAACGGGTTCGAGAGCACGCCCTGCGGAACGCCCTGCAATTGCACGGGTCCATTGGAAGTGACCGAGAAGCCGTCCGTCGCGGGCAGGCGCCACGAGTATCCGAGGATGCTCATGACCGGAACAGCGTAGCGCGCATAGCCGACCCGAACCGCGGTCCGGTCGTTCACGCGGTAGGCGATGCCGACGCGCGGCAGCAAGTTCCGGCGCGGCGCGTGATAGAGTCCCTTGGCGTCATCGGTCGCATAAACCCAAGCGCCGTTGAATGTAGGCTTCGGAGCGCCGCTGATCGTTGCCACCTGCGGCGGCATGACCGGAGTGTTCGCGCCCTGGAATTCGGGAATCGGATTACCGAGGTCGAGATAGCGCGACAGGCGCAGTAGGCGTTCCGACGGCGCGGTTTCGTACTCCCAGCGCATGCCGAGATTCAACGTGATCCGGCGGTTCAACTTGAAATCGTCCTGGAAGAAGAGGCCGTATTGATCCTGCTCGGTGTAGCGCGGCGCCACGTAGTTCGCGTTGAGCGAGTTGTCGATCGCGCCGAGTTGGAACGTGGCCCACGAACTTCCCGTGTTGAGCAGATCGGGCGCGAGGAACGTGTTCGCGGTGGGTGTCGCGTTGAACGGGAAGCTGCCGAGATTCGGCAATTGCGAGTACTCGAAGGCGTGGCGGTACGCCATTCCGAACTTCATGTAGTGGCGGCCGCGATCGTGTCCGAGGCTTCCTTGATAGGAATACTTGCGCGGACGATAGCTCCACCAGCTCGACTTGCCGAAGGTCGCGCCGCCGACGTTGAGCGCTGGGTAGTAGACTGCTGGCATGTCGGCGAGGTACGGCTTGTACCAGGCGTTGCCGGGCCAGAACTTCTCGAGTCCCTTCTCGCCGATCTGGGCCCAGGCGGAATCGTATTCGTCTTCCGAGTAGACGACGCCGAGGCGGAAGTTGAACACTGTCCGCGCGCTGAGCGTGTAGACGGAGTCGAACGCGCCATTGAGCGCGTCCATCAGTCCGCCGTTGTCGGACGAGGTGGCTTGCGTGCCGCCGTAGTTGTTATTGTCGAGCCGCGTGCGGATGACGCTGTAACGGGCGAAGGTGCGCCACTTCGGCGTGATCATCCAGTCGGTGCGATTCGAGAAGTTCCAGTAGTTGAGGAACCACGCATAGCCGGTCCGATAGTTGTTCACGCCCGTCGCGTCGTCCCCCGCGCCGTTCGGCTTCCAGATGTCGGCCAGGAACAGGCGCGAGGTGGGGTCGAAGCGCGATTGCGGAACGATGTTTCCCGCGAATGGCGTACGCGTGACCGCGTTCGTCTGCGTGTTGGTTTGTGTCGTCAGCGGATCGAAGATCGGACGCATCACGCCCTGCCGGTTGAGCGAGCGTGTGTAGTCGCCCGCGCGCTCGAGGTCGGTCGGCAGCGTCATCACCTTCGTGTAGGGCTGCCGGTTGTTCCACTTTTCGAACGTGACGAAGTTGAAGAGCTTGTTCTTGACGATCGCGCCGCCGAAGGTACCACCGTAGACGTGATTCCGGACCACGTTCGGCGCCCGCGTGAACGCGTTCGACACGGCGTTGAACTTGGGGTTGCGGCCGAAGTAGTACGCACTGCCGTGATACTCGTTCGTGCCCGCCTTCATGCCGACGTTCATGACACCACCCGCCGAGAATCCGGACTCGGCGTCGATCGAGTTTTGCTGCACGGTGAACTCCTGCACCGCGTCCATCGGTGGCGCGTACGATCCGCGGGAGCCGACGCCGATCGGCGATCCGTCGATCTGCACTTCGTTGCGGCCGCTGGTTTGTCCGCCGACATCCACTCCGGTGGTCGAGAGCTGATAGAAGGGATTGCGCTTGGAAACATCCGAGTATCGATTCACCACCGCGGGATCGAGCAATGCCAGCGTGAACGGATTCCGCGCGAGCACCGGAAGCTCCTTGAGCATTTTGCCGTCGATCGTCTGCGAAAGGGTCGTGGTGTTGAACTGGATCTCGACGGCGGAATCGGAGACGGTGACCGTCTGGTTCACGTCGCCTACTTTCAGGGCCATGTTGACCGAGAGGTCAGACCGGACCAAGACCTGCACGTTCTCGTTCGTGGATTTCCCGAAGCCTTGGAATTCGGCGGTCACCGAGTAGGTGCCGGGCTCAACGAAATCGAACAGGTAGTGTCCGGTTTCGTCGGTGGTGCGCGTGGTGGCGGTCTTCGTTTTGGCGTTGACCAAGGTGACCGTGGCGCCAGCGATGGCGGAGTTGGTGGGGTCGGTGATGATCCCCTGGACCCTTCCGCGATAATCCTGCGCGAAGGCAATGCCGCACGCAAGCAGCGTGATCAGCAGTCTGTTCATTGCGAGACCTCTCTTTCGTGGAACGCGCACAACGGACTCGCTCCGGCGCCCGGACATTGGCGTGTTGCTCCACTGTTGGCGCCGCGCCTTCGCGGCCTGTGCGCTCAAGGCCGGGCCTCGCCAGCGTCGGAACCAGGACGCGGAAAGCGCCGGCGAACTCTTGAATCGTGTGGTTATTCTATGTCCGCCGGCGCTCCGGAGTCAATTCGAAACCGAGTGATCGGCTGTTATCAGGACTTCGCCGCCACGAGTGCTTGATCGAGATCCCACTGAATGTCGTCGAGATCCTCGAGGCCAATCGAGAGGCGGATCATGTCGGGTGTAACGCCAGCCGCGCGCTGATCGTGCTCGGGCAATTGCTGGTGCGTCGTCGAGGACGGGTGAATCACCAGACTGCGGGCATCGCCGACGTTGGCCAGGTGCGAGAACATCTTCAAGTTGTCGACGAACTTCTTGCCCGCCTCGTAGCCACCCTTGATGCCGAAGCTGAAGATCGAGCCCGCGCCCTTGGGCATGTACTTCTTGGCGAGCCCGTGATAGGGGCTCGAGGCGAGTCCGGGATAGTTCACCCAATCGACCGAGGGATGTTCGGAGAGCCACTTCGCTGTCGCATCGGCGTTGGAGACATGGCGCTCCATTCTCATCGCGAGCGTTTCGATGCCCTGGATGAACAGGAACGAGTTGAATGGGCTGATGCAGGGGCCGAGATCGCGAAGACCTTCCACGCGCGCGCGGATGATGAAGGCAATCGGTCCGAGCGCTTCCCAGAAGACCAAGCCGTGGTAGGCCGGTGACGGTTTGCACAGCAGAGGGAAGTTGCCCTTCGACCAGTCGAACTTGCCGGAATCGACGATGATGCCGCCGATCGAGGTGCCGTGGCCGCCGATGAACTTGGTGAGCGAGTGCAGCACGATGTCGGCGCCGTGCTCGATCGGCCGGCACAAGTACGGCGACGCGAACGTGTTGTCGATCACGAGGGGGATATTCGCGCTGTGCGCGACATTCGCCACCGCTTCGATGTCGAGGATATTGCCGCGCGGATTCGAAACCGTCTCGCCATAAATGAGCTTGGTCTTCGGAGTGATGGCCTTCCGGAAATTCTCCGGATCATCCGGATCGACGAACGTGACATCGAGTCCCATGCGCCGGAAGCTGACGTCGAACTGTGTGTAGGTTCCGCCGTAGAGCGTGCTCGCCGCCACCATGTGATCGCCCGCTTCCATCAGGCTGTTGATCGTGAGGAACTGCGCCGCCTGACCCGAGGCAAGAGCCAGCGCCGCGACACCGCCCTCGAGAGACGCCACGCGCTGCTCGAGCACATCGGTCGTCGGATTCATGATGCGCGTATAGATGTTGCCGAACTGGCGCAGGCCGAAGAGAGCGGCGGCGTGCTCGGAGTTGTCGAACGTGAACGACGTCGACTGGTAGATCGGAACCGCTCGGGCGTGCGTCGTGGGGTCAGGGCCGTAGCCGTGATGCAGGCAGCGGGTATTGAAGCCGAATTGGCGGTCTGTTTTCTGGTCTGACATGGAACCTCCTTAGGTGAGCCATTCGTCGATGTGCTGGCGGACGAAACTGTCGTCGGTCAAGTGAGGATACGCCGCGCACACCCGGTCGATCTCTTCCATTTGACCGGGCGACAAATCTTCGTTCGGATCGAGACACCAGCGTCCAGCCATCAGTCCCTGGCGGCGCAGGATCTCGTGGATGCCGGCGATGCACCCGTGAAAGCCGTTGGCCGCGTCGAACAGGGCGGCATTGGAGTCGGTGACCTCGATGGCCATCTGGAGCCAAAGCGAGTCGATCTCCCAGGACGACTCGTGAATCCGTCCGAGCATTTCGACGGCGCGCTTGGTCCACGCGGCCCAATGCCCGAGCAATCCGCCAACGATGCGTTTGACGCTACCGCTGAACCGGAACTCGGTGAGCAGGTCCACGATGATCGTGTCGTCGTTTCCCGTGTAGAGCGCGATCTCGCGGCCCGATTCGGCCACCGCGCGGATGACATCGATGGTTTGATAACGGTTGAAAGGCGCGATCTTGACCGCCACCACGTTTTCGATTTCAGCGAAGCGCCGCCAGAACTGATACGGCAGTAGCCTGCCGCCGACCGCGGGCTGGAGGTAAAAGCCGAATACCGGAATCACCTCCGCCACCGCGCGCACGTGATCGATGAGCTGGTCCACGGTTTGGCTTTTCAGCGCGGCGAGGCTGAGGAGTCCTGTCTGGTAACCGAGGTCGCGCGCGATCCGCGCTTCGGCGACGGCTTGATTGGTGGGTCCCACCACACCCGCTACTTTGATCACATCGGACGATTTGCCGAGTGTCTCCGCGGCAAGTTCGAGCACGGGCCGGTAGAGTCCGATCTTCGGATCGCGGATCGCGAACTGGGTGGTGTGCACGCCGACGGCGACTCCGCCCGCGCCCGCCCCCGCGTAGTAGCGCGTGAGGGCGCGCTGCCGGCGCTCGTCGAGCTTCCGCTCCGCGGTGAGCGCGAGCGGATGGGCCGGAATCACAGTGCCCGCGCGGAGACGCGCGAGCCAATCAGAATTTGCCATCGCGCGCCTCGAAATGCGTGGGTTTGTTCAGGGTTTTTCCTCCGGCACCGATCCAGCGGGCGGTGGCCTCGATGATCTCGTCGAGCGAGACAGTGGGATATCCGAAGAGCCGGTGACACTTCGCCGCGTTGTTGAGCAGCGCCGTGGGCGCTTCGGCACCCTCGAAGGAGGGCCTCACTCCGAAAAGCTCGCCGAACCGCAGCGCGACGCTCCTCACCGAGATCGTCTCGGGCCCGGTGAGATTGAGCACGAACGGCGGCGCTGATGCGTGCGCGAAACTTCGCAGGCAGATCGAATTCGCATCACCCTGCCAGATGACATTCGCGTTCCCCATCGCGAGGCTGATCGTCTTGCGCTCGAAAACCTGCGTGCCGATGTCGAGCAGGACGCCGTATCGCATCTCGACGGCGTAGTTCAGCCGCAGAATCGCCACGGGCGTTCCGTTCTTCTTCGACATGTGGGTGAGCAACCGTTCCCGCGCCACCGCCGACATCGCGTATTCGCCCACCGGCTCGAGCGGGCTCTCCTCGGTGGCTCCGCCAGATGCGACTGACGTCAACGGATAGACGTTCCCACTCGAAAACGTAACGATCCGCGAATGTTTGAAACGTTCGGCGACTCGCGCGGGCATGTAGGCGTTCATCGCCCACGTGTACGATTCATCGCCCGTCGATCCGAATTTGCGCGCCGCGAGGCTGATGACGTTTGGAGCATCGGGTAGCGCGGCGAGCTGCGCCTCATCGAGAACATCGGCTGAGATGGTGTCGATACCCGCGTCTTCGAGCAGTTTCCGGTTCGCGTCCGATGAGAAGCGGCTGACGCCGATGACGCGATGCTTCGAACCCGCCTCCGTGGCGGCGCGCCGGGCACGCAGCGCCAAGCTCGGGCCCATCTTGCCGTTGACGCCGAGAATCAGCAGGTCTCCGCCGAGATCGCGCATCGCGGCCACGTCGGCGGCGAGCGGGTGCGAAAGGACCTCTTCGAGCTCCTGGTCGTTGGTGATGTTCATCGCTTGTAACCGATCTTGCGCAGGAAGCCGTGGCGCCATTCGGCATCGGCCTCCGACTCGACGCCTTTCGGCGAGGATCCGTCGATCACGCCGAGAATCCCGCGTCCTTGCTCCGTCTCGGCTACGATCACTTCCACCGGATTCGCCGTGGCGCAGTAGATGCCGCAGACCTCGGGAACATCCTTGATCCGGCCGAGCACATTGATCGGGAACCCGCCGGTCATCACCACGTAGAAGGTGTGGCCAGCGGCCACGGCCGACGCCATTTCGATCGCTTTGGCCGTGAGCGCTTCGTCATTGCCGTCGGCGCGGATGAGGCAGGGTCCGGATGCTTCGTTGAAGGCCACGCCGAACTTCATCTGCGGCACCGTGTTCACGATGGCTTCGTAGATGTCCTCCACGGTCTTGATGAAGTGCGACTGGCCGACGATGATATTGGCCCCGTCCGGGATCGACAGGCGTACGGATTTCAATTCCATAACGGAAATGATTAGAATACCAATCGTGCCGGGCTCGAAGGGTTTCCGGCGCCGGCTTCGTTTATTGTTCAACAGGAGTCCCCGTGAACGAACCATCCACCAAGCCACGATTCACGCGCCGCGCCGCCGAGAGCGCGATGCGTCACATGCCCGAGGTCAAGGAGAAGTCCGCGACCGCTGTCGCCAGCGCGAGAAAGGCGCTCCAGGAGGTGCAGCGCGACGCGGCAGCCGCCGATCTCGACGAATTCCACATGCCCCGCAGCAAGATGGGCGCGCTGCTGCAATCGGAGATGAGTCGGCGTCTGGCGCAAGCCTCGGCCGAGGATGCCGGACTCGGCCCGGATTTCCTGTTCAGTTACGCCGACCCCGGCTGGATCAGCGTCGTCGCGGCACTTCTCGAGAAGTGGTTGACGCCGGACGCGAAGTTCCGCTCGCATGAGGATGTCGAGACCGGCTTCACGATGGCCAATCAGACATCGGTCGCGCTGTTCTCCGATTGGGGCACGGGTCGGCCGGCCGCGGACACCGTCATGAGTCAGATCACTTCCCGCGGTCCGGACCTGATGGTTCACCTCGGCGACATCTACTACTCCGGCCAGCCCGAGGAGGCGCGCGAGCGATTCCTCGAGCATTGGCCGGACACGGGCGCGGCACGCTTCGCGCTCAATGCCAATCACGAAATGTACAGCGGCGGACACGGCTACTTCGAGACCGTTCTCCCGGAGATGGAGAACCAGGGCAGCTATTTCAGCATCCAAAACGATCACTGGCGGCTGATCGGCCTCGACTCGGCGTACAAAGACAAGAGACTCCACGGTCCGCAACTCCAATGGCTCGAGAAGCTGGTTGAGCCGAACGATGGACGCCGGAATATTCTGATGAGCCATCACCAGGCATTCTCCATGTTCGAGGAAGTGGATCCGGACGATCTCTACCGCCCCGTGAAGCCCCTGATCGACCGGGGTAAGATCCACGCCTGGTTCTGGGGACACGAGCACAAGAATGTGGGCTTCCTCAAATACAAGGGGCTCGTTGCGCGATGCCTCGGACACGGTGCCATTCCCTACCTGCCTCCGGGCTCGGACTTCAACGAGAAGACTTTTCCCGACCTGAAGGTGAAGTTCGTCAATCGGAGGCGGCGGCCCTCGACGCTGCAGGCTGTCAATGGATTCGCGATGCTGCGTTTCAACGGACCCGACCTCGAAGTCGATCACATCGATGAGGACGGAGTCACCGTCACCGAAAGCATCTCCAATGTTCTCGCCGGCATCTCCGATTGACCGGTGTACGATAGCAGGAAATGCTATCCCGCCGGTCATTGCTGAGTGCTCCCCTTCTCGCCGCCGCGCCGCGTCCGAACATCGTCTTCGTGTTGGTGGACGATCTCCGCTGGGACGAACTCGGCTGCACTGGGCATCCTTTCGCGCAAACTCCGCACGCCGACCGGATCGCACGCGAGGGCGCTAATTTCCGTAACGCATTCGCGACAACTCCTCTGTGCTCGCCGAGCCGCGCGAGTTTTCTCACCGGCCAATACCCGCATCGCCACGGCATCGTTGACAACACGGATCGGCGCGCGCGGAGCCACCAACTGATCACATGGCCCCGTCTGCTTCACGACAACGGCTACGAGACGTCATTCATCGGCAAGTGGCACATGGGCAACGACGACTCCCGGCGTCCCGGGTTCGATCACTGGATCAGCTTTCCCGGCCAAGGCGAGTCCACCGATCCGGTGATCAACGACAACGGCAAGTCGTCGCGCGTCCAAGGTTACATCACCGATATCCTCAGCCAGCATGCGGTGGATTTCGTCTCGCGCCAAAGAACGAAGCCCTTCTGCCTGTACTTGGCGCACAAGGCAATTCACCCCAACATCCAGCAGGCCGCCGATGGTTCGGTCAATTCGACCGGAACGGCCGAGGAGTTCATCGTCGCGGACCGTCACAAGCAACTCTACGCAGGTGCGCGGATCCCACATCGCGGAAACTACGCGAAAGCGCCCCAACGCAAGCCGGCGCTCGAACAGAAGATTCCGGGCGTTGCGCCGCTGAGCGCAAAGACCGGCACCGATGACGCGACCATTCTCAATCGCGCGCGAATGACCAAGGCAATCGATGAAGGACTCGGCGAGATTCTCGAAGCCGTGCGCAAGACGGGCCGCGAAGAAGACACGATGGTCGTCTACACATCTGACCACGGCTACTTCTACGGCGAACACGGCCTCAACGCCGAGCGGCGTCTGGCGTACGAAGAGACCATCCGGATCCCGCTGCTCATGCGATATCCGCGGATGGCGAAGTCTGGCTTGCGCCTGAGTCAACTCGCGTTGAGCATCGATATCGCGCCCACGATGCTCGAACTGGCGGGCGTTGCCTCGCCCTCCAATCTTCAAGGAGCGTCTCTCGCTCCGATCCTGCGAGGCGGAAGTCCGAGGTGGCGCGAGGAGGTGCTGATCGAGTACTACTCCGATACGGTGTTCCCGCGTGTGCGAAAGATGGGCTATCAGGCAGTGCGGACCGATCGATGGAAGTATGTCCACTACCGGGAACTCGAAGGTGCGGATGAGTTGTACGACTTGAAGTCTGACCCATTCGAACTCGACAACCGGATCGCGCGGGAGCCGGCGCGAGTGAAGGAAATGCAGTCGCGGCTGACGCGGCTGAGCGCTTCGGGGAGTTGATCATCTGTTGAGCCGCGAGGGCTGGCGAGACGCGGTGAGGACGAGGCTTACCAGATCGGGGCGACGGCCACCTCGCCTCGGAGCGCGCGCTCATTGAGGCGATAGCCGAAGCCCGGTTCCGGCCCGAGTTCGACGTAGCCGCCCCGAGGGATGGGCTCACCTTCGAGCAACAGTTCACCGCCCTGGGCGAAGATATCGACGAACTCGACCATGGGCGAGCCGGGGTTGCTCCAGACGAAGTGGTAGGTGGGCGCGCCAACGCCGTGAGGGATGACGGGGAGTCCGGCGGCGGAGGCCATGGCGGCGATCTTGCGAAGTTCCGAGATCCCGCCGGCTCGATAGATGTCGGGTTGGAGGATATCGACGGCCTGCTTCTCGATGATCTCGCGGAAGCCGTAGCGTGTGTATTCGTGTTCACCGCCGGTGATCATGGTGCCGGCTTGCCCGCGGAGGCGGCGATAGCCGTCGAGGTCGTCTGGCATGAGCGGCTCTTCCAACCAGTAGATGCGGTAGTCGCGAATGCGGCGGAGGAGTTCGAGCGCGTAGGGAACGGTGAGCGACATGTAGCAGTCGAGCATGATGCGGCCATCAGGTCCGATCTGTTCGCGCGTGGCCCGGACGAGGGCTTCGTTCGCGCGGAGCCCGTCTTCACCGCCGGCGGGGCTGTAGGGCAGGGCGATCTTGACGTCGCGGAATCCTTCCTCGAGGTGACGGCCCGTCATGTTGCCGGTCACGTAAGCGGGCAGGCGATCCTTGGTGGCTCCGCCGAGCAGCGCGTGGACGGGCAGGCCGACAGCTTTTCCGGCGATGTCCCAGAGCGCGATGTCGATGGCGCTGATGGCTTCGATGGCGAGCCCACGGCGTCCGTACATCACCGAGGCGCGATACAGAGTTTCCCAGAGGCGTTCGATCTCTTGCGGATTCCGCCCGAGCAGGAGCCCGGCGAAGTGCTCGTCGACGATGGTACGGATGACCGCGCCCTTCGCTCCGCCGGCGAATCCGAGTCCGGTGTGGCCAGCATCGGTTTCGATCTCGACGACGGCGGCGGTCATCTTGCCGAACCAGGAGGAGCGGCGTTCGCGGTATTCGGCGAAGCCGGAGAGCGGGTTGGCGATGAGGGACTGATTGAGCCAGGACCCCGCCATGGGCGCGACGTGGGTCCGGACCGCGGTGATCTTCATTCCGACATTGTCGCCTGGACGAGAGCTACGCCGTTCGTCCAATGCGCAATCGCGCGGCTGAAATCACAACCTCAATTCCCAACCCGGTTTCACCACTGGACGCACCAAGCGCGTCGCCTCCATACTGTTGGTGAAACGCATCGCGCGGCTGTCCCAATTCAACTTGCCGGGCACGCGGAATGCGATCGCGGCGAGCGCCAGCCATTCGGCGAACGGACCCGAGATCGAGAAATTCGAACACGCCGGATCGCCGCCCTTGCAGGCGCGAATCCAATCGGCCATGTGACCGGGTGAGCGCGTGAGCAGTTGCGGTGGCAGCTTGTACTCGGCCCATCGCGCGGCGGGCAGCAGCCAGACGCCTTCGCCACGGCTCGTGGTGCACATGATTCCCTTCGAGCCCACGAAGACCGCCCCGTTGCCGGTGAGGAGTCCGGACTTCGAGCCGCCGCGATCGGCACCGAAGACTTCGACTCCCGTACCACCAGCACCGCGCCGCGGCGCTCCGGGCGGATCGACGCGCGGGGGCCGCGCTCGCCCGGCCGGATCGCCCATGGGCCTGCCCTTCGGAGTCAGATTATCGGCGGGTGGCAGGATCGCTTCGTTCTCCATGCCCGGCACGCGATAGACTTCCGGATCGGTCACGCGCGCCGAGTCATGATAGTAGACCTGCACGGGCGGCATTTCGCCGCGCGCCGGAAAATCGAGCCGAATGGTCGCGCGATCGGGAAACGTAATTTTGCTCGCGTTGTGTTGGAAGACGGCTTCGACGCTCGTGGGCGCGCCGAGTTGGAGCGCGTGATGCACGGGTCCGGCGGAGTGGGTGGCCCAGTTGCCGATCTGTCCGGTTCCGAAATCGAAGAAGCCGCGCCAATTGTAGGGCACGTAGTGCTTGCTGAAAGCGCGCATGGGCGCGTTGCCGAGCCAGGCCTCACAATTGAGTCCGGGCGGAACCGATGACTCGGGCGGCGGTGCCTGCAGCCCGGTCGGATGCGTGCCGGGCGTGACCGAGATGTGGACCTCGCGCACATCGCCGATCTCACCCGACCAAAGGATCTCGGCCGCGACGCGGTGCGATTCGTGTGAGTAGCCCTGATTGCCCATCTGCGTGGCGACCTTGTATTTCACCGCCGCGTCCGCGAGCAGCCGCGCTTCCCCCGGCGTACGCGTGAGCGGCTTCTCGACGTAAACATGTTTACCGAGTTGCATGCAAGCCAGCGCGACGGTAGCGTGCATGAAGTCGGGAATCGCGATCGTGCACGCGTCAATCTCCTTGCCCGCCTTGTCGAGCATCGAGCGGAAGTCGCGATGGACGGGCACCTTTTCGAACTTCTTCAAGCTCGGCGCGGCACGATCGACATCCACATCGCAAAGCGCGACGATGTTTTCGGTGGCCGCTGCCTGGTTCAGGATCTCGGCTCCCCGGCCGCCGCAGCCGATCGCGGCGACGTTGAGCTTCGAGTAGAAGGGCTTGTATCCGAGCGCGCGCAACGAAGGCACGCTTCCATATCCGGCGGAGGGGACGGCGCTCGCGAACAAGGGTCCGAGGAAGAAGTATCGGCGTGAGACGGGAGACATTTCGTTCCAGTATAGGCCTCGGCGGCGGGGACCCGTGGCGGCGCGGATTCCTGCGCTGGGTCGCGCGAATGGTCAATCGCCGGTGCCCGGCAGCTTGAGTCCGGCTCGTTCGCGGACTCGACACAAAGCACTGCGAATTCGGCCCAGTCTCGCGCGGATGGGGGCGGGGGCGTTGGCTCGGCGGAGAGGGTGCGATCGAGATCTGAGCAGCGGGAACTCGAAGCCGTCCAGTTGGGCTGGAGGCTTGGACACCCGCCCTCGCGATGGTCAAGAGTGCAATCGGGTACCGGCGTCAGCGCCGGAACAGCATGGGCGCGAACTCCGCCAGTTCGCGGCGAAAGACGGGATAGAAGTGGCCTCCCGGACCTTCCGATTCCGTGAAACGAATGCCGTGTTGGCGCAGCGCGGCTCGCATGGCGCGATTGCGATCGAGCCCTTCGTCATCGGTACCGATCGCGATCCAAAACGTTTTCAATTTGGCGTTGGTGGCTTTCGAATCGGCAAGCACGGCCTTGTGGGTCTCTTCCATGCCGGTGGACTGGCCGCCGCTGAACAGGCCGATGTTGGCGAACAGATCGAGGTGACGGAGTCCGGCGTGGAGCGAGTGTCCGGCGCCCATCGAGAGTCCGGCAATCGCCCGCGACTGGCGATCCTTGACGGTGCGGTAGCGCGAATCCGCGAGAGGAACGACCTCTTCGACGAGGTATCGTTCGAACATTTCAGTGTTCTTTTTTCCTGGCGCACCGAACGGGGCCGCGTGCGCCCACGGCATGACGAGAATCATCGGTTGGGCTTTGCCCGCGGCGATCAGGTTGTCGAGGATGATGTGGGCACGGCCGGTCCAGGTCCAGCCCGCCGCGACATCGTTGTTGCCGTGCATCAGGTACATCACGGGGTAGCGCGCATTGCGATTTCGTTCGTAGCCGGGCGGCGTGTAGACGAAAACCTCGCGCACATCTCCGAGCACCTTCGAATGGTGCGTGCCCATCTCCACGGTACCGTGCGGCACGTCTTTCGCGATCCAAGGCGCGTCTCCCGGTATTTCGAAGAGGCTCGCCGATGTGCGGGCGCGAAGCTTGATTCGCGGATTCACCGGATCGGCGATGTTCATGCCGTCGACGTTGAACGAGTACAAGTGCACCTGCGGCTCGAACGGACCCTGCGTGATCGACCATACGCCATCGGCGTCCTTCGTCATGGGCACGCGCGTACCGAGCTTCATCCAATCACCGTTGAGCGTGACAGACTCGGCTTTCGGCGCGAAGATCCGGAAGGTGACGCGATTCCCGTTCACCTCGGGAGAGACGGCACGATCCGCCACGGTGGGCTGTGGTTGCGCCGCGCACACCACGGCAACGAGAAAGAAGGCCCGCTTCATCCTCACCATGCTAGCCGAGCTATGATGGATCGCAAAGATGAAACGGCTATCGATTCCCCTCGCTTTTTCGGCGCTCGCCTTCGCACAGGATCCACGAGTTCCCATCGAAAACGAGCACGTCAAGGTGCTCAAGGTCACGCAGGACCCGAACGTGCGCACCCGTCCGCATCAACATGACGTGAACCGCGTGATGGTCTATCTCCAGCCCGGCAAGCAGACGATCGCTTATCAAGAAGGTAAAGTCGTCAACCTGAACTGGAAGGCCGGCGAGGCGCTGTGGAGCCCAAAGAGTGGCATCCACGTCGCGGAATTGGTCTCGGCGAAGCCGGTGACGATCGTCGAGGTGGAACTGAAGAAGCCCGGCGCGAAAGGGCCGGTGAAGTATCCGGCGCTCGATCCGGTGACGATCGATCCGAAGCGATACAAGGTCGAACTCGACAACGATCAGGTGCGCGTCGTACGTGTAAAGCTACCCGGCAAGGGGAAGATCGCGATGCACGAGCATGGACTGAATCGCGTGGTGGTCTATCTGACCGATATGGACTTCAAGATCACCACGCCTGACGGCAAAGAATCGAACGTGCAGCACAAGGCCGGAGATGTGAGTTTCGGCACTCCGAACAAACATGCCGAGGAGAATCTGACTTCGAAGCCGTTCGAGATCGTGGTGATCGAGATCAAGGGCTGACCAGCCTCAGGCCAGCGCTTTGCCGTACAACTCGAGCAGCCGGCTCCAGGCGCGTTCGGCCTTGGGCTCGTTGTAGACACGCGAATCCGGCGGACACCATCCGTGCGCCGCGTCCGCGTAGACCTCGATCTCCGCTTCGAGTTTCGCGGCAGCGAATGTCTCTTTCAGGACCGTCTTATCGTTGGGCGCGCGTGAATCGTCGTTGGCCGCGATCGCGACCAGGAACCGTGCCTTCGTCTTCGCCGCCTGCAGGTGCGGACTGTTCGCCGCGTCGCGCACCAGGCCGCCGCCATGGAACGAGGCCACCGCGCCCACCCGGTCCGGCATCGCCGCCGCGGTGCGAAACGCGATCGGCCCGCCCATGCAGTAGCCCTGCGTGCCCACCTTCCGGTTCTTGGCGACCGATGCCTGCTTGTCGAGCCAGCCGATGAAGGCCTTCGCATCGGTGAAGTGCGTCGTCTCGCTCAACGTCTGCGCAAGCGGCATCACCTGCTGGATCGGAGTCGAACTGGCGGATTCCGCCGTAGGCGCCTTCTTGGTCCTGTAGAACGGATTGACGACGAGCACCGAATAGCCGGACTCGGCGAGCCGCTTGCCCATTTGCCGGAAGGCCGGGCGCAGCCCGAAGATGTCGGGCCAGACCAGCACTCCGGGCGCGGTGCCCGAAGCCGGATGGACGAAGTAGCAGTCAGCGGTCCCATCGGGTGTCGTCACCGTCACGTCCGATTCGGTCACGGCGGCGGCGTTCGCCACCGGCGGCAGCATCATCGACATTCCGGCACCCAGCAGGACGCCGAACTGCTTGCGGGTCACCAGACCGCGAGATTCGTATTCCCGGCGGTCATCATCGAAATGGTCAATATCGCACATGGTCGCTCCCCTCCACGATTTCCTCGCGGAAACGATCCAACGTAGCACAGCTCACGCGGTTCGCTGCCGAACGCTGATGGGCGAGTTCAAACAGGAGCAGGCCCGAAGCAACCGCCGCGTTGATCGAATCGCCCCGGCCCGCCATCGGAATCCGAACCATGAAATCGCAGCTCTCGCTTACGTGGGGCGACAGACCGCGCTTCTCGCTGCCTACCAGTAGCGCGGCGGGCCAGCGATAGCGGACCGAACGGTAGTCGAGCAGACCTGACGGCGACGAACCCACGATCGCAACTCCGCTGGAATGCGCCCAGCGAGCGAACTCGCCGAGCGAGGCACGCGCGAGCTTCAGCGCGAACAATGCGCCCATGGTCGCGCGAATCGCCGCCGGATCGTACGGGTCCGCGCCGGTCCCGATTACGATGACCCCGCTCGCGCCCGCCGCCTCCGCGGTCCGGAGCATCGTTCCGAGATTCCCCGGAGAGTCGATCGACTCGACCGCGAGCCACAAACCATCACTACGGTGCAGCGAGTCGAGCGGTGTCCACTGCTGCCGGACCACGGCGCCCAGTCCTTGCGGCTCGGCGGCGAGAGTCAGATGTCGATAAAGCGATGAAGCGACCTCGACTGCCGGAACACCCCGGCGGCGCAGTTCGCGCGCGAGCTTCTGTCCGAAGGTGTTGGACAAAGCAGACGGCGCACAGAAGATCGACTCCAGCGGCGCGTTCTCTTCAACGGCTCTCGCCACGTGGCGAATGCCTTCGATCAGGTAGAGTCCGGTGCGCGACCGGCCCTGCGGGGTGCGCAAGGAGCGGAGATGTTGGAACCTCGGGTCCTTGGCGTGGGCAACTATCGATTGAGCTTGTTTATTAGCATTCACGGCCTCCACGCGGCAACAAAGGGCCGCGGCCATTTGAATTGACGAACCCTTTCATCATGGCACGTTCGTTGCCGCGCGGTTCAATCAATCAGGCAAGCGAACGTTGCTGACTCGAGTCGCCCCGCTTCTCCGGGCCGGTACGCGCCGAGCAGATCCGCTGGCCTCAATTCACCGGTCCCCTGGCGATCCGGAACAGCCTCCGAATCATCCGCCGCTCAGCGTAATGGTGGCCCGACAGACAACCCACAGCACGCATTCGCGGCCGCCAGCGCGAATTCGATTCCGCGATCGTGGTCCTGATGGCCGTATTCACGGTCCCATTCCATGGCAGTCGAAGTTCCGCCCTCACGTTCGAGGCCAACATGCAGAGCAGCGATCCGCCGGCCGTTTTCCCGTCTGCTCTTCAGTCTACGCCCGGCAAGGGGAATCGGTCGATCGTTTCCCATCCATGCTGTATACTGACGTGGAACCGATACGGGAGACACTCGATGAATCGTAGGAATTTCCTCTTCAAAGGCGCTGCCGCGGCCGCCGCGCCGCTTGCCATGGCACAACAACCGCAAGGACGGCGGAGAATGGGCGGCGACAACGGGCGCGGACTTCAACCGCTCAACGGTGGCAAGATCGGCAACACGCCGGCCATGAAGATCACCGACATCAAGACCTTCCTCGTCGGCGCGGGCGGACGCAACTGGGTCTACGTCAAGATCCTCACCGATCAGGGAATCCACGGCATCGGCGAAGCCTACTCCGCCGGACCCGACGAGGCCACGGTGAAGGTGATCGAGGACTTCAAGCGCTGGCTCGTCGGGCAGGATCCGCGCAACGTCCAGTACCTGTTCGATCTCATGTACAACACCACGCGCTTCCCGGGTGGACTCGTGATCAACTCGGCGATCAGCGGCATCGAGCACGCGCTATGGGACATCGCGGGCAAGTCCGCCGGTGTTCCCGTGTGGGCACTGCTCGGGGGACGCACGCGCAACAAGATTCGCGTCTATCAGAGCATCGGTGGAGCGAGTCCGCAAGAAGCCGCCGAATCGGCGAAGAAGATGATCGAGACCTACGGATACACGGCTCTCAAAATGGGAATCGCGGCCAACGGCGACATGCCGTACAACCGCGCGCTGCGGGAAAGCACCGAGCGGGTGCGAGCCGTGCGCGAAGCCGTGGGCCCGGACATCGATATCGGCGTGGATGTTCACACGAAGTTCGTCGAAGTGGAGCGCGCCGTGCGGCTCGCCAAGGCGATCGAGCCGTTTCAGCCGATGTGGCTCGAGGAGCCGATCCGCCCGGAGAACTACACGGCGATGAAGAAGCTCTCCGATCACGTCGACATCCCACTCGCGAGCGGCGAGTCGAACTACATGAAGTACGAGTTCAAGCAGTTGATCGACATGCAGGCGCTCGATTTCGTCCAGCCCGACATCTGCTGTTGCGGTGGCGTGCTCGAGATGAAGAAGATCGCCGCGATGGCCGAGGCGCAGTACATCAAGGTGGCGCCGCACAATCCGATGAGCCCACTGGCCACTGTGGTCAATGTCCACTTCGCCGCGTCCACTCCAAACTTCTACATCCTCGAGTATCACGCTCCCGATTCCGGCGCCAGCAAGATCGTATTGAACGAGCCGCTGATGGTGAAGAAGGACGGCTACGTCGATATCCCGAACAAACCCGGCTGGGGAGTCGAGCTCAACGAGGAAGCCTTCAAGTCGATGCCGCCTCAACCCTGGAAGCGCGGCACGAATTTCCGCGCGGACGGTTCGCCTTACTTCCAATAGGCAACGCCGCCGCGCGCGATGCGCCTCGGCACCGGTAGTCAGAACTCCACGACCAACCCCGCCGACGGCAGGATTGGAAACATTTTGTCGAACGAAAAGCGGACCGCGCCCGTGCGTCCGTCAAATCCGAAGCCGTCGTAACGGAAGTTGTCGTGATTGGTCAGATTGATCACTTCGGCGAACAACGTCAACTGCCAGCGATCTCGTATGAAAGCCTTGTTCACGCGAAAGTCGGCGCGTTGGTAGGCGGGCATGCGGAGCCGATTCCGCTCGGAGGAGAGAAACGCCGAGCGAAGCTCGCCGGTGAAGAATCCGTGCAATGGGAATCCACTGCCGTAGAGCCACTTGGCGCTCAGATTGACCGACGGACGAAGGCGATAGCTACCGAAGACGTTCACGGTATGACGCTGATCGAAGTCCGATGGATACGAGATGCCGAGTGCGCCATCGCGGACGCGGGCGGTGCTCCACGAGTAGCCGATCCAGCCCGTGAGTCCGTTGGCGGTGCGCCGCTGTACGAAGGCGCTCCAACCTCGTGCGTATCCGCGCTGGGTGTTGGCGATCGGACCAGTCAAATTGCCGCCAACGATGCGCCCGTTCAGGATGCGGGCGTCGAACAGGGGCCGGAACATGAGATCGCGATCCTGGCGGTCATAGGCTTGGACGCGCAGGCGGGTCCGTTCGCCGATCCGTTGTTCCACCGTCGCTTCGTAGTGCGTGGCGCGTTCGGGCAGCAGGCGGCGTGATCCGGTTGGCGAGAACAGTTGCGCGATTTCGGGGAACTGCACGTACTGTCCCCATGCGAGCGACAATCGCGTGGCCGCGACCGGCTGGAACGAAATCGAAGCGTACGGGGTCGCGAGAGAGCCCGTGGCGCTCGCCGCGCTGTGTTGATCCACACGGCCGCCCGCCGCGAGTTGGACCTTGCCGCTCGCCAGGTTCAGCGACTGACGAGCGTAGAGGCCAGAGCGCACGCCGCTGCCGCGATACTGATCGATCCGCGTGAAGCCAACGTTCGCAAGCCGGCTTACATAGCCGTCGTCTCGAACGCGACGCGCGCTGGCCCCGAACTCCATCGCGGACCATCGGGATTGCTGCCATGTGGCATCCCCATTCCAGATCCACTCGCCGTATCCGCTCGCGCCGAGTGCACGCGCTTCGCGGTTGACATTGAAATATCGTTCGCGCAGCAGAGCCACGCGATTGGTGGCGAGGAATGAGCGGCCCGGCGCGTAGCGCGCGCTCAGGGTCGAGAGCGTGAAGTCATAGTCGCTCTTGAAGACGCCATTGAGCCCGAGTTGCGCGCCGGTTCGATCGAGTCCGGACGAGCCGTGCATCACCGCGAGGCTGACGTTCCACGCTTTGGCGACATCGTACTGAACGCGGCCCTGGGCGTCGGAGAAGCCGAAGGCGAGGCCCTGGTCGTCCGAGGTCCGGCTGATCAGGTACTGCAGATAGCTCTTGCGCGCGGTGACGAGCCACGATCCCTTGCCGCCGGCGAGCGGGCCTTCGAGCATCGCGCCCGCGTTGGATGCGCTGATGGTTCCGCGGACAGAGAATCGCTTGCGGTCCCCTTCCCGCGTCTGGACATCCAGCGCACCGGCCGTGCGATCGGCAAAGCGCGACGGCGGCGCACCCGCGTGCAGGTTCACCGCGTCGAGCATGTCGCCATTGAAGATCGTGAGCGAGGCGTTGTTCGGATCGCCCTGTACAGTGTGATAGGGCGAATGCAACAGCACGCCATCGAGATAGATACCGATCCGGTTGAATCCGGCGCCACGCAGCGAAATCTGCGCCTGGAAATCGTCGTTGGAGGTGACTCCGGGCAGTCCTTGCACGGCACGCAACGGATCATCCGCCAGCACGCTCGCGAGGTTCTTCAACTCGTTGCCCGTCATGCTCGTTGCCGAAGGGGTCTCTTCGACATAGGCACCAGCCGAAACCGCGACGGACTCCGAGCGGCGCAGCGTATCGGGAGCGAGCGCGATCTCGAATTCCGCGGAGGAAGGCACGGTCACGCGAATCTGGAACGGCCGGTATCCCACGGCCGTGACGCGCAACAACTGCTCGCCTTCGCCGATTCCGGTCAGCGCGAACGATCCCGTGGGGTCGCTGATCACTTCGACGCCCGCGGCGGAAACCTTCACCTTCGCGAGACGTTCGCCGGTGGACGAATCCACGATCCGGCCCCGAATCTCCGCGGCCTGCAGCACGGCAAGCGCGAGCACGAAGGTGAAGGCGATTCGCACGAAGCTACGGTTGCAGGATGACTTTCATCAGTCCAGGTTCGTGGCTGTAGAGCCGCTCGAACCAAGCACGGCCTTCGGCGAGTGGCGCGGTGGCGCTGATGATCGGATCGACCTTGATGGCGCCACGCGCGAGCAGATCGATGCACTCCGGATATTCGCCGTTGGAGGCGCACGATCCATAGAGCGTGATCTCGCGCGAAACCGCTGCTTGGAGCGGCAGTTCGATGCGCGGCGTGATGTTGCCGACGAGCGTGAGCGCTCCGCCCTTGCGGATGCTCGCCATCGCGGTTCCGATCGGAGCCGTGGCGCCGACCACGTCGAATGCGATGTCCGCGCCGCGTCCACCGGTCAGTTTCTGGATGCGAGCGGGAACATCATCGGTCTTCGGGTTGAGCCCGATATCGGCGCCGAGTTGCTTGGCGAGCGCGAGCTTGTTGTCTTCGAGATCGACCGCGACAATGAGTCCGCAACCGGCGAGCCGCGCGGCCTGCACGACGAGCAACCCGATCATGCCGGAACCGACGACGATGGCCGAATCACCCAGCGAAATCGGCGTGCGATTCACGGCGTGAACGGCGACCGAAACGGCTTCGATCAGAGCGGCGTGTTCGAACGAGAGCTGATCCGGCAGTTTGTACGATACGCGCCGTGGCACGTTGACGTATTCGGCGAAAGCGCCGTGACGGCGATACTCGCCAGGCGACACACCGAGCACTTGCCGGTTGTCACAGAGATTGATGCGGCCTTTGGAGCAGAAGTAGCAATTGCCGCACGAGATCGTGGAGTCGAACGTGACGCGGTCCCCCGCCTTCATGTCCTTCACGTTCGCGCCGGCCGCTTCGACAACACCCGCGGCTTCGTGTCCCATGACCAGTGGCGGAATCCGGCGGCCGGTACTGCCGTCCCAGCCATGCACGTCGCTGCCGCAAATGCCGCAGGCCTTCACGCGCACCAGCAAGTCATCGGGTCCGATCTCGGGCACTGGCATGTCGACCAGTTCGAGCTTCTTGTACTCCTGAAGTAGCAATGCTTTCATAAACGTCCAGGATAGCGCGCCGGGCCGCTATCCTAAAGGAAATGTCTTCGTATCCACGCGTCGCGTCGTTCAAAACGCCCAGCGCATTTCGGGCCCGCCTCACGGCCTTGGGCCTCGACCTTCCCTGTGACGATTCGATTCTTCCCGCGCCTGAATCGCCGCTAGCGGCGCCTATCGATGTCGATGGCTTTCGCGTTGGCAATCGCTGGGTGATCCATCCGATGGAGGGCTGGGACGCCGAAACCGATGGCACGCCGTCGGACCTGGTGCATTCGCGCTGGCTGAACTTCGCGCGCAGCGGAGCCAAGTGGCTGTGGGGGGGCGAAGCCATGGCCGTAGTCCCCGAAGGCCGTGCCAACCCGAATCAGTTGATTATTCAGGACTCGACCCGCGACGCTCTCGCGCGTCTGCTCGCCGATACCGTCGAGGAGCATCGCGTCGCCAACGGTTCGGCGGACGATCTATTGATCGGATTCCAGCTCACGCACTCGGGCCGCTTCTGCAAGCCATTCAGCAAGACGAAGATGGAGCCCCGAATTCTCTATCGCCATCCGGTGCTCAATGCCAAGTTCCGCTTGGGTGACGATTATCCGGTGTTCTCCGATGATGAGATCGAGCGGCTGATCGAGAAGTTCATCGCGGCGGCGAAGATCGCCGAGAGCTGCGGAGCGATGTTCGCCGACGTGAAACATTGCCACGGATATCTGGGACACGAATTCCTCAGCTCGCACACGAGGCCGGGGAAGTTCGGCGGATCGTTCGAAAACCGAACGCGATTCCTGCGCGAGATCGTGGCGGGGATTCGCGCAGCCACGAAGATCAAGATCGGCGTCCGGCTCAGTTCGTTCGACTTCGTCCCGTTCAAGGCCGATCCGGCGAAGGGCGATGGAAAAAAGCTCGGGCCTGGAATTCCGGAGGATGCACCGCGCCCCTATGAATACGGCTTCGGAGCGAACGCCGCCGACCCTGTTTCCTACGACTTGAGCGAGACCTATCGATTTCTCGGACTGTGCCGCGAACTCGGAATCGTGATGATCAACGTGAGCGGCGGCAGCCCCTACTACAATCCGCACATCCAGCGGCCGGCGCTGTTTCCTCCGTCCGATGGCTACCAGCCGCCCGAGGATCCGCTGGTGGGATGCGCGCGACAGATCGCGGTGACGGCGGCTTTGAAGTCGCGCTTTCCGGACCTGGTGATGGTGGGCTCCGCGTACACTTACCTGCAAGAATACTTGCCTCATGTAGCACAGGCCGTGGTCCGCGCGAGGATGGTGGATACGGTGGGGCTCGGACGGATGGTGCTCTCGTATCCCACGCTGCCGAAAGACACGCTCGGCTCGGGCCAGATGACGCACAACCGCATCTGCCGGACCTTCAGCGATTGCACGACCGCGCCGCGGAACGGATTGGTGTCGGGCTGCTATCCGCTCGACCCGGCGTACAAAGGGATGGCGGAAGCTTCGGAGTTGAAGAAGATCAAGGCGGCGATGCGGGTGTAGGCAGAAATGACCTTCGATCTCGGACTCTGGTGCAGCAAACAGGCTTTCTACGCAGAGTTGTGCGCGGCGTATCCCGAGGTCGATGCGGTTCAGGATGACAGGGTCGTTGATTGTCCATGGTGGCGCGAGTGCTCACGCTCCGGCATGCGTGGCGGCGCGTCAGGAAGTGTCGCCGAGTTGGTGAGAAGCAGGGATTGGTCCTCGATGATCCGAAGGGACCTGATGTCTACTTGCCTTCTGGATTGCGCGCGACTGGGCCGTTTCGTTTTGGGTCAATCGCGATGACCTTCGACGAGGCCGAGGACGCGTTCTGCCGGTTCGCGATGGACCAGGGTTACCCGGGCGAGCTGCTGTGGACGTCAGCGGACGAGCTAACAGTGTGGGGGAGGGGCAATGTGGCCTTGGAGGGCGATGCCAGAGCCCGGCGCGAACGAGCGCGAGCCGATACGAGCAGGCGGCTTGGAGCGGGTTCGGCATTGGCATGGCCGGGATCGGCATCAGTGCCGCAAAGACGGTTTGCCACGTAGTGGTGGCGAAGAGCGCCGAGGATGCGCAGTACCGGATGATGCCCTCCGATTGCGTGAAGTTTGGGTTGCGGTTGGAAAGCCCCGGTGCCTGTTGATCAGGAGCCCGCGCTTCTTCCAAGCCCTACAGTGGTGGCATCGGCGTCGCCATCGGCCTCTGCGGTGGGAGTGACCGCCAGAACCGGCACGTTACACCGCGACGGGTTCCACCACCTGCGGGCGGAAATACTCGATCGTGGCGCGCAGACCCGTTTCGAGCGTGGTTCTCGGTTCCCAGCCCAGCATGTTGCGCGCCTTGGTAATGTCCGGGCGGCGACGCTTGGGGTCGTCCTGAGGAAGAGGATGGAACTCGATCGGTGAGGTGGCTCCGGCAAGGTCGCGAATTCGCTCGGCGAATTCGAGGATCGTCATTTCGATCGGGTTGCCGAGATTGACCGGATAGCGCTCGTCGCTCATCGAGAGACGGACCAGCCCATCCACGAGATCACCGACGTAGCAGAAGCTCCGGGTCTGTTTGCCATCACCGTAGATGCTGAGAGGCTGGTTGCGCAGCGCCTGATCCACGAACTGAGGCACCACGCGCCCGTCGTCCAGCTTCATTCGCGGACCGAAGGTATTGAAGATTCGCGCGATGTTGGTCCGGACGGCATACGTGCGGTGATAGGCCATCGTGATCGCCTCGGCGAAGCGCTTGGATTCGTCATAGCAGGAGCGCGGACCGACCGGATTCACGTTACCCCAATAGGTTTCCGCCTGAGGATGTTCGAGCGGGTCTCCGTAACACTCCGACGTGCTCGTCAGCAGGAATCGGGCGTTGCAGCGCCTCGCCAGCTCCAGCAGGTTTTGAGTCCCGATGGAGCCGACTTCCAGGGTTTCGATCGGATGCGCCAAGTAGTCCCGAGGACTGGCGGGTGAGGCAAGATTCATCACCATATCGAAGTGACCCTTCGGCCTGTATTGTTTGGTGACGTCCGCCTGCTCGAAAAGAAAATGCGGATGGTGGGCCAGGTGTTCGAGGTTCCGCTCCCGTCCGGTGATGAAATTGTCCACCGCGTGGACAGTGTGTCCGTCGGCCAACAGCCGCTCGCACAGGTGCGAGCCAATGAAGCCTGCCGCTCCGGCTACCAGAATACGCAAGATTACATTCCCCCGCTGAGGGTATCCATGTCAGATTTCATTATACCTATCGGCACCGCGATCCCGATTCTGTACTCGAGGTACAATTCTCCGATAATGTCCACGCCCTCCTGGATCGAGTCCACCCTCCTGGTGGCGATCTTCGCCGCCTCCCTGGCGCTGTTTTGGAAGCGATTCCGCCGTGTTGTCGACAACATCCGGAATGCACGCAAGGACCCGGGGTTTTCGATCGATCCGATCGCGCCGCGGGTGAAGGAGTTCATCTGGGACGTCGCGCTGCAGGCCAAAGTGATCCGCGAGCGTCCGATTCCGGGCTTGGCGCATGCCTTTGTTTTCTGGGGGTTCTGCTCGTTCGCGCTGGTGACGCTCGACCATCTTGCCGCCGGATTCGGGCTCCGCCTGCTCGACCGCGATGGCTGGTTCGGGCGATTCTACTTCGGCTACGCGGCGCTGTTCGGAATCGTGGTCGCGGTTTCGATCACCGGGCTCGCGATCCGGCGGTTCCTGGTTCGGCCCAAATGGCTCGGAGAGAAGGTCTCGAAGGAGTCCGGCATCATCGCCTGCCTGATCCTGGCGCTGATGGTCACCTACCTCGCCGACTACTGGTTCCATACCGGCCGAATGGTGTGGTGGATCCATACACTCGCGCTGGCCACCTTCCTGCCACTGGTTCCGCACACCAAGCACTTGCACCTGATCCTGAGCCCAGCCGCCGTCTTCCTTTCGCGCGGCGGATTCTCGAAGATCCCGCCGCTTGAAGGCGACGAGGATTTCGGGCTCGACACCGGCAAGGATGTCACCCAACTCGCCGCGCTCCATGCCTACTCGTGCGTCGAGTGCGGACGTTGCACCGAGCACTGTCCGGCGAACAATACCGGCAAGCTGCTCAACCCGAAAGAGATCATCCTCGGAGTCCGCGGTTACCTGAACGAGTTCGGCCCCAAGGGCGAGGATGCGCTTCTCGGAAAGCACCTGCATCAAGAGGCGGTGTTTCAATGCACCACATGTGGAGCCTGCGAAAACCAGTGTCCTCTTGGAATCGAGCATCTGCCGATTATCGTGGGCCTTCGGCGTGGCGCGGTGAACACGGGCAAGTGGGAAGACGAGTACGGCAACAAGCTTTTCCTGAATCTGGAAAAGTACGGCAATCCGCTCGGCATGGCTTCGAGCGAACGGGACAAGTTCATTCAGCGCGCGGGCCTGCCCATCTACGACGGCACACAGGAATACTGCCTCTGGATGGGGTGCATGGGATCCTACGATCCGAAGGGGCGCGAAATCGTTCAGTCGCTCGCCGAGGTGATGCGTCACCTGAACGTGAGCTTCGGAGTGTTGAAGAAGGAGCGCTGCACGGGTGATTCGGCGCGGCGGCTCGGCAACGATCTCGCGTTCGCGCAACTCGCGGGGCAGAACCTGACGGCGATGTCCTCGGCGAAAGTGAACAAGCTCGTCTCGATCTGCCCGCACTGCGTCCGCACGATCTCGGAAGACTGGAAGGAGCACGGCGAGGCACCGCCGATCGAGCACCATAGCGAATTTCTGGCGCGGCACGCGGACAAACTCCCGAAACAGAATTCGGGCAAGGTCGTTTTCCACGACCCCTGCTACCTCGGCCGGTATCGCGATATCTATGACGAACCGCGAGCGGTGGCGGCGCTGGCGGGTCCTGTGATCGATCCGCCGCGGGCGCGCGAGCGGAGCTTCTGCTGCGGTGCGGGCGGGGGACTCGCGTTTCTCGGCGAAGAGACGGGCGACCGGGTCAGCCACACCCGCGCCAAGGAACTCGCCGCGACTGGAGCCGATATTGTCGGCGCCGCCTGCCCGTTCTGCAATACGATGTTCCGCGATGCGCTATCGGTCATCTCAGACAAGCCGCCGCAACTGCTCGACATCGCACAGATCGCGGCGGCTGGAATTCGCAAGGAAACGGCACCGTAGCGCTTTTCCGTACCGGTACGGTACCCTCTTGCCCGAACGGCCATTGCAGCGTAAGGTGGGTTTGCGGGACTGTGCCAGAGCCCAACTTCATCTCGACCCAGCCACCCCCCGCGATCATGTGCGTCCAGTTATGCGCGCGATTCGGGGACAAGACCGCCGTTGACCAACTATCGCTCGAGGTCCCGGCGGGGGCTGTGTGCGCGTTGTTGGGCCCCAACGGCGCAGGCAAGTCGACTTCGGTGAAGATGATGACCGGACTGCTGCGCCCCACATCAGGCAGAGCCACGATCGCCGGATTCGACGTCACCACCGATCCGATCGAGGTGAAGCGGCGGATCGGAGTCTTGCCTGAACATCTCGGCCTGTTCGACGCGCTCACTGTCGAGGAACACTTGCACATGACCGGGCCGATTTACGGCCTCGCGCGCGCCGAAACCCGCGAGCGGGCGGCGCAACTGATCCGGGTGCTCGGTCTCGATGACGCCCGGAGACGGTACGCGAGCCGCTGTTCGCACGGCACACGCAAGAAGACCGCCCTCGCGATGGCACTGTTGCCCAACCCGCGCGTGCTTTTTCTCGACGAACCCTTCGAAGGGATCGACCCGGTCACGTCGAAATCGATCCGCGACATGATCGCGATGCTCGCCGCTCGCGGCGTCACCGTGTTTCTCACCTCGCACATTCTGCCGATCGTCGAAAAAATCGCGACCCAGGTGGTCATGATCCTCGATGGCCGCATCGTGTGGAACGCTCCCGCTTCCCAAATGGCGGGACGCTTGGAGGAGTTCTACTTCGACCTCGTGGATCCGCCGCCACCGGAGGACCTGCCATGGCTCGGGTTGGCGCACTCCTAGGCGGGCTCTTTCGCGTATCGTGGCGGACGCTACGGGAAATCGCGTCTTTCCAGGAGAACAATTTCTTCTTGGTGGGCGTGGTGCTCCTGTTGCAATCGGGTCCGCTGATGGCGGCGATTCTGGGACTGGCGCTGCTGGTGCCGCTGACCGCGAATCCGTTACGCGCGATTCCGGCCGAGCGGCTCGCGCTGCTGCCCCTCGGGCGGCACGATCTCGCGTGGCTCCGGATGATCTCGTTCTGGATGAATCCGGTGGCGCTGATCGCGGTGGCCGCGGTGGTTTGGCTCGGCAGCGTGAAGCTCGGCGCACAGTTGTTTTTCGTATTGATCGCTTCGCAACTGGCGGCTCCGCTGATCGAGCGGTTGTTCGAACGCGCACCCGAGCTCGACCCGGCCCGGTGGATCCCGGCGCCTCCCGGCATGCTCGGCCCGCTCATCCGGAAAAACATTCGCGAGATGGTCACCGTGCTCGACTTCTGGATCGCCTCGCTGCTGGCGCTCGTCACCGTGGCCTACCGCATCCGGCACGATTGGCCCGAACCGGAGACGATGCTCGGGATGTCGATCATCATCGTGCTGGCGGGCCTGGGCACCTACGCGCAATGCCTGTTCGGGCTCGACGCTCGCGCCGGCCGGACCCGCTACCGCCTGATGCCCCTCCGCGGCTGGCGAATCCTGCTGGCGAAAGACATTGCATTCCTGGCCATCGCGGTGCCGCTGACGGCGGGCATTGCTCCGTTGCCGGGCCTGGCGGCGGCGCTGGGCGCCCTCGCGGTGGGTCATCACCTGTCGGTTCTGCAGCCGATTCCCCAACACCGGTGGCGATTCACCAGCGGATCGGTGATGGTGACCTTGGTGCAAGCGATCGCGTCGGCGGGATCGGCGGTGGCGGTGGGTCGCGAAAACGTGCTGTGGCTGATTCCCTGCGCCGCGGCGTGGGCGATTTCGCTGTGGTGGTACGGGCTGTGTTGGGAAGAGGCTTGGCAGGATCGTTGACCGGCCATCGAGGCAGTTACCCGGCCAACACACGCACTGAACCATACTGTGCATTCACGGCTGATTCGGTTCCTCGGCTACCAAAGTTTGCGAGTACGTCATAAAATCGAACCAATGGCCGGCCACACGATCCGCTCGGCGGGGCTCGACGATCTGGCCGTGCTCGTGCGTCACCGGGGCGACATGTTCCGTGCGATGGCCTACGAGGATGAATCCGCTCTCGAGGCAATGGAGGCGGCGTTCGCGCGTTGGGTGGAGATCCGGATGGAGCGTGCCGAGTACCTGGCGTGGCTCGCCGTCGATGGTGACGGCAAGCCGATCGCGGGTGCAGGAGTTTGGATGATGGACTGGTTGCCGCACATGGTGGGTCCGGGGGCGCCGCGCGCCAATATCGTCAATGTGTTCGTCGAGCCGGAATGGCGGCGGAGGGGCATTGCACGTGAACTGATGAGCATCGTGCTCGACGCCTGCCGCAAGCGCGAAATCCGCGCGGTGATTCTGCACGCGAGTCCGGAGGGCAGGGCGCTCTACGAATCGCTCGGGTTCGCCCCCAGCAACGAAATGCGGCTGATTCTGACAGACCCGGTATGACGACGAAGCACGTTTGCGATCGTTTCCTGCTTGACCGCCGATCCCACCGCCGATGTCTCCGACTGGAGTTGCGGCAGTTCCGCCGAGACCGTGACCGATTCGGCCACGTCACCGGGATCGAGCCTCACGTCCGCTCGAGCTGCCACGCCGGCTTCGAGAACGATCCATGTTCGTGCGTGCGACTTGAATCCGGCCTTCGAAGCCCGCGGTTCATAGGCGCCTGGAGGCAAAAGCGGAAACGTGTAGCTGCCCTCTTCACCCGACTGCGCCTGAACGTCTCACCAGTACTGACGTTGCGCGAATTGATCTCGACGCCCGCCACGGCGGCGCCCGATCCGTCGGTGACGGAACCCGTGACGGACGCGTTTCGCTGCGCCATTGCAAGCGCGGCCACGAGCAAAACCCAAGCAAGATTCTTCATGGACCTTCGTTGGGCAAGTATATCCCAGAGGGGAACTCGGGATCCGCTCGCAGCTGGGCTCGAGCCACGGATCGGCGTTGCGTGACCCCTCCGAGGCGGCGCGCAATCGGGACATTTCCGTACGTGTTGAGACGCGGTACCAATTTGCTGGCCACTGTGGCGCTTTACGCGGCCTATCCAGGAGAGCACCATTGGTTTCGTCCAGCAGTGGAACGAACTGCGGGGCTGCCGCGTAATAATTGTCCATGAACCGAAGGACAAGCACTTTGCCGCTGTTGACGCTGATTTTGACGCCTACCGTCCTTTTCGGGCAACCCGTACCGCCTCGACCGGAAGCCACTCACGCAAAGGTCATGATTGTTGGCACATTTCACTTCGAGGATGCCGGGCTTGACGACTACAAACCGAAGTACCGGCTAGATCTTCTCTCTACGGAGCGCCAAAGGGAAGTCGTCCAAGTGCTGGATTGTCTGACGCGCTTCAGGCCAAACAAGATTGCGGTTGAGTGGCCTGCTGAGCACCAGGCCGCGTTGGACACGAAGTTTGACGAGTACCTCGCGAGCACGGAGACAAGCGTTGGCCCGAATGAAGTGTTTCAACTCGGCTTCCGGCTTGCCCGGCGATTGGGGCACAAACGTGTCCACGCGGTCGACGTGAAGGAACGATCCGATTTCAAACTAGCCTTCACGACCGAGCAACTGATCGAGAGAGCCCGATCACTCGGCCAGGACGAGTTGATCGAGCGCGGCACCAAATGGGCCAAATGGTATGAAGACTTGAATCGCCTGGAGGATGAACTGAAGACGAGGCAAACCCTATTGCAGCATCTGCGCACGATCAACAGCCCAGAACACGTCCGCCAAAGCATGTCGCGCTACCTTGTCGCGGAGTTTGAGGTCGGGGGCGGCGCGGGGGATTATACCGGCGCCGATACGCGAACCGCCTGGTACAACCGCAACCTGCGCATCTTCAGCAATTTGTTGCGCCTCAGAGCGTCCAATTCAGATCGTGTCCTGTTGGTCATCGGTAGCGGACACGTTCCGCTCCTGCATTTCATGGCGCAGAATGCGCCGGAGTTTGAGTTGGTGTCGGCGCACACCGTTTTGCGAAAACGCTAAAACTGGATACGACTGTGGCGGCAACGCTCCACATAAGTCGCGAAGGGGGCTTTGAAATGGGAAGCGGGCACGGAGCGTACCAGCCCGTCCCTGAGTGCGAAGGCCGCTGGTATGAAGCCGAAGCCGGTCCGAGATCCGGTCGCAACTGACGTTGATCCAGACTTGGAGGAGTCTCGCCAGGTTAGGCGCCTCGTCCCCAACTACCGCATCCGCGCCAACGCCGCTTTCAGTAACGGTTCGTACAGCGGCGTGCGCTTCTGTTCCGCGAAAGCCGCCAGCGCTTGCTCGATGAGCGGCTTGGCCTCCGCGTCCCGGCCCTGGCCGGCAAGAGCCAGACCCAGCATTCCGTTGGCGTTGGCAAGCCGCGCGTCTTTCGGTGCGGGCTTCGGGCCGAGCGTCTCCAACCCTTCCCGTGCGTACGCCTCGCACTCCTTGAATCGCTTCATCATGCAGGCATTCAACATGGCCGCTGAAAGCGGGGTCGACAGCAGGTTCGTCCCGCGCAGTGGATACGTCCGGCGATAGTCGGCCAACGAGTCTTTAGCGATCTGGAGGCCCTGCTCCGCTTGACCGACGCCGGCGAGCGAACTGGCCCAAACCGCGCGATAGTTGGCGGACAACACCGAACTCGGCCCAGCGTCTTTCGTAGCTGCCGCCGCGGCTTCGCGCTGGCAGGCTTCGTCCTCTGCGTAGCGGCCTTGAAGCCGGTAGGCCAAGCCGAGTGCCTGCAGGAGTTGCGGGTGCGGCGCCTTGGCCACCCGGCGCACCAGCGTCACGGCCTCTTCCAGCATGGGAGTGGCGGCGGCGTAGCTGTTGGCGGAGTGGATCAAGGAGTTGGCCGCGCCCTCCAGCGCAGTCAGCCGATAATACGCGGTTCGGGGATCGCCCGCGGGAGACAACGAGAGGAGTTCCTGAAAGATCTTCCCGGCCGCCGGGTCGAAAGGCTTGACGTACAGCATCGCTTGTCCTGCTCTGGTCAGCGTGGCGCGCGCACGCCCCGGGGGAAAGGCGCCTCGGTTGGCGCGCCAGGAGGCGTACGCCTCGGAGGCTTGGCGCCACGCATCTTCCGGACGGCTTTCGCTGTAGGACACCCAGGCGGAACTCGCCGACGCGATGGCCTGCCGCGAGACATCGCCGGAAGCCTTGGCAAACGCCGCCGCCGCGTCCACCCCCTTTCGCGCGCGCTGCAGGTCTCCCAGGCTGAGGAACCCTTCGAGCAAGGCGATTTCGAAGTCGGCGCCCACGGCGGGCGACGCGCCAAATTGCCGGGGCACGTCTTCCTGTGCTTGGCGCAGCAACTCGCTGAGGGTGATATCGCGGACGGGGCCGCGGGGAGTCAACACATTGGCCAGTCCGAATGTGGTGGCTTCAGCTTCCTCCAGGGCGGCGTTGGCGCGGCGAGCTTCCACTTGGGAATAGACCGCCGCCCCCACCAGTCCTCCGGCAAACAGCGTCCCCAGTAACAGCGGAAGCCAGTGGCGCGAAACGAACTTCCTTGCATGATACGCAAACCCGGGCGGATGCGCCAGTACGGGCTCGCCGGCAAGATGACGGCGCAGGTCCGCCGCCAGGTCCGCGACGGACCGGTAGCGTCCGCGGATGTCGTGAGCCAGGGCCTTCTCGCAAATCGCCGCGAGGTCGCCGCGCAAAGCCGCTTGCAGGCGGGCGAACGACGTCCCGCTCTTTTCAGCGGCATCCCCGCTGCACGCGGCCGGCAAGGGCCGCAACCTGGCGGAGCCCGCCGCGCGGTCCGCAAAACCTACGATCGAGTCGCGAACCTCGAACGGCCAGCCGCCGCTGAGCAGTTCATAGAGGACGAGGCCCAGGCTGTACACGTCGCTCGCCACCGAGGCGGGCTCGGCGCGCAGTTGTTCGGGGCTGGCGTAGCGGGGCGTCAATTGATGCGTGGCCGTGGATTCGCCGATCGGGTCCAGCAGTTTCGCCGTACCCAAATCGAGCAGCTTCGCTTGACCGGCGGCATTCACCAGGATGTTGGCCGGCTTGAGGTCGAGGTGCACCACCAGTTGCGCATGAGCCGCGCTCACCGCCTCGCACACGTCGAGCAGCAAACGGATCCGCTGCTCCACCGGCAAGCGCAGGCCGTCGCAGTATTCGCCGATCGGGCGGCCCTCGGCGAGCTCCATCACCAGGTACGGACGCCCGTCGGCGCATTCCCCGGCGTCCAGAAAGTGCACGACGCCCGGATGGTACAGGGACGCCATCATGTCGCACTCACGCCGGAACCGGAGCAGATCCTCGGGTCCCGCGCGATGGGCGTGCAGGACCTTGACCGCCACATCCTGCCTGGCGCCCCTCACCGTGCGGACCGCGCGATACACGGCCCCCGCGCCACCGGACCCAAGCAGTTTGAAGATCTGCAAGCCCGGCATTTCCGGTTCGGGTTGAGGCAGCGAACGCTGAACAAGACGTTCCTGGGCCTGCTCCTCGAGCTCGACGTCCGCGAACAACTGGCGCACTTCACCGGCGAGCGCCGGGTCGATCTGGGACAACCGCTGTTCGCGTTCGGCGGCGGGCAGGCCCTCCAGCCCGGCGTACGCATCCTGTATCTGCTGCCATCGATGGCGATCCATGCGAAAAGACCCTACGAGGAAACATTCGCGGATTCGACGGATTCCGACTCACCCATCCGCCGGAACAGCCAGGCCCGCGCCAGCTTGACCTTGCGGTCCACCGTGGACTTGGCCAGGCCGGCAAGCGCCGCGGTTTCCTCGGCGGTGCAGCCGAGCAGATAACGTAGGCTGAACAGTTCCGCCTGCTCGGGATCCAGCTCCTCCAACTCGCCTAGAGCTCGATCGAAGGTCAACATCTGCGGGCCTGCGGCGTCCACCCAAAGCAGATTTTCGTGCAGTGGTACGCGCGTGCCTCCGGCGCGTCTTTCGGCGGAGTTGCGGCGATAGTGATCGACCAGCGCCCGCCGGATGATGCGGGAAGCCAGAACGTAGAAGTGACGCCGGTTTTCCAACTTCCCGGGCCGCCTTGCCAGCAGCTTCAGGAAGAGATCATTGACGACGGCCGTCGTCTGCAGCGTAACGGACCGGCCGGCGTGACGGAGGTGAGCGCTGGCTAGCTGGTGCAGTTCGGGGTAAACATGGGGAAGAAGCCGGTCGAGCGCGGTGCGGTCTCCGCGCGCCCAATCCTCGAGGATGAGCGTGACGTCAGCGTCGCTGGACATCGGCCTGCAGCGCCGCGTTCACAAGCGCCTCCTTGTCTTCGATGAAGAGAGAAGATGATAACTCAACATGAGTGAGACGGGCAAGTACCGGGCGTTTGCCAGTACCAGGCGTTTGCCGCCCCAAACACCGGGAATGGGCGGGCGCCCTCCATCCGGACGTGCTGGACCGCCGCCTGGTGGCCACGGCCTTGTTTTGTCCGCTTCATGGACGATTGGGTGATTCGGGCCCCACGGGCTGGTGCGACTGGTCCTGGTTCGGCGGCCGGGTTGTGTTGCTTCGCACAACCGGCTCTCGAGAGCCACCCGCGCTTCGATGGGTCATTTTCCTTGCCGATTGCGAATGCTGTTTAGAGGGGCATTCCCTCGCCATCACACTTCACTGGAGGAAACATGCACTTTCGGAACGCCTATCCGGCGTCATGCGGCGGTCCTGCCGCGAACTCGTTTCGTTATGGAATCGCCCGAACAATCACCAAAGCGTTGGGCGTGATCTTGATGTCGTTGACTTCCGTCGCGATGTCCCAAGCGGCGGACATTACATACGGCGTGAATTTGCCCGTTGGTCCCGGCGGCGTGACAGGTTTCGTCACCACCGACGGCACGCTGGGCACAATCCAGAATGCGAACCTTGTCGATTGGTCCTTGCTGCTCAATGACGGTTCCACTACCTTCACGCTGACTGGTCCCCTCAGCGGCAACAATTCCGCTCAAAACAATTTCGGCCTAACGGCAACCGCCACTACCCTCTCTGTATCTCTCACCAGCGGCTGGCGACTGCAAAACCCTTGTGTCACATGCGGTGGTCCGTGGCTGTACTTCAACAGCGGCGGAACTCCCGACATCTGGCTCAGCGCGGGCGGGGCTCAGATCAATGTGACCCCCGCCTCCGGGACCTACGTGGTCGGGACGGTTGCGGCGCCGACGGCCGTGCCGGAGCCTTCCAGCGTGGCCTTAGCCGCTCTCGGATTCGCGGCGGTCCTCTGGAAGAAGCGGACCCAGCGCCCCTCGGCCATGGGTTCTTGACAGAGGGGGAGGCACGGAAGAGGAGGGGCTATCCGCGCGCAGGACCCTTCCTCCCGCCGCTTGGCCCACGCCGCCGCCCACAGCTCTGTAGGGAGGGGCTCTTGTTCGCGATATCCGTAAGTCGGTACCCCAATCCATTGCCATTCCATCTAGATTTGGGCTATCGTCGGTGCCGGATGCCGATGTCAACCGAAGTCGACTTGACGCTCATCCTTGACGACTGGGCACACGGTGATCACACCGCGCTCGACCGGCTCGTTCCGCACAGGGCCGTCGATCGATCATCTGGGTGTTTCTTAGCGCCACCAAACTCTCCATTGAGTGGATGAAAGCTCACTCGATGCCTGTCTGTGTAGTCAAGGCAGATTTGCTGGCAAGCGGAATGTACGACTTCAAAGCTCCGCGCCTTTCGTACAGAAGTTCGTACGTCAAATTCGACGACGAGGTGGAGGCCGAACTCAGCCCTCAGGGCACATCGAGAACATCCAAGCCAGGCTCATTGTTGCGTACGGCAGCCTGGAGTCGCCCGAGTTCAAGAGGCAGTCGCAAGAGTTCGTTGCCCATAGCCGGTCTCACGGCAAGGCCGTTGAAGAACTATTTGCGGCTGAGTACAATCACTTCGAGTTGCTCGAGACGCTTGCGAATCCGTTCGGAGTTCTAGGATCCGCAGCCTTTCACCTGTTCGGACTAGCAGCAAAGGGATAGACGCTGCAACTCGTCATTCATGGACCCTCGTTGGGCAAGTGACCCGTACGCTGGTGAGCCCATTCCAGTGCACGGCGGGGCGATCTTCGGATTCCAGTGATTCCAGTCGATGATTCAACGCATCCCACGCCACAAGGAACTGATTGTCCTCCTCGACAACTGCCAGTCATCGCCAAAGAGATACGAACGTGGCTCGCTGCAAACCCATAGGT
>CADECY010000006.1 GCA_902825945.1 uncultured Acidobacteriota bacterium
TTGCCGGGTGCGTCCGGGTTGGTGTAGTTGATACCGCCGGTGACTCCCGTGAGGCCGCATGTTTGGTTGGGCCGGGACGGGCAGGGTTCCTGCCTGGACGGCGCCGGGTCATCCACCAGGAGCAACGCCTCCGAGGCGTTCAGGCCAGGGTTGGCGATGCGCGAGGTGAAGTTGATGGCGGGAGTGAGGGACAGAGTAATGTCGACAGCGGGCACGGGTTGTCCGGCGGGGGCGGGAGCGCCACCGAAACAGATCAGGAGGATGTCGCCAGCGCGCTCCCAGATGCCGGTGGGGCGAAGCGAGGGCGTCCCCGCGGCTTGGGGAACACACGAGAGCGGAGTGGCGGCCGTGGCCGCGCCAGTGCTGGCGGCCAGGGCAAAGAGGAGGAGTGAGAACCGGCGTAGCGGTTGTCGTTGTTGCATGATCACCTCGGGGGGATTGATTAGGAGGCGCCTTCCTGCATCTAACGACTGGAAGGGCAGTCGTTTTCCGACGGAGGTTCGTGATTTTCGAGAGAGAATTGCGCGCTAAGCCGAAAGCGGCCGCTTCATGGCCGGGCTGAGCCGCTCCGGCCGAGGCGCGGATGGGAGTGCCTGTTTTGCCGCGCGTGCAGGGCCAAAGGCTCAGTTCTCCGGCGCGAACTAGACCCTAAGCCCTGGGGGCCACGGAGCGCGATTCCGGGGCTGTGCGCGGTAATCGCGCTCTCCGGCCTCGCCGCTCCATTAGCCCGGGCCCAGTCCAATCCATTCACGCTCATGCGCTCCTCGAGCGCGCCCACGCGCGACGTTTCTCCTGGCGAACTGACGGAACTGCACTTTCGGTCCTCGCAATTGCCGTGTCTGCCCGGGCAGGGGGCGATCTCGGTGCATCCAAGCTCAACCTGCGTCAGTACGGCCCGTCTGAGGTATCGACCGCAGCCCGGGCAACCTGACGTTCGAGGGGTGAGATCCAAGTACTTTTCCGAAGGTTCGCACGAGCCTGCCCGAGCGCGCGCCGCGAGTGCACTGTACTGTTGATCGACGCGGTCCTTCCCGAGGGCCTCCGCGCGCGTCTCCGCTCGAGCAAGCCAATCCGTTCACCGAGATCGTGGCGAAGGAAGACTCCGCAGAAGCAGGATATTGGATAGTCTATCCGTTGATTGCGAGGGTTCGAGTGGCGCGAGGAGGCCGCGGTCAGTACGACCGGCGGCGGTGTGACGCGGAACTTCTTGGGTATGACGCTGAGGCGAGGCGGCTCTCCGTGGCCATCGCCGGACTCGGCAACACGCAAGCTCTCGAGTATGGTTCCCGGGTCCCCCAACTCAACTACTTGGTCCGCTACAACCTTCCTGGCGGAAAACGGGAGTCCTATTGGCAGCGGCACCATCGAATACTCTGGCTACCGTGGACAGCCGCCTCCGGCCGGGCCAGTTTCGGCTCGATCTGACCATCCCGCCCATTCCACCCAATCTCGCGAAGTGCGGCAGAGTTAGTGGAGAATCTCCAACGGTAACATGATCATCTCGATCGTTCCAGACTTGCCGCAGGCGGAGCAGCACAGGCACCACGCCGTCGAAGGCGATACCGTTTCGGTCTCCTTTCCGCGTTGACTATCGCGCGAAACTCTTCACGCACCGGACCCCGACGTTCGGACTCCGTTCGAGCGGCCGCAGCCAGCTTCGATGCGCGAGGGTGAGATACTTCGGAAGGTCCGCCCACGACCCGCCACGGATCACGCGATACGAGCCCTTCCCCGGCCCCCTCGGATTCACCTCCGGCGCGGATTTGTAGTATTCGCGCTCGTACCAGTCTGAGGTCCACTCCCAGACGCCGCCCGAGACGTCGTAGAGGCCGAAGTAGTTCGGCACGAACTGGCCCACATCGCACGGGCCCGCGAGCGTGTCGTAGCAAGCGTCCTTCTTGGTGGGGTTCCGCTCTCCCCATGGATACTTCGCGCCCTCGGTGATCCCGCGTGCGGCCCGCTCCCACTCGGCCTCGGTGGGGAGGCGTTTGTCCGCCCATTCACAATAGGCCTTGGCGTCGTTCCAGTCAATCGCGGCGACGGGATTCTTTTCCTTGCCCTTTGGTGGCGCCCCGCCAGCCCAGTTGTACGGCGCCCGGTGTTTCGTGGCCTTCACGAACGCGGCGTACTGGGCAACCGTCGTTTCGTAGGCGTCGACATAGAACGGGTCGACGCGGATCTTGCGCACCGGCCGGTCATCGGTCAGCAGTTCCGGCCACCACTGGAGACCGTCGTCCGGCAGCTTGTGCGTGCGGCCGCGCGCGAACTCGCCGCCCGGAACGAAGACCATTCCCGGTTCCGCGGCAAAAGCAACCGCGCAGAGAACCGCCGCGCTAGCTGTAGATCGAAGTAATGTCATCGATCGGAATGAACCCACCGGGCCCGAGCGGGTCCACATACGGGAACGCGCGCCCGGAAGGCGTATTCCGGAGTTCCTTCGACCAGTCGATGCCGAGCGCGGAGAACATCGTCGCGGCAATGTTCTCGATACGGGGCTGTTCCTTGCGCTCCCAGCCGGTGTCGAGGCACTTGGCGCCGTCTTTGTCGGTGGCGCCGCGAATCACGCCTTCCTTCACGCCCGCGCCCGCGAACAGCGCCGGGAAGCAGCGATTGTAGTGATCGCGCCCAGCCATGTTATTCAAGGCGCCCGGCGTGCGGCCGAACTCGCTCATCACCACCACCAGCGTCTCGTCGAGCAGCGTCTTGCCCGGCTGCGCTTTCGACGGCATCGAGGCGAGATCTTCCATCAGGCTGGCGAGCGCCGGATCGAACTCGGCGCACAGCGTGTAATGATTCGACGATGCTTTCTTGTCCCAGATCTGAACGTGGTGGTCCCAGCCCGGATGGCAGATATGGATGTAGTGCGCGCCGGCGTCCTGGTTCAGTACGTTCCGCGCCAGGATGCAGGATGTGCCGACCGGCGTATTTCCGTAACGCTCCTTATCCTGGGGCGAGATCTTGAAGGCTTCCGGCCAGCGCGAATCGGAAAGCAGCCGGTGCGCGGTCTCGTAGAAGTCCTCGTAACCGGCGATGTCCCGGCCCATCTTGGCGATCTTCGGACGCTCGGCATCGCGCAGCTTACTGAGCAGACGCCAGCGCTCCTCGAGCAGCGCCACGGCTTTCTGGTCGAGCGTCATGCCCTTCGTCGCGGACTCGGGATTGATGTCGACCACCGAATACCGCGGGTGCAGGAAACCCGTCGAGAGCGCGCCCGGGGCACCCTTGTCGAGATTGAACGACATGTAGCTCGGGAAGGTATCTTCCGGCCGCCGCCGCTTTTCGAGTTCGAGAGCCATCACCGAGCCGAGCGCCGGAATCTCGCGCGCGAAAGCGAGATTCAACTGACGGCCCGTTTGCACGTAATACTGGCCCCGGAAATGGACCTCCTCGTGGCTCTGCAATGAACGGATCATGGCGAACTTGCCGATCTGCTTTTCCAGACGGGGGAACAGCTTGTGCGGCAGGTAGAGATCGTCCTTGATCTTCCTCGGCTCGATATCTTTGGGCATGCCCGCCGACTCTTTGAAGTCGAACGACTCGATATGGCTGATCGCACCCGAAATCTCGTAGTAGATGACGTTGCGTGCGTTGCCACGCGGCTTCGCCTTCAACCCGTAGCTGTTCGCCGAAGCCTTGGGAACGAGCCCATCGACCGCGGCCATGGCCAGACCGGCGCCACCGAAGCGCAGCAGGTCTCGCCGCGTTTGTCCGAGTTCACCGACTGTTGTCATTGCGCTTGCCTCAGTAGTTGAAGAAGAATTCGGTCAGGTTGATGAGCGACCATTGCAGGTTCTGCGCCCCTTCCACCCGGTTCCGGGCGAGTTCGCCGATTGCCACCTCCGCTTCCTTCCTCGAAGGCTGGCGCGAAAGCGTCCGCACGAACATCTCTTCCACCACCTTGCCGTCATCCTTGTAGGAATCGAGCAGGCGCTGCACGGCAGAGTCGTTCTTGGCTAACACGCGATCGTTCACAACCGGCGACTGCATGAGAAGCAGAGGTTGAAGAGGTGATCCCTGCAAGGGCTTCGGCGGGTTGCTGCGGTTGGACTGGCCGAAGGTCTGCATGAAGTACCGGACATCTCCGCCACCCGCTGGTCCGCTCAACTGCATCGCCATGTTCATCTGCAGATCGCCCAGCTTGAAACTGGCGGGGCGCCCGGTAACGGTCGTGATCGCGTCGTGCAACTCCTCGGCGCTGAGCATCCGCACGAACTTGCGCGCGAAGTACTTCGAGTAGCTGTCCTTCCACTCGCCGTCGAAGCGCGCCGAAAGCTGGTAGGCGTTCGACTTGGCGATGCGCTTGATCAGGTGCTTCAACCGATAGTCGCCTTTGCGGAAGTCCGCCGCCAGTTCAGCGAGCAGTTCCGGATGCGAGGGCTGCAGCTCCCATCCTTTCGGGATGTTGTTCGGATCCTGCCGGGCAAGATCGAATTCGTCGAACGGCTCCACGATTCCCTGCCCCATGAGCTGCTTCCAGAACATGTTGACCGTGGCCTTGGAGAACTGCTCATGCGAGGTGAGCATACGTCCGAGTTCGGCTCGCGGCTCGTATCCCGGACGCGGCTTTTCGCCGGTCAACAGGAACGCCGGATCGCTCGGCCCGCCGTAGCGCGGAACCCGGATCATCGACTTGCCCTTGGTGTCATAACCCGAGGCGTGATCGTCGATCAGGAACTCGCCCGACTGGGGCTTGCCGTTCTCCCAATACATGAGATAGCGGTTGTTGCCCATGAACGAGGCCATCCGGTAGAACTCGTGACGCTTGCGCTGGCTCATCCAGACGTTGACTTTTTCGAGGTGGCCCTTGCCGTCATGGCAGCCGATACAGGAGGTATTGAGGCCAAGGAAGATCTTGGCGTAGAGGATGCCCAACTCATCATGCGTGTCGAGTTGCTGGACCATTTCGAGATCTTTGCCATCGTCGGGCTGCGGCTTGCCTTGTACGTGCTCGCGAGCGATCACGCTCGAAGCGGCGGCCACGTGGTTCGACTTCGCCGAGGAGGCGATGATGTCCTGCGCGACCTCGTTGTAGGGCCGGTCAACCCGCAAGTTTTCCTTCATCCAGTAGTGGAACAGGTTCTGCCCGCGGCCCATTTTGCCGTTCGCACGGAAAGTGTCCATGAAGAAGTAGGCCCACTTCTCGACGAAGGCTTCGGTGTCGAGCAACCGGTCGATCGCCTTGTCGCGCTTGCCGGGATCGGTGTCGGCGGTGAACTCACGAAGTTCAGTGGAGGAAGGAATCCGGCCTGTCAGATCGAGACTCACACGGCGGAGGAACTCGGCGTCGGAAGAAAGCGGAGAGTGCGGAATCCGGTCCTGCTGCATCTTGCCGAAGATGCGGACATCAATGAAGCTCTTGGGCTTGAATTGAAACTTGCCCGGATCGGCCGGAGTGAGCGCCCGCGCCACCTGTTCCGTCAACTCGCCGGGTCCCTTGGGCTTCGGCGTCAGCAGGCCGCCATGGATCTCGGCGAACTTGCCGGGCGCCAAGTCTTCTTCGCGGGGCTTCGGCGGAGCCTTATCCGCGGCAAACAAGGCTGCGGTGCACAGAATCGCGGTGGTGTAACGAACCATCCTTCAACCTCCTAGCGCTGGTGGAGAGGCCGCCAGGAAAGCACACGGATCCGGCTCCGTGTCCTGGCACGGGTGCTAACAGTATGAGAGATCGGCGGTCCGGTGTCAATTTCCACCTGAAAGTGGTGATCGAATGGCGGGCTCGCTCCAGTACGATTACCGCGAATCGGCTACCGACTGCCGCCTCGGCGGTACCACGATCGCCCCACCAGTCAGTACCGCTCGTTTTCCATCCAACGTTGCATTGGGGTGAACACCTTACCCCGGTAGGATCAGATCATGAAGAAAGCGACGACCCGATGGATCGGCCGAAAGGCGATCGGGCTCTTCGTACTCGTGGTGCTGTCTCCGGCGGCCGCCCTCGCCTTCGGGCCGGGCGCGGCTCGGCAACCGGGCGACGTCGACTCCGCCTCCCTCGCGGTAACCGCCGGCTGTTTGCTCGGTCTCGGCCTTTACCGGCGCAAGAACCCGTAGCTCCAGGATCGTGGTTTTCTTCGTTTCTCTCTTCTCAAGACAATCCTCACTTTCCGGCGGACCTTCGGGTCCGCCTAATTTTTTGGGGTGAGGCCTACTGCGCTGTCTTCTCCGCAGCGCCGGCCGATGTGATTACTGTCACCACTTCGAAGTCGACGAGGCCGTTCCGGGTTGAAGTCCACGCGGCGCCAAGGGCGCGCTCCGGGCGGAAGCGTCACACGATCACATGAAGCCGCGTCACATCGCAGGGGATATCACTCGCACGACTGCGACGAGCCAGCGTTTCCGATCCGGCTACTTTGCCGCAAGCGCCCGAATCGCCAAGGCCGTCGCGATCAACGGGTCGTCCTCCTTGACCAGCGGCTCCGGGTTGGACCAGCTCCCATCGGGCCGCTGTTCGCGGATCAACGGACCGCGCCAATCGCCCGTCCGCGCGATCTGGCTCGCCGCTTCGGCATAGTAGAACCGGAGTCCGCGAGCATAGCGCCGGCGCGCCGGCGCATCGAAACCAGCGGGCAACACCGGACTATCGTGCCGCCGCAACCAAGCCCGCGCCGGCGCCGGATCGCCGCCGCTCGCCCGTAACGCGAGGATCCCGTCGGCAGTGGCCGATCCGTAAGGCCGGTACGAACTACTCTCCTCGCCTGCCTTGTTGGCATCGTTCACCACCGGCGAGAAAAAGTATCCGCCGCCCGGATTCTGGCAGCGCGCAAGGAAGACCTTGGCTCGCTCGAAGACTGGATCAGAGGCGGGCCGGCCCGCGCCGGCAAGCGCTTCGAGGGCGAACCGCGTCATCGACAGATCGACGTGGCCAGGGTGTGGCGCGGCGAGGATCTCCGCGCCGATGCCCCAGCCACCGTAGGCGGAATCGGCGCGGGTCCAGCCGGAGCGCTCGGCGAACTGGCGGCTTTCGAGCCAGGAAATCATGCGAGAAGTGTCGAAAAGTGTCGAATTCCGTCGAACCGCTCCGCGCAAGGCGAGGGCGGTAGCGTAGGTGGGGTAATCGGCCACGTCATCCGCCAAGCCGAGCCCGCCCTGGGCATTCAGGTGCCGGCGGATGAACGTGGCGGCCTTCTCGAGAGCGGCCTCGCCACGCGGACCCGCGCGATCGCCGAGCATCGCCAGCGTGTCGAAAATCAGCGCGGTGATCGACTGGCCGGATCGCAGGAGTCCATAGGTCCGGCTGTGCCAACCGCCATCGGGGGACTGCTGGGAGAGCAGCCAATCGAGCCCTTTGCCGATCGCGGATTCGGGGGCGCTGTCGCGCCCCCAAGCCAGGCCCGCCGTGGCGAAGATCCAGTGCCGGCGAGTCATCGCTGGCTGACCTCTTTGACCTGCTCCCGCTCGGAGGTGAGCGTGAGCACCGCGGCGCTGGTCACCGCCACACGGCCCGTGATGCAGTGGTGTCCGGCCCACGTGCCATCCTCGTTCTGCAGCTTGACGAGCTTGGTCTTGATGTCGCGGTTCCACTTCTCCCAGGCGGGGCCACCGGTCCGCTTCAGGCTATCGCTGATGTTGAGATAGGAAAAAAACTCCTCGCCACCCATCGAACCGTATCCGTTGACCACCGATGCGTTGCCGAGTTCCGCCGAGATCGCCCGGATCGCGGGCTCGTTCATCTTGCGATCCTTGTCGGTACGGGTGAGTTGCTCGAGCATCTGCGCGCGTTCATATAGCGCGACACCGGCGCCGGCACCAGAGACCGCGGCGGCCGGGCGCTTCCGTGCGTCCGCCGAGACGACAATGCGTGCGTTGTCCTGCGTGTACTGATCCGCCTTCGCCACCGTGGAGGCTTCCACGCGAACGCCCTTCTGTTGGGCCTTGTAGATGCCACGCGAAGCCATCGAGGTCCCGAGGATCGGAGCCCAACCGCCCGAGATGTTCCAACTCCCGTCCTTCAGTTGGTTGGACTCGATCTTCCCGACGACCTTCTGCAACGCCGCCCGGACGCGTGTGTTTCCGGTGCTCGATCCCATCTCGCCATCCACTTCGGAAAGCAGCATCGACGCGAGGAAGGTGTCGATATACGGACCGAGCTTGCGCTGGATCTGCGAACCTTGCATGTCGCTCACCGCGAGCCCCTCGACCGGGCTCTTTTCGACGCTTCGCAGAACGAACGCGACTCCGTTGCGGATCGCTTGCTGGTGTGGACCCTGCGTGGCGGTACTACCTGAACGCAGCAACGCCAGCACGGCGGCCGCGGTGTTGGCGACGTCGTTACCGGAGGTTTCGAGCCGTTCGCCCCGGCGGACATGCGAGGTGCCGCCGCCATCCTGGCCCCAGCCGCCGTCCTGGCCCTGGACCGAGGTGAGCCAGCGCAGGGCCTTGTTCACCGCAACGGAATCTTCGGAAATCGCGGGGGGCGCGGCCGAAGCGGCGCAGATCAGAGAGAGCCCCATCAAAAGGTGCTTCATGTCATACTCCTGGGACGCAAACCGGCGCTGCGCTACCGCCGGAGTGCATTGGCGGTATGGACGCGTGGGCCGGCACGTCAGTTTCGTTTCATCGAGAGAATTGCCGCGGATGGATGTTCCTTTCAGAAAAAGTTCGGGCCGTGATGCGGATGATCGGGCGTGACGCGGACGGGAACGGCCCGGCCCGGTGCGGTACCCGGTACCGGTTGACCTCTGACTCCGGTTGCAATAAGCTGAGGTCCATGCGGCTCCGGCTGGGAATCACGACCGCGGCGGTCAGCGCCGCTCTTTCCGCGCAGACGGCGGAGATGCCAAAGCGCTGGTCATTCGCCGCGCACATCACGCCGATCCTCACGTTCGGCGGGTGCAACCAGAGCGCCTGCCATGGCTCGCCGGTGGGCAAGAACGGATTCAAACTGTCGCTCTACGGATCGGAGCCGGAGAAGGATTACGCGGTGCTCGTCACCTCGGCACCCGGAAGGCGCGTGAACACGAAGGCTCCCGCCGAGAGCCTGATGCTGCGCAAGCCGGCGATGCTGGTGGCGCACGGTGGCGGGCCGCGATTCAAGAAGGACTCGAGCCATTATCAAACCATCAGAGCGTGGATCGAAGCGGGAGCTCCGTTCGGTGACGCCAGCGCGCCCGCGCTCGCGCGCCTCGAGGTGGTGCCCGGATACACGGTCCTGAAGAAGAAGGATCAGACTCTCCCGCTGACGGTGACGGCGATCTATTCCGACAGCTCGCGCGAGGATGTCACCGGACTCTCGATCTTCTCGAGCAACGACGATGGCGTTGTGAAGGTGTCGCCCGCGGGCTTGGTCACCGCCGTTGGTGGAACGGGCGACGCGGCGATCATGGTGAGGTACGCGGGCAAGTTCGCGGCTCCGGTCTTCGGCGCGACGGTTCTTCCCGTGCCCACGGCGAAGGCACCGGCGGCATTGCATCCGATCGATCGCGAGGTCTACGCAAAACTTCAACAGTTGAACATCTCGCCCTCGCCGCTTTGCTCGGACGCGGAGTTCTTGCGCCGCGTCTACCTCGACCTCATCGGAACGCTGCCCTCGGCTGGCGAGGCCCGCGTTTTTCTATCGAGCACCGATCCGGACAAGCGCAAGCATCTCGTGGACGCGCTGCTCGAACGGCCCGAATACGCCGACGTGCAGGCGCTGTTGTGGGCCGACCGTTTGCGATCGGACTCGCGGTTCCATCGCGTGGGCGGCGTTCGCGCCTATTACAAGTGGATGCGAGAGGAGTTCGCCGTCAACCGGCCGCTCGACCGTTTCGCACGCGCGCTGTTGACGGCGACGGGTCCGAACTTCACCGAAGGCCCGCCCAACTTCTGGGGCAACTACGACAAGATTTCCACGCCGATCGAGACGGCGATCCAGGCGGGTCAGGTGTTTCTCGGCGTGCGGATCGGCTGTGCGCAATGCCACAATCATCCGTTCGAAAAGTGGACGCAAAGCGATTTCTACTCGATGGCGGCGGTCTTCTCTCAGGTGGTCGAGTTCCCCACCAAGAATGGCAATTTCGACCTGCGGATCGACCCAATGAAGGCCGTGATCGATCCCGCGACCAAGAAGGCAGCGGTCCCGCGTTACCTCGGCGCGGGCTTGATCGATCTGCCGCCCGGCGAAGACCGGCGCGTTCCGTTCGCCGCGTGGCTCACGCGCAAGGACAACCCCTTCTTCCCGCGCACGATGGCAAACATCGTCTGGCGGAATTTGATGGGCCGCGGAATCGTGCATCCCGTGGATGACTTCCGCGAAACGAACCCGGCGACCCATCCCGCGCTGCTCGCGCTGCTGACCAAGGAACTCACCGATCATGGCTTCGATCAGAAACACCTGATCCGCTTCATCACCAGTTCGCGCGCCTATCAGCACGCGGGAACGGCGAACGAAACCAACCGGCTCGATTTCAAATATTACTCGCGCGCCTATCCGCGGCGGATGATGTCGGAGGTCTATATGGACGCGGTGGCGCAGGTGACCGCGATTCCCGACGTGTTCAAGGAGTGGATCGAGGCCAGGCGCGCGATTCAACTTCCCGATAACCGCTATCCTTCGTTCTTCCTCGATGTCTTCGAACGCTCGTCGCGCCTGGTGATCTGCGATCGCGAGGAGAACGTCACCGTTCCCCAGGCGCTCCACTTCGTGAATGGACCCGAGATCCAGCAGAAGATCACGCACGAGAATTCGCGCCTGAATCAGTGGATCGCCACGGGATTTACCGACGCACAATTGCTCGAGGAAATGTTCTTGGCGACGCTGTCGCGCAAGCCGTCGCCGAGGGAAAAGGACCGGCTGCTGACGCGGATTTCGAAAGGTCCGCGCAAGGAAGTGCTCGAGGACACGCTATGGGCGATCCTGAACTCGAAGGAGTTCGTGTTCAATCACTGATTCATGACTACGAACTCGCCATGGCGCCCTACCCGCTCCGTGTCCCTGGACTGCTGGCGCCGCGCCTCCTCGGACCGTGCGCTCCTGACTGACCGGCGCGGCTTCCTCCGCGCCGGTGCGATCCTTGGCGCCGGAGCTTGGGCCGGCTTGCCCGTCGCGGCTCAGCGCTCCGCTCCTTCGAAGTTGAAGATCACCGCCGTCAAGACGTACGTGCTGCGGCATCATTTGTCGCGGCCGATGGGCGTCTCGGTTTCAGTCCCGCTCGACAAGGTCCGCCGGACGCTGCTCGTCAAGATCGAGACCGATGCCGGACTCACCGGTTGGGGCGAAACCGCGCCGATCGGCGGAGCTCGCGGGACCATCGCCGATCAAATCGCTCCGCAACTCGTTGGGCAGAATCCGCTCGATCACCGCCGTCTGTGGCGGCTGATCTGGGGGCCGAATTTCGGCAACGCACTCGCCACCGGCGCGGTGGACATCGCGCTCAACGATCTCCGCGGCAAGGCCCTCGGACTACCGGTGACCGACCTGTTCGGCGGACGGCTGCGCGACCGCGTCCCCGCTTACGCATCGGCGATGAACTATCTCGAAGGCTTGGAGCCCGAGGATCACTTTCCGAAGGAAGCAGCGGAATTGGTGAAGCAGGGTTACCAGGCGCTCAAGATGCGTATCGGGCGCTACCCGGTCGCGCGCGAGGCGAGGGTGGCCGCGGCGATTCGCGCGGCAGTGGGTCCGGACATCCGCCTGATGGCCGACGGCAATGCCGCCTACACGTTTGCCACCGCGCTCGACATGGGGCGCAAGTTGCATGAGCTCGGCTTCGAGATGTTCGAGGAGCCGTTGCCGCAGTCGCCGAAATACGCGGGTTACGAAGAGCTGAGACAGAAACTGCCGTTGTCGCTGGCGGCGGGCGAAGCGGTGGACTCGCGAGCGAGCGCCAAGGACCTGATCGACCGGCGCGTGATGGACATCATTCAACCCGACGTCAGCCTTTGTGGCGGAATCGGCGAACTGCTCGCGATCGCGGAGATGGCGGCGCTCTCGGGAATCCGCTGCATCCCGCACTGCTGGGGCAGCGACATCGTGATCGCAGCCACGACGCACGTGCTGGCGCTGCTGCCCGATCCGCATCCCGGATTCCCCACCGACACCCCGATGCTCGAATACGACCAGACGGAGAACCCGTGGCGGAATGGACTGGCCAAGGATCCGCCGCAGGTGGTGCGAGGCAGCGTCGATGTGCCGGTGAAGCCTGGACTCGGAATCGAGGTCAACGAAGAGGTCGTGAAGAAGTACGCTGTGGCGGGGTGAAGCGCCGCGGGCCGAATCAGAAGATCAACTTCAAGAACAGGTTGATCTGCCGTTGACCATGCCCCTTCTCGGCGGTGATCGACCCGAACGCGGCGTTCGCCGGAGCCAGGTTGGGATCGGCGAACTGCACATGGTTCAACGCGTTGATTGCCTCCAGGCGGAACTGCGCGTTCACGCGCTCGCGAATCCGGAACCGCTTCATCAGCGATGCGTCGAGGTTGTTGATGCCATCGCCGCGGACCCCGCTGAAGCGCAGCGGCATCTGGCGGACATTCGAGGCCAATTGGAACGCGGCGCGCCGTTCGAAGCCCGCGTCCGTGTTGAACCAACGTTCGGCCGCGCGCGCCGAAACCGGAAGCCCGATATCGGCGAGATTGCCACTGAAGATCGAGTTGCCGAATCCGAGCGGATTTCCAGACTGGCCTTCGAACGACCCCTGCAGTTGCCAGCCGCCGATCGCGAGGCCGAGCACGCGGTTCGCCGATCCGAACACCGGCTTGCCCTTCCCGAACGGCAGCTCGTAGATCGCGTTCACACTGAAGCGGTGCGTGAAGTCGAGGTCGGAGATCGTGTAGGCCGGCCGCGCGTCACCGTCGTTCAGGTACGAGATTGCTTCCATGAACTTCGACCAGGTCCAGTTGGTCTGAAACAGCAGCCCATGCGAGAACCGCTTCTCGACACTGATGCTGGCGGAGTTGTAGAAAGAGTAGCCATCATTGGAGGTGAAACCCACGCCGGTGAAGTGCGGGAAAGGCCGCAATAGTTGCGACCGCGCAACGTTGGCGCCCGCCAGCCCGGTGCCCGCGAATCCCGGGATGCCGGCGAACGGATTCCGCACTTGATCGTTCAGCAGGTTGATCGTGCCCTGATCGCGAACCGGGCTCGTTGAAAGAAATTGGTTCGGAATTCCGCCCAGCGCGCGCGTGCTCTGGAGCTTGGTTCCTCGATTCCCCACGTAGCCGATCTCGGCCACCATTCTTCCCGGAAGCTGGCGTTGAATGTTCAGCGACCAGCGCTGCATGTAGCCATTCAGCGGCGCCGGATTGAAGAAGCTCACACCGCGCCCGAGAAATGTGTCGAGGCCCTGCGACGCTCCGGCCGGAGCGTCGATTCCCGAAGGAAACGGCCGGGCTAATGTCGCATTGTAGGTGAGCCCGTTGTCGAGGCTCGGCACGATCAACGTCGATTGACTGAAGCCACCCTGGTTCACGTCGCCGCGATCGGCGCCCGAAGGCACGTAGAAGATTCCGTAGCCGGCACGGATCACCGTGGCCGGATTCCACTGATAGGCGAGACCCATGCGCGGCATGAAATTGTTCCGGTCACCGGCCCACAGCTCACGCGGTTCGCCGCCAGCGCCCGCGAAGGTGAGTCCGCCTTGCACGCGGAACGCAGATGCTGGGATCTGCGGAATCGGATTGACCGCATAGTTGGCGCGAGCCAGCGCCTCGATGGGATGCGGCGAACCGAGCGTGAATCCGCGGATCGACCGGTTGAAGCGTTCCGTCACCGGGGCTTCGTATTCGTATCGCACACCCACGTTCACCGTCAGCTTCGATGTCAGGCGCCAGTCGTTCTGGAAGAAGAGCGCGTGAAAGCTCGACTGCTCGGCACGGCTCGCGTTGACGTTCACCTGGCCGCCGGTGGGAAGTCCGAACAGCATCGAAGCGAGACCTTGACCGATCGGCGCGGCGGGCGCGGTATCGAGCGGGCCGCGCGTGAAATTCGAGGCGAAGGTGAATGCGGGCGCGACGTTTCCATAGGCGAATCCGTTGTCGCGCAGCAGGCGAAACTCGTGTCCGGCGCGCCAGGAGTGATTGCCCTGTACGCGCGTGAACGTCACGCCCATGGTGTGCGAATAGTTCGAGCTCAGGCTGCCACCTCCTCCGCCGAGCCCGGTGTAGCCGTCGATCGTCAGGGTTGGAAAACCCACGCCCGCGTAGTCGGTGGCGGATCGCACCTGATTGATCATCGCGGACGGAAAGCCGAGTGAAGCGAGATCGAACCCGCGATGGAGCGGCGCCGTGTAGGGACGCTGCGCCACGAGTCCGTAGCGGAGGTTCAGGAGCGTGGAAGGGTTGAAGGTGTAGACGTTATCCACCGCCACGCGATAGCCGCCCGGATTGTTCCAGGTTCCCGTTGCCTCGGTCGGGAACGAACGGATGCGCTGATCGAACTCGCTCGTCGAGACCCGCGTGAACGCCCGCCAACGCTCCGAGAAGTCATGGTCGAGCCGCGCCGCGACGGACTTGTAACGCCACTTCTCATCCTCGATCCGGAAGTAGTTCTGGCGGCCTTCGCGATCACCGGCCACGTTCGGATCGGGAAAGAACTTCATCATGTTCGCCGCGATCGGATCGATGCGCGCCGCAGGAATCCGGTTGCCGGGCAGTGGCTGGCGCAGCACGCGCCCGTTCGCCTGCGAAGCTCCGGAAAGCGGGTCGAAGATCTGATACCCCGCGCCGAGGCCGAGCAATGCGGAGAAATCGCCAGTACGCTGGGGCGCGGTGGGGAAGGTGGCGATCACCGTTGCCTGGCGTTGCACTTTCATGCCTTCGTAGCCGAAGCTCCAAAAGGTGCGGTTGCGGCCATTGTAGAGCTTCGGAATCGTTACCGGGCCCGACACTGTTCCACCCCAGCGCAAGTACAGCCAGCCTGGATTCGCCTGTTGCCGCTTCTCCGGCGTGATCGGGCCCGTCGCTGGATCGTACAGCCAGCGGTTAGAAAACCACGGAACCGCGCGCGTGCGCGAATCGAGATAGTAGCTGGTGCCGTGGAACTCGTTCGTGCCGGCCTTGGTGGTGAGGTTGATGACCGCGCCCGCCGCGCGGCCCGCGCTCGCATCGTAGCTCGTGGTCTGCACGCGGAACTCTTCCACCATGTCCTGCGGTGGAACCATGTAGGTGGAACTGTTGTTGGCATTGTTCGGAACGCCGTCGACCAGCGCCTCACTGTTTCCGCTCCGGGTTCCGTTCACCACAAGTGCTCCGTTGGCGAGATCCTGTGTCGGGTTGCCCGGAGCGTGTCCGCCAGTAGCGTTGACGCCGGGCACGAACCGCGCCAGGTGGTACGCGTTGCCACCCGCGATCGGCAGTTCCGTAACGCGCCGGCTGTCGACCACGCGGCCGATGGTCGCGGTGGCGGTTTCGAGTAGCGTCGCATCTCCACTGACGGTAACGCTTTCCCCAACCGAACCCAGCTCGAGTGGCAGATCGAGCGTGATTCGATCATTGATGCGGACCTCGATCCTATCCCGCACCAGCTTCTTGAATCCGGGATGCTCCACCGAGACCCGATAGGCACCCGGCCGCAGATAGGTGGCCTCGAAATTACCCTCGACATTGGTGACCGGGGCGGTGACCACGCCGGTCGCCGCGTTCACCGCTTCCACCCGCGCACCGGCCACCGGAGCGCCGCTCGGGTCGGTCACGCGGCCCCGGATCGTACCTCGCGAATCCTGAGCATGAGCGGCTCCGAGCACGAGCAGGAGAAGGATAGAGAAGCGTTCCGAGAATGTCACCTCATCATGTTATCCGTTCAAGGACTGCTGTCGACATGGCGAGCGGCGGCGCGGTGCTACAGTGGAATCGCTATGGAACGACGCGTATTCCTTTCACTCGCGACCGCCGCGCTGGCGGCGGACAAGAAGGCTCTCGCCGCGGCCCCGATGCCAATGGCCACCCTCGGAAAATCCGGGCTGAAAGTTTCCAAATTCACTCTCGGTGGCTACCACATGGCCGTCAAGGGCGAAGAGGAGGGCATCCGGATCATTCACCGCGCAATCGATCTCGGCGTCACCTTCTTCGATAGCGCCCACAAGTATCACAACGGCCGCTCCGACGAAGTCTACGGAAAAGCCCTCAAAGGCGGACTCAGAAAGAACGTGCTGCTGATGTCGAAGGCCCAGTTGCGAGACCGAAAACCGGCGATGCAGCAGTTGGAAGAAACCCTGAAGCGCATGGGGACCGACTACCTCGATCTCTGGCAGTGTCACGAGGTATCGACCCACGCCGAAGTGGACAAGATCTTCGGCCCGGACGGCTCGCTCGAAGCATTCGTCGCGGCGAAGAAGGCAGGTAAGGTGCGTCACATCGGGTTCACTGGCCACCACGACCCAACCGTTCATCAGCGCCTGCTCGATGGCTACGGCGGATGGGAAACCGCGCAGCACCCGGTAAACCTCGTCGATCCGCACTACCTCAGCTTCATCGGCTCAGTGATGCCGAACATCAAGAAGAAAGGGCTCGGACTGATCGGAATGAAGAGCAATGCCATCGGCGGAATCACCAAACATGAGGTGGCCACGATCGAAGAGTGCCTGCGATTCGCCTTGAGCCATCCGGTGGACACACAGGTCTCAGGCGTCGAAACCGTGGAGCAACTCGAACAGAACGTTGCGATCGTCAAAGCCTTCCGGAAGATGGACGGCCCCGAGATCACCTCGCTGCTCGAGCGGACCCGCAAAGGGCCGATCGGTTCGAAGGTGGAGCGCTACAAGAAGCCGGAGACCGGCGCGGCGAACTTCGTTCCGCACCACGACGGGGATGCGGTGTAGCCCGCCTTTTGCCGAGGCGGGACCGGGGAAGCTCAATTCAGCGGGATAAGTCGGACGGGCATCGAGCCCCCTCTGCATCCTGAGAGCGCCTGACCTATTCACGATCCGCGACGCCGAGATCCACGGCATTCCGGCCGATTCGCCCGAAGCGATATACTTGCTCTGGTCTCGCGCGAACAGATCCAAGCGTGGACGAAGGCAGGGTTCCCTTCATGGACAGACGGCACTTTTTCGGAACTGGAATCGGATTGAGCGCGTCGGCTTCCGCCCAGGCGCCCTCGTCTCAGCAGCGCGGCCGCGTCCTGCCGCCCGGCGTCACGCCAGCGGCGTACGCCAACGCGAAATCGGGCTACAGTCCCTTTACCACGCCCGACTACTACACGTTCACCGACGACGTCATGATCGAGGGGAATCGCCCCGGCAAGCCGCATCAGGGGAAGGTCCTCGCGGCGGTGCAAGCGCACTCCGACGACATCCCGCTTTATGCCGGAGGCCTGGTCGCGAAGCTGATCGACGAGGGTTACGCGGGCTACTTGATCCGCATTTCCAACGACGAATCCGCAGGAACGACTCTCGGTCATGGCGTCGCCCAGAACGAAGTAGACAACCAGGAAGTCGCCAAGGCGCTCGGTTGCCAGAAGGCGTTTTCGTTCTACTACCGCAACCATCGAATGGACGACTGCGCCGAGATCGAGATCCGCGCCCGGCTCATTTTTCTCTTCCGTGTCCTGCAGGTGAACACGGTGGTCACAATGGATCCGTACAATCACTACGAAGAGAATCCCGACCATCTCGTCGCCGGCCGAGCGGTCGAAGCAGCGTGTTGGCTTTCCGGCGCGCCGAAAGATTACCCCGAGCATTATCGCGCGGGACTGAAGCCGGCTCGAATCCGGGAGAAGTATTACCACGCCCGGTCTCCTCAAGGCCACAATCTGGTCAACCGGATCGTCGACATCAGTTCCTATATTGACCGGAAGACGGCCGGCAACGTGGCCAATCGCGGGAAGGGTCCGGCTGGCAATAACGGATCGCGCCTGCGCGGCGAACTGGGCCGTAGTGGGAAGCGGTTGCCGCTCCTGGGTACCAGCGACTCAACCGCGGACTCCCAATATGTCAAGCAGTTCCTGATGGACGACTGGCGCCTGCTCGGCCAGCGCTTCGGACTCGGCTACGCCGAGGCCTTTCGATACATCGGCCCGCCACCTGAATATTCGGCGAACATTCGCCGTTACTCGGAAGAACACGCGGTGGCGCTTTAGGGGGCACGGGATGGGCAAGCATCACGTTCTGGATTCGATGGGCGCCGCCTTCGCCCGCGCCGACGTAGGTGAAATCATCGTCGAGAAGGATCGCCCCGGCCAGCCGCACGCCGGCAAGGTATTCGTGGCGGTTCACGCGCACCTCGATGACGTTCCCTACTACGCGGCGGGTCTATGCGCCAAACTCATGCAGGAAGGCTACACCGGCTACCTCGTCCGGACCAGCAATGACGAAAAGCGCGGCGGGCAATCCACGGCGCGCAACATCCTGAGCAACGAACAAGAGCACGCCAAGATGGCGCGGGCGCTCGGCTTTCGGGATACGTACGATCTCTACTACCAAAACCACGAATTGAACAACATCTCGTCACTCGACATCCGTGGCCGGCTCATCTTCCTGTTCCGCTTTCTGAAGGCTGACACGGTGATCTCGTTCAATCCGTGGGGCCACGGGGAAGAAAACCCCGATCATTCCGTGACTGGACGCGCGGTGGAGGAAGCGGCGTGGATGGCCGCCGTGGAGACGGATTATCCGGAGCACATGGAAGGCGGATTTGCACCGCGAGAAATCCTCGAGCGCTATTACTTCCACGGCCGTCCGGGACAGCCGTACAACCGCGTCGTCGATATCGGTGCCCACATCGAAAAGAAGATTGACGCGATCGTGGAATGCCGCTCCCAGGGAGGAGGCGGTTCCGGTTCGAAGTTGCGCGCGGAACTGGCGCGCCAGGGCAAGCGGCTCCCGGTTCTGGGCAACGATGATCGCACGGCCGACCGCGAGTACATCCGGCAGTTCCTGCTCGATGACGACCGAGAATACGGCAAGCCCCACGGACTCGCTTTCGCCGAGCGCTTCTATCATATTGACCAGCGCCGTCCCAGCGTGTCGAAAGTGGACGAGTACGTGGCCCGGAACGCCGTTCCCGCCTAGTTCCAGCCGAGGTGCCTGATGAACGAACACTCCAGCAAGATCAGCCGCCGCCAACTGCTCGCGCTCTCTGGCGCGGCGTGCCTTGCCCCCGCCGCGCGCCGGGCGGCCGCCGCCGTGGGCCCCATGAAGATCACCAAGGTGGAAGCCGTCCGCTTCAATCCCGCCAAACGGATCGCGGGCCTCGCGCCCAACTGGATGTGGGTGCGCCTCACCACCGATCAGGGCATCATCGGCGTTGGCGAAACCTATCCCGGATACGAAGCCCACCTGGGCGCGTTGAAGGAGATCGCGCCGTTGATCATCGGCAAGGATCCAACGCGGATCGACCGCTTGTGGCAGGACATCTTTTATCGCATCGGGTATCAACCCTGGGGTGGCGCGGACTTCCGGATTCTCACCGCCATCAACATCGCGCAATGGGACCTCCTCGGAAAAGCGTCGGGGCTGCCCGTCTACAAGCTCCTGGGAGGAAAAGCCCAAGAGCAGTTGATGGTGTACAACACGATGAACGGCTGGCCGATCAACGGCATGCGGGAGCACACACATCCCGAGCAGCTCGCGGAATTTCTGCTCGGACGTGGGATTCGCGCGATCAAGATCTATCCGTATGACCGCGGTCCGGTCAACGCGCTCGCGAGGCACGGCGGAACCTTCATCACGCAGGCCGAGTTGAAGCAGTCGCTCGACCCGATCCAGCGGATGAGAAAGGCCGTGGGCGACGACATCGAAATCGGACTCGACCTGAGCAGCCGCTGGAACCTGCCGTGCTCCATGCAAATAGCGCACTCGCTCGAGCCATACGGCATCATGTGGATCGAAGATCCCATGCTGCCCGACAACCTGGGTGCTTATGCATCGCTGGCGAAAGAGACCTCGATTCCGATCTGCATCAGCGAGCGGTTGGCGACCAGGTTCCGCTTCCGCGAGATGTTCGAGGAACGCGCCGTGGACGTCGTCATGTTCGATGTCACCTGGTGCGGCGGGCTGTCGGAGGCCAAGAAGATCGCCGACATGGCGGACACCTACAAGATCCCGAGTGCTCCGCACACCGGCGGCGGTCCAATCCTGTGGTTCTCATCACTTCACGCCGCCACCGCACTCACCAATTTCTATATCCTCGAGAGCGTTTTCCACCTATACAACGACGTCTATCCGTATTTCATCCAGGATGTGCCCGTTCCGGTGAACGGGTTTGCGGCCGCGCCCGAGAGGCCCGGCTTGGGCGTCGAGTTGCGAGACGAGGCAGTGCGCAACGGCGATGTGACGGCCGAGGTGGTGGCGCGGATCTGAGAGCCACCCAGCAGGATCTCCGGGCCGCTCGAGCGGCCCGAAGATGGTCCGGTTCCGGGCGAACCTGGACATTTCCCCCAGAACATTTCCGCCCACGACCGTCCGTTTCCGCGAAGCCCCGCCACCCGCCTGTGACAGAATCGGAGCAGTGGCAATCCGTGTCGCCCTACATCACAAGACTGTCTACCGCTACGATCGGCTGGTGTCGCTGTCACCGCAGTTGATCCGGCTGCGCCCGGCGGCCCACTCGCGGACGCCAGTGCTCAGCTACTCGCTGCGCGTCGAGCCAACGGATCATTTCCTCAACTGGCAGCAGGATCCGCAGGGAAACTTCGTCGCGCGCTTCGTGTTCCCGAACCTCACGAGGCACTTCTCCTTCGAGGTGGATCTTACCGCCGACATGTCGGTGATCAACCCGTTCGACTTCTTCGTCGAGCCTTTCGCCGAAGTCTATCCATTCCAATACGAGGACTGGCAGCGCCAGGAGTTGCAGCCCTACCTCGAGGCGGCTCCCGCGGGCCCTCTATTCGCCGCGTTCCTGGCCGCCACTCCCGCCTCAGCGCCGAACACGGTTTCGTTCCTCGTGGAGTTGAATCAGCGTATCCAGCGCGAGGTCGGCTATCTGATCCGGCTCGAACCCGGCGTGCAGGCTCCGGAAGAGACGCTCGAGCGCCGCAGCGGTTCATGCCGTGATTCAGCTTGGCTCATGGTCCAGGCTTGCCGCCACATCGGGCTCGCCGCGCGATTCGTCTCCGGCTACCTGATCCAGTTGAAGCCGGACGTGAAGCCGCTCGAGGGCCCAGCGGGCGCGGAAAACGATTTCACCGATCTGCACGCTTGGGCCGAAGTCTATCTGCCCGGAGCGGGCTGGATCGGGCTCGATCCGACATCGGGTCTGCTGACCGGCGAGGGGCACATTCCGCTTGCCGCGACTCCCGAGCCATTCTCCGCCGCGCCGGTGAGCGGACTCGTGAGTCCGAGCCAGGTGGAGTTCGAGCACGAGATGAGCATCACGCGCATCCACGAGGATCCGCGCGTGACCAAGCCCTATTCGGACGAGCAATGGCAACGGATCGAAGCACTGGGCGAACAAGTGGATCAGGAACTATTGCGCAACGATGTGCGGCTCACGATGGGCGGCGAGCCGACCTTCGTTTCGATCGACGACATGGACGGGGAGCAGTGGAACACCGCTGCGCTCGGCGAGGACAAGCTTCGGATGGCGGGCACCCTGATCCATCGCCTGCGCGAACGTTTCGCCCCCGGCGGACTGCTGCATTTCGGACAAGGCAAGTGGTACCCGGGCGAGTCTCTGCCGCGATGGGCGTTCACCACCTATTGGCGAATCGATGGACAACCGTGCTGGCGCGACCGGCGCTGGATCGGCGATCCGTCGCGCGACTACGGCTTCGTGCGCGAACACGCGCAACGCTTTCTCGAGTCGCTCTCCGATCGGCTGCGCTTACCGAAGGAAGCGGTGCTCACGGCATACGAAGATCCGCTCGACTATCTCCGCAAGGAGGGGCGGCTTCCCGTCAACGTCGATCCGATCGACAACAAACTCGCCGATACTGAGGAACGCGAGCGTTTGCGCCGCGTCTTCGAGCGTGGGCTCGACAAGCCCACTGGGTTCGTTCTGCCGGTCCGCCGCGTGATGACACGCAGCGGGCCCGAGTGGCAAACCGCGCTATGGATGCTGCGCGCGCGGCACCTGTTTCTGATTCCTGGAGACTCGCCGGTCGGGTTGCGATTGCCGCTATCGAGCCTGCCGTGGGCTCCGCCTTCCCCGCTCGACGGCGTGATTCCCGAGGACCCGTTCGGCGAACCCGATCCGCTTCCGGCGCAGGTCTCGCAAGCGCAATCGGCGCGCTCCGAGAGCGGGCACGCGCGGCAAACGGTAGCCGTGCAGGATACGGTGCGGACGGCGCTCACCGTGGAAGCGCGCCAAGGCAAACTGTACCTGTTCATGCCTCCGCTCAAATCAGCCTCCGATTACTTCGCGCTCATCGCGGAGATCGAGGCAACGGCCGCCACGCTCGAAATGCCGGTGCTGATCGAAGGCTACACACCGCCGTTCGACGCACGCATCCGCTCGATCAAGGTCACGCCCGATCCAGGTGTCACCGAGGTGAACATTCAGCCCGCGGCCAGTTGGCACGAACTGACGCACACGACCACGACTCTCTACGAGGAAGCCCGCCAAAGCCGGCTGGGCACTGAAAAGTTCATGCTCGACGGGCGGCACACCGGCACGGGCGGCGGCAATCATCTCGTACTCGGCGGACCCACGCCAGCGGACAGCCCGTTCCTTCGCCGGCCCGATCTCCTGCGCAGCCTCTCCGGCTATTGGCTGAATCATCCCTCGCTCTCCTATCTGTTCTCGGGGACGTTCATCGGACCGACGAGCCAGGCGCCGCGCGTCGACGAGACCCGTCCGGACGCGATCTACGAACTCGAGATCGCCTACGGACTCGTGCCCGAGAGTGGCGAGTGTCCGCCGTGGCTGGTGGACCGCCTGTTCCGTAACCTGTTCGTCGATGTCACCGGAAACACGCACCGCGCCGAGTTCTGTATCGACAAGCTGTTTTCTCCAGATAGCGCCACAGGCCGGCTCGGATTGCTCGAGATGCGCGCCTTCGAAATGCCGCCGCACGCGCGCATGAGTCTCACCCAGCAGCTTCTGCTGCGCGCGATGGTGGCGCGATTCTGGCGCGAGCCATATCGCGAACGCCCCATCCGCTGGGGAACGCGGCTTCACGATCAGTTCCTGCTGCCGTACTTCGTCCAGCACGATTTCCGCCACGTGATCGAAGACTTGCACCGCGCAGGCTTTCCGCTCGAACTCGACTGGTTCGCTCCGCAATTCGAGTTCCGGTTCCCGGTGTACGGGCGTGTCTGTTATGACGGTGTCGAGATCGAACTCCGGCAGGCGATCGAACCCTGGTACGTGCTCGGCGAGGAATCGGGCGGGGGTGGCACGGCGCGCTATGTCGATTCTTCGGTCGAGCGTTTGCAGGTTCACGTGAAAGGCTTGGTAGGCGAGCGCTTCGCCGTAACCTGCAATGGGCGGCGGCTTCCGCTGCGGCCAACGGGCACGCATGGCGAGTTCGTGTGCGGAGTCCGCTATCGCGCCTGGCAGCCGCCGCGTTGCCTGCATCCCACGATTCCCGTTCACACGCCGCTCGTCTTCGATCTGCTGGATCTCGCGGCAGGGCGCTCGCGCGGCGGTTGCACCTATCACGTGGCCCATCCGGGCGGCCGCAACTACGAGACCTTTCCGGTCAATGCCAACGAGGCCGAAGCCCGCAGAATGGCTCGATTCTTCGCGTTCGGCAACACACCCGGGCCGATGGCGGCGCCACCTTTCGAAGAGAATCCCGAGTTTCCTTCGACGCTCGACCTGCGGCGAACGCCCTCGGGCATGAAACAATAGGGAACAGTGGCTTTGGGTTTGCTTGACACCACCGCGGCGCCAAAATCGAGGTTCGACGAGTGGCGCTACCAACCGGTGCCGGGGCATTGGGACGAGGCACTCCAATCGACGGGAGTCCCGCGCAGACATTGGCGCAAGCTCGCCGTTTCGATCGCCAAGATGGGTGCCCGGCAGTTCCATCGCCGGTGGCAAAGCGGTCAGGCGCTGATTCAAGCCAACGGCATCACCTACAACGTCTACGGCGACCCGCAAGGCAAGGAACGTCCCTGGCCGATGGACCCGATTCCGTTCGTGATCTCCGGTGACGAGTGGCAGGTGATCGAGCGCGCCATCGCGCAGCGGGCCACTTTGTTGAACGCGATCCTCGCCGATCTCTACGGTCCGCAGCGGCTGATCCACCAGCGGTTGCTTCCGCCGGCGCTCGCGTTCGCCAATCCGAATTTCCTGAGACCTTGCTTCGGCGTCAAAGTACCGCGCGACGTCTATCTGTACAGCTACGCCGCCGATATCGGACGCTCGCCGGACGGACAGTGGTGGGTGATCACCGATCGCGCGCAAGCACCTTCGGGGAAGGGCTACGCGCTCGAGAACCGCCTGGTGAGCGCACGCACCCTGCCGAACGTTTTCAGCCAGTGCGACGTGCGGCACCTGAACCGCTTCTTCCAAACGCGGCGCGATGCGGTGCTGGATCTAGCGCCGGGAAGCCGTTCGACTCCGCGCGTGGTGGTGCTCACCCCGGGCCCGTACAACGAAACCTACTTTGAACATTCTTACCTCGCCAGGCATTGGGGGTTTCCGCTGGTGGAAGGCGCGGACCTGACCGTTCGCGACGATCGCGTCTACCTGAAAACGCTCAGCGGACTCGAACCGGTGGATGTGATCATTCGCCGGCAGGACGACAGCTATTGCGACCCGCTCGAACTCCGCACCGATTCGCTTCTCGGCGTGGCGGGCTTGGTGCAAGCGGTGCGGTCCGGCAATGTGGTGATCGCCAACGCGCTCGGCAGTGGACTGGTGGAATCGCCCGCGCACATGGCATTCCTTCCCGGCTTGTGCCGGCACATGCTGGGCGAGCAACTGGTGATGCCGTCGGTCGCGACGTGGTGGTGCGGACAAGAGCAGCCGCGCGGCTACGTTCAGGACCACATCGGCAAGCTGGTGATCAAGCCGTCGTTCCAGCGCTTCGGTCATCATCCGGTTTTCGGGTGCGATCTCAGTTCCACCGAGCGGGAGGAACTGCTGCTGCGGATGCACGCACGTCCGGATCAGTACCTGGCGCAGGAACAGGTGGAGCTGTCGACAGCACCTGTGTGGACCGAATCCGGACTCGAGGCGCGCCACGTCGTGCTGCGTGTGTTTGCCACTTGGGACGGGCGCGGATACGCAGTCATGCCGGGGGGCTTGGCGCGCGTTTCCACCGAAGAACGATCGCTAATCGTGTCGATGCAGTTGGGCGGCGGCAGCAAAGACGTCTGGGTACTGGGAAGCGCAGCGGAGGAGACGGCACCTTCGGAAACGCCCGTCCGAATCTCGCGGAGCGAAGTGGAGGCTACCCGTTCCTCGGCCGTGCTGCCGAGTCGCGTCGCTGACAACCTATATTGGCTAGGGCGCTACACGGAACGCGTCGAGTCGATCGTGCGGATGGCCCGGGTGTTGATGCCCGCGCTCTCGGGCGAAGAGGATTTCGGACAGTCGGTCTCGCTGGAAACCGGTATTCGGATGCTTGCCGGATTCAAGTATCTGCCGCCGGAGGTGATGGAGAGTTCGCTCGGAGAGCAGCGCCGCTCGATGGCCCGGGCGCTGAACGATCTCGTGTACGATCAATCGCGCGCCACCGGTCTCGGCTGGAATCTGAAGCAGGTGCGCCGGGTATCGTGGCAGGTAAAAGAGCGGCTCTCCACCGACACTTGGCGTGTGCTGAACACGCTCGACCAGGATTTCTCGCGAATTCCATCCAGCAATCCCGACCAGCGCATGGTGAGCGAGATGAACCTGCTCGATCGCGCGATCGTCACGCTTTCCGCCTTCGCCGGCCTGCTCATGGAGAGCACCACGCGCGGTCACGGGTGGCGCTTTCTCGACATTGGCCGCAGACTCGAACGCGGGCTGCAACTGGCGGAATCGCTGCGCCACGGTCTCGGCGAGGCGGCCAACACCGCGGAGCCGTATCTCGACATGCTGCTGCAGTTGGCCGACTCGAGCATCACCTATCGCACGCGCTACCTCACCGATATCCGCGACGATCTGGTGCTCGACTTGCTGCTGGCCGACGAGACCAATCCCCGGTCGGTCGCCTTCCAACTGAAAACGCTCGATCAACATGTCGGCGAGTTGCCGTCGAGCCATAACGAGGGCCGCTATCCGCTCGAGCAGCGGTTGACGATGCGCCTGTTGACCGATGTCCGGCTGGCGAACATCCGGGACTTGGCCGATTCCGGCGAGGAAGGACAGCGGCCCGCGCTGATCCGCCATCTGGACGGTCTCAACAAGGGACTCATCGATCTCGGCGACGCCTTGAACGCCCGCTACCTCAGCCATCTCACTCCTTCCCGCCTCACTTCCTCCTGGTAAAGGATCCATGTTTTATCGAGCGGTTCACACGACGGAATACACCTACGCCGAGCCCGTTTCACACTGTCAGAGCGAAGCGTGGCTGACGCCGCGGCGATCGCTGCGCCAGACCGCGATCGAGTCGAACATCAGCGTTCATCCCGCGCCAGCGTCGATGCGCACGCGCCTGGACTACTTTGGGAACTCCGTCACGCGATTCGAGGTACTCGAGCCGCACGACAAGCTGGTGGTCACTGCGTCGAGCGTAGTCGAGGTGGAGCCTCGCCCGCTGACGATCGAGTTCTCACCCCCGTGGGAAGAGGCGCGTGCCATGCTCGCTGCCGTCGAGACAGAGGAAACGCTCGCCGCGTTCGAACTCTGCTGCGAATCTCCGTTCGTGGCGCTTGGGCCCGAACTGGCGGCCTACGCCGGCGAGTCGTTCACGCCGGGCAAGCCGCTGCTGACGGCGGTGCGCGATCTGATGGAGCGGATTCACCGCGAGTTCAAGTACGAGCCAAAGTCGACCTCGATCGACACGACCGTGATCGAAGTGATGCGGCAGCGGCGGGGGGTCTGCCAGGACTTCGCCCACGTGATGATCGGCACGCTCCGTTCGCTCGGTCTCGCCGCGCGCTACGTCAGCGGATATCTGCGCAGCGGCGCCAACTACCAGGGCGCGGAAGCCTCGCACGCCTGGGTGTCGGTGTTCGTTCCCGGATCCGGCTGGGTGGACTTCGATCCGACCAACAACGTCATTCCGTCCGACGGGCACCTGACTCTCGCCTTCGGGCGTGACTACGGCGACGTGACGCCGCTCAAGGGAGTCACGCTGGGCGGCGGAGAGCACACGGTGAATGTCGAAGTCCGGGTGCGGCCCGTCGGCGAACCCGCGCGTAACGCCGCGGGAATCTAGCGGATCTCCCCCGGCGCTGCCCGCGCCACTCGCGTCCGGCACCGGCTCCGCTACGGTATCCTTGAAGGTTCCGGTATGAGCACTCCTCAATTCAACAACTACATCAACGGCGAGTGGGTCACGGGACCCACGTTCGAGAACCGTAACCCCGCCAACACCGATGAAGTGGTCGGCAATTTCGTCAAGGGATCGCCCTCCGACGTCGAAGCCGCAGCCGATGCGGCGGGTGCCGCTCTTCCCGGCTGGGCGAACATGGCCGGACCGGCGCGCGGCAATCTCCTCTACAAAGTCGCCGACATCCTCGACCGCAAGTTCGATCAGTTGGGCGAAGAGATGACGCGGGAAGAGGGCAAGACCCTGCCCGAGGCGAAGGGCGAGGTCCGCCGCGCGATCAACATCTTCCGCTATTTCGGTGGCGAAGGCTCGCGCATGCCGGGCATGATCGTTCCCTCGGAACGCGACCGCGTCCACATGTTCGCGATCCGCAAGCCGGTGGGTGTGTGCGGCCTCGTCACGCCGTGGAACTTCCCCGTCGCGATTCCAGCGTGGAAGATGGCGCCGGCGCTGATCGCCGGCAACACGATCGTGGTGAAGCCGGCTTCGGCCTCTCCGCTCAGCGCATGGAGAATCGTCGAGGCTTGCCATGAGGCCGGAATTCCGAAGGGCGTAGTCAACTTCGTGGCCGGATCGGGCGGCGCGCTCGGATCGGCACTGGTCAACGCGAAGCCGATCAAGGCCGTGTCGTTCACCGGGTCGTGCGAAGTCGGCAACTGGTTGCACGCCGAAGCCTCGAAGCGCCATCTGCGCATCCAGCTCGAGATGGGCGGCAAGAATCCGACCATCGTGCTCGCTGACGCGGACTTCAATTCGGCGGTCGAAAACGTCTGCAACGCGGCGTTCTTCTCGACCGGCCAGAAGTGCACGGCCACCAGCCGCGCGATCGTCGAGGACGCGATCTACGACAAGTTCGTCGCCGCGCTCGTCGAGCGGACACGCAAGCTGAAGGTCGGCAACGGCATGAAGCCGGGCATCGACATCGGTCCGGCGATCGACCAGGGCCAGCTCGACACCAACATCCGCTACGCCGAAATCGGCCGCAAGGAAGTGGGCGAACCGCTCTGCGGCGGCAACCGGCTCACGGGCGGCGATTTCGACAAGGGTTACTTCTTCGAACCCACGATCTTCGCCAACGTCACCGAAAACATGCGGCTGGCGCAGGAAGAGATCTTCGGACCTGTGCTCGCGATCATGCGCGCCAAGGATTTCGAGGACTGCATGCGCATCGCCAACAACATCCCGTTCGGGCTTTCGGCGTCGATCCAGACCACCAACCTGAGCCGCGTGTTCGAGTACGTCTACCGCATGGAAGCGGGACTTCTCACGGTGAACCTGCCGAGCGCGGGCGTCGAGTATCAGCTCCCGTTCGGCGGAAACAAGGATTCGAGTTTCGGGCCAAAGGAGCAAGGTCCGGCGGCGCTCGACTTCTACAGCGACTACAAGACGGTTTATCTGAAATACTAACGGGACGCCATGAAAATCGCTCAAGTCATTTGGAACGGCCGCGTGACGGCCGCGATCATGGAAGAAGGGCACGGACGCCCGATTCCCGAACACACGGTGCAGGATCTCATCCGCCTGTCAGAGCGCGAAAACGTCTCTCTGGTGAGCCTCGCCTCGCAGCACGCCACCAAGCACAAAGAGCCCCTCAAGCCGATCATTCCGATCTTCCCGTCGGAAGTGTGGGCCTGCGGCTGCACCTACGAAACCTCCGCCTCGTTCCGCGATGCCGAACACGGCACGCGCGAAGGCTTCTATGCCTACGTCTATCGCGAACCGCGCCCGGAGAGCTTCTTCAAGGGAACCGCGCGCGTCTGCGTCGGACCCGGACAGAAGATCGGCATCCGCTCCGACTCGAAGTTCACCGCGCCCGAACCGGAACTCGCGGTGGTGCTCGGCAGCAAGGGCAACGTGCTCGGCTACACGCTCGCCAACGACGTTTCGGCGTGGGACATCGAGAAGGAGAATCCGCTCTACTTGCCGCAGTCGAAGGTGTACAACGCCTGCTGTTCGCTTGGCCCGGTGATCGTGACTCCCGACGAACTCACCGATCCCTACAAGCTCGACATGACCTGCACGATCACGCGCGAGGGCAAGACGGTGTTCGAAGGCGCGGTTTCGACATCGAAGCTTCATCGCAAGATCGAGACGCTGGTGGAGTATCTGTTCCGCGCCAATTCGATTCCACCCGGATCGGTGTTATGCACCGGCACGGGCATCATCGTCAAGGAAGAGAATGCGCTCGCCCCGGGAGACGTGGTCACCATCCGCGTTCCTGAAATCGGCGAACTCTCCAACCCAGCGGCGATCGTCCAATAAACACGAAGTGCCACGCTACGCCGCCATCGACATCGGATCGAACTCCGTCCGGATGCTCGTGGCGGATGTGCATCCTTCCGGCCAGTTCGAGACGCTGGCGGCCGATCGCGAGGTGACGCGCCTGGGAGAATCGGTCTTCCAGGCGGGCGTGATCAGCGATCAGGCGGCCGATCTTCTTTGCAGCGTGTTGGCGCGAATGGCAGCGGTCTACCAGCGGCTGGATCCAGTAGGAATCCGCGCGGTGGCCACCGCCGCGGTGCGCGATGCGTCGAATCAGCGCGAGTTCATCGAGCGGGCCTCGCGTGCCGCGGGCGTTCCAGTCGAGATCATTTCCGGACGCGAAGAGGCGCGCTTGATCCACCTCGGCGTCTCCACGGTTTGGCCGCATCCGAGGCAGCGCATCATGATCGTGGATGTGGGCGGCGGCAGCGGCGAGATCATTCTTGCCGAGAACGGCCGGATCGAAGAGGCGTTCTCGAAGCCGCTCGGAGCGGTCCGGTTGACGGGTGCGTTCCTGAAGGACGATCCACCCAAACCGAGCCAACTCGCGCGCATGCAGGACTTCATCGCCGAGCGGCTCGCGCCCGTGATTCAGAAGATCGGCGTGCGCCAGTGCGATCGCGCGATCGCGACCTCGTCCACCGCGGCGGCGATGGTGTGCGCGGTGAATCGCATTCCGCGTGCGCGCCGCGACGAGGCGGACAAACTCCGCGCCACGATGCCGCAGGTGACCAAGCTCTACCGTGAGCTATGCGAACGCGATCGCGAGGCCCGGGCGCGTGTCACCGGAATCGGCCCGCGACGGGCGCAGATCATCGTTCCGGGCGTCGCCGTGCTGCTCGAGGTGATGCGGCGATTCCAGTTGCCGGCTCTGCACTACTCGACCGCCGGAGTGCGTGAGGGCCTGATCGCCGACCTCGGCGCGCGCGGCGTCGGATCCGAGCGGATGCAGTTGGCGCGCGACCAGCGGCAGGAAGTGGAACGCGTCGCGACGCGCTATCAGGTGCCGCTGCGTCGCGCGCGCAAGGTGGCGGCGTTCGCGCGGACGCTCTTCCAGGCGCTCCGGCCCCTGCACAAGCTGCATCCCGATTGGGCGAAGCCGCTCGAGGCCGCCGCGTTCCTGATCGACGCCGGACACTTCATCGCCGACACCGCGCACCACAAGCATTCCGAGTACATCGTGCTGAACTCGGACCTTCCCGGATTCACCGACCAGGAGAAGGTGCAGGTGGCGTGCCTGTGCCGGTTCCATCGCAAGTCGATGCCGTCGGCGCGACACACGCAGTTCCAGCAACTGGAGCCGGAGATCCGGCGGAATCTGTTGTTCCTGATTCCGATCCTGCGGATCGCGGATGCGCTCGACAGCGGACGAGAGTTGCGCGTGGAGTCGTTCGAGTGTGAGGTGGGGCCGACGGAGGTGACGCTGCGGCTGGCGGGGCAAGGGCGGATTGATCTCGAGCAGTGGACGGTGGAGCGGGTGGGGCCGGCGTTCGAGTCGGTTTATCAGAGGAAGCTGGTAGTCGCCGAGCGGTGATCCGAGTCGGAAAGCGTTGTTGGCTGGCGGCGACTGCTGGGCACGGTGAAGAGCGGAGCGTGCAACTGCCCGTCGAGGGTGGCGTCATCAGCACTTTCGATGAGGTTCCGGTTGCGCGAGTACGTGGAGGCGACCGGCGCCAAGCGCGCTGGTTGTGCCGTCGGCGATCCCCCTGAGTGTCCGCACCCGGCTCCGGATCAACCTCTCAATGCTCTCCGATCTTGCGAACGTGCATCGAAATACGCTTGCAGCGCAATCCGTACGCGCCGCTTGCTCAGCAACGGATGAGCCACATAGTGCGGATCATCGCCAGGGCGGCCGAGATGCTCGGCGACGATGCTCGTGCGATTGCGTGGTTTCGATTTCAGCCGCTCGCCGGCTTCGAATGGAAGACGGCGGAGGATCTGGTGGCAAGCGGGGAAGCGGAAGCTGTCCTCCGGCACCTCGACACGCTGGACCACGGCGGACTTGCGTGAAGCTGTTCCGCTTCCGCTGAATCTGTTGCGGAGACGGAGCGGCGGAGACCGGGGGCCGGTTCAACCAACCGGGCATACCGGCCCTCTACCTCGCCCTGGACTACGGAACCGCGATCCGCGAGTATGAACAGGATCTCGGCTGGCGCCCTGGAACTTTGTGCACCTACCGCGTGGACGTGAGAGTCGCGGACCTCCGTGACGAGGCCACATTGTCCGCTCTTGGTTTTGATTCGGCGATGGTCCGGTGTCCCTGGAAGCAATTGGCGTTTCAGCGCCGGCCGAGGCTGGTTCCTTCCTGGAAGATCGCCGGGAGTCTGATCGCCCAAAACATACCGGGTGCACTTTACCCTTCCGCGGTCGATCGTGCCGGGTCGAACCTTGTCCTCTGGCGCTGGAACTCGGCCAGAGATGATCGTGTCGAGGTACTCGATCCGCTCGGAGATTTGCCCCGCGATCCGAGTTCGTGGCGCTGAGGCCTGCGAAGCGGGTCATCCGGGGCGCGAAAGCCCGCAAAAGTTTTTCGCGAGGGCTTCGCCCTGAACCCACTACACCTGCGGTTCTGGAGTGGAGAGTGTAAGAGTGTAAAGAGAATAGGGTAAGACTAAGTCCTGGAACAACGAAACCCGATATCGATGAAGTGGTCGTCCGGGTCGTTGTGGGACCGATAGGCGCAGGCCGCGAAGTCTCGATTGATGAACCACGACCCGCCCCGCAACACGAACCGCCCGGAATCCGCCTTGTATCGACTCGACGTCCATTCCCAAACGTTGCCCGACAGATCCGCAATCCCGTCCGGCGTATTGCCGCTTGGGAACAACCCGACGGGCGAGGGCGCTCCGATCAAAAATTCAACGTTGCATCGCGACCGATCGGGTTCCTCATCGCCCCAAGCATACTCGCGAATTCCGCCGCTGGCGGCGAACTGCCACTGGTGTTCATCAGGCAGGCGACAGCCCTTCGCTTTCTTCGCCGCCCAATCGCAGTAGGCGCCGGCGTCATGCCACGTCACCATCACGACAGGCCGCGCCGGATGCCGCTGCTGATCTGCCCAATCCCAAGGAGCCTTGCGCCGGGATGCTTCCAGGAACTGCCCATACTCCCAGACGGCCACCGGATATCGCCCGATCTCGAACGGCCCCATCGGTCCACCCTTGACCTCGATCCAATAGCCCCCGTCCCAAGGCATCCGCAGTCCCGGATGGTTGGCTCCCAGAGCTTCAGCAGCAGCCGCGCGATCCTTGATGTCCACGTCGTCCGCGCCACCTTCTTCGAACAGCCGCCGCATCCCGGCGAGCAGCGGCTGATACTTCGGACAATCCGGCTGGAACTTCGTGGGCCCCAAGTCACGCAGCATCGCGGACAACAGGGCCACGCAGCGTACCTCGTCCGGGAAGCGGCCCTCCGCATGGTCCGCGATTTTCCGCAGCAAGGCGTTCAATCGCCCGTGCCCCTGCGACTCGAGCACGCCACCCAACAGCAGCATCGTTTCGCGCCACTCCGGCAGGAAGACAGGGCTGGGCCCTTTGCTCGGAAACAGGATGCTTTCATAGTCGTCGAGGCCAGCCAGCCGACGCGCCGCCAAATACTCCTGGAACGTCAGATGCCAGAACTCGAGGTTCGACCCGCGGCTGACGATGATCCCGCTATTGGTCAGTTCCGCATCGAGGAACCCAGCAGGCGGGTCCTTCATCCGCTTCTCCGCGCCGCGCTTTTCAACCGTCCGAATACGTCCCGCTGGATCGGTCTGCATGGAGAACGCCAGTTCCTCGAGATACGTGAGGCGCGCCTTTCCCGTGATCGCTTTGTTGCGGCCCGCAAGCCACTCGAGAATCGTCTTGTAAAGGTCCGCGCGTTGCTCCGGCAATGAGCGCTGGTTCCAGTGGACGACGGCGAGTGCCGTGAGCATGACGGGGTTGCGGGCCATCCGGAAGATCTCGGGTTTCCCGCGCAACGCGGAGTTCAGAGCATCCCGGCGTTGCCGGGCCGCCGCAGCATCGTTCGGGTGAACCGCGTGAGACCAGAGATCGAGAAAGCTCTTCACCGCCTCGTCATCGAGCTCTTCGATCCGCACCGTCTCGAACCCGCTCAGCACTGCCTTGCCTTGGTAGGCGCCGGGCCGCGTGGACACAAAGAACTTCGCGGATCGAAACCGCCGCACCGCGTCCTGGAAGATGCCGGCGATCCGCTCGCGGCGGCCCTCATCCAGAGCCTCGTCGAGCCCATCCACCAGCAGGATCGCCTTTCCCTGTTCGAGTTGCTTTTCGACAAAGCGCTCGGTCAAGTCCCACTGGCCGTGCGCGAAGAAGTGCGCGATCCAGCCCGCCGCGTTTTGCGGAGCAGGTGCGTCCGCGCGGCCCTTGCATCCCTCGATATGCGCGTCGAACTCAGAGATGCGGAGGAAGAGCGGAAGTCCTCTGATGGGCAGTGCCACATCGGGCCCAGTCTCGCGCAGCAGTTCGCGCGCGATGCGGCGGAGGAACGTGGTCTTGCCGCTTCCGGCGTCGCCTTGAATCACGAGGCGCTGGTGAGTGAGCGCTTTCTCGAGGGGGATGCGCTTGTCTTCGCCGCCTTCGCGTGCAGCCGTGGTGATCGGGACGTACAATTGCTCGATCTCGTACTGGTTCACCGTGTTCGCGCCGAGCCCGCCGAGTTCGATATAGCGCGTGGCCTCGCGCAGGAACTCGACGTACTTCTCCGCGGTGGGCTCAGGCTCCTGGCCAGGATGCCTCCATTTGAAGAGCGCCTTCAGGATCTCCTTGCCGAGATTGTCCGAACTGGTGAATCTCGAGCGCACGCGATCGCTGTCGAGCCAAGTCTCGAACTTCTTGAGCTGGCGAACGGCGAGCCGGAGATCGGCGACGTCCTTTTCCCGCTCCTGCTGTATCGCACTGATGAGCTTCATCGAGTCCTTGTGGTCCTCAGACCAGGGGTGCTTCGGATCGACGAGGAAGGCGTACACGGGGATCCCGCGACCTACGGCATGAAGGCACTCGAGCCAGGTGATGCTCTTGTCCTTCGCGTCGCCTTCCTGATCCGGCGGCACCCATCCATAGCGATGGGCAACGATCACTACCAGCGCCTCGCAGCTTTCCACCTCGGCGCGGCACCGCACGAGCGCGGGCTGATGGCCCGCCGCAAAATCTTCCTGCATCACCGGAAAACATCCCGCTTCGCGGATCGCTTTGCCGGCCTCCTTGCAGTAATCGGACAGATCCTCACGCGTGGCCGACACGAAGACGCGCGGGACCTTGGACGCTTCAGCCATCTCCCAGATAGCTTACCTGGATCGGGGTGGCGTGAATCCCGGGGGCCTCTTCGCTGGATTGACGTGGCGGCCTGCGGCTCGGCTACTTCCCCCTCCGCGCCAGCCACTTCTCGACCTCGACCGCATGAAACACGATCGAGCTCACCGCGATCGTCAAAGCGAGCTTGCCCGGCTCGAGCGGGACCGTCTTGAAGAACTCCTGCAATACCGGCACGTAGATGAGCGCCAACTGCAACACGAATGTCAGGAACACCGCGCCGAGCAGGGCCTTGTTACCGAACAATCCGATCTCCCACAGGAACGCATGTTCAGAGCGGATCGCCATTACGTGCGCCATCTGCGTGAATGTCAGGGTCGTGAAGAGCATTGTCTGCCAGGAGGGATCGCCGGTGCTCCAGTAGTAGTAACCGGTGCCGAGCGAAAGGAACGCCATCAGCAATCCGACCCACAGCACGTGCCGCCCGAGCCCACGTGCGAAGATGCTTTCGTCCGGTGGATAGGGCGGCCGCCGCATGACGTTGCTCTCCGCCGGCTCGACTCCCAACGCCAGCGCGGGAAGCCCGTCGGTCACCAGGTTGATCCATAACAGTTGCAGCGGCAACAGAGGGATTGGCATGCCCACCAGCGGCGCGCTCAGCATCAGCAGGATCTCGCCCGAATTGGTCGCAAGTATGTAGCGGATGAACTTGCGGACGTTGTCATAGATGACGCGCCCCTCTTCCACCGCGGCGACGATCGTGGCGAAATTATCGTCGAGCAGGACCATGTCCGCTGACTCCTTCGCCACATCGGTGCCGGTGACGCCCATCGCGATTCCGATGTCGGCGCGCTTCAACGCCGGCGCGTCGTTCACGCCGTCGCCCGTCATCGCCACGATTTCTCCGCGCGCCTGCATCCCCTCGACGATCTTCAACTTATGTTCGGGTGAAACACGGGCATAGACGGCCGTAGTGGCGGAGGTCCGCTGGATCTCTTCGCTCCGCATTCGCTCGAGGTCGATCCCGGTGACCGGAGCGGACTCTCCGCGGATCCCCAGTTGACCGGCAATGTAGCGGGCCGTGAGCGGATGATCGCCGGTGATCATGACGGCGCGAATCCCCGCGCTCTGGCACGTCGCGACCGCGGCGGCTGCCTCCTGACGCGGCGGGTCGATGATCCCGGTCATGCCAACGAACGTGAGTCCGCTCTCGATCGACAAATCGGCCGGCTCTCCCTCTTCGACCGCGCGGAACGCCACGCCGAGCACGCGCATTCCGTTCCCCGCCAGTTCCGCGTTCGCGGCTTCGATCCGCTTGCGCCAGCCGGCATCGAGCGGATGCGCCGCTCCGCCGGCCCATACTGAATCGGAGATACCGAGCAGCCCATCCACCGAACCCTTGGTGAACGCGACGCGGCCCGGCCCGGCGCCGAGCGGACCGGCGAGCGGAGGCGGGATCGAATCGATCCGGTGCACCGTGGTCATCCGCTTGCGGCCCGAGTCGAACGGGACCTCGGCCACGCGCGGCAACTCGCGCTCGAATTCCACCTTGCCGATCTGGAATCTCTCCGCGGCGACGAGCAGGGCCACTTCGGTCGGATCTCCGATCGGCGGATCTCCGGGAACAGCGTCGTTGCACAGAGCGCCGCCCGCGAGCAGCAGCGCCGTGGCACCATCGAGCGGCGCTCCATCGACAGGCCGTTCGATGCCGCCAGCATGGAGCCGCTCCGCCGTCATTCGATTCTCGGTGAGCGTGCCCGTCTTATCCGAACAGATCACCGTGACCGACCCGAGCGTCTCCACCGCCGCCAATCGCCGAACGAGCACGCGGCGTTTCAACATCCGCTGCGCGCCGAGCGTGAGCGCGATGGTCACCACCGCGGGCAATCCTTCCGGAACCGCCGCGACGCCAATGCTCACCGCGGTGAGCAGCATCAGCTTCAATTCCTCGCCGCGGACGATGCCTAAAAGAAAGATCACCGCGACGATCGACAAGGCCGCGGCCGCGAGTCCGCGCCCGAGGTGTTCCAGGCGCTTCTGCAACGGAGTCGCCTCTTGCGCCACGGTCTGGATCATCGCCGCGATGCGCCCCAACTCCGACCGCATGCCGGTCTCGGTCACCATCACCGTTCCGCGGCCGGCCGTAACGAACGTTCCGCGATAGACCATGTTGCGGCGGTCGCCGAGCGGAAGATCGGGCTGATCGATCGCGGCGGTGATCTTGCGGATCGGCTCGGATTCACCGGTCAACGCGGCTTCGTGTGTTTGCAAGCCGGCGCTTTGGAGCAGGCGCCCGTCCGCCGCGACGAAGTTGCCCGCTTCGAGAAACAGGATGTCGCCAGGCACCAGATCGAGCGACGAAATCTCGCGAACCTCGCCCTCGCGCCGCACGCGCGCCAACGGCACTGAGAGCTTCTTGAGCGCGGCCATCGCCCGTTCGGCGCGAAACTCCTGACTGAAGCCGAGAATCGCGTTGAGCAGCACGATCGCACCGATCGCGGCGGCGTCCTTGTAGTCCTGAAGCAAGGCCGAGATCACCGCGGCAACGATCAGGATCACGGTCATCAACTGGGTGAACTGCTCCCACAGGATTGCCCAGGGACTTCGGATTCCCGTACCGGAAAGCTCGTTGCGGCCGAACTGGACGGTGCGCCGCTCCACCTCGGCCGGACTCAGTCCGCTCTCGAGCGAACTGTCGAGTTCCCGCAGCGAATCCGCTGGCTCGAAACGGTAGTGGCTCATGCGCCCGCTAGGATGGACTGAACCCTCTTCACCGCGAAGTCCACCGCGATGCCGATCATCGCCTCTCCCTTCGCCGTGCTTGCGAGCTTGGCCTCTTTCGCGAACTCCTCGTCTTGCTTTTCAGCGGCCGGATCCTTGATTCCGAACTTGCCCTTCATCCGGGCGTAGTCGACACCTTCCCAGTGAATCCGCTCCGGAAACGCCGCCATCGCGAACGACGTTTCGAACTCGGCGGCGTGTCCGGGTGCCTTGCCGCTCTCCATGTACTTCCTCGTGATCTCGGGCGTGTAGGCATCCCAATAGGAGTTGAAGTGGACGTTGATGCCGAGCCTGCGCCGGTACTCCTCGAGGCTGTCGCGGAGCGGACGCACATTGCCACCGTGCCCGTTGAGGATCAGGATGTTCTTGACGCCGTGCTGCTTCAAGCTATCGCAGATCTCGTAGACCACGGCCAGGAAGGTCTCCTTCGTCAGGGTAAGCGTTCCCTTGCGATCCATCCAGTGCGGCGAGATTCCCACGGGAACCGGCGTCGCGACCATCACCTTCGGGAACATTCGCAGCGCGGCCTGTTCAGCGATCAGCGTGACACTCGCCGTGTCGTTGATCATGGCAAGATGCTCGTTGTGCTGCTCGGTGGAGCCGGTTGGCACGATCACCAGTTGCAGCGGTCCGCCGTCGATCGCCTCACGGAACTCCTTGCGCGTGTTCTCCCACAACCGGACCTTGCGGACGTCTCGATATCCGGCGTCTGTCTTCGCGATCTGCGCCGCGGCGGGCGCAAGCGCCGTGCCTCCCGAAGCGAGCAGCCATTTCCGTCTGGAAGTGCGTGAGTTCAAGAGTGGTTCTCCTGTTGGAAGCATACCGGAACGGCTCCGCGCGCCGCTGGCCTTCGATCACCAATAGCGAACGTAGGGAGGAGCGCCGGGCTGCGCCGCCGCGACGCGATCGGCTTCGGCGGTATCCGCGGTGTCCGGACCGTCCGGATATCGATAGCGCGCGACAAATTCCGGATGCATCTCGAGTCCCCAGCCGGGCGCGTTCGAGGGCAGATAGTGGCCGTCGCGGACCTGCAGCGGATTCAGAAAGACGCCGGACTGCAGGAACTCGAGGTACTCGAGCCAGCGTCCATCGGAGCCGAACCAAGCTTGATCGAAGATCGCCATTGGACCCACGAGTTGTCCGAGGCCAATGCCCCCACTGTGCGGACACACCGGCACGCCGAACTTGGCGGCCATCGCGACGATGGCGAACAACTCGTTCACTCCGCCCACGCGGGCTCCGTCGATCTGGCAATGCGTGAGTCCGCCGCCCGCGAGCAGTTGCTTGAACGTCACCGCGTCAGGCGCCTGTTCGCCGCCCGCCACGCCGATGCCGGCCGGCGCGAGTGCTTCCCGGAGCTTCGCGTAGCCGAGCACGTCGTTGTAGGCGATCGCCTCTTCGATGAACATCGGACGGTACCCCGCGAGTTCGAGCATGTAGCTGGCCGCGTTGCGCCAGTCGCCGAGATTCTGATTGGCATCCGTGAGAAGCTGCGCGTCCGGACCGGTGGCGTCGCGCATCGTGTCGAGCATCCGGCGGTCCTCGTCGAGTGCTCGCGCCCGGTCATACTGTTGCCCGCGGCCGACCTTCGCTTTGAAAGCGCGCGTTCCTTGCCGATAGAGTCCGTTGCAGATCTCGCGGACTTCGGCGAGCGGGCGCCCGGACCATCCCGCGGTCGAGTAGACGCGAATACCTCGCGCCTCGATGCGAGCGAGATTCGCCGCGCGGCCCGCTTGGCGCGAGCGCAACATTTCGAGAAGCTCGTCTTCGGTCAACGCATCGCGCAGATGATGAAAGTCGATGCACCGCACGATGTTCTCCGGCGCCAGGCTCGTGAGAAGCCGCCACATCGGAACGCCCTCGCTCTTGGCCCACAGGTCCCAGAGCGCGTTGACGATTCCGCCTACCGCCATGCGATAGGCGCCGAGCGCGAGCCAGCGGAGTTGGTGATGTTCGGCGAGAGCCTGGGCGAACAGGCCCGGCTCCTCCATGAACTCGCGAAGATCGCGTCCCACGACGAATCGCGCGAGCGCCTCGACCGCCGCTTTCTGGATCTGCGTCCCATCGCCGATCGTGAAAATGAGCGACCGTCCCTCGAGCCCAGAGCCGGTTCGGAGGACCGGAATGGCGCAGGAATAGTTGGGAGCGAGGTGGCGGGGATCAGAACCGGCGAGTCCGAGACGGACCGTGGGATAGCGGATGTCGAGGACTTCGAGCGAAGTGATCTTGTGTTGTTGGCTCAAGCCGATCATCATCGCACACTGCCCGAAATGAGGCATCCTCCAGGGAGTTTCGCTCAAGAGGGCCCCGGCATGCGGCCCGGACATACGATTGCGAGGCTGGTCCATGGCCTGTAACAGGCATACGGCAACGAGCCAACCGGATCCTTTCTTGTCGCCTGATCGAACGGATCGAGAACGTGCCGGGCAAGGCAGGGCCCCTTGCCACCGCCGGCAACTCACCGCGCGACGAGGCTCCGCCTCTTATCAGGGGACGAGCAGCCGGATTCGTCTTGTCATCGCCCAATCGTTGCATCCTGGCGGCTCCTAGCTGCGCGCAACCACGATCTCGAACGGCCCCCGGACCGCTCCGCCGCCGCGTATAGCAAACCGAGCAGCGCAAACAACCACGCCGACACGCCGGCTCGCGGGAATGGATAGTCGACCCAGGCGTGGACGAGTACACCGAGAACTCCGAGGGCCCAGGGATTGCGCCACATCCACGGCAACGCCCACAGGAACGGGAGAGCGAGAGCAGCGAGAAAGACGAATCCGCCATCGGAGGTGTACTCGGCCCAATCGTTGTGCGCGCGGTTGACGAAGACCGAATCGTCGATTCTCGCCTTCTGCGGATAGACAAGCGGCCAAGTTCCGAGACCCCAACCCAGCACCGGACGATCGCGAATCAGATCCACCGACGAGAGCAGATACTGCATCCGGTCGTGATACGGAGCTTCCTGGTGCAGGCGTTTCCAAACGAGGTCGGTGCCGGCGATCAGGGTGAATGCGAGTCCCGCGACCGGAGCAAGCAGGAGCGGCACGGCGAGTTTCCGGCGAGCGGCCGGGTTCGCGCGCGCGAGCGCCACCAGGCATACGAGAGCCAGCACCGTGCAGATCAGTGTGCCGGCACGAGCTCCGGTGGCGGCGACAGAGGCCGCCATCAAGCCGCTAGCCGCCGCCCAGAAGGCTCCCTTCTCACGCGAATCGGCGATCTTCCAGATCGCCAACGGCAGCATCAATTCCACGAATTGCGCCCAGTTGTTGTAGGAGCCGAACGACGCGAAGATGGCGGTGAACCCCGAATCGAAATACCAGAGGAACCGGCCTTGCGAGGTATTCAACTGGACCAGGCACAGCACACTCATCACCGCACCGAACGCGGCGGCTCCGGAGAGGAACGAAGCTCGATCGTCCGCGCTGGCGCTCGATGATCGAGCCAAGGCGAACACCGCGCCGAGCGAGGCCCAATGCAGAACCGCTTCCACCGTATAGGAGGCAGCCGCGGAAATCCCGAAGGCGAGTTGCACGAGCCCGATGGCGGGCAGCGCCACCACGGGAAGCACATCGCGAACCGGAATCGATCCGGCACGGGAAGCAAACAAAATGAAGATGCCTGCTTGGAAGGCAGCGGCGGCCCACGACTCGCGAACCCACACCGTGAGGCTCGCAAAGCAAAGCAGGGCGAACAGCAGCCGCTGACTTGCTGACGGCATATTTAGCCGACTCGACGACCAGTATAGCCTAGCCGGCACAAAGCCAGCTACAATCAAGGAAGCGGAATCCCCCGCCGCTGCCGGTTTTTCCCGCCATGCCCGATCCAACCACCCGGAACCAACGGGTGCCTCTCGCGGAACTTCGCGAACAAGTCCGTCCCTCGCTCGTGCCTCACGGCCCGTTGTTCCACTATTTTTCAGCCGGAGGTCCACTGAGCGATGAGGACGTGCGCGACTATCTCGACGAACCCGTCGCGGCACTCCCGCCGCGGGTCAAGGAAGCTCTTCCGCCTGTAAACCTGTTGCTGGTTCCTTTCCTCGAACGCAACGGGCAAGGCGAAGTAGTGACGTTCGAAGCTCCGGCGGAAAACAAGTCCGCAAGATCGGTACTCTCGCGCGATCCGGCCGGCCCGATGCTCACATTCGCGATCGACGACATGGAAGTGGGCGCCTATCACTACGAACTGTTCCACCACCTGGCGGAAATCGTGGTGGACCAGTTGAACGATCCGGGCGCCTTGGAAGAGTACGCACGGCTTCTGCGCGAAGAGCTCAAGACCGGCATGCATGGTGAGGTGGACGATCCGAGCTGGCAGCGTAAACAGGAACTGCGCCGTCGCGGATCGGGCGCGCGGGATAGCAAGACGTTTCGCGAATACGCGCGGCAATCGCTGATCGACACGCTCACGCTTTACCTGCACGGGATCTGCTGCGACATCGATGTGGAGCCGGGACCGCGGCAGATGCCGAGTCCAAAGCTGCGGCGAAGACTGAAGCTACTCCAGGGAATATTCCCACCACCGGAGGGCTACGCAGTTTTTCCGGAAGAACTGGACCTGTTGGAGAGTTCCAAGGGACGGCCCGCCATCCGATAGAAGAGCGGGATGCAATTTGTCCTGCTCATTTGCGCGCTCTCCATAACGTTGCCGTTGGCCGGTCAAACCGCTGCGGTATTCAAGGTTACGCCCGCGACGCTAGCCTTTAGTCATCAAATCGGTGACACGAAATTGCCGGTCGCTCAGATATTGGCGGTCGCGGGAACCGTTCCGTTCGCGGCGGCCTTGACAGGCGGCCCATGGCTGAGCATCACGCCCGTGACGGCCACGGCGCCCGCCTCGGCACGGGTGTCGGTGAATCCGACCAGCCTCGCGGTCGGCACCTATTCAGCCACGATCACGATCATCACCGCGGAGCAGGCTCCGCAGACCGCCGTAATTCCGGTGAGTCTAGTGGTTCGGGCCGCTCCATCGACGCTCACCGCCAATGTCACTTCGGCCACCGTGAACTACGTTCGTGGCGCGCCGCCACCGGAACCGGTGGGGTTCACTCTCACGACGAATGGCGCGGTCTTGTCGTACACCACTGCGGCGGCGGGCGGCACATGGCTGACTGTGACGCCGAAGAGCGGCGTCGCCTTTCCCGCGTTTCCGGGAACGGTGGGCGCCATCGTCAATCCGCTCGGCCTTCCGCCGGGAACGTACAAGGGAACGGTCACGGTCAGCGCTCCGCAGGCGGTCAATAAGACCATCACGCTCGGCATCAATCTGAATGTATCGCCCGGCGCACCGTCGATCTCTTCCATCTGGCCTAGTCAGATTCCGCAGGGCTCGCCGGCGACGACCGTTACGATTCAGGGCGACAACTTCTTTCCGGGCTCGATCGTCAAGACCGGCAACGTAACGCTGCCTTCCACCTATGTGGGCGTGAATGTACTCTCGGCGGTGATTCCGCTCAGTCTGCTCAACGCTCCGGTTACGCTTCCGATCACCGTGATCAATCCCGGAATCGGCGGCGGCGATGCAATTGCGCAGAATGTCACCGTTGTGCCACCCGGCCCGATCATCGGCTCGGTGGTCAACTCGGCGAGCTTTGCAACCGACGCGATCGCGCCGGGTCTAATCGTCGCGCTTTTCGGAACCGGCCTGGGTCCGGACCGCCTGACGACATTCACCGCCACTAACGGAGTGGTTCCGCCGTCACTGGCGGGAACCCGCGTGCTGTTCGGGAATCTGGCCGCTCCGGTCCTCTACACGTCGGCCAACCAGGTGAGCGCGGTGGTGCCCTACGGAATCGCGCCGCTCGAGCAAGTGGACGTGCGCGCGGAGTTCAACGGAGTCCGTTCGCAACCGGTGGTCGTGCCGGTGTCGAGGTCCGCACCAGGAATCTTCACGGCGAACTCGGCGGGGTCGGGTCCGATCGCGGGATTCCAGTTCGACGAGGTCTCCGGAGTCTATTCGTTGATCACCGAGACCGCAGCGGCCCCGCGCGGATCAATCATCGTTTTCTATGCGACGGGTGAGGGCCTGCCCAACACCGCCACGTCGGACGGCTTGATCATCACGCAAGCCAGTGAAGCTCCGAACGCGTCGCTCGGCGTCCAGATCGGCGTCATCGACGCCGAGGTGCTCTACGCGGGCGGCGTCACAGGATTGGTCTCCGGCCTCATTCAGCTCAACGTTCGCATTCCGGAAACCACGCCGAATGGAAAGGCCATCCCCGTCTTTCTGTTCGTCAACGGCCGGCCGAGCCAGCCAACGGCGACGATCGCGGTGAAGTAGCACGCCACTCCACGCACACCGGGCCGCGATAGGTCCGCGCGGGATACGCTGCCAGCGCGAATGATCGGGAGGACGAATCGTAAGCCATCGCGTTGCCGCCGAGAATCCGGATGGTCTGGCCCTTCGATTCCTCGACAACGGACGCGAGTTCGCCATCAGCGGCGATGAGCCGGATCGTCCGACCAGGGCGCGGCAGGGCTCCCTTCAGTACGAACGCTCCGCCACGGGCTTGCACCAACTCCGCCGAGACAACGCGTCCGAGCGAGTATCGATGCTCGACACGCGCGCCGCGCCGCGATTCGAAGCGCACGCCGAGTTCGGGATCGAGCGCGATCGAATCGGTGCGATCGCCGATCGTCACCCGCACACTGCCATCAACTGAGCGCTCCGCCGCGATCGGGGTGCCGCCCGGAGGAATCGGATCGATCACGGAAACGAACCGGCTCGTGCCGCCCGAACGCCGGATCATCGCGAACGGACGCCGGCACTGATCGAGCCGCGCGTCGTCTTCGTCCGCGCACCGCACCGCGGGACCTTCGCCCGTGATCAATTCACTTCCTGAATCCGCCATGAGCGTAGCCGCGAGTTTGGCGCCGCCCGCTTCGAAGATCACGCGCGCTGGCCACGAGGTTTTCGCGGAACCAGTCGCGCGCAGGTATCCGTAAGCAAAGTGCGTTTGCTCCACCATCGACACTTCACCCTCGTTTCGCGCGGGCCGCCACTCGAATCCGGGCGGAAGCAGCGATGCCGGGGCGCGGTCGAGCTTCACGGACGAAACCACCGATCCGGTCGAATCGGCATCACCGTGCAGGAAGTAGTCGTGCCGCGAGCCGCCCTCGGCGTCAAAGAAGTCCACCGCGTACCAACGATCGGGTGCGCGCACCGCAACGAGGGTCCGCTCGTAGCGGCGCGCCAAGCCCGGATATCCGCGCGCGCCCTCGGCGCTCACCACTTGCACCACGGGATCCGAGATGTCGTGGAAGCGCAGCGATCCACCGGTTTCGCCGCGTTTGATCGACTGCTGCACGCCATCGATCACCACGGTGTTGTGCGCCGCGGTGGCGAGCGTCCAGGCGCGCTGTTGGGTGTGCGTATAACCGAGGTCAGAGAGCATCTCGCGTCCGTTCGCCCAAACCAGCAGACTCAGATTGTCGCCGTGCGCGTGGCCATGACTGCCGGACCATGTGAGATGAAACTGGGTCTGGCGCCCTCCATCGCCGCCTCCGAGCATCGCGTGTCCGAGCGCCGGAAGCAGGTAGGCGGCGCTGCGTTCAACGGGGGGATTCCGGTCGGTTGACCATGTGTCGTGCACCGGCACGGGACGGCCAGAGGGAAGCCGCATCAGATCGAGCGCGCGGCGGCTACGCACCAGGTCCTGCGATGGCTCTTCGCCCAACGCGCGAAACACGGCTTCGAGATTGCCGGCGGTCTGGCGATGATAGCTCGGTGCGCCTTCGGGCCACGTGCCGTCAAATAGGAATCGGGTGCGCATCATTTCCGTAAGCCGCTCGCGCGCCACCGAAACGTAGCGCGGCTCATCGATCACGCGACCGAGCATCGCGAGACTGGTCCACGTCCCTGGGCTCATGTTGCCGAACGTTTCCGGATTCGCGAGCACCTCCTCCGCCGCGTTACGGAAGAGCGCGGTCTCGACCCGCCTCCGCGCTGCCTCATCGAGGAAGCCGCCGCCCCGGATCCAATCGTGGGTTTCGACGAGCGGCTTCGGGATATCGTTGTAGGCCCACCAATACCAGCGCGCGGTGCGGAATCCGGGCCGCAACTGAGCCGGCGCAACGGCGCCATCGTAAATCTGTTTTTGCTGGAAGGGATAGTCGTAGCGGAAGGTCCACCCGGGAAATACCTCGGCGAAGCGCGAGAGGATCAGCGCGGCGCGTTCGCCGTATTCCGCCTTTCCGGTGAGCCGGTACAATCGCGCGAGCGAGCGCGCCTGGTTCGCGATGAAGTCCTTCACCAAGTCATCCCGCTTCGCCTCGAAGTGGTACCGATAACCGTTGGCATCGGCCCAAAAGGGGAATCGATGCGGTGTACCGTCGGGTCCGCGCGCCTCGATCGCCTGGCTCATCGGATAGCGGGCGCTCGGGTATCGATGACCACAGTAGCGGCAGTACACTTCATCCGGGTGTTCCGGCCGCCAGGCGAGTTGCCCTTCTTGCCGGCCCGCGGTGCAATTGGCGCAGCCAACGAAATGCAGCCCCGTCTTGACGGGCACCAGTTCACGAACCCGTGCCGCGCTCAGGCCGCGAATCCAGGCGGTCTCGCGCAACAGCCGGTCTGCTTCGCCCACACCGCCGGCTACCGGATAGACCTGCGCGCGCAAGACTCCCGCGGCGAAACAGAGCGCGATCCAGCCGGCTGTCCGCACGTCAATGCGCGTTCGGATCGACCTTGAGTTGGTTGTCGACCGACTTGACGCCCTTCACTTTCTTCGCCAGGCGCTCGGCCTTGGCACGCGCCTTGTCGTTTTTGACTTTGCCGGTGAGCGTCACCACGCCGGACTTCACGTCGACACCGATGGCGCCGCCGTTGACCGCGACGTCGCCGGCGAGCTTGAGCCTAACCTCGTCGACCATGCGGTCGTCTTCCTTGCTCTGCGCCATCACAACCGGCGCCAGGACCGCCATGAACGCGGCCATCAATAGCGTCATCCAGAACCTTTTCATTCCGGCTCGCCTCCCGTCATATTTCGCCAGTCTATCTCATTCAAGAATCCGGACTGCTCGCGCCAATCGGCGCGGACCTTCACGAACAGCTCGAGGAAAACCTTTTTTCGCAGCAAGTCTTCGATATCCTGCCGCGCCATGGTGCCGATCTTCTTCAGCACTTGCCCGCCGGAGCCGATCACGATCCGCTTCTGTCCGTCGCGTTCGACGAAAACGACCGCGGCGATCTTGACCAGCCTCGGGCTCTCTTCCCATTTTTCCACCACGACGGCGACGGCGTGGGGCACTTCCTGCCGGGTCAGTTCGAGCACCTTCTCGCGGATGATCTCGCCCGCCAGGAACCGCTCCGGCTGATCGGTGAGATGATCGTCCGGGAAGTACTTCGGCCCCTCGGGCAGTCCGGCCACGATCAACTTCACGAGATCGTCAATGCCGTCTCCGTCGAGTGCCGACAGCGGGATCACTTCCTTCGGAGAGAACTCCTGACGGTAGCGTTCGATCATCGGCAACAGCAGGTTCTTGTTGGCCACACGGTCGATCTTGTTCAACACGATGAACAACGGCGCACGGTTTCCCCTGACGATCGAGGCCGCGGCGATGTCGGCCTCGTCGAGTCCAGCGGAGGCGTCCACCATCCAGATGAGCAGGTCGCGTTCCTGCAGGGCTTCACGCACGCTGTCCATCATCCGTTTGTGCAGCAGGATCTTGCTTTCGTGAACGCCAGGCGTGTCGAGAAACACGATCTGCGCGCCTTCGCGCGTGAGCACCGCTTGCACCGAAGTCCGGGTGGTCTGTGGTTTGTCGGAAACGATCGCGACCTTCACGCCCACCAGCGAATTCAGCAAGGTCGACTTACCTGCGTTCGGACGCCCGAGGATCGACACGAAGCCGGACCGGTGCTTCGGCCTACTCTTTTTTGCGGTCATCGTTCTCCATTGTCTGCTCCTGGCGCGAGACGCGCACCTGTGAAACACGCCGGTCGCTGCCGGACAGCACTTCGATCCGCAAGCCGGCCTGTTCGGCGATCTCGCCCTTGGCCGGCACGTGGCCGAGCCATTCGGTGACGAGCCCTCCGATCGTGGTCGATTCGGTTTCTTCCGGCGGCCGGAAGTCGAACAACTCGCGCAGGCGGTCGAGGTCGAGGTTGCCCGATACGACGCAGGAACCGTCGGCCTCCGGCGAGACGTCGTGGCCCGGTTCGTGTTCATCGCGAATCTCGCCGACGATCTCCTCGACCAGGTCCTCGAGCGTCGCGAGTCCGGCCGTATTGCCATACTCGTCGATCACCACGACCATGTGCTCGCCGATCTGTTGCATCAGCCGCAAAACACCGTCGGCGGGTTTGGTCTCCGGCACCAGCCGGATCGAGCGCTTGATCGATCGCACCTTGCGGTTCTTGCGCTGCGCCGGATCGAGTTCGAACAGATCGCGCACATGCACGAATCCGGTGACGTTGTCGATGGAGCCGGTAAAGACGGGAATACGCGAATAGCGCTCGCGCACGGCCATTTCGCGAAGCTCCTCCAGGGAGGTTTCTTCATCGATCGCGACAATGTCGTTGCGGGGCGTCATGACTTCGCGCACGGTCTTGTCTCCGAACTCGACCACCGACTGGATGAGGCGGCGGTCCTCTTCGGCGAACAGCCCCTCTTCCTTGCCCGCGGTGATGAGCGCCTCGATCTGATCGTTCTCGTCTTTCTCCTCAACTGGCTCCTCGTTCGAACTCAGGTCGGCGAGGGTTCGCATGAGCCGCAACAGGAAGAGCAGCGGTGTGCTGACCCAAGCCACCGCGCGCAGCAGCGGAGCGGCCGGAATGAGCCACTCCCCGGAGGTCTTGCGGTAGAGCAACTGCGGCATGATGTGCGACAGGGCGAGGGTCAGCACGATCGAGAAACCGAGGGCCTCGGCGATCGTGGCCGCGAGAGGGAAATTGGGCAGGTCGATCTTGTAGGGATTCTGCAGAACCGCGAAGGTGAGAATCGCCAGCGCGCAGATGAGCGCATGCTTGGCCACCGAGTAGACGAGCGCGCCCTCCTCGAGCTTCAATCCGATGCGCGGTTCGAGGGTTTCCTTGAAAACCTCGAGCGCGCGCGTATCACGGGCGCGCAGCCGCAGCGCCTGGAGGTAGAACAGGTGCACGAAGCTGAGCGGAACCAGAAGCAGAGCGGCCGCCAACCAGCCGATCAATATCGCGGCTTCGGTCACGTGCGGCTCCGCTCGATCAGCCCGTGTGGCAACCCCAACTTGCGGCGCCAGGCGGTTTCCGCGCGCCGCATCTTGCCGCCATCGCCTTCGTGATCCATCCCGAGCAAGTGCAGCACCCCATGCAGGAGCAGAATCGAAATCTCCTCAGTGAGACCGTGTCCGTGAGCGGCAGCTTGATCGCGCGCGCGATCCGCCGAAATCGCCACGTCGCCGAGCAGGCCGGAGGAGGCGCCCAGCGGGAACGAGAGCACATCGGTGGGATAGTCGTGCGACAAGAACTCGCGATTGAGCCTCTGCAATTCGCGGTCTCCGGAAATGGCGCAATCGAATGGACGCCCGAGAGTCACTTCACGCTGAAGTCGAGAGGCGAAAGCGCGTACGGCCGGGCGGTCGAGACTGCCCGCGGAGCGGCGGAAGGTGACGGTGCAACTGCCAGGCTCGGACATGGCGTTCAATTCGCGGACGGGGTTTCCGAAGGCGCCGGTTCGGAGAGCCGGAGCGGGAGTTGTTGTTGTGAGACCTCCGCCGCGCGATCGTAGGCACGGATGATCTTCTGAACCAGACTGTGGCGAACGACGTCGCGCTCGTCGAAATGCACGAAACGGATCTCGCCGATGCCGCGCAGCACACTGATGGCGTCGAGAAGCCCGCTTCGCTTTCCCGCCGGGAGATCGGTCTGGGTGATGTCGCCGGTGACCACCATCTTCGAATTGAAGCCCTGGCGCGTGAGCACCATCTTCATCTGTTCTGGGGTGGAATTTTGCGCCTCGTCGAGAATGATGAAGCTGTCGTTGAGCGTGCGCCCGCGCATGAAGGCGATCGGCGCCACTTCGATCGCTCTGCGTTCGATCAGTTTTTCCACCTTGTCGCCTTCGAGCATATCGTAGAGCGCATCATACAAGGGGCGCAAGTAGGGATCGATCTTCTCCTGCAGGGTACCGGGAAGGAAGCCGAGCTTCTCGCCGGCCTCGACGGCAGGCCGCGTGAGAATGATGCGCGTGACCTTCTTGCTCAGAAACGCGCCAACGGCCATCGCAACAGCGAGGTAGGTCTTTCCAGTTCCCGCCGGACCGACGCCGAACACGAGGTCGTGCTTTTCGATCGCATCGAGATAGAGGCGCTGATTGAGCGTCTTCGGTGTGACGGTTTTTTTTCCGAAGCTGCGCTGGCGCCCACTTTCAGCCAAAGCGCGCAGACTCAGTGACGGGTCGCTCGAGGCGAGGCGAAGGCACGCCGTGAGTTCTCCCTCGGAGAACGGATGCCCCTGCTCCACCAGACTCGCATACTCATGGAGAATCCGCTCGGCGCGCTCGACGTTGCCATCGCCGCCCTCGATCTCCATCGAGCCGTCGCAGAGACGAAGCTTCACCCCGAGGTTGTCCTCGAGGATCCGGATGTTTTCGTCCCGGGTGCCGAAGAGCGGTTCTATACCGCCTATGAGACGCACGCTGAGCTTCATTCAGTGACGCGGGGAAAGCGGAGCGGCCGAGAGTGAGCGAGAAGGATGCGAAAAAGCAAGACTCATCCAACTCGAGTATAACAGAACAGCGATGAGCCTCCCGGATGCTATACTCATCGAGTTCGCAATCGCTTCGCCGTGATGCGATCGATGCGCCGCGGTGGCGCCTGTCAACCAATCGGCATTTGTCAAGCACTCGATCTTGCGTGGTTCCAAGCCGATAGAAATGTGTTGACGAGAGCATTACAGAATTGATAATTTCGTCTTCCCCGATGTTCGCAACCCCTTCTCTGCCTCCCGATCCTCCCGCAATCCTCATGGTTGACGACAACCGCATGGGCCTGACCGCACGCAAGGCGGTTTTCGAGGAACTCGACTACCGAGTAACGATTGTGTCGACGCCAGAAGAGGCGTTCTCCCGGGCGAGCCAATCGCGCTTCGATCTCATCATTACCGACTACAAAATGGGTTCGATGACAGGAGTGGATCTCATCAAAGCGTTGCGCGAGCACCACATCTCCACGCCCGTAATCCTGCTATCGGGCTTCGTGGATGCGCTCGGTCTCGACGAGAACAATACGGGCGCCGACATGGTGATCCAGAAGAGTTCGAACGAGGTGAGCCACCTGGTCCGCGGCGTGAAGACGCTGCTCAAGAAAGCGTCCGCACCGCGCAAGCCTCCCAAGACTCAGGCGGCAAAATCCGCGGCGAAGAAAAAGCGCGCCTAGCCGCGGATGGATCGCGAGATCGAGCGCGAGCGGCAATATCACGAGCAGCTCTACTCGGGCTTCGCGCAGCAGCATTTCGCCAAGGCGGCCGTCCGGGAGTTGCGAGCGCACATGGTCCAACGCGTCCGTTCGCTCCTCGATCTCGGCCCTCGCTCGCGCGTGCTCAGCGTCGGCTGTGGCATCGGCGACACGGAACTATTGCTCGCTCCCCACGTGGCCAGCGTGACGGGCATCGATCTTTCACCCTCCGCGGTTCGACAGGCCAACGCCGACGCAGCCTCGGCCGGCATCGCCAACTTCCGCGCACTGTGCGAGCCAGTGTCGCCAGGGCTAGCCGGGCTGGGTCCGTTCGATGCGGTGATCGCGATCTTCTTTCTGCATCACCTGAGCGACTCCTCGTTGAGTGAGATTCCGCGAGTGGTTGCGCCGCTGCTGGTGCCGGGCGGCGCCTTCTATGCGCTCGATCCGAACCGGTACCGGTTGAGCGGATGGATCGGTGAGCGGCTTTTTCCGAAACTGATGGCGCAGTATCAGAGTCCAGGCGAGCGCCCGCTCGATCCAGCCGCGACCGAACGGCTCTTCGCCTCGCATGGATTTCAGACGTCGCGACACTGGTACGACTTCATCTCGTCCCCGTTCGCTGGCCTACTGCCCTCCCGGGCGGGCCTCTATCGCGCCGCGCGCACGCTAGACGATGCCTTGGTGCGGGTACCAGGACTCAATCTGTTGTCGAGCAACTTCGAGATCGCCGCGCGCCTCACCGCGCCACGGTGAAATCCTTCCACACCACCGTCGAGCGCCCAATGGTGTCCACTGTAGAGGCACGCAATCGATAGCGGCCGGGCCCAGGAAGTTCGATCGTGGTCTCCGGCAGTGGGCGCAGACCGGCGGGCAACGGTATCTGCTGATCCGCCTCGCCAGGCCCGTAAAGCTCGAACAGCACCTTCGCGTTCTGGTAGACACCGGAGGAGTCCGCACCGAAGGTGTACCAAACCGGCGAATCGGTTTCGGTGACGGTAGCCCGCGCCGTCAGCCGGCGGCCAGAAACTGTCGCCTCCACCTCCAGCTTCGGTGGTGAGCCTTCCGCGCGCTGAGGCGTGTGGGCGCGCGGTTCGACGGAACCGTTCTCGCGCACGCGGATCACTTCACGATATCCAGCAGGCTGCTTGCCGGGCAGATCCCACATCACGTCAAAAGATCGTCCCGTCTTCAATAGCCATTCGATCTCGGTGAACAGCGCCGACATCACGGCTCGATGCTTCACTCCCGCCCGATTGACGCGCTCGAGATTCAGTTCACCCACGCCCCAAAGATTGCCCTTACCCGTCTGCACGTGTCCAAGATCGTAGCCGGGCGGAAACAGAACCGCCACTTCCGCGGCGCGCCGCAACTCTCCGAGCGGAGGCCGCGGATTCTGTGCCGCATGCGCCTTCAGATGGCGCGCGAGCGCGAGCACTTCCGGATACGGCACCGCCGCCAGTTGCGCGTTGTCCCAGAACATGAACCGCGTCGCGCCCATGTCGTAGGCGTGCGTGAACCAGTGCGGAGCATCGGCGCGATCGACCGCACCGTATATGCTCACGCCCCACTCCTTGCCCGTGGCGCGCGCCGCGCCACGCGTGAAGGCGAAGATGATGCCGGTGAGATGGCGCGGATTTCCGGGCGGAATCTGGGTCCCGTAGGACATATTGAACTCGGGGAGCGTGCGGCGAGCGCCAATGCGCCCCGGCGGTTCGAAAACGAAAGCCGATGGCACATGCGAATCACGCGAAAGCTGATGGAGCGCGGTACTCGGCATCGTCTCCCACGTGTACAGATTCTCCTGCGAGAAGCTCATCGAGCCGAGATCGATATCCGGCCGCTTCGACAGCGCCTTGAACAGCGTCTTCGGCGATCCGGTCTCGAGCGCGTGATCGAAGTACTTCGCGAACTCCTCGTAGGCCAGTTGCGGCGACATGCGCTCGCGATAGGCGGGATCCTTGGCGAATCGCGGGCGCATGACGTAGTCGCGCGTGTGGACCGCGGGTTCGTCGAGGAAAATCGTTGGTCCGAGATATTGCGGACGATAGAGCATCTCCGGAAACGGAAGATCGCTACCGCCGGGTCCCCAATAGAACAGGCCGAGTTCGTGTGCCCACGGGAGTTGAGTACGATCGACGTTCACGCAGGTGACCCCAGCCTCGGCGAGATCGCGATAGTCCTGTTGGGTGAGCGGAACGAACTCGTATTCCGATCCATCGAAGCGCCGCGCTGGATCCTTCTGCCGGAAGTTGTGCGCGGCGCCCACCCACAGGTCGGGGCGCAGGCTCACCACGCGCGCATTGGGCGGAGTCGCCGTTACGTTGCGGCCGTCCGGCGCGAGGCGATAGGAATGTCCGAGGTAGGACAGGCGATCGCCGTTGGCGCGCGGGACCAACAACTCCCAGCGCAGCATGGACGGCAGCGCCGCTTGGCCAGTGGCGCCGTGCCGATACTCCGCCGGTTCACTCGCTCCTTCCTGATAGAGGTAGCGGCGCCCGTTACCCTGGAGCCAAAACGCGAAGCGCTCGCCGTTCTTCTTGACCGCAGCGAATCGGAGCCACTCGCCATCGCGTTCGATTGCGAATCGCTCCACCGTTGAGGCGCGGCTTTCGCCCCCCTCGCGAACGTATTCGGCGGCGATCGCGCTCGCCGCGAGCAGCAGCGCAATCGCGATTGGCCGCATCACATCCGCTCGAAGATACCGGCCGCGCCTTGTCCCCCGCCGATGCACATCGTCACCATGCCGTACCGCGCCTCGCGCCGGCGCATCTCGCGCAGGACTGTCGCGGTGAGTTTGCTGCCGGTACAGCCCAGTGGATGTCCGAGCGCGACCGCGCCACCGTTGACGTTGACCGTCTCCGGATTGAGCCCAGCCTCCTGAATCACGGCCAGCGCCTGGCATGCGAAGGCTTCGTTCAACTCGGTGACGCCGATATCCTCAATTTTCAATCCGGCCAGCCGCAACGCCTTTGGAATCGCCACCACCGGGCCCATCCCCATGATCTCCGGCGCCACGCCGCCCGCGGCGAAGCTGACGAAACGAGCCATCGGTTTCAGCCCGAGTTCTTCGGCCTTGCGCGCCGACATCACGAGCGCCGCCGCCGCGCCGTCGCTCATCTGGGATGCGTTACCGGCTGTCACGGTTCCCTTCACGTGAAACACCGTCTTCAGTTTGGCGAGGCCTTCCATCGAAGTATCCGCACGCGGACCTTCGTCTTTCGCAAATACCTTCTTCGTCACATGCGGCTTTCCGCCATTCGGCACGGCGGTCTCGATTTCGACGGGCACGATCTCCTCGTCGAATCTGCCCGCCGCTTGCGCCGCCAGCGCCTTCTGATGGCTCGCAACCGAGAACGCATCCGCTTGCTCGCGCGAGATTCCATACTTGCGCGCAACGTTCTCCGCCGTCAGACCCATGTTGATGTAGATCTCGGGTTGATGGTCCACCATCCACGGATTCGGCGCGAGCTTGTTGCCGGTCATCGGAATCATCGACATCGACTCCGCGCCGCCCGCGATGATCACTTCCGCTCCGCCCGAGCGGATCTTCTCAGCGGCCATCGCGATCGACTGCAAACCAGACGAGCAGAACCGGTTGATGGTAACGGCTGGCACTGTGTCGGGCAGGCCCGCGCGAAGCGTGATAATGCGCGCCATGTTCATGCCTTGTTCGCCCTCGGGCATTGCGCACCCGATGATCACGTCTTCCACCATATCGGCGGTCACCGCCGGATACTTGGCCATCAGCGCGCGAATCGTGGCCGCGCCGAGATCGTCGGGCCGGGTATTGCGCAACGTCCCCCGGGGAGCCTTGCCCGCCGCCGTTCTCAAACAATCGATGATGACTGCTTCCTGCATTTCCGTTCTCCTAGTTCCGTAGCGGCTTGCCCGTTTTCAACATATGCTGCATGCGCGCCTGCGTTCGCGGATCTCCGCACAGGCTGACGAACGCCTCACGTTCGAGGTCGAGCAGATACTGCTCGCTCACCGATTGCTCGCCGGTGAGGCGGCCGCCGCTCAACACGTAGGCAAGCTTTTCCGCCACCACCATGTCATAGCCGGTGATGAAGCCCCCTTGATGCGCCAACCATGCGCCCATCTTCATCAGTGCGTAGCCGGATTCGCCGGATACCGGGATATCGGTACGCGGACGCCCCGGTGTCCAATCGGCCACGAGCGAAAGCGCGAGCTGTTTGGCGTCGTCGATCAGCCGCTCCTGGTTCATCGAGATACGGTCTTCCTTGTTCAGGAATCCGATGTTGCGGGCGTCTTCCGCCGAACTCGAAACCTTGGCCATGCCGAGCGCCTCGAACGCGCGTTTGGGATCCTTCCAACGCAGAATCGCCTCCTTGCAGCCGCCCCCAGCCGGAATCACGCCGACACCCACTTCAACGAGCCCCATGTACAGCTCGGCGGAAGCTTGAACCCGCGCCGCGTGTAGCACGACCTCGGTTCCGCCACCGAGGGTCCGCGCGAAGGGTGCGACCACAACTGGCCGCGACAGGTACTTCAGGCGCATCACGCCCTGCTGGAATCGATTCACGGCCGCGGCGAGTTCTTCCCACTCGCCTTCCTGCGCGGCGAGCAAAACCATCATGAGATTCGCGCCCACGCAGAAATCGCCGCCTTGGTTGCCGACGACGAGTGCTTGCCAGTTCTTCTCCGTCTCATTGGCCGCCGTGTGGATCATCGAGAAGATGTCCTCGCCGAGCGTGTTGAGTTTCGAGTGGAACTCGAGACAGAGAACGCCATCGCCGAGATCGATCAGCGAGGCTCCCGGATTCGACTTCACCACCTTGCCGGATTGCTTCACATCGGCGAGAACCGTGATTCCGGGCCGCGCGGCGAGCGGCTGATAGGAACTCGACGTCAGATCGAAATAGCGCGCCGATCCCGCTTCGTTCTGATAGAAGCTCGTCGCGCCACTGGCGAGCATCCTCTGTACGCTCATGGGCAGCGTGAATCCCTCTGTTTCGATCCGCCGCGCCGTCTCGACGAATCCGAGCGCGTCCCACAGCTCGAACGGACCATATGTGTGCGCGTAGCCCCAGCGCATCGCTTGATCCACCTCGACAACGCGATCCGAGATTTCCGGAATCCGCCCGGCGGAATAGAGGAAGCCGTCGCGAAACACTTTCCAAAGAAATTCACCCGCCCGATCCTTCGAGGCCACGAGCGCGCGCAACCGTTGCGGCAGGTCTTCGATGTTGCGGGCTTGTTCCACCGAAGCAAAACTGGCCTTCTTCGCCGGGCTGTACTCGAACGTGTTCAGGTCGAGCGCTTCGATCGTCTTCTCCTTGCCCACGCGCCGGTAGAATCCGCCGCCAGTCTTCTCGCCGAGCCACTTGCGCTTCATCATCTCATCGACGAACGGCGGCGGCAGGAATCGGTCGCGCCACGGATCTTCAGGCACGAGCGAATAGAGGTTGCGGCCCACATAGGCCCAGATGTCGAGACCCACGATATCGATAAGGCGGAAGCTGGCGCTGTTCGGAAGCCCGATCAGCGAGCCGGTGAGTGCATCCACTTCCTCGACCGTGTAGCCGCCTTCGATCGCATACTTGTAGACCGTGGCGCCCCAAAAGCAACCAATGCGGTTGCCAATGAAGTTCGGTGTGTCCTTGCAGAGCACGACGCCTTTGCCGAGCCGGCGGTCGCAGAAGCCGCTGACGAAGGAGACGATGTCCGGATCGGAGTCCGGCATCGGGATGACTTCGCACAAATGCAAATATCGTGGCGGATTGAAGAAGTGCGTCCCGAGGAACTGACGGCGGAACGCACCGGGAAAACCTTCGGTGATCTTCGCGAGCGGAATGCCGCTGGTGTTCGTGGAAAGGATCGCAGCGGGGTTGCGCACCGCGTCCACCTTCGACCACAGCGAGCGCTTGATATCGAGGTTCTCGGTGACCGCTTCGATGATCCAGTCGCAAGAGGCCAGCCTGGCAAGATCATCGTCGAAGTTGCCGCACGTGACCAGCGCCGCGCCGGAATCAACGAAGAATCCGGCGGGTTTCTGCCTGATCGCGCTATCTAAGCCCTTTTTGGCGGCAAGATTGCGGTCCGCCTGATCCGGAATGACGATATCGAGCAGTAGCGCCGGAATCCCAGCGTTCGCAAAGTGCGCGGCAATGCGCGCGCCCATCGTGCCGGCTCCGAGGACGGCGACTCGTTGAATGGTTCTCATCTGTGAAGGTCCCAGTCTTGGAGTGTACCGAAAAGCCACGCCGCGCGAAAATGCATCCGCGTTCATGAAGCAGACATCATTTCGGCAGACACACCAAAGGCCCGGTTGTTGTCAGAGTTCATTGCAGAATTCAAGGAGTTCGACAAATGAATCGGTTCCTCGCCGTATCCGTCACTACTTTCCTTTCCAGTGCCATTTGGGCGCAAGTTCCCGGCAACACTGCTTGGGTTCGCGTTGTCCATGGCTCTGCTGACGCCCCAGCCGTCGATGTGCTCGCTAACGGCAACATGGTCTTCCAAGGGTTGAAGTTCAAGAGCTTCACCGAGTACACTCCGGTACCTCCGGGGACCTACGAGTTCAAGGTGAATCCCTCCGGCACCTCGACAACCGTTCTCACCAGCGGCCCCCTCAATCTACAGGGCGGCACGGCCTACACGTTCTACGCATTCGGCAAGGTGGCAAACAACACCCTGACGCTGATGGGCACTGGCGATGATGTGGCCGTTCCAGGAATGGGACAAACCAAGATTCGCGTTGTCCATGGTGCCTCGACCGCCCCTGCAGTCGATGTCTGGGCGACAACCCCGTACGCTCCCCTGACAGGTGCGCCCGCTCTGACGGGAATGCCATTCGCTCTGGCGAGCGATTTCCTCACCGTTCGCGCCGGAGTCTATCACGCACGCGTCACGCCGGCCGGGACCAAGACGGTCGCGATCGACTCAGGCCCCCTTCCGCTGATGAGCAACACCGTGCGGACTCTCGTTGCGCTCGATCCCTCGACAGCCGGCGGACCGTTCGTGCTCCCGGACGTCAACTGATCGTAGCGGCGGAGCGCTGGCCGTCAGCTCTCACGGCGAGCGCTCCCTCCGCGCCCGACCTTGGTTGAACTCGCTTCGAAGTCCGCGGTGCCCAGGCAGGTTTCGAGCGAACGTCGCTATCGTGCAGCCACCCCGCCCGGGGCACGGAGTGTCAGCCGTGCAATAGGCGCAAGAGCACGCGGCCGACGTTCATTTCGGGGGACTCGAGACAGATGAAAACAGCGCGGATCAAGTATCCCAGTCTCAAGGCAACGCCTGGTCCATTCCGGATCGATACGGATGCCTCCGTCAGCGAACGACTGCCTTTCAGTCATGCGCCTGTCACGCACTTCGCTTGCCACGCTTGTGGCGCGGAATGCGAACGCTACGGACTGGCCTGATGCGAAGCGGGCCGCGATAATGTCGGGTTCACAAAGGGGATTCCCCACGTCGCCAAGCGGCGGCCGAAGAGGGTGCACTTCCCAGAGCCCGGCCGTACTACGCCCGTCCGCGCTGCTTCCACGGCCGCCTTCAGACTCTCGTCCCAGTCATGGAACCGGCCATCCGGAAAGATTCCGTCCGATGGCGCCTGTATCGTTCGGCAAGTATGCATCCTTCTCCCAGCGCTCGAACAAGTCGTCCAAGCACTAGCTGAAGGTGGCGTCTCTTGCCTCAACGATCATGCAACCTCCCCGCGTCAGCGCTGCCAGGGCCGCGCGCCGACTCCGCGATCGCGATCCTTCACGCGATCGTACAGGTGCAAATCGTTCGTGGTGCCGAGCCCGGTATTGTAATGGCTCGTCATCCCGAGCGCTTCCCGAAGGTCCTCGGCGAACGAGTGGATCAACTTCAGGTGTTCGGCCTGCGCGGGCAAACGCTTACCGGAGGGTGTGAGAAAGATCTTCTGGTAGCCGAGGTCGGTGAGTTGGCCGATCTCTGTGCCAACCACCATCCCCGTCGCGCTAATATTGACGGCGCCGTCGCCGCCATCGTTCAGCGAGGCCGCGACACCGTTGCGAACCGCGCGCGTTCCGCCGCCCGCGTTCTGAATCTCGAATCCCGCCGACCGGGCGTCGGAGAGGCGGCTGTCGAAGGTGTGAACTTTCGGTTTTTCTCTGCGGAAGAACATGCTGGATTCCATTATAGAATGTGGTACGATCTCGAGGCTGGGAACGTAATTCTCTTTCGGAGCTGGGCATCAAGATGAAACGCCAGATCACCGTCACGATCAACGGCAGAACGAGGACCGACACGGTCGAGCCTCGTCTGCTCCTCATTCACTACCTGCGCGAAGTATGCGGCCTCACCGGTCCGCACATCGGCTGCGAAACGTCGCTGTGTGGAGCCTGCACCGTCGAGATCGATGGCAAGGCCGTCAAAAGCTGCACGATATTCGCCGTGCAGGCCGACGGCGCCTCGGTCACCACGATCGAAGGACTCTCCGCCAATGGAACCCTTCATCCGGTGCAAGAGGCCTTTTGGAACGAACACGGCCTCCAGTGCGGCTTCTGCACACCGGGAATGATCATGGCTTCCAAGCAGTTGCTCGAGCGGAATCCTGATCCCACCGAGTCCGAGATCCGTCACGGCATCGAAGGCAATCTGTGCCGCTGCACCGGCTATCAGCACATCGTCAACGCGGTGCGTTCGGCGGCATCGAAGATGAAGTAAGGGGGAACTCATGGCAACAGGCACGATTACCAAAACCGAAACGCTCGTCGGGAAGCGCATCCGCCGCCGCGAGGATCCTCGCCTGATCACGGGAACGGCCACCTACGTCGACGATATCCAGATGCCCGGCATGCATCACGCTTGCATCGTTCGCAGCCCGCACGCGGCCGCCCGGATCAAGAGTATCGACGTGAAGGCCGCTCTCGAAACACCGGGAGTCGCCGCCGTGTTCACGGGCGATGACACGAAGGATGTCGGGCCCGTTCCGTGCGGCGCCTCGCTTCCCGGCCTGCGCGTTCCGCATCACTTCATCTTGGCTGTCGATCGGGTGTATTTCACCGGACACCCCGTGGCGGTGGTCGTCGCCACCGACAAGTACATCGCGCGCGACGCGGCCGAGAAGGTCGAGGTAGACTACGAGGTTCTTCCCGCCGTCGCCGATCCTGAAAAGGCGATCACCGAGGGTGCGCCGGCGGTTCATCCGGAATGGCCCGACAACGTTGCCTTCAACTTCCATCAGGAAGGCGGTGACGTCAATCAGGCTTTCGCCGAAGCGGAAGTGATCGTCAAGGAGCGGATTACCAGCCAGCGTCTGATTCCGACGCCGATGGAGACGCGAGGCGTCGTCGCGGAATGGAAGTCCGGTGACAAGGCGTTGACGATCTACTCGTCCACCCAGATTCCGCACTTGCTGCGCACGCTCGTCGCAATGATGCTCGGGCTGCCCGAGCACAAGACCCGGGTCGTCACACCGGAAGTGGGCGGCGGCTTCGGGTGCAAACTGAACGTCTACGCCGAAGAGGCGCTGATGGGCTTCGTCGCGATGAAGATCGGCAAGCCCGTCAAGTGGATCGAATCACGGCGCGAGAACTACCTCTGCACGATTCACGGACGCGGCCACGTCGACTATCTCGAACTCGCGGCGAAGAAGGACGGCACCATCACCGGGATGAAGCTGAAGCTCATCCAGGATCTCGGCGCTTATCATCAATTGCTCACACCCGCGATTCCGACACTTTCCGTCCTGATGATGCCGGGACTCTATCGCTTCCGCAACATCCAGGCCGACATCGTGGGCGTGTTCACGAACTGCGTTCCCACCGATGCCTACCGAGGCGCGGGCCGGCCCGAAGCGACACACGCGATCGAACGGATGGTCGACATCCTCGCCGCCGAGTTGAAGATGGATCCCGCCGAAATCCGGCTCAAGAACTTCATTCAGCCGGACGAGTTCCCATTCGCCACCGCCACCGGACTCACCTACGATTCCGGCGACTACGCTCTTCCATTGCGTAAGGCGCTCGAGGTTTCCAACTACGCCGAGTTGCGCAAGCAGCAAGGAGCTGCGCGGGCCGAGGGGCGCATCATGGGCATCGGACTCTCGACGTACGGCGAGATCTGCGCCTTCGGACCGTCGCCCGCGACACCCGCCGGCGGATGGGAGAGCGCGACGGTGAAGATCGATCCCTCCGGCAAAGTCACCGTGCTGACGGGAGCTTCGCCGCATGGACAAGGCGAGGAGACGACATTCGCACAGATCGCCGCGGATGAACTCGGCGTCGGCATCGACGACGTGATCGTGCTGCATGGCGACACGGCGATCGTGCAGTACGGCATCGGAACCTTCGGCAGCCGCGGAACCGCTGTCGGTGGACCCGCCCTCTACTATGCCCTGCAAGAGCTCAAGGCGAAGGTGAAGAAATTCGGCTCGCTGCTGCTCGAGTCCGACGACGTTACTTTCGAAGGCGGAGTCTGCATTTGCAACAAGACGGGCAAGACGGTGACGCTCGCCGAGATGTCGGGTGCGGCGCATCGCGCGATGAAGCTCCCGCCGAACACCGAGCCCGGCATGCAGGCAACCTACTTCTGGGAGCCGCCGAACTTCACCTTCCCGTTCGGCGCGCACGTTGCCGTCACCGAGATCGATCGCGACACCGGAAAGATCGACGTCACCCGATACGTCGCGGTCGATGATTGCGGACGCATCATCAACCCGTTGATCGTCGACGGACAGGTCCACGGTGGCGTGGCGCAAGGTCTCGGCCAGGCTCTCTATGAGCAGGCAGTCTATGACGACAACGGACAGCTGCTCAGTGGCGAACTCACCGACTACGCGATTCCGAAGGCGACGATGATGCCGTGGATTGAATCCCACCATACCGAGACGCCGTCTCCCGTCAACCCACTCGGAGTGAAGGGAGTGGGAGAGGCTGGTACGATTGGCTGTTCGCCCGCGCTCGTCAACTCGGTGGTCGATGCGCTGAGCGGACTCGGGGTTCGTCACCTCGACATGCCGCTGACGCCCGAAAAAATCTGGAACGTGATTCACCAGGGAGGCCGCGCATGATTGCGGAGAACTTCGAATACTCGACACCAGCGACTTTGGCCGAAGCGCTCTCGCTGCTCGCGAGCGGCGAGGCAAAAGTGTTGGCCGGCGGAATGAGCCTGATTCCGATGATGAAGCTGCGGCTTGCGACGCCTGGCCACGTGGTGGATCTCAGCCGCGTCGCCGGGCTGTCCGGCATCGCTGAGGCGAACGGCATGATCCGCATCGGCGCGATGACCACGCATTACGAAGTCGAATCATCGGCGGCGTTGCGGGCCAAGTGTCCGTTGCTCGCGCAAACGGCATCGATGATCGGCGACGTGCAAATCCGCAACCGCGGAACGATCGGAGGCTCGGTGGCACACGCCGATCCCTCCGCCGATTATCCGGCGGCGCTACAGGCGCTGGAAGCGACGGTGACACTCGCTTCCTCGAGCGGAGAGAGAACCGTCGCGATCGACGAGTTCCTAATCGACACCTTCACCACCTCGATCGACCCCGGCGAGATCGTGGCGGCGATTACCGTGCCCGCCGAGGCCGCGGACACGGGCGCTGCCTACGAGAAGATGCTGCAACCTGCCTCGGGCTTCGCCATCGTGGGAATCGCGGCGCGGATTCGCAAGTCCGCGGGCAAGATCTCGTTTGCGCGCGTGGGAGTAACCGGGCTGGGCTCGCGAGCGTACCGCGCGGCGAACGTCGAGAAAGCGCTCGCCGGATGCTCGGGCTCGGCGGCGGAGATCAAGGCCGCCGCGGCGCTGATCGCCGATGGCATCGACGCCAACTCCGACATTCACGCGTCGGCGGCATACCGGACCCAGATGGCGCGAGTCTACGGAGCCCGCGCAATCCAGTCGGCACTGAACCGGGCCGCATGAAGATCTCGGGTTCGAATTCGGTTCCGCTGCCCAAGGATCGCGCCTATCAGGCCCTTCAGGATCCCGCGATCCTTGCGCAGTGCATGCCTGGGTGCGAGACGCTCGAAAGAATCGGCGACGAAGAATACGCCATGAAGATGAAGATGGTTCTTGCCGCGGTGAGCGGCCAGTTCCAGGGCAAGGTGCGCATCGCGGATTCGAACCCGCCGGATTCGTTTCGGCTGATTGTCGAGGGAACGGGCAAGGTCGGCTTCATGAAAGGCGACGGATTGCTGACCCTCACACAAGAAGATGCGACGAAAACGAAGGTCGACTTCGATGGCGAGGTTCAAGTCGGTGGCACAATCGCCAGCGTCGGTCAGCGGCTGATCGACTCGACGGCGAAACTCGTCATCAAGCGCTTCTTCGACAAGCTGGCGGCTACGATCGCGCAGTCCTGACCCGGCGGCTCCCGGTCCAATTCATCACGCGAAGCCCGGGCACGCGCTCGAACTCGCGGCTGTTGCGGGTGACCACGGTGCAATCGTTTGCCAGAGCTACCGCCGCGATTAGCATGTCATTCGCGCCGATCGGTGTGCCCGCCATCTCGAGGATCGTCCGGATGACACCGTAGTGGTCGGCGGCACGGTCGTCGAACGGCAGCGAACCGAACGGTTCGAGCAGGTCGGCGACTCCTTCCAGATTCTCGTCGACGCGCTGGCTCTTCCGCGCTCCGAACAAGAGTTCGGCCTTGACTACCGAGCAGGTGACGACCTTGGATGCGTCGAGTGTATGCACCTGCTTGATGAGGTCCGCGTCGCCTCGCGCCAGTCCGATCCAAATATCAGTATCGATAAGGTAGAAACTCAAAAGTCCACGGGCTCCGCCGGAAGGCTTTCGATGTGCATCTCCTCGCGGAGGAACCCGCATCGGCGCTCGAAATAGTCCTTCGGCCAGCCGCGGGTTTCCGTTTTCGGAGCCAGTTCCCGTGCCACGAATGCGGAAATCGAAATCCCGGCACGATTCGCTCTCCGCTTCAGATCCACGGCTGTGTCCTCGTTCAGGTAAAGGTTCAACTGTGCCACGTACACAAGTATATCCGAGAAAGAGGAAGGAATCAATACTCCAACTTGCCTGACGGGATACTACCGGCGAAAGATGACCTTGACTTCGTTCGCAACGACTCCGTCCACCGCGATTCGTAGCACGGTCTCGTCATTGCCTGCCAGGGATTCCGGCACGGTAAAGCTGATCTGATCCAGGCCTGGCCGACCGGCGGGGTTCACCACGATATCCGCCGCAGGCGTTGATCCAGCAGTGACTTCGAACGCCGATCCGCCCCGGATTCCGGTGGCTGTGAGCGTCAGCCGTGCCGATCCGCCCGGCTTGAGGTCGAGCGAAAACGGGCCGCCGGGACCGATGAGCGTTAAGGTCTCTTCCGAGCCCTCGGAGTCGATTATCACAGCGGTACCGGCGGCGAATCCATCGGCGTTCGCAATGGATGGCACGACCTGTTTCACGTTGATCGTTCCCTCGTACGTGCTGCCTGAGTTCGCATTCGTCAGCCGGATCGATCCGGATCCGAGCGCGGCGCCAGTTGGGAGATAGGCATCAGCGCGCCCGGGCGAAACCGTATCGAACAGCAGCGGGAACTCCGTCCCCGCGCTGTCCCGGGCACTGCCCCGCAAGCCCGCCAACACGAGCGTCAGTTCCTCGGCCATGGCGGGCTCGGAGACCAGACCCGCTCCCGTAATCGTTATTCGGGAATCCGGCGCGACATCGCCGGCACTGGGAGTGAACGCGCCCGACACCTCGACGCGAACGGGCGGCGGTGGCGGAGGTGTGAAATCGCCCGAGATCACGGCGGACGACGGAAGGTAGTTTGCATTGCCGAGGTATTCAGCGCGAAGTTCGACCTTCGAACTTCCGAAATCGAAGTCTGCGCGCACGGAGCCGTTGGCTCCGAGGGCAACCTCCACGGGTGGCCGCTCCCGGCCGTCGACAGTGATCGTCACGCGCACTGTTCCCGTCAGCGCGCCAAACGAAGGCCGGTCGCCTTGCACCGAAATCTGATAGGCCGTTGGGGGCGCACCCATCAGCGCGGCCGTAGAACGGGTGGGCGCCTTCACGCCCCGCATCAACTGGCCAAATGGCTGCGAGCGCGAATCGGTGGTCGCGAGGATGTCCACCATTCCGTCTCGATCCGCGTCGAAAAGCACGAACGACGGCCCAGCCCGGAAGATCGCCGCTGGAGCGAAGGTTCCATTGCCGAGCGAACTGAGTGCGTGCAGGAAGCTGTCATTCAGTCCACTGCCATCCGCCGCGCCGTCGCTGAGGAGCAGGTCGTCGAGTCCATCTCCATCCACGTCCGCGACAGCCATGTGCAAGGGCCGCGACACGGAAGCTAGTTTGGCGGGCGCACGGAAGCCCGTGGGCTGATTCAGCAGAACGAACGGGCCATCACGCGCCAGCACCAGCACGTCCATTCGTCCGTCGCGATTGACGTCGGCGCTGGCGGCGCGTGTATAGACGTTGGCCGGATTGAACGGAGTCGAGATCCGGTTCTGTCCGCCGGTCGTGATCGTGATGCCGGCCGTACCCACGTAGACGAGGTCGGGGAAGCCGTCGGCATTGAGGTCGCCGGCGTGAATATCAGTCACTTTGTCCGGGATGTTGATCGTCGCCACCGGATCGTCGAACGCTCCGCCACCCTTTCCGGGAAGCAACGCGCCGCGCGCCGCCGCGCCACCCACCAGCACATCGGGCTTGCCGTCGCGATCGAAGTCCGCGACGGCGAAATGGTTCGGAACGAACGGAAGACCGGCGACGCGCCTCCATTCGAACCGGCGCCCGCCGCGATTGAACAGGACCGACACGTAGCCAGGCTTGCCGCCGCGCAGTATTTCCAGGGCGTCGGAGTGGATGAAAACGACATCAGGCAATGGATCATCATCCACGTTCGCGATCCGGTAGGCGATGTATTCAGGGACGCGTCCAACCTGAGTCTCGGCGGCTGCCGATGGATCGAGAGGTTGATAGTCCCAACTGACGACCACGGTTCCCGGGACCGTACCCGGAGCGGGATTGAAGAGCACCAAGTCTGGGCGAGCCGGCGAGCCGGCGTCCAACTGCACGACGCCGAGGATTCGTTGATCCGCCTGCCGTGGAATATCGACTGGCGTGATCGTGAACGTGCCCGCGGAAGCCAACACCGCGGACAACATGTACAGCCAGGAACGCATCTACTTCGAGCTTAGCGCGTTAGTGCCAGAAGGAGCGAATTGAGAGGCAGGCATTGCGACCCGGCGGTTCGTGGCCGAAGCATTCGAGCTCAGTTCGCTGCTACCAAAGGTACCGGACTCCGAGGTAGGCATTTCGCCCGGGAGCGTCGATGCCGGAGCCGTGAACGCGAAACTGGCGGTCGAACGCGTTTTCGAGGGCGGCGTGAAGCGTCAGGCGTTCACCGAGCGGGATCCCGGCGCGGATCGCGGCGGAGTACCAGCCCGCGGTCGAAGCATACAAGGGGACGCGGATGGCGTCCGCGACGCCGGGCAGCACGCGGTCCTGAATCTGCCGCAGCGTTTCGCCGGTCGGAGTGAAGCGGCCCGCACTGTCAAGGAGCGGCGAAACGCGGGAGCCATTGAAAAAGTCCGCGATATCCTGACGCCGGCGCGAGGCACCGATTCGTTCGTCGTCGATGTCGCCGCCGCTCAGCCGCCGTTGGGCGCCTGCGGCGGTTCCACCGATCTCGAACCAGTAGCGGCGCTGGGCCGTGTAACGAAGAAAGGCCGCACCCATCTGCGGCGGCAGACGCCGGATGCTCCGGTTCGGATCGAGGTCGCGGCCCACCAGAAACGCGTAGTTCGCGTTGAGCATCCAGCGTGGCGAGATTGCAATTCGAAGCAGCGATTCGGTGCCGTAGTAGCGCGACCGGCCGTCATTCACGAACGCCTTCACCGCGCGCGGATCGAACTGCGTTGCCACGGTCACTACTCCCTGGACCTGCTGTTGCGGCGTGGGCGCGATCGGTCTCACCGCGATCCCGCCGAGTTGCGAAGGCACGCTGGCGGCAGGAAAGAGCACGGTGCGGCGGACGATCGGATCGGCGAGTTCGGAGTCGAAGAAATGGACGCGCGCGTAGACCTTGCGAGTCGAGATGCGGAAGCCCGCCTCGTAGCTGTGGAGCGACTCGGCTCGCAACGCGCCGACCGGCCGGCCGAGCGACGTCGCCCCTTCGCCGCTGGAATTTCCGAGCAGCGCGCCCGCGGGAATCGAGGCCGACGCCGGGATCTCGAAGCCCAAGTCGTTGAGTCCGAGCGAGCCGAGATCGTTCAGATTCGGAGCGCGGAAGCCGCGTCCGGCAAGGAAACTGAGCGCGAACCACTGCGTTGCCTGGAACGATGCACTGGTATTGAACGTCAGGTCGCCGAACGACTGGTTCGCTTGACCAGCCACGTAACGGATGTGGGTCCAGCGGCCACCGAGTCCGAGGCGCAGGCGCGAAAGCGGTTCGATCGTGGTCTGTCCGAAGAGACCGCTCGAGCGGTAGCGCGATCCATCCGGATACAGCGGCCGGACAGCGCCGGGCCGCCGTGATGCGATGAACTCATCATAGATCTCGCCGCCGAATAGCGCCGTCATGCGCGAGCCAACGTGTGCGGTTCCTTGGCCAGCGTAACCGAGCGAGCGGACGCGGTTCCAGTCGGTGGTGATCGCATCGGTCCGGCGGAGTCCCTGGCGAGATCCACCATCGGTCTGCTGATTGAGCGAGAGCGTTCCGGATAGTGAATCGAGGGGACCTACACGGAGCTTTTCGTAGCGTCCATAGAGAAAGTCGAGTGTCTGCGGATCGAAGCTCGACTGCAGGCGTCCGAGCCCGCCGAGAAGATCCTTATAGCCCCGAACGTCAAACATAGCGCCGCGCTGATACCAGAGCGAGAGCGTCTCCGTGGGCGTGCGGCGCGCGGCGAGCTTCGTGTTCACGCCGTATTGCGAAAAGCCCGAATCCTGTTGCCGGTCACCCACGAACGAACGGATTTGCGAGCCGGAGAGACCGAAGAGCCGATGGTAAACGTTGCGAGAGTCCCAGCCCGAGCCTGCACGAAGGTCGTTATGCTTGCGTGCGGAGACGCCACCGAGCAGCCAGATGTTCTCCTTGCCAGCCGACACCTGAGCGTTGCCGCCGGACGACCAATCCGCGGACGCACCGAAAAGAGTGAGTTCGCCATGCGGACGCCATGAATCGCCGAACTTCGGATCGGCGGTGATCACGTTGATCGCGCCGCCGAGTGCATCGCTGCCGTACTGGGACCCCGCCGGTCCGAGCATCGCCTCGATCCGCGAGGCTTGGCTCGGCTCCACGAAAGCGAGATATTGATTCGGACCGGAACGGAAAGTCGAGTTGTTGAAGCGTACACCGTCGATCAGGTTCAGCAACTGATATCCGGTCAGACCGCGCAGGAAGGGCGAGACTTGGCCGGCGGTGCTTTGCTGCACCAGTACGCCGGGCTCACCATCGAGCGCGTTGCCTAGTGCCGGTGTGGGCCGGGCGATAATCGCCTCGCGCTCCTTCGCCGTGACGAACTGCGCCGACGTAGCCGCGTCTTCCTTCGCTCCGCGCGAGGAAGTGACGGTGAGTTGCGTGTAGACCGGATCGGATTTTTGCGCGAAGGCTGTCACGGCAGCCAACGCAAGAATTGCGCGCATGGACTTTTCAGGATATCGAAGCGAGGTTGCGGTGCGATGACTTCGTCGAGAGTTCGCGACCGATACCGTTCCCTCGCCGTAGCGGCTCGGCTTGTGGCGCGGCTCCATGGGGGTTCCCGGCGGACTCGTCTTACTTCCACATGGTGAAGCCGCCATCGACCGTCAGATTCTGACCGGTGACGTAGTCCGACGCGGGCGAGGCGAGAAAGAGGATCGCACCCTTGAGGTCGATGCCGTCACGGCCCATGCGTCCCAGCGGTGTCGCTTCGCTGTAGAGGTCGATGAACTCCTGCGGCTGGCCGCGCTCGAATCCGCCCGGGGAGATCGCGTTGACGCAGACGCCGTGCGGCGACATGTAGCCGGCGAGATCCATGGTCATGCCGATCACGCCCGCCTTGGCGGCGGCGTAGTCGATCGGCTGTCCCTTGAGCTTGCCGTTGACATACATGCGGCGGTCACGCCCGCAGAGTCCGGCGATCGAGGCGATGTTGATGATCTTGCCCGATCGATTCTCGACCATGTGGCGGCCGATCTCGCGACAGCAGTAGAGCACCCCGTTGAGGTTGACTCGAATCAACTCGTCGATGTCCTCGATCTCACGTTCGAACAGCAGCGCCGGACTCGAGCCCGACCCTCCACCCGCGTTGTTCACGAGGATGTCGGCCGCCGGCTTCCAGTCGAGCACGGCCTCGAGCAGACCCACGACCTGCTCATGCGCGGATTGGTTCAGCGCGAGGCCGATCGAGTCGACTCCGTAGGTTTCGCGCAGGCGTTGCGCGGAAGCCTTTGCCGATTCCGCTGTCCGGCTGGTGATCGCGACATGGCAGCCGGCCGCGGCGAGCACGCAGGCCGCGTCCCAGCCGAGCGTACGCGCGCCACCGGTGACGATCGCGGTCTTGCCGCGCAGGTTGAAGAGTTGTTCGATCTCAGCGTGAGCCATTGGGCTTCAGTGTAAACTGAGACCTTCCACCAATGCAGCACGTGCATGAACCCGCCTTCGGACCCGTGGCAGCGATCGGCCTGACTCATGGCGCGGGAGGCAATTGCGAGGGCCGCCTGCTGCAGTGTGTCGCGGAGAGGCTCGCCGCGAGCGGATTGTTGGTGATCCGGTACGATCTTCCGTTTCGCGAGACGGGCCGATCGGGCCCGCCGAGGCCGGCCGACTCAGGGAAGGATCGTGACGGGATCCGCGCGGTGGCGGCGAAGCTGCGAAGCATGACGCCGAAGCCCGTCTTCCTGGCGGGCCATTCCTATGGCGGCCGGCAGACGACGATGGCCGCCGCGGAGACACCCGGACTCGCGGACGGACTAATGCTGATGTCGTATCCGCTGCATCCACCGGGCAAGCCCGAGCAGCTTCGGGTCTCGCACTTCCCTGAGTTGCGCGTACCGTGCCTGTTCGTGCATGGATTGAAGGACCCGTTCGCAACGATCGCGGAGATTGAAGAGCATGTGCGCGCGATCCCGGCTTCGACGCGAATCGAGGAAATGGAGGGCGCGGGCCACGACCTCGTAAGAAGCCGCAAACACGAGGCCGCCGCTGAGAAGATCGTATCGGCGTTCCTCGAGACATTCGCCCTGCGGTAAACTCGTCTGTCGACCCCATGATCCAATTTCTCCGCTCCACAGAATCCTACGGCGACGTTTTGACGCCGGAGGCAATCGCCTTTGTCGCCAAGCTCCAGCGCAAATTCAACGCGCGCCGGCTCGCGTTGCTCGATGCACGCAAACAGCGCGCGAACGACCTGGCGGGCGGCAAGCTGCCGGACTTTCTGGCCGAGACCGCGGAGATCCGCAAGGCCGATTGGAAGATCACGCCGGAGCCAGCGGATGTGCTCGACCGGCGCGTGGAGATTACCGGCCCGTGCGATCGCAAGATGGTGATCAACGCGCTGAATTCCGGGGCTTCAGTGTTCATGGCCGATCTCGAAGACGCCAACTCACCGACCTGGGACAACCAGATCACCGGCCAGCGAAATCTCGCCGACGCGGTCCGCGGCGCGATCTCGTTCACGAGTCCGGAAGGCAAATCCTACAAGCTCAACGACAAGACGGCGATGCTATTCGTGCGCCCGCGCGGATGGCACTTGAGCGAGCGGAACATGACCGTCGACGGTACGGTTGTCTCAGGCTCCCTGTTCGACTTCGGGCTCTACTTCTTCCACAACGCGGCCGAGCGGCTGAAGCGGGGAACGGGCATCTACCTGTATCTACCGAAGCTCGAAAGCCACCTCGAAGCGCGGCTGTGGGCCGACGTCTTCAACGACGCCGAAGACGAACTCGGCATGCCACGCGGCTTGGTCCGCGGAACCGTGCTGATCGAGACAATCCTCGCGGCGTTCGAGATGGACGAGATCCTGTACGAGTTGCGCGAGCACTCGCTGGGCCTGAATTGTGGCCGCTGGGACTACATCTTCAGCTACATCAAGAAGCTCGGCCATCGACGCGACTTCATCCTGCCCGATCGCGCGCAGGTCACGATGGATCGCGACTTCCTGAAAGCCTACGTCGACCTGCTGATCCAAACCTGCCACCGCCGCGGCGCGCACGCGATGGGCGGCATGGCGGCGCAGATTCCGATCAAGAACAACCCGGAGGCGAACGACGCGGCGATGGCGAAGGTCCGGGCGGACAAACTGCGCGAGGTGAAGGCCGGACACGATGGAACGTGGGTCGCGCATCCGGGCTTGGTTCCGGTGGCGATGGAGATCTTCAACGCGGGCATGCCGGGCCCGAATCAGTTGAGTGTCCTGCGCCAGGAAGTCACCACCGCTGCCACCGATCTCCTGAAGCCGCACACTGGGACGATCACCGATGGCGGACTGCGGCTGAATATCGATGTTGGCCTGCAGTACTTGACGGCGTGGCTCGGCGGACTCGGCTGCGTGCCGATCTACAACCTCATGGAAGACGCGGCGACCGCGGAGATTTCGCGCTCGCAGGTGTGGCAGTGGCTGCGGCACGGCGTCTCCACCGATGACGGCAAGCCGATCACGGCGGAGCGCGTCCGGGCGATCCTCGCGGAATTGGTGGCGAAGTCGAATCACCCGCGCGTCGCCGACGCCGGTAAGATCCTGGACCGGCTGATGACGGAGGATGAGTTCATCGACTTCATGACGCTGCCAGCTTACGAAGTTCTGGAGTAGCCTCGGATCGGGCCCGCTGAGATTCAGATCGGTCTGAATCTCGGCAACGAAAAACGTGTGGTTCTCACGGGCGGATCGGCGTCCGCGCTCGCGGCTTCCGCGGCGGCTCCGCCCAACAAACGCATGATCATGCTCTAGCCGCTCCGCCGGACTGCCGCTAGACTCCCTCTATGGTGGTGGCATGGGAATGACCATCAAACATCGCACTTTTTCAAGAGGAGAGTCCCATGAGGCGAATGAAGACCGTCGCGGCAATCGCGGCGGCTATATTGTCCGCGCAGGCCGCAAGCGCGGCCGAACTGATCACGAATGGCGGGTTCGAGAACGGCACGTTCACGCCGGGGGGCTTTCCGGGCTACAACGTCATCACGTCGGCCGGAATACAGCTTCTGACAGGCTGGACGGTCGGGAATTCCCTCATCTGGGGACTCAACGCGCCTGACATCAACGTGCACCAAGGCAATGGGTTCGTGGATCTCACCGGCGCCGGCGATACCGTTCCGCACGGCATGCTCAACCAGACGCTCAACACGATCGCCGGACAGGACTACACCTTCTCCGTCTACACAACCCTCGACACCAGCGCGCCGTCGGCGATCGGCATCACCGCAACGGCGAACGGGGCACCCATTGCCCTATCGGGGACATACGGCTTCTGGAACTACAACCCCACTGGCGCCATCTGGCGGCCCGTGAGCGGAGTCTTCACCGCGACCGGCGCGTCCACCGCGCTGCGGATCTCGGGGCAGTCCGGCTTTTCCTTCATGATCGGTCTCGACGATGTGAGCGTAACGGGACCGGTCCTGACGGGCATTCCCGAACCCTCCACTTGCTGCATGACGTTCATCGGCCTGGCGGGACTCGGCCTGGCGGCCAAGCGCTGGCGGCGGGCGTTCACCGAAGCCTGACAGGGACGATACTTGGGACATCGCGCGGATTCAGCATACAAGCATCGGTACCCCTTGCACCTCCACGTTATTGAATCCTTGGCGTCTTGCAGAAGCAGGGCCGAGCCAATCAGAAGCGCACAGGACCGGGGAGCCGCGATTCCAGCGGTGGTGCGATTCGGGCGGCGACCGGCTCCGTTTTGCGCGTCTTCCTCAAAAAGGGAGCCCCCGAGCGCCCGAAGTCGAGATACAGCGGAATCGCGAAGATCGAGCGCGATTCCGCGTTGCACAGCCGCTTCTTCTCAGCGTTGCCGTGACGCGGCGGCCGGATCGAGAAGAAGCGTCTCCCTACCGCAATCCCTGCACCAGTTCGATCAGAGCTGCGATACGTGCGTACCGAACGATCGCGCGACCTCCTGGTGCTGATCGAAGGCGCCCTATGACGACGCCCTGGGTCTGGTGGTGGAGCTGTCTCCCGGCCGAGGATTTCCCGGACTCGGCAAGCTTCCCGCGCCGTGGTGACAAGGCGGGCGTTCCCTCACGCCGTATCAATCCATGCTTACGCCGATTCGACCGGGCACAGCGGCGCCGCAACAGGCGCCCAACAAACGCATGGTCATGCTCTAGCCGCTCAGGCCGATTGCCGTTAAACTCCCACCAGGGTGTTGACCACCCGCAGAGAGGATTCCAGACAAAAATGAAGCTACAAAGCTGCCTTCTAGCAGGGGTGTTCCTACTGGCCGGATCGCCGGCAGCGCAGGGCGCAGCGCTATCGACTTTCGCGGCGAACTCGGAGGGGTGGACCACGCTACGGTTTGCAGACACCGGCTTTCCGGACTTCAATTCGATTGGAGGCACGGATGCTCCTATCCATAGTGCGGCAGGGGGCAACCCGGGCGGCCGGATCTCCATTCAGGATCCAACAGCAGGCTGGCAGTATTTCTCCGCTCCCGCTGCCTTCTTGGGCGATCAGAGCGGCGCACTCGGCCAGAACTTGACGTTCGACATGATCCGCTTGGATGCCAACTTTATCGCGGCGCTCGCGCCGCAAGGGCCCCTTGTGGCGGCAACGAATGGAACGACGGTTCTGGTCTATTCCGGCGCCTTTTCGGTTCCCGTGACCTCGGGCTGGACGAACTACAGCGTCGCGCTCTCGGCCGGAAACTGGCGGGTGAATACGCCGTTGGGGGCCGTTGCGACGGCTGGCCAACTCAGTGCGGTCTTCGGCAATTTGACAGGGCTCTATCTGGACGCGGACTTCTTCGCCGGTGCCGCCGCTGCCGGTCAAGGCGTTCCCGAAACGATCGGCCTGGACAATGTGAACCTTCCGGGTTCAACCTCGAGCGTTCCCGAGCCTTCGAGCCTCGCGCTGGTGGGGCTCAGTGTTGCGGTGTTGGGCGTCCGCGCCCGGAGAAAGTAGCCTCAGCCGATCAGGCCGAGCCGCATGGCCTTACTGACCGCCTCGGATTTCGAATGAACGTGCAGCTTCTCATAGATAGAGCGGATGTAGTTGCGCACCGTATTGACGCTGACGTTCATTCGATCACCGGCCGAATGATAGCTGTAGCCTTCCGCCAGCAGTTCCAACAGCCGTTGTTCGGACACCGTCAATGAGACGGCGTCCGCGGGCGGGCCGGTCTTTTGAAAGAATTCCACGATATGCCGGGCGATTTCAGGTGAGAAGGTGGAGCCACCGTCACGCGCAGCCCGGATTGCCTCCAACAACTGTGCCTGAGACGTGGTCTTGAGCAGATAGCCGTGCGCTCCATTGCAGAGGCTGGTAAAGAGGCGCTTCCTGTCGGAGAAGACGGTGAGCATCAGGATGCGCGCCGTGGGGCAGGTGGCGCGAAGCAAGGCAACGGCGCGATCGCCCGGCATACCCGGAAGCTCGATATCCAACAGCAACACGTCAGGGCCATCCTTGCACAGAACGGGCAGCGCTTCCTCCACCGACGAAAACGAGCCAATGCAGGTCAGCCCGTCCGTGGCGTTGATGACGGTCCCCAGGCCCTCGCGCAGGGCTCGATCGTCGTCAATGATTGCCACGCGTATCTGCATTTGTCCATGGCACCAGTTTGCTGGCGCGAAGGCAAGAGCACATTCATGCGTCTGTAGCGCGGAGGGGAAAGCTCAGGCTAACCGTGGTGCCACCCTCGGGGCCGGATTGGATGTCCAACTCACCCCCGAGGATCTTGGCCCTCGACTGCATGCTGCGGATACCGAGACCCGCGGTGACCCGGTTGTCACAGCCACAGCCGTCGTCCGCGACTTGGGCGCGGATTTCGCCCCGGTCGAAGCGGATGGTGAGCGAGGCGCTTTTCGCGCGCGAGTGACGGGCAACGTTGTGAAGCGCCTCTTTGAGTATCAGGTAGAGGTGGCGTCGCGCTCCAGGAGTGAGTCCCAAGCTCAGACGGTCCTCGGGAGCTTCGAAAGTCCAGCGAATTCCGCGGGGCTCGAGGATGGCGAAGCCGAATGCGCGGAGACGTCCGGCAAGATCGCCGAGAGTGTCACGGCGTGGGTCGATCGACCAGACGATGTCGCTCATGTCCTCCACCAGGGAGCGCGCGGTTTCGGCGATCTCGGAGAGCTTCCCGGCCGGATCGGCGCCGGCAGTTCCGGCCTGGAGCTTCAGCGCCTCGGTGGTGATGGCGATGCGGGAAAGGCTGGCGCCGATGTGGTCGTGCAAATCGGTCGCGATGCCGGAGCGGATGCGCTCGATGGCCAAACGGCGTTCGAGATCGGAGCGGTGCCACCAGAAGAGTAGCGCCCCAGTGGCGGAGGCTAGACCCAGCAGGAACCACCAACGCTGCCACAGAGGCGCGGCGATCCGCCACCGCACATGAGCAGGCACCGCGCTGACTCTTCCGTCCGGACTGGCGGCGCGAATCGCGAGATCGTAGGCCCCCGGCGCCAGAGCCAGGTAGTGGACGCTGCGCGCGGTCGAGGGCGCGGTCCAATCGGCATCGATGCCGGAAAGCTTGGTTTGATACAGCAAGTCGTGACGGAAGCCGCCGAATTGCACCAGCACTTGCCTCTCCACGGATTCCAGGGAGAGTTCTTGCGGCTCGACGGCGCCGAAGTCCGAGAGCATCCGGTCGCTTCCATTGACGCGGACGGAATACACCACCACGCGGGGATCTTCCACGCGATCGTCGCGCGGTTGCAGGCGAAGCAGTCCAGAGTCGCCGCCGAACCAGACGGAGCCAGTCCGGTCTGTGGCGGCAACGCGAAATTCGCGAACCGGAACACCATCGGCGCTGCCGAAGCTGCGAATGCGGCCTGAGCCGGGGTCCAGCCGGTCGATGCCGAATCCCGTGGCCGCGTAAATGCGGCCGGCTCGATCCTCGGCCAGCGCGGTGATCGAATCGGAAGCAAGGCCGGCTTGTCTTGTGTAGGCGCGGAAGGAGGGGACCGCCGCACCGGGATCATCCACACGCAGCAGACCGCGGCGCAAGGTGCCGATCCACAACCGGCCGTCATGATCGATCAGTAGAGATCGAACTCCCTGGTCCGGGGCACCTGCGGATGGATCGATGTGCTCGAGTTTCCCGTCGCGGAATCGGAGCACGCCTTCGTCCAACGTACCGATCCAGATGTGGCCTGTACGGTCCTCGGCGAAGGCGATGGCGCATTCGCTGGGGCGCTGGGGAGTGCGCAGCCCGCGTGATTCTCCCATCTCCTCGAATCGCGTCACGCCCGGTGCACGGCGGTAGAGTGCACTGCGGTTCGCCCGAAGGAAGCTTGTCCAGACTGCTCCGCGCGAATCCTCGAAGACTCGCACATTGCCGTCGGAAGGGAGGCCTTCTTGCGGACCGAGCCGTTGCGGCGTGGCGTTGAGCCGGTCAGGATAACGCAGCAGACCGTTACCTGTTCCCAACCACCAGCCTCCAGAGCGTGAATGCACGGCGATGTGCGACCAACTCCAACCGAATTCGAAGGCGCCGCTGGGCGCTCGAAGCGGCTCTTCACGAAACCGGTATCCGTCGAAGCGGCTGATCGAGAGGTGCTGTTCGTCCTTGGCCACAGCCATCAGGGCGCTGCCCTCGTCGCCGAAAATGGCCCAAACTGACCGAACACCGAGGCCGTCACGTTCACTGAAACTGGAAAAGCCGGAGGACGGAATTCGGAAAGCGCCTCCACCATCCGTTCCGACCCAAAGGGAATCGCGTGAATCGACGGCAAACTCCTGCATTGTCATGTTTTCAATCGAGGGATCCAACTCCACGGCCTGCCAACGGCCGGACGGAAGCAACCGTGCAAGGCCGCTGAAAGTAGTGGCCCACACCGTTCCGTTCCACAGGCAGATATCGACAACGTAGGAACTAGGCAGTCCGCGGGATCTATCGAACCTTTCGGCGATCCGCGCATCGCCGGTGACAGTGTCGATGGCAAAACGAGAGAGATCAATCTGCGATCCGGCCCAGATGGAGCCGGAGGCCTCCGCTAAGGCGGTGCCACTGTCGGCTGAGATCCCGTCGGCGCTAGTCCAGCGATCCGTTTTCCCGTTACGGCGAAAGCGGTACAGATCCGCGCCGATGGTGGCCCAGATGTCGCCGCGCGAGTCCTTCAGTATCCGGTGTACCGCTCCCGGCTGCGCTTTTGAGACCAGTTCCCAGTGAGAGGCGGCGCCATAGCGGCGCTTCCATAGGCCGCTGTCGGTGCCGCACCAGAGACCGTTTTCATCGGCCAGAACGGTTCCAATCACGCCGAGCTTGGGCGATTCACATTGAAAGCGGCGGCCGGTACCGCCGGGGTCGAGCAGGCAAAGCTGTGCATCGACAGACACCCAATAGCTGCCGCCTGGGCGTTCTGAGATGTCGCGCACTGTTCCCGGCGGCAGGCCGTCTTCTCGTGTGAAGACGCGGAAACCACTGCCGTCGAAGCGCGCCAAGCCTTCGTCGGCGGGCATCCAGACAAAGCCGCGAGAATCCGCGATGATCCGATTGATGACGGTCGCGTGAAGACCTTCCCGCACGGAGAAAATCTCGGTGGGTAACCGCTCGGCTTGGATGCTGAGCGGAACCAGGGCAACAGCAGCGGCCCACCGGAACGCCGCCGTGCGAATCGTCATTGGGAGATAGTTGTAGCACAGGTCGCAGGTGCTTCGAGTCAACTCCAGTCGCTGCTCGGGACGGAGCGCCGTAGGCGGTTGAGCTTCCGGAAACGTGACATCGCAGATTGCTGGAACCGTGACGCCTGGCACGACTGCCGAGGAACGGACGGATCCGCGTACCTCTCTCAGCGTAAGAGCCCTGAGCTGGCGCGTTCCGTGACCGATTGCATCAATGCCACGAACTGGTCAATAGGATGCGCGGCTGTCGGGTGCAAACCGCAGAGCGGCCCGGTACGGAACTCGAGCCGGGTGTTCCGGTGGCAGGCGCGGGCACTTATGGCATGGACCGTTGCCCCAAATTGCCCATAAACGCCAGCAAACTTCTCTAAACCGTTGATCATGAACCACTCGAAGCGCGGCTGTGGGCCGACGTCTTCAACGACGCCGAAGACGAAACTCGGCATGCCACGCGGACTGGTGCGCGGAACCGTGCTGATCGAGACGATTCTCGCCGCGTTCGAAATGGACGAGATCCTGTGCGAGTTGCGTGAGCATTCGCTGGGGCTCAACTGCGGCCGATGGGACTACATCTTCAGCTACATCAAGAAGCTCGGACACCGGCGCGAGTTCACGACCGTGCGCAGGTGACGATGGATCGCGACTTCCTCAAGGCGTATGTGGACCTGCTCATCCAAACGTGCCACCGTCGCGGCGCGCACGCGATGGGCGGCATGGCGGCGCAGATTCCGATCAAGAACAACCCGGAGGCGAACGACGCGGCGATGGCGAAGGTCCGGGCGGACAAACTGCGCGAGGTGAAGGCCGGACACGATGGAACGTGGGTCGCGCATCCGGGCTTGGTTCCGGTGGCGATGGAGATCTTCAACGCGGGCATGCCGGGCCCGAATCAGTTGAGTGTCCTGCGCCAGGAAGTCACCACCGCTGCCACCGATCTCCTGAAGCCGCACACTGGGACGATCACCGATGGCGGACTGCGGCTGAATATCGATGTTGGCCTGCAGTACTTGACGGCGTGGCTCGGCGGACTCGGCTGCGTGCCGATCTACAACCTCATGGAAGACGCGGCGACGGCGGAGATCCCCCGGTCGCAGGTGTGGCAGTGGTTGCGGCATGGTCTCTCGACCGATGACGGTCAGCCGATCACGGCGGAGCGTGTACGGGCGATTCTCGCGGAGATGGTGGCTAAATCGACTCATCCCCGGGTTGCGGACGCCGGGAAGATCCTCGACCGGTTGATGACGGCGGAGGAATTCACCGACTTCATGACGCTACCGGCCTACGAGGTGCTCGAGTAGCCGCGACAGCCGGTCAGAAAGTCAACTTCAGCAATTTCGTCGCGTTGGTCCAGGTGAGCTTCCGGAAGACCTCCGGCGAAGCCGACTGCTTCAGCGCCGTGAGCGTCTCGCGCGCAACGCACTTGCCGGCGATCAAGGGACGTTTCGAGCCCTGACCGGTTCCCTTGCCGTCTGTACAACTGCAATCACAACCGAACATCAGCTTGTCCTGATGCTGCTTCAGGAAATCACGCGTGAATTCGGCGTCGCGGGCGAGTGCGTTGCGGCCGGAGTTGGCGGAGAGGTCGCCGTAGAGGTTCGGGAAATCGGCGAGCATCTTATCGGTGAGTCCACCGCGAACGATCGGCCCTTCCGGATACGGTGTATCGTTGGAAACCTTGGCGCTCACATTCGCCCAGAAGGCGTCAGCGTGCCCGATGAACGTCGTGCGCTTGTGAGCCTTCAACACCGCGGGAAGATTCTTGTACGGCGTGGTGAAAACACCCTCGCCGGGGAACTGCTCAACTTCGCCGAAGTGAATCAGCACCGGCACGCCGAGATCGGCGGCGAGATCGTAAAGGCGCTTCATCTCGGGTCCATCGACGCGCACATGGTATTTGATCTCGCCGAATCCCCGCGAGCCCGACTTTGCCGCCGCGCGCAATTGCTCGACTCCCTCCGGCTTGGTGATGTCGGCTTGGGTGAACCGCACGTAGCGCTTCGGATTCGCAGCAACCTCCGCCTTCGCCAGTTCGTCGTCTTGGTGCCGCGTGAGCAGCACCGCGTGACTCACACCCGACCCGTCGAGGTGCAAGGCATTGGCACCCTTGCCCCGGCGGAAATGGAAGTGGATATCAATAACGGAACCGCCCCAGTTCGGGGCGGTCTGCGCGAGGGCGGCCGTGGTCGTCGCGGCCGCCGCGGAGGCTTGGAGGAAGGAGCGGCGATTCATCCGCTCCAGTGTAGATCAGTTCGCGTGAATCACAAGCGCATGAACGGCCCATGCGGTTGCGGCATCCGAGATCCACTGATTCCGGCCGTGCGGGAATCCGGTATCGACCAACGGCTGGAATGCAACCGCCCGGGTTTGGACCATCCACGTGCCGTCTGCCTGTTGGGTCTGCCGGAGAAACCGGACCGCTGCCACCGTGTTGCCCATGCGAACACCCGCTTGCGAGAGCGCCACGAGCGCCTTGCCAGTCGCGTAGGCATCAGGCTCGAGCCAGCTCTCCTGCGCCCATCCACCGTTGCCACGTTGCAGCCCAGCGAGCTCGCGAGCGGCCTTGAGGACGATCGCGCGTGGGGCGTTGCTCCATTGCAAGCCGAGCATACGCATCGTGTAATCCTCGGTCGACTTCGGGGCCGCGTTGATCAACCACTTGCGTGCCCGCGCAATTCGTTCCTCCATCTCCGCTTGGCGCCCCGCCATCGGATAGAGCGTCATCGAGCGTATCGCCATCGCGGTGGCCTGGATATCGCCAAACTCGAGCGGAGGTCTCGGCGCCCAGCCGGTCCAGTGGCCATCGGCGAGTTGGCTCTGAGCCACCTTGTGGACGATGGCGGCGGTGAGGAGGTCCGGGCCGTACTCGCGCGCCTTCATGGCTTCGAGGAAATACGCGCCGGTCACTTGCATGTCCGGCGGAACATCGCTGCCTTCGAGTAGCACGGGCGTCATCGGCTTCAACATGCTCAGCGACATTCTGACCATCTGCTGTTCTGGCTCGAGATCTCCCAGCGGAACCACCTTGCTCGCCGCGGTCGCCGCGACGGCGGGCAGCGCCTGATGATGGCACGAGGCGCATCCGGTTTTCTTGTACGACTCGGGCGCGGCCTTCCGCATCGTGTTCACCGCGCGGGTGAGGGCCTCGGAAAGCGACACGTCAGCGGGCATCGGGTTGCTGGCTGTCATCGGCGGAGCCTGGGGCTGGAAGAACTTCCACTCCGTATTCGCGGGCGCGCCCTTGGCTCGCAGCATCGCGATCACTTCCTGATTCCCGCGAGCTTCGGCCAGCGCCATCAGGTTGAACTTCCGCGCAGTCACGAGGCTGTCGACGGGCGAACCCTGCTCCAAGAGATACCGGACCACATCCGTTCGCCCGGCGGCCACAGCCTCGCTCAAGGCGGTCACGGAGTGACCGGTGATCGCCTTCACGTCCGCGCCCGCTTCCACCAGCAACCTCACCGATTCGAAGTCGCCGGACCGCGCCGCCTCGATCAGGGGCGTCCCTTTGCCGCCCCCCACGGGAACGACGGGAATCGGCGCGATCGAGTCGTGCACCTCCACTTTGGCGCCCTTGTCGAGCAGCAGTTTCACGCTCGAAACGTTGCGCGAGGCTCCGGCGGCGGCGAGCAAGGGCGTGCGGCCGAGCTTCGATGTCGCATTGACATCGGCACCGCGCGCGACGAGCAGCCGCACCTTGGCCGGATCGGCCGCGCCCCAAATCAGCGCGGTTGCTTCCATGGTGTTCCGCGCGTTCGGATCCGCTCCTTTGTCGAGCAGCATCTTGATCGTCGCTGCCGATCCGTGGAGGGCCGCGTTCATCAGCATGGGAGTACCGTCGGCGTCTTTCGCATTCGGGTCCGCACCGCCGTCGAGCGCGGCCTTGATCCGGGCGTTGTCGCCAGAGCGGATCGACTCCTGGAGTACCTTGTTCATCTCCTCGGTGGGTGCAATCGCGGCCACGGCGATTGCGGCGGACAGTGTGGCTCCGAGCAGGGTTCGTCGTTTCATTCTGATCTCCTTCGCTGGGTAACGCGTCGCGGGCGGGCCCGTTCGTGTCACCGTCCGGCGAAAAAGATCGAGTATCGTGAAGAGACTGTGCGTATCCTCCTTCTCGCCACGATTCCGGCCCTCGCCGCCGACACTCTCTACTTCAACGCCAAGGTGATTACGCTCGACGCGAAACGCGCCTCGGCGGACGCGTTCCTGGTCCGCGACAACCGGTTCGCGAGAGTGGGCTCGCTCGCGGACGTCTCCGCCGGACTCGCGCACGGCACGCCTCGCGTGGACTTGCGTGGCCGAACCGTTGTTCCCGGGCTGATCGACTCCCACACGCATCCGGTCGGCGCCGGTCTCGCCGAAGCAGATGGCGAGGTCCCGGTGATGACGTCGATCGCCGATGTTCAGGCCTACGTCAAGAAGCTCGCCACCACGACGCCGGTGAGCAAGATGATCTTCGTCCCCAAGGTCTACTCGACCCGCATGAAGGAGCGCCGCTATCCCACTCGCTACGAACTCGACGTGGTTTCGGGCGATCACGAGGTGATGACCGACAATTCCTACGCGTCAGTGCTGAACTCGAAGATGCTTGGCAAACTCGGCATCACGCGCGATACTCAGCAACCGGCAAACGGCAAGATCATCAAGGATGCCAAGGGCGAACCGACGGGCCTCGTTCTCGGCTATCAGCAGTTGCTCGGAAAGCTGCGTGCGTCGCGGCAGTTCGCCGATTCCGAACGATACAAAGCGCTGAAGCAGATGCAGCAGGCCTACAATCGCGTGGGCATCACATCGACTTCGGATCGCGGTCAGGGTCCCGATGGTTTCCGCCTGTATCAGCAACTGAAGCAGCGCGGTGACATGACAGTGCGCACCACGGTTACATACATGATCAACGGCACGGGCAAGCCCGAGGATCTCGTGCGCCAGATCGAAGCAATGCCTTTCACCAGTGGATACGGCGATGATTGGCTGCGCGTGGGTCCCGTGAAGACGGTGGTCGATGGCGGCATTCTGATCGGCACCGCGTTCCTCCGCGAACCGTACGGCATGAACACGGCGGTCTACGGCTATTCCGATCCCGATTATCGGGGCGTGAAGAACGTTCCGCGCGAGAATCTGATCGCGATGGCACGCACCGCGACCAAGCTCGGATGGCAGATGACGGCGCACACCACTGGCGGCGGCGCGATTGACGCGCTGCTCGACGCCTACGAGGAAGTGAACAAAGAGACGCCGATTCGCGACCGCCGATTCATCGTCACGCATGGCAACTTTCCGAACGCGGAAGCGATCGCCAAGGCGGCCCGGCTCGGCGTGATCTTCGACTGTCAGCCGCAGTGGTTCCACTTCGATGGACCCGCACTCGCCCCGGTGTTCGGACCCGAGCGATCCCGCTGGTTCGTTCCCTTCAAGTCGATGATGGAGGCGGGGGTGGTAGTGGCCGGCGGATCCGATCACATGATCAAGTACGATCCGCGCAAGTCGATCAACGCCTACCATCCGTTCTACGCGATGTGGATGTCGATCACGCGGAAGATGGCCGACGGACAAGTGCTGAACGCGAACGAGCGCATTACCCGCGAGCAGGCACTTCGTATGTGGACGATCAACGGTGCCTACATGACATTCGAGGAGAAGGAGAAGGGGACGATCGAGGCGGGTAAGCTCGCGGACTTCGCGGTGCTCGATCGCGATTTCCTCGCGGTTCCCGAGGATGAGATCAAGATGATCGAGCCCGTGTTGACCGTGGTCGATGGCAAGCCGGTCTACCGCGCGGAGCGGTGAACGCTACGCCGGGGCCGCCCGCGCAACGATCGGATCGCGCTGAGCAGCGAGCCACTCGCGCAGCTTCCGCCGGAACTCGCCCTTCAGCGAAACATGCCGTGATTCATTCGAGAGATCGCGCAACTCGAGCGGATCTTTCTCGAGATCGAACAACTGCTCGCGATTCACCTTCGGATACCAGGCGAACTTCCAGCGTTCCGTGCGGAACATGCGCTGCGAGTCCTGGTAGTAGCCGAAGGTCTCCTCGCGAATCGATCGCGCACGGCGGCTGAGAATCGGAACGAGGCTCTCGCTTTCGATCCCGCCGGGCGCCCGGATGCCCGCGAGCCCGCAGGCCGTCGGAAACAGGTCGCGCAGGTAGCACTGCGCCCGGGTGCGCAGTCCACGCGCGATTCCCGGACCTCGCAGAATCAGCGGCACGTTGATCGAGTGCTCGTACATGTTCTGCTTCCCGCGCAGGCCGTGGCTGCCGATCGCGAGTCCGTTGTCGGCCGTGAACATCACCACCGTGTTCGCGGCTTGTCCGGATTTGTCAAGCGCCGATAGCAATCGCCCAATCTGCGCGTCGAGATGCGAGAGGACGGCGTAATAGTGTGCGAGTTCGTCTCGCACGGCCTCCGGCGTGCGCGGCCATGTCCACAGCGTTTCATCACGGCCCCGGAGATTGCCATGGTCGAACGGATGCTCGGGCAGGAAATTACGCGGCAGCGGGATTTTCGCTGGATCGTACATGCGCTCGTATCGTGGCGGCATGATGAGTGGATCATGTGGCGCGGTGAAATTCACATGCAGGAAGTACGGCTCTGCCGCGGGTTGCTCGATAACACGGATCGCCGAATCCGCGATGACTTTGCTGATCTCGGGGGTGAGGCCCACGCCGAGCTCCGGTTGCGGCGTGCCATCCTCCGATTCGAAGATCCACCCTTTGTAGCCGGTGATCTCGCGGCCCTTCCAGTCCTTCTCCGGTTTCGCCCACCGGCCGCCGCCACCGAAGTAGGCTCCGCTGGTTCGTTCGTATCCATGATCCTTGGGACGCCCATCGTTGTGCCACTTGCCGGCATACCACGTCCGATATCCGGCGTCGCGCATCGTGGCGGCGAAGCGTGGGACATCGGTGCGGATACGTCCCCCCGCGTGCGCACCGTTTCGGAAACCGGTGCAGCCGGTCATGATCTCGGCGCGGCTGGGATGGCACAGCGGATGAGCGCAACTGGCGCGGGTGAAGGTGACGCCTTCGCGCGAGAGCCGGTCGAGGTTCGGGGTTTGCGTAACCCGATTACCGTAGCAGTGGAGCGCATCGGCGCGAAGGTCGTCGGCGACGAGCAGGATGATGTTAGGGCGCTGTGGCTGCGGGGCCGCGAGTCCGGCGAAGAGGTTTCGGCGGGTAATCATCGCTGACCATTTGACCACGATGCTGATCTCCGGGTGCGAGGGATTCTGGATGACATGAGTGTCACCCGACCCGCGATCGTGATCCTTCAAGCGCTCGAGACTTCTGTGGGGTTTCGGTCCCCGGCGTTCGGCAAGACCGTGCTGGTCGATACGACACAAAGGTCCTTCTCCGCTCGGCACAGCCGTCCCATCCCTTTCACGAATTCGCACTTGAAGCACTGAAAGCCCTGATGGCGAGAGACCAACCCTTGTTCATTCAGATTCCACCCGGTCCGAAAAACACTGGTCCCTGGACCGCGAGCCCGCTAATCGAAACTGGGCTTTGCTTCTTCCGGACGCTTGCTATTCCACCACGATACGGACCTGCGTGCCATCGGGCAAGTCTGCAATCTCGCCCGCGAAACGGGACAAGAACCGGACTTGCCCGGGCGTCGAGATCGCACGAAGAGATACGCCCTGCGCGGACTCCCTCGAGCAAAACGGTGGATACACGTTGATCAACTGACCCGGTTCGAGTGCTTCGCCACGCTCGAGAAGGCTTTCGAGAACATTGAGCGCGAGGAACCGGTCCGGATCCCTCCGGCATGCGTCCAGGAAATCGAATAGCCCCGTCTTCTGATCCTCGAGGATTCCGGTCTCGCCGTTCAACTCATGCACTGCGCCATCTCGAAGCACGAACTGGTCACCCAGGCAATTTTGCCCGAATGGGATGTCCGTGGGAAGTATTGCCGGGAACAGTTTCGACAAAGCCCCATCACCCCGCCAAGCGGCATCGAGAGAGTGCCAAGCCGGTTCGTCACAAAGGCCACGCAGATGGAGCGCGCCTCCGAGCGCGATGAATCCGTTGCGCGCCGCGAGCAAGGTGCGGTATTCATCCGGCAACTCGCACGGGATTCGGTCGGAGGTGAGTCCAGGCAGCGCGTATGTGACGCCGTCGAACTCGATCATCACCAGGACAGCTTTCCGAACACCGTCAACCTCCGCTGCGCCCGGGCGGTGGTGATCTGCCCGAACGCCGTCGATGTTGGCGCCGCGTTCGGAGCAGGGAACGAAGCGATGTTGAACACGTCGACCGCTTCTCCGCGCACTTCCATGCGAATCCCCTCGCGGATCCGGAACGACTTGATTGCCGAAGCGTTCCAGTTGTTGAATCCGTCCGCGCGAACATTGTTGAAGCGTAGCGGGAACGTGCGCAGGTTGTTCGCCAACTGCCGCGCGGGATCGCGATCGAATCCGGCATCGACATTGAACCACCGGAAGGGATCGCGTTGTGAGACCGGGACCGTTATGTTCTTGATGTCGCCCAGGAATAAGACGTTGCCGAAGTCGATCGGCGGACCATTCTGCGCCTGATAGATCGCCTGAATCTGCCAGCCTCCGATCGCGGCCCGCGCAATGTGATTCCGGGGCTTGAACGGCAACTCGTACATCGCCGAGAGGGCGACCACGTGAGTCCGGTCGAGTGACGAGATCACGCGATGCGGCAACGGATCGGTTTCGTTGAGCCTGGAGACGGCTTCCATGAGCTTTGACCACGTGTACGCCATCGTAACCGTGTATCCGCGCGACATGCGTTTCTCGAGCCGCGTCTGCAGCGAGTGATACGAAGAGTAGCCCTCGTTCGTCGCCGCCGAGATTCCGGTGAAGTGCGGATACGGCCGCAGTAGTTGCGCCCGCGATGTGTTGCGGCCTTGTAGCCCGGCTCCTTCGAAAGCGGACAGTCCGAAGAATGGATTCGACACGATCTGGCTCAGCGAGTTGATCACCGGCTGATCGCGGAATGGGCTCGTCGAAAGGGATTCGCGCGGGACGGGATTGTACTGCTGCGTGAGCGCGAGTCCGCTGGCACGATTGCCCACGTAGCCAACGTCGATCAGAAAGTGACGGTAGAGTTCGCGTTGGACATTGAAGCTCCAACGCTGGTTGTAGGCGTTGCGGAGCAGCGGCTCGAAGTAGGAGACTCCGGTGCCGAGACCCGCGCGGAAACCGAGCGCCGCGCCTTCCGGTTCGAGAATGCCGTCCGGGAACGGATTCGATACGTTGGCGCGGAACGTGACTCCGTTGTCGATCGTCGGCACGAGCGGCGTGGTCCGCGAGAATCCGAGCTGCGAGACGGTGGTACGATCCGACCCCATGGGCTCGTAGAAGATCCCGTAGCCTGCGCGAATCACGGTGGATTGCCGCACCTGCCACGCGACGCCGATGCGCGGTGCGAAATTGTTCTTGTCTCCATCCCACAGGGTCCGCGGCACGCTGCCGCCCGCGAACTGAAGCGAACCCACTGTGCGGAATCGCGAGGCCGGAACCTCCGCGATCGGCGCGGCTGCATAGGCGGCCTGCGCTGCCGCGGCGAACGGAAGCGCGGCGTTGAAATCGAATCCGCGAATCGCGCGATTGAAGCGCTCGGTCACCGGGAGGTCGCGCTCGTAGCGGAGTCCGAGGGTCAACGTCACCTTGCGCGACACCTTCCAGTCGTCCTGGAAGAAGAGGCCCACGTATTTCGACTGTTCAGCCACCGATGCGTTGCGGCTCACGCCTCCTCCCGTGGGTTGTCCGAGCAGCAGCGCCGCGAGTCCCTGCCCAGTGGGAGCGCCGGGCGAATTGTCGAATGGGCCTTGTGTCCACGAAGTCCCGAAGCTGAACGTGGGCGACACGTTTCCGAAGTTGTAACTGTTCTCCTGCAGGACGCGAAGCTCGGCGCCCGCCTTGAACGTGTGCCCGCCGCGGATGTGCGTCAGCGAGCCAGCGCCCGTGTGATAGGTGGTGGTGACATCGGTGCCGGAGGTGACGCCGATCGTGGCGTGGCCCGTGACTACGGTTTCGGGCAGCGTGGTGCGGGTCGTGTCGAGTTGATTGATCAGCGATGCGGGAAGTCCGAGTTGCGACAGATCGTAGCCGAGGCCGGGCGGGAAGTTGTATTGGCGATAGCGATTGAGGCCATAACGGAAGTCCGCGATGAGGTCGGGCCGGATCGTCCAGTTGTGGTTCCAGGCGGCGCCACGTTGTTCGCGGTCGAGGTAAAGGCCCGATGCGATGTTGTTGAAGTACAGCCGCGAGAAATCCTGCTGGTCGAGGAAAGTGCCGGAGAGGTTGGTCCGATGCCGCTCGCTGAACAGATGGTCGAGGCGGATCGAGTGGGTGTCGAAGTCGTTGCCCGTTCGGCCCGGGTCTGTGTAGTTGTTGGTTCCGTCGGCGGTTCCGGTGGTGTTCGGCAGCGGATAGAATTCGAGCAGCCTGCGCGCGGTTGGATGGATGCGGCTCGCCGGAACGATGTTGCCTGCGAACGGTTGGCGCGACGTGCGGCCTCCCGGCGCGGGTGTGATCGTGGCGGGGTCGAAGATCTGATAACGCGAACTCACCCGCAGCAGTTGCGAAAAGTCGCCGCGCCGCTGCGCCTCGTCCGGAACGGTGAACACGGCGCGTGCGGCGGAACGCCGATCCATGATCTGCACGCCGTACATCCAGAACGTTCGGCTCCGGATGAGCGGTCCCGACACCGTGGCGCGATATTGCACCGTGCGTTGCGGCGGCCACGCGTCATCGATCTTCGCCTGCGAGATCGGGCCCGTCCGCGGATCGTTGACGAAACGCTTGGTGAAGTAGTCCATCGCCATCAGGCCCCGGCTGAAGTTCGTGTAGACGAGCGCTCCGTGAATGCTGTTAGTTCCGGACTTCATCACCAGATTGATCTGCGCGCCCGCGAACCGCCCCGCCGACGCGTCGTACGCCGCGGTCTGGACGCGGAACTCCTGCACCATTTCCTGCGGCGGATTGAACGTGACCGAGGTGCCCGACATGAGCGGATTTCCGTCCACGGCGAACTCGGTGCCGCCCGCACGCGTTCCGTTCGAGACGACGTTCGATGGCGGACCCATCTCGTTCGGCCCATAGAAATTGGTCGGCGTGGCAGTCGAGATCACACCAGGCGTGAACTGCATCAGGTAAAAGACGCTGCCGCCGGGAACCGGAAGGTCGGTGATCTTCTTGTTGTCGACGACGTTGCCGAGACTTGCGGTGGCCGCTTCGAGCAGCGGCGCTTCCGCCTGAACCGTGATGCTTTCGCTGGCGGCGCCGAGGTCGAGGGCCGCGTCAATCGTTACGATATCGCCGACGCGAACCTCGATCGGCTCGCGGGTGTAGCGCTTGAATCCCGCGCTCGTTACTTCGATCCGGTATTGTCCGGGAACGAGCGCGCGCAACTGGTACAAGCCTTCGGCATTCGTCACCGTGCGCGTTTGCACGCCGGTGGCGAGGTTGACCGATTCGACGGCCGAGTTGACGACTGGCGCCGACGAGGGATCGGTGATGCGTCCGCGAATCTGGCCAGTGGGCGCTTGCGCGGCCAGCGAGAATACGGCGAGCAGGGTGGCGAGGACCGGTTTCATTACTACAGGATCTTATCGAAACCGGACCTGCCGTGCTGCCCTCGCCGCTAGAAAACCAGACGCAACGCCAACTGCAGAATTCGCGGGTCTCCCGCGCTGGTGATCCGCATGAAGTTCGCGTTGTTCTGCGCCGTCGTCGGGTTGCCGAGATTCACGCGGTTGAATGCGTTGAACATCTCGAAGCGGAACGTCGTTACGAAACGTTCGTTCGCGCGGAAGTCCTTCGCGAGACCGAGGTCCACGTTCGCGATTCCAGGCCCGTAGTACGTATTCCGCCCCAACGAGCCGAACGTGCCGAGTGCGTTCGGCGCGAAGGCCGTGCGGCGCAGATATTCGAAGATGATCGCCTGACGGTTGCGATCGCCACCGAGGAAGGGATCGCCAACGAGGTCGGCGCGTTGTCCGCCGGTTCCGGTGCGGGCGTTGTCGACGCCGCTTCCCACCGTGACCGGCTGGCCCGAGTAGAGCGTCATGATCGAATTGAGATTCCAGCCGCCGAGGAAGAATCTCGCCTTGGCGTCACTGAACTTGACCGGCAGTTCCCACAGGCCCGAGAAGGTGAACGTGTTCGGCCGGTTGAAGTCCGAAAGCGCCTTGTCGAACGCTTGATTGTTCGGATTCGTGCGGACCTGGCCGGTTCCCTTGTTCGCCGACGTATCGTCGATCGATTTCGAGAACTGGTAGTTGGCGAGCAGGGTGAGTCCGGCGCGGAAACGGCGCTCGGCGGTCAACTGGAATGCGTGATAAGTGGAGTTGCCGACTGGCTCCACGATCGTGCTCGAACCGAGCGCGGGCGCGAACGGCCGGCGTTGGTTCGTCGTGGCGGTGGTGACGCCGGGCGCATAGACCGCCGCGTTCAATTCGCGAAGCACCATCAGCCGGGTGCCTTTCGAGCCGGCATAGGCGGAGCGCACGATGAATCCAGCGGGGATTTCGCGCTCGATCGTGAAGTTCCACGATTGCACGTAGGGGTTCCGGAAGTCCCCCGCGTTGAGGAACTGTGTGGTGAACTGCGGGAACACCGCATCCGCGGGCGGATTCTTGGTGCCCGGAAACGGATTGGTTGTGCCCGACCAGGGATCGGTGAAGCTGTTCTGCAGACTGCCGAACACGGTCACCACCGTTCCGAACGGCGCCTGGTTGGCCTGACTGTTGGTGGCGATACTGTTGAACGAATCGAAGAAGACGCCGTAAGCGCCGCGAACCGCGGTCTTGCCGTCGCCGAACACGTCCCATGCGAAGCCCAAACGCGGGCCGAAGCGGCCCCATGCCGTGGGCACGGTTCCGCGCGACACGTTCGGATCGCCGGCGTAAATCACTCCGCGCGGAGCGTTGCGATAGCGCGTCGATTGTTCGCCCGGGCGCCATGCGGCGATCTTGTCTAGCTCATCGGAGAACGGGAAGAACGGCTCCCAGCGGACTCCGGCATCGACCGTCAGCCGGCGCGACACCTTCATCGAATCCTGGAAGAAGAGTCCGATTCTCTGGAAGCGGGTGTTCTTGTATTCGCCGATTCCCTGCGTGAGCGAATTGAAGCGCCCGATCAGGAAATCACCGAGGCTGTCCCCCGTGAACGGCGCGGCATTACTGAAGCTCCAGGCGCCGTTTGCGCGGAAGTTGTTAACGATGTCGTTGAGGCCCCAGCCGTACTCGCCGCCCATGGTCATGTTGTGCTTGCCGCGTGTCCAGCGAAGTGTGTCGAGCACCTGGAATTCGCGGCGCGGGAAGCTGTTCGTGTCGCCCGTATTGATACGGAAGTAGCCCGCGAGATCGATATCCCATTTGATGATCGGATCGTTGTAGTAGCGCAGACCCAGGCTCGCGAGGCTCCTTTCCGGCTGCGGCGGTACGAACTTTCCATCCGTGCGGTTCATGCCGAACAGGAACTGATTCACGATCGATGGCGTCACCGTGTAGGTGTCGGTGATCGAAACCGATTCGTTGTACCAATTGCCGCCGCTGGTCTGCGCGAGCACGTTCTTCGGATCGAGGAACGCCGGAGCTTCGGCCCACGATTTGTAATAGCGGCCCGTGAGGCGGTTGCGGTCGCTGAACGAGTGATCGCCGCGCACCATCACCTGATGATCGTCGGTGTTGTTCGGTGTCACCGTGGTGATGCGGCCCGAAGCTCCGCCATCGGCGATCGCATTGTCGATAATGAAGCGGCTCACCGGATTGATCTGTGCCGCCGGAATTACATTGCCCGGATAGGGCTGGCGATTGTTGTTCGGATCGAGCAGATTCCGCCCGAGCTGCGAGAAGTTCCCCTGGCGTTGCAGCGACGTCGGCACGATACGCAGAACTTCGGACGGTACCCGCCGGATCAACGTGCCCTGATAGGAGAAGAAGAAAAAGCTCTTGTCGCGGCCATCGTACTTCGGCAGCATCACCGGACCCCCGATCGTGCCGCCGAACTGATTGCGCTTCAGCCCGTCCTTGCCCGCGAAGAAGTTCCGCGCATTGAGCGATTGGTTGCGCACGAATTCGAACGCCGATCCGTGAAGGACGTTCGTGCCGGACTTCGTCACCGCGTTCACGAGACCGCCCGACTGCCGGCCGAACTCCGCGCTGAAGTTGTTGGTCTGCACGCTGAACTCCTGCAGCGCGTCGGGATTCGGAAACGGGCTCGGAGCGTTCGAGTACGGATCGTTGTTCTGCGCTCCATCGAGCACGTAGTTGGTCGCGTTGGCTCGTCCGCCGTTTACCGAAACGGGAGTCGTGCCGGGATACGTGGTGCCCGACGTCACGTCGGCGCGCGGATCGGCCACCACGCCGTTCACCAGGCGCATCAACTGCGTCGGATTGCGTCCGTTCAGAGGCAGGTTCTCGATGCGGCGCTGATCCACAACGGTGCGTAGCGTCGCGCTCGTCGTATCGACACTGACGACGTTGCTGGCGACGGTCACCGTTTCGACCGTACCCGCCACCGACAGCGTGGCGTCGATGCGCGCGTTTTCGTTCACCTGCAGCCGGACATCGCGGGCTTCGAAGGCCTGGAATCCGCTGGCTTCGACGCGAATCGTGTAGACACCGACCGGAACCGTCCGGATCGTGTAGGCGCCGGTCACGTCCGTGACGGATTGGAAGACCGCCTGTGTTCCGGTGTTGGCCGCCTTCACCGTGGCGGATGGAATCACGGCTCCAGTGCCGTCCTTGACCACTCCGGTGATGTTGGCAGTTACGTTTTGAGCCGCGAGCGAGGCGGCAACGAGAGCAGAGACGAGAAGCAATCGTTGAACCATATGTCCACGATGCTAGCAAAGCGGGCCGCTGCTCGCCCGTAGTAATGTAGACTCGGATGTTTCAACACTTGCGCGATACCTACGAGAGCGAAACCGCGAAGACCGCCTCCGTCTGGCGCTGTTTCCACGACGGTGATCTCGCCTATCGCGTTCATCCGAAATCGAGCTCAGTGCTCGACATCTTCAAGCACCAGATTCTCTCCGAGCGCCGCTTCTTCGCGGAATTCATCGGCTTTTCCGAACCTCCGGCCTCGGAACTGCTACCGGCGGAGCCATCGGTGGATGCCTACACGCGGCGATTCGAGGAACTGGCCTACGCCCGATTCGGCAAGATCTCGGACATGGACGAGATCACGTGGTCACAACGGGTCCGGTTTTTCGATGTCGAGCGAGAGCGGATCTGGGTTTTCTGGCGCCGCGTTCTCCACTCGGCGCACCACCGCACGCAGCTCACCGTCTACCTGAGAATGCTCGATCGGCCCGTTCCCTCCACCTATGGGCCCACCGCCGATGTCACCTGGACCGGCGCCGATCCCACGACCACCGTCGAGGCCGCCGCGCGCCAGTAGAACACTGGGACTCGGGTATGATGGTCGGTTGGACCCGACGCAGCAGACCACTGGGACGGCGAGCCGAGGCCGATCCTGGTTGCTCCCGGTGCTCGGCTACGCGGTCTCCATTGCTTGTTTGATCTGGGTCTATCGTGGATTCGACTGGCACCGCGAACTTCCGAAGCTCCGATCCACGCACTGGGGTTGGGTGACGTTGGCCGTCGCCGCCGACATTTGCGTTTACGTTTGCCAGGGCTGGCGCTGGTCAACGCTATTGAGTCCGCTGGCGCCCGTGTCGCGCTGGAAGACCACACAGGCGATCTATATCGGACTCTTCGCGAACGAGATCCTGCCGTTGCGCAGCGGCGAAATCATCCGCTGCTATCTGCAACGCCGCTGGACCGGGCTGCCACTCGCAGTGGTGCTGTCCTCGGTGATCATCGAGCGTTTGCTCGATGGTGTCTGGCTCATCCTCGGATTCTGGGTGGTGAGCCGCTTCGTCGATCTTCCGAATTGGATGGAGAACATCGGCCAGGCGCTGCTTCTGGTGCTGGTCGTGGGAGGCGTGCTGGTGGGCCTTTCGATGATGTATCGCAAGCACGCGCACGACATGGTGGCATCCAGCCGGTGGGCCAAGGTGCTTCACTCGGTGGTTGATGGCATCCACATGATGGGTAACCGGCGAACGCTTCCCGTGGCGTTGCTGCTGAGTCTGCTTTATCTCGCCTTGCAGGTGCTGCCGATCTATTTTTTGATGCGCGGCTACGGACTCGGTCTGTCACCATGGGCCGCGGCGGTCGTCCTCGTGATTTTGCGCACCGGCACGATTCTCCCGAATGCGCCCGGCAATGTCGGCACATTTCAGGCACTGGCGATCGCGGGACTGAGCCTATTCGGGCTCGATCGTGGCGACGCCACCGGATTCGCGACTTTCCTGTTCCTCGTCGTCACCGTGCCACTCTTCATTGCCGGCTTCATCGCGCTCATGGCTACCAAGATGCGCCTCACTGAGATCCATCGCGACGCTCACGACACGTTCGAAAGCACGTAACCGCTATTTCACGTATTCCCGGCAATTGGCGATCGCCCGCCGGATAGCCGCCGGATAGGCCACGATGCGATCGGGATCGCCCTTGATCGACACGGGCGTCACGGGTGGTCCGCTCTCGGCGGACACACCCAGGTTGCCGACCGCGATGAAGCCGTGATCCCAAGCGCTATCCGGCATTGGCGCGATCACCAGTTTGGTGCCCTTGACCAAGCTCACGGTCAAAGTGCCAAAGGTCGCTCGCGTTCCGTTCTCCCCGAAGCGCAGGATGCCGCAGCCCATGATGGCCGGCATGGAGGTCAGCAGGACCAGCTTGCCCCACGTCTCGGTTTTGCGCAGCCGGGCGTTGGCGATGAGGCCGCTCAGGTCACGCAGGAAGCTCAGGAACCCATCTGGCTTGCCACGGTAGCGAGCGGGGAAGAGGGCGATCAGGTCCACTGCCCTGGGCTTGCCGCCCATGGGCGGAACGTCGGCGGCGGTGTTCATGCCGGCGCCCGCGAACTCCGGCTGTTGGGCGAGGCACCACATGAACAGTCCGCCGAGCGGAACTGACTCCACCTGCCCCGCAAGGCTCTTGGTGAGTTCGCGACGCAACTGGGCCAGCGGCGCGAAATCGATGAAGTCGGCGATGAGACCCACCCGCCGTTCATTCGGCGCGTGGCAGATTTGCGGAACTGGCACTCGTGACGGATCGTCCGCTGGCAACACGATCGGAGCAGTGACTCCCCAGGAGGCTTCGAGCTTGTCGAGTATCTCTTGCACTGGGCCGCCATCGGCGCCCGCGTGGTGGCACTGGAGCCACAGATCGACTCCCCGGCCGTCCGGTGAACGCCGACAGACCGCAGCCATGTAGCTCTCCGGAAAGCCGCGCCGCTTCATCATGTCGGGCGGCTGGAAACGCGAAGGCCCGTCCTCGGCCGAGACCACGGTGCTCGCGAGCAGACGGAGGGCGATGGGCGACGATCCCGCGAGCGCGCGCAGCCGCATCGGCCGCTCGCGTTCGGCCATCGTCCGCGTCGAGTTGAATGCCGCAACCACCGTCTGAACCGCCGCGCGAACCTCGGCGCTGCCCGGATCGGCGGGCTGACGTTCGTCGAACACGGGCGTCAGTTTCCGCATCGCGCCATCCGGTGCGAATTCGCAAAGCGATATGTCGATGACGGCTCTTGCGGTGCGCAGAACGATGAACCGGCGATGGTCGAGACCGTAGTGCGCTTCCGTCTCGGTGGCGAGAAATCGCGCGAACCGATGTGCGAACCACTTCTCCATCGCGCCCTGCGACAGGCTGACGGCACTGCCCGGAGCCTGATCGGAGAAGACGTCGAGATTGAACGCGGTCAGGATGAACTTCGCGGCCTCGGACCGCAGGTTGAGGCCCATGGTCTTGCGCCACGGATCGTGGACCGGACGTGGAATCTCCGCGTACAGTTTCCCTGCCGGTACGGGGGTTGCGTGAGCGCTCATACGTGGCGTACCTTTCCGGATTGCGTGCTGACCGAACCGCCTTCGAGGCGCCGCAGCAGACCGCGGAATCCGGTCCCTTGCGGGAACGGCCAGTAGAGTTTCCCCGCCTCGGCACGGAGATGCATCCGCGCCGCGAGGACTGTGGGCGCGCCCGGAACGTGATTCCGCACTCCGTGGAAGCGTCCGCGTAGGATCACTCCCTGGCCCGCGCCCGGTTTCTCGAAGATATCGACGGTGGCCGTCCCGCGGAAGTGGATGCCGAGCACCACGGGCACGCGGCGCCCGCCCAATCCAGGAAATTCGGGCGCTTCGATCGGGATCGGATCGTACTGCCGCATGCTGACTCGGGTGATGAACCAAGCCACCGGGGCTAGAACCTGGTCGGTGAAGCCGCCTCCCGGAGTGAATTCGAGTGCCTTGCCATGATCCCACCAATCCCATGGGCCGCGAACCTGCCGCAACGCCTCTTCGGCGGTGCAACTGGCTTCGGTGACCGTTTCGCAGATAATGACGCCCTCCTCGATCAGGCACCGCTGCGCGAATCGCGGATCAGTGACATATTCGGTGAATCCGCCGTGAGCGAAACGTTCGTCCCGGAACCGGATGTCTGTCATGACCTTTGCCGCCGTGAGATCACCAGGCCCAGAGAACCGAGCGCCACTGTAATGAGTGCCGTGGGCAGTCCCTGCCCGGTTTCTTCCCGGAAACGGAGCAGCGCCAGAGTGTCGTTGCCACCCACCCAGAGAAACAGGAACCAAAGGATGGGCCTCACCCACCTGTGCCCGGCACGCAGGCCCGACCAACTCAACCACGCGATCGTAATGCCGCTCGCCATGAGGTTGACTCCGCCCAGATGGTTCACCAATTTCCACAGGGCAAGGAACCCGGGGTTCCACCTTCCGATATCGTCGGCCGTGAACGGATGTTTCCCCATGAGCGACTTCCATTGCGCCGCGTGCCCCGAACTCATCGAGATCAAGGCCAGAGAAAGTCCAACGGTACCGGCGAGCGCAGGCATCAAGCCTGCAACGAAAGTGAGCCGCCAGCCCCAAGCCGCGGATGGTGAATTCATGGGCAGTGTCTACTATCATAAATGCGCCAACAGCCCGCCGCAGGGAGCATTGCCAACCCAAAATAATCACGGGAGGTTGAAATTTGCTCCCGGCCCCCGGAAGGTGGTAGAAACTGTACGAATATGTACAAGCCTTCGAGGCGCTCGTTCATCGCCTCCGGAGCGGCCGTTACCGCCTTCGGATTCGACCTTCGTCCCGCCCAGGCGGCCGTTCGCGAACTGAAAATCTCGCGCACAACGCAGACCCATTCGGTCTGCCCGTACTGCGCCGTCGGCTGCAGCGTCGTGATTCACACGTTGGGCGACAAGGCGAAGAACGTCAAGCCCGCTGTCGTTCATATCGAGGGCGATCCGGAAAGCCCGATCAATCGCGGAACGCTGTGCCCAAAGGGCGCGTCGCTGAAGGAGTTCGTCAACAGTCCCAACCGCATCACCAAGCCCATGTACCGGGCACCCGGATCGAGCGAGTGGAAGACGATCGGCTGGGAAGAGGCGCTCGACAAGATGGCGGCGCTGGTCAAGAAGACACGCGACGCGGGCTTCACGCCGAAGGACGACAAGGGCCGCACCGTCAACCGGCTCGACAACATCGCGATGATCGGCGGATGCACCGACGCGAACGAAGTCAACTTCCTGCTCAGCAAGTTTCGCTACGCGCTCGGGATTCTGCCCTACGAAAATCAGGCCCGTCTTTGACACGGCCCCACTGTGGCCAGTTTGGCCGCAACGTTCGGAAGAGGGGCGATGACCAACGGCTGGGGCGACGTGGCGAATGCCGATGTCGTGCTGGTCATGGGCGGAAATCCGGCCGAGAATCACCCCGTCGGCTTTCGCTTCGTGATGGAGGCCAAGCGGAAGCGCAAGGCGAAGCTCGTCTGCATCGATCCGCGCTTCAGCCGCACCGCCGCAGTGTCCGACCTCTACGTGCCCATCCGCGCGGGCACCGACATCGCCTTCCTCGGCGGTCTCATCCACTACTCACTCTCCACCGGCAAGTATCAGGCGGACTACGTTCGCCAGCACACCAACGCCACGTTCCTCGTCAAGGAAGGCTTCGGTTTCGAGGGTGGACACTTCACCGGCTGGGACGCCACGAAGAAGTCGTACGACAAGGCGACCTGGCAGTACGATCTCGGTCCGGATGGATTCGCGAAGCTCGACCCCACGATGGAGCATCCGCGCAGTGTCTTCCAACTGATGCGGAAGCACTACTCGCGCTACACGCCAGAAAAGGTCGCCGAGATTTGCGGCTGCACCGCCGAGGAGTTCAAGAAGGCCGCCGAGATGGTGACGATCGCCGCCGCGGCCGACAAGACCGGAACCGTTCTCTACGCGCTCGGCTGGACGCATCACAGCCACTCGGTGCAGTTGATCCACGCCGCGGCCATGTTCCAGCTTTTGATGGGGAACATCGGAATGCCCGGCGGCGGCGTCAACGCACAACGCGGACATGCCAATATCCAAGGCGCCACCGACATGGGCTCGTGGATGAACCTGCCCGGATATTTGAAGCTTCCGCGCGCTCAGTGGACATCGCTCGACGAATACCTGAAGGTCAATACGCCGAAGCCACTGCGGCCCGATTCGATGAACTATTGGGGCAACACGCCGAAGTTCATGGTCAGCCTGCTCAAGACCTACTACGGTGACAAGGCCACGAGGGCCAACGGATTCGGCTACGACTGGCTGCCGAAACTCGGCGGGACCGAGAATCTGAGCTGGGGCTACTTCTTCGATCGCATGTACGAGGGCAGGATCAAGGGCATGATCAGCTTCGGCATGAATCCCGTAGCAAATGGTCCGAACACTGAAAAAATGATCGGCGCGCTCTCCAAGCTCGACTGGATGATCGTCGCCGAGAATTTCGAAACCGAGACCGCGGCGTTCTGGAAAGCCAAATCACTCGCCGGAAAATATTACGATCACGCGCAGGACCCTTCGAAGATCAACACCGAGGTTTTCCTGCTGCCTGCGTCGTGCTTCGCCGAAAAGGACGGCGCCTTCGTCAACTCGTCGCGCTGGTTGCAATGGAAAGAGGCCGCGCTCGACCCGCCTGGTGACGCGCTGCGCGATCAGGAGATCCTGTCGCGGCTGTACCTGAAGATCCGCGCGTTATACGAAAAGGAAGGCGGCGCGCTACCCGAGCAGGTGCTGAACATGACGTGGAACTACGCCAATCCCACGTCGCCGCGCCTCGCCGATGTCGCGCGGGAAGTGAACGGCATCGACATCGCGACGGGCAAGCAACTCAACGGTTTCGGCGAAATGAAAGACGACGGATCCACAACCGGCGGCAATTGGATCTACTGCGGCATGTGGACCGAGTCGGGCAATCTCATGGCTCGCCGTGGACAGGATGATCCCACCGGACTCGGACTGTTCCCCGCTTGGAGTTGGTCATGGCCCGCCAATCGCCGCATCCTCTACAATCGCGCCTCGCTCGATGCGAACGGCAAGCCGTGGGATGCCACGCGCGCGCCAATCAAGTGGGACGGCAAGCGCTGGACCGGTGACACGCCGGACTTCAAGGGCGATGCTCCGCCGGAGAAGTTCGGCGCTTTCATCATGCTGCCCGAAGGCGCTGCAAAGCTTTTCACTGCCGATCTCGTCGAGGGCCCCTTCCCCGAACACTACGAACCATGGGAATCGCCCGTTACCAACTCGCTGCATCCGGACGTCAGTTTCAATCCGATGGCCAAGGTGTTCGCATCGGACGCCGACAAGATGGGCAAGGTGGAACAGTATCCCTACGTCGGAATCACCTATCGCCTCACCGAGCATTTCCACTACTGGACCAAGCACACCGCCGGTTCGTCACAACTACAGTCCAACTTCTTCGTCGAGATCGGCGAGGAGTTGGCCAAGGAGAAAGGGATCAAGTCCGGTGAGATGGTGCGGGTGAGCTCGGCGCGCGGGCACGTGGAGGGTCCGGCGCTCGTGACGAAACGCCTGCGCGGATTGAAGGTGGGCGGCAAGACCGTGCATCAGGTCGGACTGCCGATTCATTGGGGCTTCGTCGGCCGCGTTTCGGGCCCGCTGATCAACAATCTGACGCCGTCGGTCTTCGATCCGAATTCCGGCACGCCCGAATACAAAGGCTTCCTGGTGAACCTGGAGAAACTCGCATGAGCACGCCCACGGTTGCCAAGCTGATCGACACGTCGTTGTGCATCGGATGCAAGGCATGCGAGGTCGCATGCCAGGAGTGGAACGATCAGGAGTTCACTCTCGGCACCTTCGACGGATCCTACCAGACGATGCCCACGCTCGCGCACAACTTTTGGAACCTGATCAAGTTCAACGAGTACGAGTCGAACGGCGAAATGTCGTGGCTGATGTCGAAGTATCAGTGCATGCACTGCGCCGACGCGGGCTGCATGGCCGCGTGTCCGGCACCGGGCGCGATCATCCGGCGTCCGAACGGCATCGTCGATTTCGCGCAGGAAAACTGCATCGGCTGTGGCTATTGCATCACCGGATGTCCGTTCGACGTGCCGCGGCTTTCGCCCACGACGAAGAAAGTCTACAAATGCTCGCTGTGTTCGGACCGGACGTCAGTGGGGCTCACGCCGGCATGCATCAAGACGTGTCCCACGAATTGCCTGACCTTCGGCGCGCGTGAAGAGTTGATTCGCAAGGCCGATTCGCGCGCGGAAGAGTTGAAGGCGGACGGCCACAAGGATGCGGGTGTCTACAATCCCCAAGGGGTCGGCGGCACGAACGTGATTTACGTACTGAAGGACGCGGCGAAGCCCGAGTCCTACGGGCTCCCCAAGGATCCGAAGATTCCGTGGACCGTCTCATTGTGGAAAGGGCCCGTGAAGTGGCTCGGCACGCTCGTGATGGCCGGCGGCATTCTCGGGACGTTCTTCCACTTCGTTCGCTACGGTCCGCAGGAGCACGGCAAGGAGCACGAAGATGGCGAGTAAGCGAATCCAGCGGTTCGACTCGGCCGAGCGCATGGTCCACTGGATGGCCGCGATCAGCTTCGTCTATTCGGCGCTCACCGGACTCTCGATGTGGTCACACAAGCTGTTCTGGCTATCGGCGGTCTTCGGCGGCGGGTCGACCGTGCGCGGCATGCATCCGCTCGGTGGCACGCTGTTCGCGTTCGTGCTCGGCGTGATGTTCCTGCGTTGGGCGAAGTTGATGAAGCTCGACGCGGATGATCGTACTTGGCTCGCGCAGTCGCACAAGTACGCGACACACGATACGGAAGGGCTGCCGGAAACCGGCCGATTCAACGGCGGGCAGAAGATGATGTTCTGGATGCAGTCGCTGTTCGCGCTGCTGTTGTTCTCGAGCGGTGTCGTGCTGTGGTTTCCGGAATGGATGCCGCGCGTGCTTCGGTTGCTCGCGGTTCTCGTGCATCCGCTCGCGGCGATCGGATCGATTGGCGGGATCATCGTGCACATTTACATGGGCACCGCGGTGGTTCCCGGCGCGTTACGCGCAATGATGCGCGGATGGGTGACGGAGCGTTGGGCGGCGTCGCATCATCCGAAGTGGTTTCGCGATGTTCGCAAAGGGTGAAGAACGCGCTTGCTCAGGCCGTGCCCTCGGACTTTCCCTCGATGGCAGCGCGAATCCACGCGTGAGCCACCCGAACGTCCTTTTCCACGGTCTTCACGCTGATTCCGAGGACAGACGCGATCTCGGCCATCTCCAAGCCGCCGAAGAACTTCAACTCGACCGCTCGGGCCTTTCGCTCATCCACCGCCGCCAGCTTGTCCAGAGCCTCGTCCAATGCCAGGAGATCGGCTGAGCGAGGCTGGGTGGTGGCGGGAGCGTCGTCGATCGGAATCAGGGTAGCGCCCGCCCCGCGCTTCTCCGCCAGGCGGCGGCGCGCGTAGTCAACCAGGATCTGCCGCATGTGTTGCGCGGCCACGGCCACGAAGTGGGACCGGCTTTGCCAGTCCATCCGCTCGTTCTGGCCGATCATCCGGACGTAGGCTTCATTGACCAACGCTGTCGGCTGGAGTGTGTGACCCGAGCGTTCGCGGCTCATATACGATGCGGCCAACCGGCGAAGTTCGCGGTCGACCATCGCCGTGACCTCCGCGAACGCTGCCTGATCTCCCCCGCGCCACAGCCGCAGGAGTTGCGTAACCGAATGGCCCTGCTCCGAACCCATGTGGGCTGAGTATATCACCGGAGCGCGTAGTGATCGGCCCATCGATTTGGCGTTAGCTATCACGCGAGCCTCCTTGAATACCGGCGAAGCCGTCGAGATCCACGACCGCACGATTGACGAATGGCAATCGGGAATCATGCCGCGGCAAGCGCGACGTGCCTGCGCACAGCCGCGAACTTCGAATACGCGGCAGCGGAGCGTACGCCCGCGACGGCAATCGTGGCGTCACTTTCCCGTGCACGAGACTGGCCCGGCGCAGATGGCGGCGACTCATGTGAACCACCTGCAAAAGGCCACGGACCCAATGAGCCTGCAACCGCACCACGTCGTCAGCGACATCGTGGGACAAACCGGCCTGGCCATTGCGACGCCATCCTAACCGTGCGGATGCCGGCGATCTGGACAACGATATCAGCGGAGTCAAGGTGCTTTTCGGTTGCCACTTCCGTGTCGTACGTCCGCCGGTTCGAACAGGGAGCGCCCGGAACCGGTGCAAGAACCGCCGGAGCGAGGCGCTGCCGCCGACTGGTGCGAATTTTCTTGATCGCTTTTCCCAAGCGTTGTCACCTTACCTCAGTGAGGCCGGACGAACCGGCTCAAAACAATAGGAGAACTCGACAATGTTCGGAGAAAAGATTCGGAGAACCATCGCCTTCGCGGGTCTGGCGCTGCTGGCAGCGCTGCCCGCAGCCGCCGCACCCTACAGGGTCATCCGCGAGAACACTCAAAACATCAGTGTTCTGATCGGCGACCTTGCCCACACCAAGACCGTCGTTCAAGACGGATCCAAAGCCATCAATCGCTTCACGATGCACCGGCTGCGCCGGACCGGACTCCCCAGCCGCGGCGCCATCCTGCTGATGCCCGCGCTCGGCAACAATTTCAACGGTTACCTCACCAGTGAGGACGGCGACCCCGGCAAGTCTTTCGCCGCCTACTTCGCGCGAATCGGCTACGATGTCTGGGGCTATTCGCCGCGCGAAACCGGAATCGCCACCGGTCAATGCAGTGGGGCGCTCGATTGCTCGGAGGCCTTGAACTGGAGCCTGCAGACCGTGGTCGACGACGCCGCCTACATTCGTGGCCAGATTCGCGCCGTCTACGGCCCGAGAGATCCCGTGATCGGCGGACTGTCCATGGGCGCCGCTTCGGCTCTCGCAGTCGTGAACGCACGTCCGAACGACTATGCCGGTGTGCTCGCCTGGGACGGGTCGGTTCGCACCGCCAACCCGGTGTTCCAGGCCAACGCGCAAACCTTCTGCGCCCAATTCAATGGGCTGGTTGCAGCGGGCTCGGCGGTGGACGATCAATCGCTTCCGTTCGTGAAACTCGTGGCGCAGTTGGCGCAGACCGCGCCGAACGACCCGTTCGTGATTCCGGTGCCCAGTATCCCGCCAGGGCTTACCAACAAGCAAGTGCTGGTGCTCCTGCTCGCCACGCCGAATCCCATCGCGCCTTCGCCACGGCCCGGCTTCTTCTCCGCCGCCGGCGACGTACTTTCCGGGCAGTTCTTCTTCTCGGATACCGCGCGGCTGACGGCCAACATCGCGTCGTTCAATGACGTCACCGCCAACCGCACCACGCGGGACCTCTACTGCAGCCTGTCGGGCGCCGAGGCGGCCTACAACAGCAACCTGGCCAACTTCACCAAACCGATGCTGATCATCAAAGCCGGCCAGGGCTTCGGCCAGATCATGGACGAGCTACAAGGCTTCACCGGCGGACCTTCGATCCTGCAGCAGATGAACAACTTCGGCCACATCGATCACTTCGGGACGCCGAATCATCATGCGCTCCTCGAGATTCCGATCTCGGTCTGGCTGTCAGGGGTGCTCTGAAATGAATCCCGTTCTCTCGAGCGAGCGCGGAGCGGCACGGGAGGTGGGAACTTCGGTTCCCTCCTCCCCGAACCGGCATATTGGCGCGATGGGTTATAATCCGGCAGAAGTCATGGAACTCGATGTCACGCAGCTTCTGACCGAGTGGAAGCAGGGCAGCAATGACGCGCGCGACCGGCTCATTCCGATTCTTTACGATGACCTCCGCCGGGTGGCGGACCGCTATCTTCGCGGCGAGAGCGGCGCCGCCACGTTGCAGCCGACTGCGCTCGTCCACGAAGCCTACGTGCGTCTGGTGCAACAGAAACTGCCGGACTTTCGCAGCCGCGCCCACTTCCTCGGCGTCGCGGCTCATGTGATGCGCCAACTGTTGGTGGAAAACGCGCGGCATCACAAACGCCAGAAGCGGGGCGGCGGCGCGGCGAAGCTGTCCCTCGATGAAGCTCTCAGCTTTGCGCCGCAAGCGAGTTCGATCGTGGTGGATCTCGATGACGCTCTTCGGGCACTGGCGGGCGTCGACGAGCGGAAGAGCAGGATCATAGAACTGCGGTTCTTCGGTGGACTCACCGTCGAGGAGACCGCCGATGTCATGGAGCTTTCCACGGCAACCGTGGGGAGAGAGCAAAGGATGGCGGAAGCTTGGCTTTACCGGAAAATGCAGGGCAAGGCGAACTGAGTCCGGCGCAGTGGAAGCGGGCAGGTGAGCTCTTCCACGCCGCGCTCGATCTTCCCGATGACGAGCGCGAGGCGTGGGCGCGCGACAACGCAGCCGGCGATCCGGACGTACTGGCGGAAGTCCTGTCACTGCTCGAAAGTGACCGGGCCGCGGGCGCCGGATTCTTCGCCCAGCAGGTGGAACCAGCGGTGGCATCGCTGGCACGCGCCACGCCGCTCCCAACCGGACACCCTTCGCGCGTGGGCGTCTACCGGTTGGTTCGGGAACTCGGACAGGGCGGCATGGGGACGGTCTATCTGGCTGAGCGCGATGACGATGAGTACAAGACGCAGGTGGCGATCAAGCTCGTCCGGCGGGGGTTCGATACCGATCTCGTGCTCAATCGGTTCTATCGTGAGCGCCAGACACTCGCCCGGCTGAAGCATCCCAACATCGCGCGGCTCCTCGATGGCGGAACCACGGAAGGCGGCCTGCCTTACATCGTGATGGAGTACGTGGATGGATCGCGTATCACCGATTACTGCCGCGAGCAGGCCGCCACCATCCAGAAGCGCCTCGCCCTATTCCTTGACGTTTGCAAGGCCGTTGACCACGCCCACCGCCAATTCGTCGTGCATCGCGATCTGAAGCCAGGCAATATCATGGTCGACAAGGCAGGCGAGGTGAAGCTGCTCGACTTCGGCATCTGCAAGCTCCTTCACGCTACCCCGCAGTCCGGTGACGAAACGCTGGAAGGTTCCGCCGCCCTCTCGCCGGATTATGCCAGCCCGGAGCAGATCAACGGCGACCCCATCACGGTTGCCTCCGACGTCTACTCCCTCGGCGCCGTGCTGTATGAGTTGCTCACCGGCGCCAAGCCGCACCGGATCGAGAACTACTCGATCCAGGGAATCGAGCAGGGAGTCCGCGAGAACCCGGTCATGAAGCCGAGCGAGGCATGTGCCGATCGCGCGGTTGCGCGGCAGTTGCAAGGCGACCTCGACACGATTCTGCTCTTTGCGCTTCAGAAAGACCCGGGACGCCGGTATCCGTCGATCGAGCAGTTCGCCGAAGACGTCCGCCGCTATCTTGCGCATCAGCCGGTGAGGGCCCGGCCCGATACGCTCGGTTATCGGACCTGCAAGTTGCTGCGGCGCCGCGGTGGAACAATCGCCGCCGCCGCCGCGGCGTTCGCCGCGTTGTCGGTTGCGACGTTCGTTTCGGTTCGCTCGGCGCGGGTGGCGAACGACAGTCTCGGGCAGGTGCGGCGATTGTCGAACACGTTCGTGTTCGATGTCTACGATGCCGTCAATGATCTTCCGGGCTCCACCAAGGCGCGCGAACTGATCGTGCGTACGGGGCTCGAATATCTGGACAACCTCTCGAGGAACGCCGCCGGGAATCTGGAGTTGCAGAGGGAACTGGCCTCCGCCTACCGGCGCATCGGTGATGTCCGGGGGAACGTCAGGGGCTCCCATCTGGGCAACCCAGCGGAGGCGTTGTCCGCATACGGGAAGGCGCTCACCCTGCTCTCGGCGGTCCTGACGGCCGGCCCATCCAACCGCGAAGCAGCGGTGGAAGAAGTCGTGGTCCACCGGCGAATCGGCGGCGTCCACATCTATGGCGAGAACCGGGCGCAAGCCTTGGCGAGCTACGGCGAAGCGATGAAGCGGGCGGTGGCGCTGCTGCAACGCTTTCCCGGAGACGTGGCAGCGCAACACCAGTTGGCATCGATTCATCTCGGGTTGGCGGAAGTGCATCGCACCAACGGCGATCACGGCCGGTCGCGAGAACACGCGCGGAAGGCGCGCAATCTGGTCGAGCCACTGGAGCGAGATCATCCGGAAGACGCTGAGTTGGCCCAGACGGCTGCCGAGGTCTACACGGCAATGGGTCAGGCGGACGCGAGAGAGATGAATCTGACAGCCGCCCTCGAGAGTTATGAGTCCGCGGCGGCGCGGTTGGAGCGTCTGACGCGGTCCCGCCCCGCGAATGTCTCGCTGCAACGCCTCCTCATGTTCGCCTACTCACACGTCGGCGATGTCTCCGGATACCCGAACATGCCGAACCTCGGTGAAACCGCCAAGGCGTTGGAGGCCTACACGAAGATGACCGCGGTCGCGCGGCGCCTGCATGAGGCCGATCCGGCCGATGTCCGGGCCAAGAGCGACTACGGGATCGCGCTCGCCCGGGTCGCGATGTTGGTCCCGGAGCGCGAGCCACGGCGCCGGGCCGGTCTCCTCCAGCAGTCGATCGGCTTGTTGGCGGACTCGGTGCGCGCGAGCCCCGGCAACCTCAATCATCACTCGCATTTGGGAACTGCGCACTACTTGCTCGGCCAGACGCAGCGGGCGCTCGGACAGGATGCCGCCGCGCTTGACTCGTACCTCGCCGGACTCGAATCGACGGAGAAGGTGCTGCAGCCCGGATCGGCGTACAATGTCGCGCTGTGGGTCTTCCTGTGTAACGGCGCGAGCCAATTGCTGGCCCGGAACGGAGACCGGGACCGGAGCCTCGCGTGGGCGCGGCGGGCGCTCGAGGTGGCCAGCCCTGACCACGCCACGGGCAAGGACCGCCCCACCCCGACGCAACGCATGCTGTGGGCTCGCGCGCATGGCGGAATGGGAGCCGTCCGCGCGATTCTAGCGAGCGGCCCCGCCGGGATTGCCGGCGACCGCGAGGCGGCGCGCGCATCGCTCGACGAAAGCCTGCGCTGGTTCGCCGAGATCGAGCGCAACCGCAAGCTTTCGGCTAGCTTGTTGAGGGAACTCGCGGAGGTTCGGAAGAATCGGGACACCTTGCGGTGAACTCCGGCGCTGAATTCGCGTTCACCGCACAAATTCACCAGCCGGACTGATAGGCTGGACTCGAATGGACCGCAGGCACTTCCTTCTCGGGGCTCTCGGCGCACCCATTGCCACGAGGGCAAGAGCGGCACCGCGCCGCAAAGTGGTGATCGCGCTGTTCGACGGCTTCGGCCCGGAGTATTTCGAAAAGAGCGACATGCCAGCGCTGCGCAGGATCGCGGCGAACGGAGGCTTCAAGGTGGTCAAAGGGATGCTGCCCTCGGTCACCAACGTGAACAACGCGTCGCTCGCCACGGCGAGTTTTCCGGACGAGCACGGCATCACCACGAACTTCTTCTACGATCCGGCCAAGGGCACGGCGGAGGAGATGAAGTCACCGCGATTCCTGATGAAGCCGACGATTCTCGAAAAGGCGAGCCGCGCGGGCTGGAAGACGGCGATCGTCTCGAGCAAGGACAAGATCCGCTCGCTTTGTTCGGGCGGCGCGGCGATTGTCGCGTCGGCGGAAAGGCCCGAGCCGCGTTTCCTCGAGATCGCCGGGAAGCAGGAGAGCATGTATTCGGCGGCGGTCAACCACTGGTCGCTGCGAGTGGCGCGGCACCTGCTGAAGCACGAAGGCGTGGACCTGCTCTATCTTTCGACCACCGACTACATGATGCACACCTACGCGCCCGGGGAATCGCAATCGCTCGAGCATCTCCACCTGATCGACAAGATGCTCGGCGAGATCTTCGACGATCATCCGAATCTCGAGTTCTACCTCACGGCCGACCACGGCATGAACGCCAAGACACGCGCTCTCGATCCGGTCCGGTTGTTGCGGGCCGCGGGGATCGAGGCGGCATCGGCGCCGCTCATCTCCGACACGCACAAGGTGCATCACCAGGATCTCGGCGGAAGCTACTACATCTACCTTCGCAATCCGGCGGAAGCTGCGAAGGCGCTCCGCGCGCTGAAGGCGGCTCCAGAGACCGGCCAGGCTTTCACGCGCGGCGAGGCGGCGCGCAAGTTCCGGCTCATGGCATCTCGCATCGGCGACATCTTCGCGCTGGCGAAGCAGGACGCCGTATATGGAGAACTCGACGCCGTTCGAAAAGCCGTGAAGGTCCGCACCCACGGATCGCTGTTCGAAGCCTCGGTTCCGATCTTCATCCACGGCCGCGAGGTGGACCTCTCGCGATACCATTACAATCTCGATTTGACCCGGCATTTAGATCTGGAGAAAGCATGAAGCGCATCACTCTTGGCTTAGCCGCGATGACTTTCGCGGCGGGAATCGTTTGGTCACAGCGCGAGCGCCTGTGGCCTTCATCGAAGACTCCCGCCGGCCCCGCCAACGGCGGCGGATATCTGTTGCCTTCCGGGTGGACCATCCGCCCGGCGGGCAAGCAAGTGGATCTGAGCACGTTGCCGCTCGCGGCGAAGGTGCTCGACAGCGGCAAGCACGTGTTGATCCTGCAGTCGGGCTATCACAAGCCGTCGCTGACGCTGCACGACACCGCGACGGCCGCGAAACTGGCGTCAATCGAGTTCAAGGATTCGTTCCATGGGCTGGCGGTACACAGCGGAAAAGCCTACGTAGGTGGCGGATCCACTGGCTTGATCCACGTCGTGGCGATCGATGGTGTGACGCTCCGGCTCGAGCGCACGATCCCGATCGCGAGCGGTAACACGTTCATCGGCGACCTCACCTTCTCCTCGGACGGCACGGCTCTCTACGCAGCCGATTTGCTAGCGAATTCCATCGCGGTGATCGATCGCGCGACCGCCGTGGTGTCGCGCAAGTTCGACACCACGGCGATGCCGTATCGCTTGCTCCTCGATGAATCACGAAAGGAACTGCTGGTAACGAGCTGGTCACGCGGAGAAGTGGCGCGGCACAACATGGAATCGGGCGCGATCCTGCAAACGGTGCCCGTGGGTCCACACACGACGGACATGATCTGGCAGCCTGCCTCGGGAAAGCGAGACCGGCGGCTCATCGTCGCCGCGTCGCACACCAACGAAGTCTCGGTGCTGTCGAGTGCGGCGAATGGCGAGCTCGCGGTCCGCGAACGGATCAACATCTCGATGACGCCGAAGCAGCCGGCCGGCATGACACCGAGCGGATTGCTGCTCGACGCGAAAGGCGAAACGCTCTATGTCGCCTGCTCGGACGCCAATGCCGTCGCTGTCGTGAACGTCGCGGGCGATTCCGCGCGCGTCTCCGGCTTCCTTCCAGCGGGCTGGTATCCCACCGCGATCATCACGCTGCCGGACCAGCGCCTCGCGATCCTCAACGGCAAAGGGAATCGCTCTTTCCCGAATCCGGCCGCGCCGCGAAAAGGTGACGAGCCGGCGCAGAAATTCAAACATGGCGGACAGCTCCAGACCGGCAGTCTCTCGATCGTCGATCCGTTCGATGAATCGCGGTTGAGTGCCTATACGCGCCAGACACTCGAGAACTCGCCGTACCGCGACCGCCTCTTGCAGGACGCGGGCGTGCCCGCCGGAAATCCGATTCCCACGCGGCCAGGCCAGGCGTCGCCGATCCAGCACGTCATCTACATAGTGAAAGAGAATCGCACCTACGACCAGGTGTTCGGAGACATGCCAGGCGGCAACGGTGATCCGTCGCTCGTGCTGTTTCCGGAGTCCGCTTCAATCAACCATCGCAAACTTGCGCGCGAGTTCGGGCTATTCGACAACTTCTACGTCAATGGCGACGTGAGCGCCGACGGACACAACTGGTCGGCCGGCGCGATCGCGCCCGACATGACCAACAAGCTGTGGCCCAATCTCTATTCCGGCCGAGGCGCGCGCTTCAGCTTGTACTGGGGCCGTCCGCCGGTGAACCATACCGAAGAGGCCGCGCGTCCGCACGGGGGCTATCTGTGGACCGGCGCGTTCCGGAAAGGAGTCAGCGTTCGCAACTATGGCTGGATGACCAAGCTGCGCACCGAGGCCAAGACCGGCGAGGATCAGGTGGTCGATGCCGAAAGCAAGGAACTGCTCGCCTCCACCAGTCGGCTTTTCCGGCCGTACGATGTCAGCTACCCGGATGTCGATCGGATGCAGTTCTTCTTGCGTGACCTCGCCGAGTTCGAGCGCACGGGCCAGATGCCACGGCTGATCGTGATGAGGCTCGGCAACGATCACACCGCTGGGTTGTCGCCCGGAGCGGTGGCGCCGCGATCGATGTTCGCCGACAACGACCTCGCTTTCGGACGCCTGGTGGAAGCGGTATCCAAGAGCCGCTTCTGGAAGAACACCGCGATTTTCGTACTCGAGGACGACGCACAGGCGGGGCCTGATCACGTCGATTCACACCGCTCGATCGCCTTCGTGATTTCTCCATACGCCAAGCGGAAACAGATCGACAGTGGCTTTTACAACACGGTCTCGATGCTGCGGACCATGGAGCTGATTCTCGGACTTCCACCCATGACCCACTACGACGCGGCCGCCAAACCGATGTTCACGGCGTTCACCGCGCAGGCGGATCTCACGCCATATCAGGCGGAGGTTCCGCGAATCTCTCTGACCGAGCGCAATCCAACGAAGGGAGCACTCGCGGCACGCGCGGCCAAGCTGGATCATTCGGAAGCCGATCTCAACGACGACGGCGAGATGAACGACCAGCTCTATCTGGCGATCCAGGGCCGGCCGGCGCCTCCGCCGGTTCGCAGCCTGTTCGATCCGGCGCTTCAGTAATCATCTGCACCGCGCCGGACCCTCTGGCGCCCCAATGCCACCGGACTCGAAGGCTCCGAGGTCGGGAGCACCCACTGCTTTTCGTGCATTGCCGCAGGCCGGATGCCGGTACATCGACACCGGCGTCAGGGCAAAGCCGCTGCCCGTGCGGAGTTCCTCGCCTGCATCGACGGCTGGCGATCCTGTCTTCAGCGAAAGATCGAGCGGTTCCGCATTCACGAATCCCGCTTCGCCGATGTGGTTGTTCCGCAGGATCGCGTTCGGTTGGTTGGTGACTCCACCTCGCCCGGCGAAGATGTTGTTCCGGATCACGGCGGGCACTTCCATGGTGCGATTCAACTGCACGAAAATTCCGCCGAGGTAGGCACGATTCACGAACGTGTTGTGCGCTACATAGAGGACGTTGTCCGTGAGGTGCGGCGACGGACCCTCCACCTGGTAGCCGAGCAGGCTCGGATACTGCGATTCGGGTCCCTGCTCGATGATATTCCCGATCACCCATGCGCGCCCGCCATTCGACAGGTCGATCTCTCGCGAGCCGGTTCCGTTTTCCTGGCTGAGGCGGTTGTAGAGGATGTAGGTCTCCTTCGCGCGGCTCTTGACGAGCTGGCCTACCTTGGATCGCGCCGAATAGTTGCCGCGGAAGACGAACTTGTCCGCGTGGTTGACGTAGACGTTGTGCGACTGGCCGTCGCCCGCGCCATTGTTCTCGAAAATCGAGTACTCGATGGTGATGATTCCGCCGTTGGCGGTCAGCACGCCGGATTCGTTGTCGTGGAAGTGACAGTCGCGGATGGTGACGTTGGGCCCGGAGTCCACCCGAATGCCGGACCCGTTTCGATCGGGGACAGACGCGCCGGAAAACTCGAGCCCCTCGATGGTGAGGTCCGTCGCGGAAGCCGAGACCACCAGAATGGCCTTGCCCTGCGTGAGTGGGCGTCCTGGAACGGCACGAAGGTGTGGGCGTTTTTCGCCTGCACCACGAATCGTGAGGTTCGGGCGATCGATCGAACAGGTATCGCCCTCGTACAGTCCGGCCGCGATCTCGATCGCGTCGCCCGCGGCAGCCGCGCGGATGGCGTCGCATGGCTTGGCGAAGCGCTTGTCGGCGCCCACTTCGAGAACCGCCGCGGAAGCGAGCACCGGCAGCAGCATCAGCAACGCATGCATCTTCAGTTTCCTTCCAGGTCCGTACCGCTCCCTCGCGCCGCGGCAGCGCTGAGTTCGGCTTGCCGTATCACCTCATTTTCCCACGCAGGTTGCGCCGGGCGCGCCGAATCGGAGATCATCGGCCCATGTCCTCCTTCAGCCGGCGCGAGTGGACGCTCGCGACACTTGGCCTGGTCAGTTCGAGCGAAGCGGCCGAAGCCTGGCAGCACGCGCATCAGGCCGTAACCGCCACCACTCCGCCGAAACTCGAGACGCTTGACGCAACCGCCGCGCGCGAGATCGAGGCGCTTACTTCGCGCATCATTCCCTCGGATGACACACCCGGCGCGCGAGAAGCTGGCGTGATCTACTTCATCGACCGCGCTCTGCGGACTTGGCAGTCCGAGCATCTCGAGAGCTATCGCAAGGGCCTGGAAGAGGCACAACAGATCCGCGTCCGCATGTTTCCGGACTCCACGGCAATCGCTTCCCTGCCTCCAGCCGATCAGGACCGCCTGATCGCCGCGTTCGAGAAGACGCCCTTCTTCGAACTGCTGCGCACGCACACCGCGTTCGGATTCCTCGGTTCGCCCATCCACGGCGGAAATCGAGGCGGTATCGGCTGGGCCCATATCGGATTCGAGGACAAGGCCCGCTTTTCGCCGCCCTTCGGATACTACGACGCCGAGGCGATGAAGGCGGGCGGCCGTTGAGCGCGAAGTTCCGGCCCTCGGATGTGGTCGACTTCGTCGTGATCGGATCGGGCGCGGCTGGCGGAGTCGTGGCGAAAGAGCTTTCGGTCGCGGGCTTCCGCGTGGTGGTGCTCGAGCAGGGTCCGTACCTGCGCGAGAAGGACTATTCGCATGACGAAATCCAGTTCGCCACGCGTCAGGGACTGACGAACGACATCCGCCGACAGCCGGTCTTCTATCGAAGCAGCGAATCGGAGAGACCGGCCTTGCGGAAAGCGGTCGGATACGGGCGGCAAGTGGGCGGCGGCTCGGTCCACTTCGCCGCGAACTATTGGCGCTTCCAGGAAGCGGACTTCGAGGAGCGGTCGAAGTTCGGAGACGTGCCCGGATCGGCGTTCGCCGACTGGCCGATTCGATACGCCGACCTCGAGCAGTACTACGCGAAGGCCGAACAGGAGATCGGAATCTCGGGACTCGCGGGTGCGAATCCTTTCGAGGCGCCACGTTCGGGCCCGTACCCGCTGCCTCCCCTTCCCGTAAAGTCGTCCGGCGTGATCTTCGATCGCGCGTGCCAGAAGCTTGGACTCCACTCGTTCCCCGCTCCGATGGCGATCCTTTCGCAGCCGTATCGGGGACGCGGCGCCTGCACACATTGCGGATTCTGCTCGTGGTTCGGATGCGAGATGCGCGCCAAGTCGAGTTCGCTCGTCTCGGTGATTCCCGTGGCGGAAAAGACGGGGCGTTGCGAGATTCGCGCCAACAGCTACGTCCGCAAGATCGAGATCGACAAACGCGGACGCGTGAACGGCGTCCTCTATTTCGACGAACGTAAGCGCGAAGTCCGCCAGAGGGCAAAGGCGGTGGCCCTGTGCGCCAACGGTGCCGAATCGCCGAAGCTGCTGCTGATGTCGAAGTCGAACCTGTTCCCCCAAGGGCTCGCCAATTCGAGCGGGCTCGTGGGCAAGCACCTGATGTGGGACAACACCTTCGGCATCAACGGGCTGTTCGAGCACCCTCTCAACGAGTTCAAGAGCGTCAAATCGACGCGGGTTTCCCACGACTTCTACCGCTCCGACCCGAAGCGCGGATTCTTTGGCGGCGGCGGAATTGACGCTCGTTTCGGCGGTTATCCTGCCGGATTCGCCATCGGCGGACTTCCACCGGACGCACCCCGCTGGGGCTCGGAATACAAGCGCCAGATCGGCGAATACTTCAACCGCACGATGATGCTCGCCGGACATTGCACGTCGCTTCCAGTCGAGTCGAACACCATCACGCTCTCGCCGGACGTCAAGGATGAGTGGGGCCTTCCGGCGATCCTGGTCACGTTCCGCTATCACCCAGACGACATCAAGACGCAAAAGTGGCTGCACCAGCGGATGATCGAGGTCTTCGAGGCGGCCGGCGCACGCAAGACCTGGGGAGGTCCGGGAGCCGATCCGGGAGGAACGTTCCATCTGATGGGCACGTGCCGGATGGGCACCGATCCGAAGCGTTCGGTGGTGAATTCGTTTAGCCGCGCGCATGACGTTCCGAACCTGTGGATCGTGGATGGCAGCAACTTCGTTACGTCGGGCCGGCAGCAGCCAACGGCGACGATTCAGGCGTTGGCGTATCGAGCGAGCGCGGGAATCGTGGAGTCGGCGAAGCGCGGGGAAATCGCCGGGTAGAGGTTCTGGAATGCAAAGCAGCGTTTATCCCTATCGCGTGTTCATCAGCTACTCGCATGCGGACCGGGCTCTCGTGGAACGCTTGGATAGCATTCTTCGCGCCGCTGACCTCGACCCGATGTGGGACCGCGACCTAACTGGCGGAGTTGCGTTCAAGAAAGAGATCGCGGACTTCATTGCAAACGCACACGTCTTCCTTCCGCTCGTAACCACGAATTCGGTGAATCGGCCATGGTCCAATCAGGAGATCGGTTACGCCTGCGCGCTCGGGAAACCGATCCTGCCAGTCTCGACGATCCCCGGCGACCTGCAGGGAATGATCGCCGGCCTCAAGGCGGTCTTCGTAACCGAAGACTTGGCGGACGCCGCGCCAAAGCTGACGGCGGAGGTGGTGGAGCGCTTGGTGCAAAAGGCGTGCGGCAACGCCGCCACGTACGAATGCACCGAGAACAACACGGGGCGCGCGATGATGCTCGCGGAGTATGCGGATAGCGTCGCCTCGCTTCGGAAGTACGGGCACGTGCGGCAGCAGGCGTCATTGACGACCTTCCATCTGCCGGATCAAGGTCCAGGCCATTCGCTGTGGGCCCACTATTTCCCACGCCGCACCGATGACAGGGCACTGTTCCGTGCCCTGGGAAACGAGCGCCGAGCCATGGAGCAACACGCGGCCCGCGAGGGATGCAGGCTGATCATCGACGACACCTCCCTCCTCGCTTCCGTCTACGAAGAGCAGGGGCCTGATTGCGTCGCGCCGCGCGTCCGGGGACTTCTCGATTTCCTGGTCTCCCGGCGCGACATCCCGGTCGAGATCGCGGTTAGCAACGACACGAACCGGCAGGCCTCCCTGACGATATTGGGAGATTGGTTCAGTTCCGAAGCCATTTCCTCGGCGGTGTCGGTCTCTCATCGCAAGGGCCTACGCGAAGCTCTGTTCACTCGCCACCAGCCTACAATCCAGGAGCAGATACGTTCCTTCGACCTCCTGTTTGAAGACCTGCTGGCAAGGCTGGGGTGGACGAAGGCTTCGTCGCGGGACAGCGCGATCTCCTACCTCAACCGCTACCTCTCGCGGCTTTGACTGGCGTCAGTCAGGAATCGAACGCGGTTCGCCTTACTCTGCTTGGCGAACCTGACGCAACCGTGCGCGGAGAGCTTCGGGCAGGCTCGCCTCGATATCCGGCGTGATCAGCCCCGCTTCGTCCATGTCCTTCAAATGCGTCTGGTCCTTCAGCCGGAAGCTCGTCAGCTTCATCCGTACCAGACGCTCAATCGAGATCAGCGGCAATCCTCTGACGAGTTTCCCCCGGCCAGTTCCGGAACCGCTTCGAGGTGGGCGGCTCGAACCCTTTCGCCCGCGAAGACCAGATGTACCGCCCTGCGCTCGGAGGGCGCGTTCGCCTGAACAAGCATATCGACGCCAGCCACATGCCGGTACTCGAGCCCCATTGGTCCAACAGCCCGCGCGATCGCTTCGAGGTCTCCCCGGCGGACCGCAATGTCGATATCCTTCGTGAGCCTACCTGCGTCCGGCTCCGACTCCTCGACATACAGGTACGCGGCGAGGCCGCCCACGATCCGGTACTCCCGCCCCGCAGCGCGAAGGGCCTGGTCCAGACGGCCGGCCAAGCTCAGCAGATCGGTCACGCTCTCCTCGAAAAACGTATTGATCAGGACCGGCTGCGCGACCGTGCTCATCCGCTTCTCAGGATAGCCCGTGCAACCGAACGGCGCCAGGCCGCATCTGATTCGCTAGAATGATCGCCATGCGCTTCCTTCTCGCGGCCACGCTTCTCGGATCGCTCGCCCTTCCGGCGATCGGCCAGAACAAGTACACCGGACCCCGGCCGCCCAAGCCGGACACGGTTTACCTGCTGCACGCATCCGAGTTGGTGCCGGCGGAAGCCGGCGAGGCCAAGGAAGAGACGCGCAAGGACGTCGTCGCGAACGTCATGAAGGGGGTCGCCTCCTCCGCTCGGACTCCGCTCGCCGAACCGATCTTCCTGATCGCCACCGAAAAGCTCGACGCCGAAAAGTTCGAGCTTTACAAGATGGACACCAAGAACGGCCAGCGCGAAGTCGTCATTCCCACCGATCCCAAGAAGCGAGCCAAGAACGCGCCCAAACCGCTCCGCCTCAAGTGGGAAAAGATCGAGACTGGACTGTTCCGGCTCGAAGCGAACGAATACCTCGACAACGGCGAGTATTGCCTGAGCCCATCGGGCTCGCAGCAAGTGTTCTGCTTCCAGGTTTACTGAGCGCTGCGTACCGTGTGTCCGGCGTTTTCGAGCACGTCGATCGCGCGACCGAGATCGCCCGCCTTCACGAGCACGTAGTCGGTATCGAAGGTCGAGATCGCGAAGATCCCGATCTTCGCGTCGCGTAGCGGATCGGCGACCGAGGCCAGGATTCCGGTCTCAGTGAACGCGAACGGACCTTGCAGTTCGAAGATCCGCCAGCCGGATTCGTGCCGGATCCCGCTTGGAACCGCGGCCCCGATCACCACCACCGAGAGTTCGCTACGAGTCCGGGTGATTGAGGCGAATCCCGGAGCCGCGAGAGCCCACCCCGGCACTGGGGCTCCGGGCTCGAGCCGGCAAATCGCATAGCCGTCCGGGAGAATCGACAAGGTGAGTGCTGGCATGACGCCCTTATCGTAACCTGCGTTTCCACACCACCAGTCCGGGGCTGGAACTCGTTGCCGCGAACCGGCGCTCCTGAAAGTAGTGCGCGGGCAGGTAGCGCGCGATCCACGCCCCGAACTCCGGATGGCTCTTCTTCTGCTCGAGCCACGAATAGGGATCTTCCGCATAGACAATGAACTCCGGCTGCGCCGCTTCGATCTCGCGGATGGCTTCCTGCTGCATTCGCGGCGCCAACGGCTGGTCTTCCATCAAACCGTACACGTAGATGTGACCCGTGGCGGACCGGCGGCGCGAGTAGAAGTAGATCTCGGGTTCGGACCCGAGTACCGCCACGCGGGCATCAGCGGCCGAACTCGCGCGGATATGATCCGCGGCGCCGATTGCCTCCGCAAACGGAGCTTCTCCGTATTCGGCCCGGATCACTTCCTCGGGCGGCGACGTGAAGAAGTACGCCTGCTGCGCCAGCACTGAATAGCCGATCGCAGCGCCAGCGGCGGCAACGGCGAGCGTTGTGGCAGTCCGCTTGGCGAGTTCGGCCAGTGCGATTGCGCCCAGGATCGAGACAGCCGGCAGGAAGACCACCCAATAGTGCGGCCGGAAGTAGAAGCCCGGACAGACGGCAAGGAACGCGAAGCCCGTGAACAGCAAGATCCAGCGGCGCCGAATCGCCACCGAATCGCGCGCTGCCACGGCGAATCCGGCGCAGGCCAGCAACCACGCGGGCCAGTCGACATCCGCAACCGACTCGACCGATTCCCACAGGCGGAGCGGAATGTCCCCGGCCGGGACCTGTGAGACATATTGGCTGGCGTAACTGACGGTCCAGAACCAGAACCGTCCGAAGTCCCCGGTTGCGCCCAGCCACGCGCACGTCAGCAGATACGGCGTGACGGAGCCCGCGAGTACTGCGACGGTCAGGGCGGCTCGCCGAGATTCCATCGCCGCGAATGCGACCCCCATGAGCACGAACGGTGATCCCTGCTGTTTGCAAAGGACGCCCAAGCCGATCAGGAATCCGGCCGAGAATGCCAGCGCGTGCGCGCGGCGCTCGACTGCGGCGCGAAGAGCCACCAGTCCCCACAGCACCGGACAGATCACGAAGTGAGTCGCATGCGCATGCATGCCGAGCACCGAGAATCCCATCGAGAGTACGGCGAACAGGGCCGCGGCGGCAAGCGCGGCAAACTCACCCCACCACGCGGCCACCAGCACGAACACGGCGCCGGCCGAGAGCGCGTTCACCACCGCGAGCCCGATCCGGATTCCGCGCGGGCTCTCCCCGGCTGCGCTCATGATTCCCGCGTAGGCAAGATAGGTTCCGGGCAGCTTCATGTTGTAGGCCGCACGATAGGGCGGCACACCCTGCCGGATCAGCTGGCCTGCGTAGGCATACTCTCCTTCGTCCCGTTCCAGCGGGAGATCGAAAAGCCGCACCCGAATGCCGAACGACAACACGAGAATCAGGCCGAGAAATACTTTGACCAAACCCGGAGTATAGCCGGAAAGCTTTGGCCGATTACTGGTATCCGGTTATCATGGAGAATCGATACTTCATAATCATTACCGCTTGCCACCGGCTCGCGGCTCCTCGCGTTCGATCACCTCGCGCGGCTCCGCTGTCCGTCCCTGATCTCCGGACTCCTCGATCCACTTGTCGAGCACCGCGCGAAGCCGGAGAAAATCCTCGCGGCGGCGCGGATCGTCCGCGAGGTTGGCCACCTCGTGCGGATCCTTCTCGATGTCGTAGAACTCGTACTCCGGCTTTCGATCCGCCATCCATCGCGACGGAATCGGGCCGAGCTTGCCGGCCGCGTGCAGTTCCTTGATCACGCGCTGCGTAGGATAGCTATTGGTGATGTACTGATTGAACTGCGTGTACGGCTTCTCCGGCATGAAATTGCGGATCAGCTTGTAGCGATAGTCGCGAACAGCGCGGATGCGGTCGACCGTCATGTCGCAGCGGTCACGCGCGGTAAAGACGTACGGCCGCCGGCGGCCAGCCAGCAGATTTTGCCCGTGCATTGGCGCTGGCTTCGGAAGTCCCGCGATCTCGATCGTGGTCGCGGTGATATCCACCGCGCTCGTGAGATCCGTGCGGACCGCGCCCGTCTTCACATGCCCCGGCCACCGCATCAACAGCGGGATGTGCGTTCCCGGATCATAGAGCCACTGCTTTCCGCGCAACAGGCACCGGCCGTTGTCTCCGAAGACGAAGATCGCCGTGTTGTCGAGCAGCCCATCCGCGTTCAACAGGTCGAGCACGCCGCCCACCTGAGTATCCCAGTAGTTCACCGCGTCGAGGTAGTTGGCTACCTCATCGCGGACCACCGGATGGTCCGGATAGTAGGGCGGCAGTTCTACCTTGGCCGGATCGACGAGCCGATTCTGCTTGCGCGACACCGGCCACATCGGACCTTTGTGCGGCGCGGTGAAGTTGATCTGCGCGAAGAAGGGCTGACCCTTCGCGCGCTGATTCCAATGCGTGCCGTCGAACGGCTTCTCGGCCTTGAAGTTGAAATCGGTCTTGCCGGAGGCTCGCAGTCCGGGCGCGATCTCCGTCATGTTCGCGGTGAAGTATCCGGCATCGTGCAAGCGGTGCGATACCAGGCGCACGCCCTCCGGCAGGCGATAGCCGTCGGTCCGGTGGCTGCGGTGGTTGTGCGTGCCCGTGGTGGTCTGGTAAACGCCGGTGTTCCAGGCCGAGCGGCTCGCGGAGCAGACCGGCGCCGTGGTGAAGCAGTGGGTGAACCGAGTGCCTTCGCTCGCGATTCGATCAGCATTCGGCGTGTGAACGAGCGGATGCCCGTAGCAGCCGAGTTGAGGCCCAAGATCGTCACCGAGGATCCAGAGGATGTTCGGGCGCCCGCTCTTGTTCTGAGCGCGCAAATTGAGGAAAGGAGCCGCGGCAGCGAGAGCGGAGCGTCTTGTGATCATTCAGAGGCCAAAGACGTAGAGTACACGGTCAGAGGCCATCGCGACATGCTGACGCCCATCGATCTGAAACGAGATCGCGTTGGAAAAGACGGGCCCGCCCGATTGGAAGTCCCAAAGCGGCTTACCGGTCTTAGCATCGAGAACGAAGATGTTGCCCTCCTGTGTGCCGGAGAAGACCAGTCCACCGGCGGTCGAAAGGCAGCCCGACCAAGGCGGACTGGTGAGCTTGAACTCCCAGGCGATTTTGCCCGACCCGACCTCGAGCGCGCGCACCGCGCCCCACTGCTGATCGGCGGGTATGCGCGCCTCTCCCCCGCCGGCGAAGAAGGTTCCCGGTTTGTACTCGGCCTCCCGTTTGAAGTAGGTCGCGCCCACTTCGCGCGTCGAAACGTAGACGAGGTTCGTTTGCGGACTGTACGAGGGGCTAAACCAAACAGTGGCGCCGTTGAGGCTCGGCCAAATGAGCTTGCCCTCGGTGCTCGGCTCGGTGCCAGGAATCACGATCGGGCGCCCCCGATCGTCGAGGCCTTTCGCCCACGTCTGCTTGGCATAGGCTTGACCCGCGAGGAACTCGCCGCTCGTCCGGTCGAGGGCGTAGTAGAACGCGTTGCGATTCGGATTCACGACCAGCTTCCGCGCGCGGCCTCGAACCTGTGCATCGACGAGCATTGGAACATGCGTCGCGTCCCAGTCATGCGTGTCATGCGGTGTGAACTGAAAGTGCCATTTCAGTTTGCCGGTTTCCGGATCGAGAGCGACGAACGAGCAGGCGTAAAGGTTGTCGCCGAGGCGCCCATCCCCGTTCCAATCGGGCCCCGGATTGCCGACTCCCCAGTAGACGAGATTCAGTTCGGGATCGTAGGCGCCGGTGACCCAGGTCGAAGCGCCACCGGTTTTCCAGCTATCGCCGGACCACGAGTCGTTGCCCGGCTCGCCCGGCCCGGGAACCGTGTAAAAGCGCCACAGACGCTTGCCGGAAGCGGAGTCGTAGGCATCCACGAATCCGCGAATGCCCGCTTCGCCGCCGCTGACGCCCACGAGCACCTTGCCTTTGATTGCCAGCGGCGCGAGCGTCATCGAGTACCCAGGATGGTAATCCTCGACCTTCGCCGACCAGCGCTCCTGGCCGCTCTTGAGGTCGAGCGCGACCAGATAGCAGTCGAGCGTCGCGACGTAGAGACGGTCATCGAGAATCGCGGGGCCGCGATTCACACGTCCGAAGCCGATCGACTGATAGTCGGAGGGAATCGGGCGCGACCATGTCCAAAGGGTGCGGCCCGTGCGCAGGTCGAGAGCCGACGCGGTGTTCGGCGCCGTGATGTACATGACACCATCGGCGACGATCGGCGAGACCTGCGTGCGCGACAGTGCGAACTGATAAGCCCAACGGACTCGCAACTTCGAGACGTTCGCCGGTGTGATTTCGGCGAGTGGCGAATAGCGGTGGCCCGCGTAGTTGCCCGAATAGGTCAACCAGCTTCCCGGTTCCTTCGCGGCATTTAGGATGCGCTCGTACGGAACCTGAGCGGCAAGAGTCCACGCGGCGGCGAGAAAGAAACAGACACGCATCTAGCGGGCCTCCCTCAGACTGGCGAGATAGGCGACGAGGTGATCGAGTTCGGCAGTAGAGAGTGTGTCGAACGCAGGCATTCCGCTGCGGCCCTCGTGACGCTTCAAGGCGCGCAGTTCAGACTTCCGAAGACTGTGGAAGCGGCCGGCGGAATCCACGATCTGGATCGTGAACGGATCTTCGGCAGCCTTGGTTCCGCTGATCGTCTTTCCAGTGACCGTGGTTGCATCGACCAGGAGGTAACCGTCCGGCACGAACGCGTTCGGGGTGACGATCGACTCGCGCAGAAACGCCGCGTTGCGCCGAGCTCCGACGAGAGTGAGTTCCGGACCACGGCCGGCGCCCACTCCGGCGGCGATGTGACACGCAGCACAGCCCTTCGATCGATAGACGGCGGCACCGCGATCGGGATCGCCGGGGAGTTTCTCCACCGCCACCGATCCGAGCGCCTTCACGTACGCAGCGACGCTCGCCACTTCTCTAACCGAAAGCTGCCAGGCTCCCGGCATCTCGGGCAGGATGCCTTCGCGGACCACCTTGCGGATGGCGTTCTCATCCTCGGCCTTGGACAGCTTAGGCCGGTTCAGCGCGGGTCCGCGCCCGCCGGTTCCGCCTTGTCCGTGACAGAGCGCGCACTGCGACTCGAAGAGTTTCTTTCCGAGCGCGACATCGGGAACCGCGTCATGCGGGGATTGCGCGAAAATGGGCGCGGCGGCCAAAAGCGCACATGCCGCGAAGGCGCGGTGCCGAAGCGGAACCGGCACTCGAGCGTTCGGGCGCCGGAGCGAGTCCGTCATGCGCGTCTTCATCAGAATCGTTCGCCACACAGCATGACGAGTATATCGCCCCGCGCGCCGCTTCAGAGACCGAGCGCCTTGCCCTCACGCCGCGGATCGGCGGCGCCCTGAAGCCAGTTCTCCTCGCACAGGATCGCCATCATGTCGTTATTCGATCCACGGACCACCACCCGGTGTCCCTTCTGCTCGAGAAGGGCGATCGTATCCGGAGAAAAGCCCGGTTCGAGGTAGAGTTCGTTCGGCACCCACTGATGATGGATGCGCGGCACCGTGATTGCGTGCATCGAGTTCATCCCGAAGTCCACGACGTTGGTCAACACCTGCAGGATTGAATTCGGAATCGTTGGCCCGCCGGGCGTACCCAACACGAGGAACGGTTTGCCGTCGCGCAGCACGATGGTGGGCGTCATCGACGAAGGTGGACGCTTGCCGGGCTGGATGGCGTGGGCCTCGCCCTGAATGAGTCCGTAGCGGTTCGGCTCATTGGGCCTAGTGGCGAAGTTGTCCATGTTGTTGTTGAGCAGGAAGCCGAGCCCGGGAACCACCACGCCGCTTCCGAACTGTCCGTTCAGCGTCACGGTGACCGCGGCCGTATTGCCTTCGGTATCCACGACGGCGAAGTGGGTCGTCGAACCGTAGGCGAGCGACCGCATGTGTCCCGGTTCGTGCTGCGCGCGATCGGCGAAGGCCCGCCGCATCGCCGTGGCCATCTCGTGGATCGCTCCCGCCGAACCCCAACCGTGCTGTTCGAAGCCCGAGCTTTCGAGCATGCCGAGCATCTGCAGCAGGCAGATTCCCCCGGCGCTCGATCCGGAGGCAGTCACCACTTCGAGCCCTCGATAGCGGCCACGATGAGGCGCCAGTACGTCAACGCTGTATCGCGCCAGATCCTGCGGGCCGATGATTCCACCGCCTCGCTCCATCGCCGCGCAGAACTGCCGTGCCAGTTCGCCGTGATAAAAGTCGCTTGGACCCGCCGCCAGCCGCCGCAGCGTGTGTGCCAGATCCTGCTGCACGAACCGTTCTCCCGGAGCCGGGAAGACTTCGCCGCTTTCGCCGCGCTGGTAGCTGACGTTGTGTCCCTCGGCCGCCAGCCGGATTGCAGGCTGCAGCAGCGAGTCCCAGCGGCGCCGGCCGTGCCAGGCGTGAAGAGCTTCGAATCCGGCGACGTGTCCGGGTACGGCGGCCGCGAGCCATCCTTTCGTGCTGGCTGTCACCGGTTTGCCCACGAACAGGTCGCGATGAGCGCGCAACGGCGCTTGCTCACGGAAATCGAAGAAGCTGATCGCCCCGTCCACCGATCGAACCAAGGCCTGACCCCCACCCCCGAGTCCGCACATCGCCGGATGGGTCACCGACAACACGAAGCCGATGGCGACGGCCGCGTCAACGGCATTGCCGCCGTCGCGCAGTACCTGCACGCCAGCTTCGGTTGCATTGGCCTCCGCCGTTACCACCATGGCCCGTTTGGCGCGGTATGGTTGCGGCCCCCAGTACAGACTCAACTGCATCGGTCCTCCTCGTCCAACGGCAAAGCGATAGGGACCCCGTTCCGTATAGTTCTATCAAACAGCAAAACCGCGGCGAATGACAGTGGCCAATGCTCCCGAAAGGGGATAGGGGTAGGCCTGAGGACCCGGGCGGGGAACACCTTAGCCAATTCTAGGAGAAAAAGCTTGACGGGTTCGGTGCGACATGCTAGAAATATAGCAGGTGCTACAAAACTAGCAGCTCTCATGGCTCCCTCAACCGACTCCCATTCCAGACTCAGCCGCCGCGAGCGCCAGATCATGGATCTGCTGTACCGCGGCGAAAAACTCACCGCGGGCGAGATCCAGCGAGAACTGCCCGAACCGCCCAGCTACTCCGCTGTTCGCGCCATGCTCGCCACGCTCGAACGTAAGGGCCATGTCCGCCATGAGGCGGAAGGAGTGCGCTATCTCTATTCGCCAGTGGTGGCCAAGGAACGCGCGACGAAAGCCGCGGTAATCCATCTGCTACAAACGTTCTTCGGGGGGTCGGCCGAGCGCGCCGTCGCAGCGTTGCTCGACGTGTCCGCCAAGCCGCTGCCCGCGCCGGAACTCGCCCGTATCGCGCAACTGATCGAAGACGCCCGCAAGGAGGGGCGATAGATGCCGGAAGCCGCTCTGATCCGCATCGTTGTCAAGACGTCGATCCTGCTCCTGGCCGGATTCGGCGCGGCCGTGGTCCTGCGCAAGGCGTCTGCGTCCACCCGACATCTCCTGTGGGCGATCACGCTCACCGCCTGCGCGCTCACTCCGCTCTTGGAGATAGGAGTTCCGCGCCTCGAACCGCCCCGGCTCGTCACGAGGTACGTGGGGCCCACGCCTGCGCCCGCGATCCATGCGATGCCGGCGGCGGCACGCCCCACCCGCGCCATCCCGGCGTCGATCTGGATGGCCGGTACGGCCATTCTCCTCGCCAGAATCGCGATTTCGCGCGCCGCGTTGGCGCGCCTGTTGGAGCGCACCGAAGATCGCGGAACCTTCCGGATCAGCCACGAAACCAACATCCCGTTCACCGCGCGTCTCGTCAATCCAGTGATCGTATTGCCGTCCGGATCCGATCGGTGGACACCAGAAGTAGTCTCCGCGGTCCTGCTACACGAGAAAGCGCATGTGGATCGCAGCGACAACGTGACGATGCTGATCGGCCAGATCGCCTGCGCGGTGCACTGGTTCCATCCGTTGACCTGGATCGCGCTGCGCCGCCTCCGAGCGGAGCAGGAATTGGCCTGCGACGACCATGTGCTCGCTGCCGGCCTCCGGCCATCCGAATATGCTCGTCATTTGACGGAGATCGCGCGCGCGGTTGGACAACGGGGATTCTGGAGACCTGCCGCCGTGACGATGGCCGCGTCGGACTTGCCGGAGCGGGTCCGGTCGATCCTCGCCGTGGACCGCGCGCGTGGTGGGGTGGGGCGCAAACACGTCTTCGCGGCCGCCGTCGCGATCGCCTCGGTCACCCTGCCACTCGCCGCCATGCGCCCCCCGGAAGATCGCGGGGTCATTGCGGGCACTGTCACCGACGGCGCCGGCGCGGTTCCCAACGCCGAGGTGAGCATCCTCGCGATTTCCACCAACGAGATCGTCACCACCAGGACGGATCCAGTTGGGCGCTTCCGAGCCGAAGTCGCCGCGGGCCGCTACGAACTCTATGTGCGCGCCCCCGGATTCGCGGTGGCGAGCCTCGCGGGATCGGTGAAAGCGAACGAACAGGTCCGCTCGGATGCAGTACTGCGGCCCGGAGAACTGCTCGAGCGGATTGAAGTCAAAGCGCCGAGGCCCTCGCCGGGAATCGGCGACCCCGGGCCGAATAGCGCCCGGCATGGTGGTCAAGTCCGTCCCGCGCGCCTGCTCGTTTCGGTTCCGCCTGTCTACCCTCCCGAAGCACGTGACGCGGGCGTGCAGGGCGAGGTACTGCTCGAGGGCGTGATCTGGATGGATGGCACGGTCCACGGCGTTCGCGAAGTGCTCTCGCCCTCTCCGCTGCTTACCCGGTCCGCGAAGGAATGCGTCTCGCGATGGCGCTATCAACCCGCGCGTCTCAATGGCCAGCCCGTCGAGACCGTCACCAGAATCAAAGTACAGTTCGAGCTCGAGGAGAAATGAAAATGAAGCCTTTTGCCATCCTTCTTTCGCTTTGCCACGCCGTGACGGCTGGCACGATTTCCGGCCGCGTTTTCGATCCCTCCGGCGCGGCCGTCGCTGGCGCGAAGATCCGAGTGGTCCAACTCGATGCCGCCCAGCAGAACTGGTCCACGGGCACCGCCGGGGACGGCCGGTTCGAGATCATTTCGCTGCCAGAGGGTAACTTCGAGTTGCAGGTGCTGGCGCCCGGATTCGCGTTCTATCGCCGCGGCGCCTCGCTTCGCGGGGCCGATCCGCGAGTCGAGATCAACGCCGTGATGAGGATGGGCGAGATCCAGGAGTCGATCAAAGTCACGGCGCTGGGACGCCCGGCATCGGCTGGCCCGCAGCGCATCCGCGTCGGCGGTAACATCCAACCTGCGAGGCTGTTGAGTCAGGTTCGGCCTGAATATCCGGAGTCCGCCAAGCGGGCGGGCACGGAAGGCACGGCGGTGTTTCGCGCGGTGATCGGAAAGGATGGCGCGGTCGCGGACCTCGCTCCCATGACGGGTGTCGACAAGGAACTCTCCGGCGCGGCAGCGGCGGCCATCCGGCAGTGGAAGTATCAGCCGGCCTTGCTGAACGGCCAGCCGGTGGAAATTGTCACCGTGGTGGAAGTAGCCTTCCGGTTGTCGGAGTGACCCCGTTTCCCACTCGGCCTCGCAACCGTGTTCAGCCTCGGCGCACCGCCTGCCCGGCGAAGGTGGGAACGCACGCTTCGTGCTCTCACGAAGAAATTGCGAAGATGGGAAGGCCCTGCGCGGTGCCGCCGGACAGCAATCGCCTGGACTGCCGAACGAACCACGGCGGACACGCCCCTACCGGAGCGGTTGGAACTTTCGCACGAACTCGGGATGTTCCGAAGTCTCAACTCCGCGTTCCATCGCCGCGGCTCGAATCACCGGATCCGGGCCCGCGAAGTCGATCCAGGTGACGCTTTGGGCTGTCGGCTCGATCACGATGCACTCGCGGCGTGGGTAGGTGTTCAGCCGAACAGCGCCATCGAGACTCCGGCGCGATGTTCCTTGCTGACCGGAGACGCCAAGTGGACAATACCCGCCGAAGCTCGGCGAACTCGCAGGTCCGGCGTGGCATCCCAGCGGCGCAAAAAACTCTTCGCGCCCCGGTGTTGCCCACTCTCCAACAGTGGCGTCAACCGATCTACCAGTCCACCACCGATCCGTCATCGGAATCATAAGCAGTCCGATACGGCCTCGGCTCGCCGACCTGCGCCATCAGCTTGTTCTCATCGATGGTGATGCCGAGGCCTGGTTCGGTTAGGATCGGCCGGTGTCCGTTCCGGACCGGCGGCAACGGCTTCGCCAACAGGTCGGAGTACTCGTTATCGCCGCGCTCCTGAATCATGAAGTTCGGGATCGAGGCCGCCAACTGCAAGCTCGCGGCGAGCGAGCAGGGGCCCTGCGGATTGTGGGGCGCGAGTGGCGCGTAGTAGGCTTCGGCCATCCCGGCAATCACCTTGAGCTCCGTAATGCCACCCGCGTAGCAGATGTCCGGTTGCAGGATCATCGCCGCGCCCTTTTCGAGGATCTCGCGGAAACCCCACTTGGTGAAGATCCGTTCGCCGGTGGCGATCGGGATATGTGTCTTCTTGGCGAGATCGGCCATGAGCTGTACGTTGAGAGCCTGGATGATCTCTTCGTAGAACCACGGGCGGTGCGGTTCGAGCGCCTTCATCAGCGAGAGAGCGGTGGGCGGCTGAACGGCTCCGTGGAAGTCGACCCCGATATCGACGCCCATCCCGACTTTCTCGCGCAGCGCCTTGAAGCGCTCGGCCACTTCATCCACGAACTTCGGACCCTCGTTGTACTTGAACGGCGAGCGCGAACCGCGCGGGCCCACCTTGATCGCGTTCACTCCCGTCACGTTGCTGACTGTACCGTAAACGCGGACCCGGTCGCGAGTGGGTCCGCCCATCAGCTTGTACACGGGAACTCCGTACGCCTTGCCCGTGATGTCCCACAGCGCCTGATCGATGCCGCTCGAAATCGCCGTTTTGATCGGACCGCCGCGATAAAACGCACCCCGATGAATTGCCTGCCAGTGGTGCGCGACCTTTCGCGGGTCCTGGCCCACCAGGTAGTCCGAAACCTCGAGCGCTCCCGCGGCGCAGGCCTTCGCGTCGTCCTTCAGCATCTCGCCCCAGCCGGTGATTCCGGCATCGGTCGAGATCTTGACGAACACCCACGTGTTCTTGAGAACGAACGATTCGATCTTGGTGACCTTTAGGTTGTCGTTGGGCCCGATCGCGGCGGCGTCGGTCCGGACCGCGTTGAACGCCGCGAACGCCGCCGGCGCCAGCATCGATTGAAACCAAGAGCGGCGAGTCATCTGAGTCTGTGGCATGTCGTGAAACTCCGGATTAGAATTGAAGCCGCATCTGGACCTGGTAGAAGCGGTTCAGGGATGAGGTTTGGCTGGTGACGCGGCCGAACAGTGTCGATACGGGATTGATGTCGGGCCCACTCATCTGCGAGCGGTTCTGCAGATTGATCGCATCAGCGCGGAACTGCATCCGGATCGATTCGCCGATGCGGAACTCGCGCAGCAGGTTACCGTTCCACTGGCTGAGGCCGTCGGCGCGAAGGCCGTTGAAGAAACGGGGGAATACGCGAGTCTGGAAAGCGGCTGGCTGATTGGCTGCCACCTTCTCGAACGGCACGTTCGTATTGAACCACTGGTCGAGCGTCTTGCCACCAGATGTCGCGTCGGCCTCGAACGAGTTGATGTCTCCCTTGTAGAACAGGTTGCCCCAGCCCAGCAGCGGTCCCGACTGGAACTCGTAGGTGGCCGCCGTTTGCCACCCGCCGAGCAGGTGATTGAGGATTCCGCTTGTCAGGAAGCGGCGGCCTTTGCCGAAGGGGAATTCGTATATCGCCGTGAACGTCATGCGGTGCGGACGGGCACTGTCGCTGGTCCACCATGTTTCGGGACCACGCTCGAATTCGTTGTCGATGAACGTCTTGTTCTCCTGGAGCATCCTCGTGTAGGAGGCGTTCAGGTTGAAGCCGCGAGCGAATCGGCGCTGGACGCTCAATTCCATCGCGTGGGTGCGAGCCTTACCTGACGCGACATTCGTATTCGTGAGTCCGTTCATGTGCGGGAAGGGCCGCAGCAGCCGGTTCTTGGCAATCGTCGGTGAGGTGAACTGGCCGAGCGTCGTCATATGTTGATACAGGACCGGATCCGACGTGCGAATCGATTCGAAGTTCGAAATGTGGAACGGATTCGGGACCTGACTGTTCATGTCCGTCGCGATCGCGTTGTTCCGGACGTTGGTCTTGTTCCAGTAGCGATCGGGAAGAAAATCGTCGCGGACGCCGAGGCCGATGCGGTCCGACCACTGGCCCCAGTAGGAGGCTTCGATGAGCAGGTTTGCCGAGAGCTCGCGTTGAACGCCCAACCGCCAGCGCATCACGCGCGGATGCGGCCGGTCGAACGGCGTGTAGCCGAATCCTTGCCCGACACGGGCCATCGATCCGAGAGCGGCCTGGAGCGGAAGATCGAAGCGCGCTCCGCCGGCCGATGGGCGCACCGGGAACGGATCAGTCAGCGGCGAAACACCCGCTTGCGGATTTCCGGCGAGCCACGTTTGACCGAAGTCGTTCGTGAGTATCGTATTCGTCGGACGCGAGAATCCTGATTGGTCGGCCACCTGGTTCATCACGTTCAGAGTGTCGAAGAAGGTTCCAAAACCACCTCGGACCACCGTCTTCTGCGTCATCTGGTACGCCGCGGAAAGACGCGGCAGGTACATCATCTCGTTGCGCCACAGCTTGCGGTCCACGCCATTCCGGCCCGCATACACCGAACCGCCCCGGACCACGAACTGGCTGGCGGGCAGTTCGGGCAGCGGATTGCGCGCATAGGCGGCTTGCGCCGCTGCGCTGATCGGCAGCTCGAGGTTTGGATCGAAGTAGCTGAGTGCGCGATTGTAACGCTCCGTGGGTCCCTGTTCGTACTCGAACCGCATGCCGAGCGTCATCGTGAGTTTGCGCGTCGCACGCCACGTGTCTTGCACATACCAGCCGTAATAGGGATTCATCATCGCGTAGGTGTCGTTCGTGTCGGTGCCCATGCCGCTCGGCATGCCGAGCAGGAACGATGCCCAACTCAGTCCGAGTCCTCCAGCGGGATTGAATCCGTCTTCATCGCGGCGCACGAAGGTGTTGCCGAAGGTGAAGTTACCGGAGGTGAGCCCGCCGGCCTGGATCTGGGTGGCGTAGTGCTGCCGCATGTCGGCGCCAGCGCGGAAGCTGTGATTACCGCGGATGTGCGAGATGTTGTACTTGATCGCCTGTTGCCGTCCCTGCGGGCCGGGATCCACCTGGACCCCGAGCACCATGTCACCGCTCCACGCCGTCATGCCCGGCCAAACCGCCCGCGGAAGCACACAGCTTCCGCCGCACTTGGCGTCCATGTAGGCAGGCAGTCCCACGTCGGAGGGCTTGTACTTGCGGGTGCCGAGCCGCTGATTTTGTGTGAGGAAGCGCGTCGCGTCCACCGAGACGTTCATGACCGTGCTCGGATTCAGTGTGAACGTCCAATCCGCCGCGCCGCTCAGAGTCGGCCGCTTCTCGTCCCACTCCATCAGGCCCTTCTCGACTTCGTACGTGTAGTCCTGAGCGTCCTCGATGAAGCTATTGGTGAGAAAGCGGAAGAAGAAGCGATGCCGGTCAGTGGCCTGATAGTCGGCGCGGCCATTCCATGAGCCGTAGTCGACATTGTTCGGCATGCCCGTGGCGAGGTAGTTGTTGAAGGGCTCCGTGCGCGGGTTCGCGGGATCGTTGTTGGCGATCGGCATCCGCTTGTTGTAGAAGTCGTACATCGGATTGCGGAACCGTGCGCTCGGGATGATGTTGCCCGCGAACGGAGTACGGATCACGTGTCCCGCGCGCGCCGGGTCAGGCCGAGTGGTCAGTGGATCATAAACCTGGTAGCGAACCGCGTCCACCGGAAGCAGCGCCGAGAAATCGCCGGTGCGCATCGCGTTGGTGGGAACAGTGTAGTTGATTTCGCTCGGGCGGGCCGCCTGTTTGTTCCGCAGGATCGAGTACCCGAGGAAGAAGAATACCTTGTTCCGGCCGTCCACCACCTTCGGAATGTAGAGTGGACCGCTGATCGTGCCATGGCCATTATTCGTGTGTCCGGCCGGAATCATCGGCGAATTGGCGAGCGCGTCGGCCCGCGCAATATCGCCGGCGGTGCGCGCGGCCGAGATGTTGCGGTAGAAGTTCTGCTTCACGAAGAACGATGCCGCGTTCCACCGCGAGTTGATGTATTGATACGTGGCCGAACCGTGCAACTGATTCGCGCCGGACTTGGTGGACATCGACACGTTCAGGCCCGTCGAGTGTCCGAACGAAGCGTCGAAGTTCGAAGTCTCGATCCGGAACTCACTGATGATGTCGGGGCTCGGCATGAACGACGTGCGCCGGAAGGTTCCGTTCGTAGATGCGCCGTCGATCGACCATTCGTTGCCGCCCACGCCGCCGGGCATGTTGTAAGCGGATCCGCCGCCCACCTGGCCTTGCACCAGGAACTGCGTCGTCCCGGGGACCTGCACGCCGGGCGCCATCCGCGCAAGCATGCTGACGTTGTTGCCGAGCACCGGCAGGTCCATCACTTCACGATTCGTAACCGCTCGCCCCGTGGCGACGGTGGAGGTGTCGAGCATCGGCGCTTCCGCGCTGATTGTGACGGACTCGGCTGTCGCGCCCACTTCCATCTGGAGATGGATCGCCAGCGTCTCACTGAGCGCGAGGGTGATGCCGGACCGCACCAGCTTCTTGAAGCCCTGCATCTCGGCGGTCACGCTGTAGGCGCCGGGAATCAACAGTGGAGCCTCGTAATATCCGGCTCCGTTGGTGACGAGTTTGGTGCTCGTGCCGGTGCCGGTGTTGGTCACCACGATGTTGGCGCCGGCGATCAGCGCGCCGCTCGAATCGGTAACCGTTCCGGAAACGGTGCCGCGCGTGTCCTGGGCGACGCTGGCGATTTGCGCCACTAGCGCAAGGAGAACAAGACGTTGTCTCATGACTGACCTCTCTTGGGATTGCCCCCTGACTTCAGTGATTGTACTGCGTTTTGCCGCCACGCCGTCACCGTGGCAAAGACTCAGGAGCCTCGGCCGTTGGCTCGGCCACGCGGAACTAGCTATCCTGAAAGGTTCATGGCAGAATCCGATCCGAAGCCGTCCCATTTCATCAAAGAGACCATCATTTCCGACCTCGCCGCCGGCAAGAACGGCGGCCGCGTCCACACCCGGTTTCCTCCCGAACCGAACGGCTACCTCCACGTGGGGCACGCCAAGAGCATCGCCCTCAACTTCGGCCTCGCCGCCGAATTCAACGGGCTGTGTAACCTGCGCTTCGACGACACCAATCCGGCCAAGGAAGAGACCGAATACGTCGATTCGATCATCGAGGATGTAAGGTGGCTGGGCGGCGATTTCGGTGACCGCCTTTTCTACGCCTCCGACTATTTCCAGCAGCTTTACGATTGGGCCGTCGAGCTCATCAAGACGGGCAAGGCCTACGTCTGCGACCTCAATGCCGAGCAACTCCGAGAGACCCGTGGCACGCTGACCGAGCCCGGCAAGGAAAGCCCCGGCCGCACCCGGAGTATCGAAGAGAATCTCGACCTTTTCGCGCGCATGAAGAATGGCGAGTTCCCCGACGGGTCGCGAACGCTACGCGCCGGGATCGACATGGCGTCGGCGAATCTGAACATGCGCGATCCGGTGATGTACCGCATCCTCCGCGCCGAGCATCATCGTACGGGCAACCAATGGTGCATCTACCCGATGTACGATTGGGCCCACGGGCAATGCGATTCGATCGAAGGCATCACCCATTCGATCTGCACACTCGAATTCGAGGATCACCGCCCGCTCTACGACTGGTACATTCGCGAACTCGGCATCCACGCGCCGCAACAGATCGAATTCGACCGCCTGAACCTCACCTACACGGTGATGAGCAAGCGCAAGCTGCTGCAATTGGTGCAACAGGGCCTGGTCAAGGGCTGGGATGATCCGCGCATGCCCACGCTCAGCGGAATGCGGCGCCGCGGCTATACGCCTGAGGGGCTGCTCGCCTTCGCCCGTGGACTCGGAGTCTCCAAAACGAATGGCATCACCGAGCTCTCACGGCTGGAGTATCACATCCGCGAGGATCTGAACAAACGCGCCCTCCGTGTGATGGGCGTGTTGCGCCCGCTGAAACTCGTGATCGATAACTATCCCGAGGATCTGGTGGAGGAGATGGAAGCGGTGAATAATCCCGAGGATTCCTCCGCGGGAACGCGCAAGGTCCCGTTCTCGCGCGTGCTGTACATCGAGCAGGACGACTTCCGCGAGGTCCCACCGAAGGGCTACTTCCGCCTGTATCCGGGGAACGAGGTCCGGCTGCGGTATGGATATCTGGTGCGTTGCACGGGCGTGGTGAAGGACCCGGCGACAGGCGAGGTCACCGAAGTCCACTGCACCTACGATCCGGCCACGCGTGGCGGCGATGCGCCCGATGGACGCCGTGTCAAGTCGACGATGCATTGGGTGTCGGCGGCGCACGCCGTGGACGCAGAGGTCCGGTTGTACGATACGCTTTTCACGCTCGAAAGCCTCGGCGATGTTCCCGAAGGGCGCGACTTCACGGAGTTCCTGAATCCGAAATCGCTCGAAACGATCGCGGCCGCCAAGCTCGAACCCGCGCTCGGGAATACCGCGCCCTCGGCGCGGTATCAGTTCGAGCGGCTCGGCTACTTCTGCGCCGACAAGGAAAGCGCTCCGGGCCGGCCGGTATTCAACCGGACAGTGGCGCTGCGCGACACGTGGGCGAAGATCGAGAAGAGGGGTTGAGGCACCGGACCTCGGCTGAAACAGGCGAGGTCCATCATGTTTCAAGCTGCTAGAATCGAACCAGCGCGATGAATCCCGAAGATCCCGTATCTTCCGTCATGACCGCCGTCCGGTCGTCGCTCGACCAGGCACGGTCGCAGGCGCGCGATCAGCTGGCGGCGGCCTGGCAACTCCACATCACGCGTGTCGAGGACGAGCTGAAGTCGCGCTGGGGAGCGCACCTCGAAACGCTGCTGAACGAGCGCTTCGGCGAACTGACGCACCGTCTCACGGCGGACCTCGAGGAATCATTCAAGCAGCGCATGAAGGACGAGGTCGAAGCTGCCCGCGCCGAGGAGCGCCGTTCCGCGATCCGGGCCGTGAGCGAGCATCTCAATGCCGCCGCGCGCCGGCTGCGCACCGTCGAACGCCAGGACGACTGGACCTCGACCTTGACGGAGGCGGCTCTCGGATTCTGTGATCGCGCCACCGTGTTCTCGATTCAGGGCGCGAATTTGCGGCTCGAGCACTGCTCGCAACCGGTGGGCTCCTGGGAGGCTCCGCTCGCGGATGCGCCGGCGATTCAGCAGGCGATCGAATCGCTCGAGCCGATGGTGGCAGCCTATTCTCCGAGCCAGATCTCGCCTTCGCTGGCGAGCGTGCTCGGACAGGTGGCGCCGCGGCTCTACGTGTTTCCGGTGACGAGCCAGGGCAAGGCCGTGGGTGCGCTCACGGCGGAAGGCGAAGCCGCCAGTATCGATCCCAACGCCCTCGAACTGCTGGCCTCGATCGCGTCGTCGGTCTACGAGATCCGGTCGATCGAGAGCCGTCAGCAGGGCGCCGCCGGGCTGATTCACATCGAAGCCGGGCGCCAGGGGCCGGCCGCACCGAGCGTACAATGGAGCACGATCTCGCCGGAAGAGCAGGATCGCCACCTGCGGGCACAGCGCTTCGCTCGCGTGCAGATCGCCGAGATCCGCCTCTACAAGTCGCAGTCCGTCAAGGACGGGCGGGCCGCCAGGAACCTCTATGGCGCGTTGAAGGACGACATCGATCGCGGCCGCCAACTCTACCGGCAACAGTTCCTCGAGCCCGCCAACGGCATGCCCGACTACCTGCACGCGGAACTGGTGAAGACGCTGGCTAATGAAGACGCGGAGCTTTTGGGTGACGCTTATCCGGGCCCACTGGCTTAGTCTCGCGCTCTCGCCGCTTGCCGTGCTCCCGCTGACGGGAGCCGACCCACTCGATGTGCCATCGCACACCTATCGCAAGTCGAACACACCGGCCGCTCGCGCGGCACTCGAGGCGCACGCCGCTCGCGCCGGAGCCCTGGCGCGGCTCGCTCTCGGAGCGGCCGATCTCGGGCATGGACGGATTTCGGAAGGCACGTATAACCTCGAAGCCGCGCGCGCCGGCTTGCCGAAAATCGCCGATCACGCTGACTTCGCCATTGCCGAATCGCTGATCGAACAGAAGCGCGAGAAAGAAGCTCTACCGCGCCTGGAACGGGTGATCAACGCGGTGCCCGTTTCGCCTCATCGTCCGCGGGCGCTGGTACGTGCGGGTGAGATCCTGCTTGCGGCGGGCGACGCGCGGCGCGCGGTGGAACTGATGAAGCCGCACGTCAAATGGATCCCGATTCCGAAAGGCGTTCTCCTCTACGGAACCGCTCTCGAGGCTGCCGGGCAGCTTCCGCCGGCGGTGATCCAACTACAACGTGTCTACTACGAGCATCCCAAGTCGGAGGAGGCCTCGAAGGCGGAGGCGATCCTGCGGCGCATCAAGGCACGGTTGGGCGATTCCTACCCGCCTTCGATGGGACGCACCATGCTCTGGCGCGCCCAGAAGTTGATGGAGAGCGGTGACGCCCGCTTGGCGATCGAGGAGTTGACTGCCATGGAGCCGCACCTCGCCGGCGCGGAGAGGGAGTTGGCCCGTATTCGCGTGGGCGTGGCGCGCTATCATGCGCGCGACTACCGGGGCGCCATCCAGCATCTCGAGGCGGCCGCCTCCAGCGCCGCTGATGCCGATGGTGAGCGGATCTACTACTGGCTCAGCGCCGCCCGCCGGATCGATTCCGACGCCGGGGTCAACGCCGCCCTGGCCGAATTCGAGCGGCGGCGGCCAAGGTCGGCCTGGCGCGCGCAAGCGCTGATCGATCTGGCCAATCGCGCGCTGGTCAACAACCAGATCGACGCCTATGAGCCTCTGTACCGGACCTGCGCGGCCAGCGCGCCGGGAAATGAAAAGGGCGCCTATTGCAGCTTCCGCGTCGCGTGGGCCCACTATCTGCGGCGGCGCGAGGGCGCCGAGCGCCTATTGCGCGAGCATGTCGAGAAATTCCCCGGGTCCGACGATGTGGCTGGCGCCATGTACTTCCTCGGAAGACTCGCGGAAGAAAAAGAAGACTTTGCCTCGGCGAGAGCCTACTACGAGGCGATCGATCGCACATTCCCGAACTACTACTACGCGACGATGTCCAGGGAGCGGTTGGCCGCGCCGTTCGTCCGCGGGGCGATCGCGAACTCGTCCGCCGTGGCCGATCTGAACCTCGTTCCTCCGGGCCCGCCGCCGGACTTCGAAACTGACGAGCCAACGCGGCTCCGGCTCGAACGCGCACGAATTCTCGATCAGGCCGGCCTCGAGGATTGGGCCGAGACCGAACTCCGCTTCGCCGCGCGCGAGGACTCCAAGCCGCACACCATCGCCATCGAACTCGCCTCTATCATGGCGCAGCAAGGGCGCCACGAGCAGGGACTGCGCTATGTGAAATCGCTTTCTAGTGGCTATCTCGGCTGGGCTTTCGACAAGGCCCCGAAGACGTTCTGGCAAGCCGCATTTCCGCTGCCTTATCAGGATTCGCTCGATCGCTACTCGATCGAGCGCGATCTCGATCCGCATCTGGTCGCGGGCCTGATCCGGCAGGAGTCCGAATTCGATCCGAAAGTCGTGTCCCGCGCGAACGCGATCGGGCTCACACAAATCCTGCCGCTGACCGGGCGCGACCTGAGCCGGCGGATCGGAGTTCGTAATTTCACTACCTCGATGCTGACGCAGCCCGACTACAACATGCGCCTCGGCACCTATTATCTGCGGATGCTGCTCGACAGCCTGCAAAGAAACTGGGTCGCGGTTCTTGCTGCCTACAATGCCGGAAAGTCGCGCGCGGACATGTGGCTCCGGTGGGGCGACTTTCGCGAACCAGCCGAGTTCGTCGAATCGATTCCGTTCCACGAGACCCGCAATTACGTCCAGATCGTGCTGCGGAACGCCGACATGTACAAGCGGCTCTACGGCGATCGCAAGATCACGGCGACGCCCGCTCCGCCGCTGCCCGCCGGACCGAAGCCAGTGGCGGCGCGGCGCCCGGTTTCCTCGCGCACGGGTACGGCCGCGAGGCCGCAGGCTTCCAGGCCTCAGGCGAAGAAGCAAGCGCGTTAGTCCTCGAGAAACTCGGCCAAGGCGGCATGGGCGTGGTCTACAAAGCCCGCGACACCCATCTCGACCGCTTCGCCGCGCTGAAGGTTCTGCCGCCGGAGCGAGTCGCCGATCCGGAGCGGCGGAGACGGTTCGTTCAGGAGGCGAAAGCCGCGTCGGCGCTCAATCATCCCAATATCGTGGTCATCCACGATATCGCCAGCGATCGCGGCATCGACTACATCGCGATGGAGTACATCGACGGCAAGCCGCTCGATCAACTGATTCCGCGAAACGGGATGCGGCTGAACGAAGCACTGCGGATCGCGATTCCCGTCGCGGACGCGCTGGCCAAGGCTCATGCGGCCGGAATCACACACCGCGACTTGAAGCCATCGAACATCATGGTGGATCGCGAAGGGCGCGCGAAGCTGCTCGATTTCGGGCTCGCCAAGCTGACCGGCCAGCGCGGGACCGGCGCGGACGATTCGACGCTGACGGACGACGGGAAGGACACCGGGAAGGGAACGATCCTCGGGACCGTCGCCTGTCGCCGGAGCAAGCCGAAGGCAAGGAGATCGACTCGCGTTCCGATCTCTTCTCGTTCGGAACGCTGCTCTACGAGATGGTGACCGGACACCGCGCGTTCCAGGGCGATACGCCGGTTTCGACGTTGGCCGCCGTGATCCACAAGGAGTCGGCACCGCTTGCTTCCGTATCGCCGCTGACGCCACGGGAACTCGAACGGATCGTGAGCCGATGCTTGCGCAAGGATCGAGAGCGAAGGTTCCAGGGAGCCTCCGATGTGCGGGTGGCGTTGGAGGAGTTGCGGGAGGAATCGGAGTCCGGGAAACTCGCGGCTCCGGCCGTTCCGGTGGTCGCGCGTCCGAGGTGGGTGATTCCGCTTTGGCCGGTGTTGCGCTTTTGGCGGCGGCGGGATTCTGGACGGGCTCGCGGATTCAGAAGCAGGATGAGCCAGAACCCGTATTGACGCAGTTGACTCCCAACTCAGGAATCACCTCTCATCCGGCGATCTCCGCCGATGGCAAGCTCGCCGCGTTCGCATCCGACCGGGCGGGCGAAGGACACATGGACATTTGGGTCCAACAGACCGCTGGCGGCTCGCCCGTGCGGTTGACCAAGTTGCCGGGCGCGGAGTGGGCGCCCTCCTTCTCGCCGGATGGAACCACGGTTTACTACGTTGCTGCGGATGGTATCTATTCGGCGCCGGCCCTGGGCGGAGAGTCAAGGCTCGTGCATGGGGGAGCGGCAACCGCGGTCCGCGCGTCACCGGACGGCCGTTGGCTTGACTTCATTCAAGCTGGCGTTGTCGGCGTCGAACGGCCTTTGCTTCTACGTCGCACCTTCTGGCGGACAGCCCAGACGAATTGGGCAGGCCCTGAGGCAGGCCCTTCCTCTCGGCTGGACTCCGGATGGAAAGTTCGTCCTCGCGTATGGGTCGAAAGCGGTGACCACCTCACAGCAAGAGGAATCTAGCCTCTATGCGGTCCCCGCAGACGGCGGCGCGGAGGTTCCGTCTCCAATCCAGAGGGGGAGGCGTTGGCAGTTGGAGCCTCGGCTTCGATCGCCACTGACCGATTGTTCCTGTCTCGCCGGGGAGAGATCCACGAGTTCCGGCTCGAGCCCAGCGGGCTCAGAGTGTCCGGGCGGCCGCGCAGACTCGTGTCGTTTCCCGGCTCTTACGTGCGGTTCGCCGTCAACGCGACCGGGTCAATGTTCGCTGTCACTTCGGCCTCCGCCTCGATGGACATGTGGACCCTTCCGATTCATCAGGGAACAGGAACCATGTTGGACTCGCCGCGGCGCCTCACCAACGATGAGGCGAGCGAGTGGAGCCCGTCGGTGTCCGCGGATGGGCGGCTCTTGGTCTACACATCGGACCGAAACGGGAACCAGGATATCTGGCTGCGCGATTTGGCGACGGGTAAGGAAACTCAACTCACGGCGACACAGGATAACGAGCAACGGGCACGAATCTCACCCGACGGCCGCAGGATCCTTTACGAGATCAAGCCAAGCTCGGTGATTCTCGGTACCATGGCGGTCCGGGATGTGACCGGTGGTGAACCAAGGCAGGTGTGCGAATCCTGCGCGAGACCCGGATGGGCTCCTGACTCCGATGTGGTGACCTATTATTCGGGTGATCCGGTCCGGTTCTTCTCCCTGCGCCTGTCGACGGGTGCTCGCGGCGAACTGGTGTCGTACCCGAAAGTCAGTGTGCAGAGCATGGAGTTTTCCCCGGATGGGAAGTGGCTGTCGTTCCACCTCCCGCGCGGGCCGGGACGCTCACAAGTCGTGATCGCTCCGGTCCGCGACGGCAAGGCGGGTCCGGAGGCGGAGTGGATTTTCATGGGAGACGACTCGGCGAATAGGATCATGCCCGTGTGGTCGCGGGACGGGGGGCGCCTCTACTGGATGGAGCGCCCAACCATTCAGACACAGCGGGTGGATCCAACGACGAAGCGCCCGATCGGGCGCCAGGAAAAGGCATTCGAGGCTCCGGCGGGATTTGAGCTCGGACCCGGGAACTCCATCGGCACGGCCGTCACCGCGTCCGAGATCTTCGTGACTCTCCAACAGACGAAGGGTAACCTTTGGAAGCTCGAGCGGCCGCAGTGACCGTCTGTTTCGGAAAGCTTGGAAACGCGGTAATCTCATTTCTTGACCCCGACGATTCAAAAGCAATCCGTTGGCGGAGCTTCCGCCACCCCTGTCCGGCCGCGCTTCCGTAGCGCGCGCACCCAGAATTTCACCGAGAGCGTGATCCGCGAGATGACGCGCCTCGCCGTCCTGCATGACGCGGTGAATCTTGCGCAGGGCTTCCCCGATTTCGGCGCGCCCGAGCCCGTGAAGGCGGCCGCACAGCGCGCGATCTCGGAAGAGCACAACCAGTACACGATCACCTGGGGCGCGAAGAATTTCCGTCAGGCGATCGCGGTGCACTATCGCGAGCGGCATGCGCTCGAGTTCGATCCGGAGCGCGAGGTCACGGTGGTCTGCGGCTCCACCGAGGCGATGATCGCTTCGCTGCTCGCGACGGCGAATCCGGGCGAGGAAGTGATCGTATTCGAGCCTTACTACGAGAACTACGGTCCGGACACGTGGCTTTGCGGCGCGCAGCGGAAGCTGGTCAGATTGAATCCCCCCGATTGGACGTTCGATCCCGCCGAGTTGCGCCGGGCCTTCTCGTCGCGTACCAAGGCGATCATCGTGACGAATCCGCACAATCCGACGGGCAAGGTTTTCTCGCGCGAAGAACTCGGCGTCATCGCGGAACTGTGCAATGAGTTCGACACGCTCGCGATCACCGACGAGATCTACGAGCACATCCTCTACGACGGCGCGCATCACATTCCGCTCATGACGATGCCCGGGATGCGCGATCGGACCATTCTCGTGAACTCGCTGAGCAAGACGTTCTCGGTGACCGGGTGGCGCGTGGGCTGGATTCTCGCGGCGCCCGACCTGTCGGATTCGATCCGCAAGGTCCACGACTTTCTCACGGTGAACGCGGCCGCGCCGATGCAGCAGGCGGGAATTCTCGCGCTGGGGCTCGGCGAGAGCTTCCACGAGGATCTTAGGGCAAAGTACAAGCAGCGGCGCGACCTGATGCTCGGCGTGCTGGAACGCGCTGGGTTCCGCTGTTTCGTTCCGAAGGGCGCCTACTACATCATGGCCGATATCTCGGGTTTCGGATTCGCGGACGATCACGCGTTCGCGCGCTACCTGCTCGAGGAGATCGGCGTGGCGGCGGTTCCGGGATCGAGCTTCTTCGAGGATCCCGCCGATGGGCACGGATTGATCCGATTCTGTTTTTGCAAGAAGATCGAAACGCTCGAGGAAGCCGCGAGCCGATTGTCGAAGATGAGGACCGCGTCGCGATGAAGATCACTGCGGTCAAGACGGTTGTCGTGAACGCGCAGATGCGCAACTGGGTGTTCGTGAAGGTGGAAACGAGCGAGCCCGGACTGTGGGGCTGGGGCGAAGCTTCGCTCGAGTGGAAGACACGCGCGGTAGTGGGCGCGGTGGAAGATTTCGCGCCGATGCTGATCGGCGAGGATCCCTCGCGGATCGAACATTTGTACCAGAAGATGTACCGGCAGTCGTTTTGGCGTGTCGGCGTGATCGGCATGAGCGCGATCTCCGGGATCGATCAGGCGCTGTGGGACATTCGGGGAAAGGCGCTCGGGCAGCCGGTGTACCAACTGCTCGGCGGCGCGGTGCGCGACCGGGTCCGGATGTACACGCATCTCGGCGGCGGCGATATGAAGGCGGTCTATGAGACGCATCACGCGCCCGATCCGGCACCGATGGTCGAACTCGCCCAGCAGGTGGTGGCGCGCGGATACAACGCGGTCAAGGTGCTGTTGACACCGCCGACCGAGAGTCTTTCGAGGTCAATGGAGTTTCGCTCCTCTGAACGCTTCATGCGAGCGCTACGCGACGGGCTCGGCGATGACATCGACATCATGGTCGACTGCCACGGCCGCCATTTTCCGGGCAACGCGGCGGAGTTCTGCAAGGTGCTCGCGCCGTTCCGCCCATACTTCATCGAAGAACCCGTGCCACCCGAGAACGTCGATGCGATGGCGGAAGTGCGGAGACTCAGTCCCGTGCCGATCGCGACGGGCGAGCGGCTCGTAACGCGATTCGAGTTCCGCCAAGTGCTCGAAAAGCAGGCCTGCCACGTGATCCAGCCCGATCTGTGCCACTGCGGCGGACTGTGGGAAGCGAAGAAGATCGCGGCCATGGCCGAGGCTTACTACATCGGAGTCGCGCCGCACAATCCGCTCGGGCCCGTGGCGAACGCCGCCGCTTTGCACTTTGCTCTCAGCACCCCGAATTTCCTCATCCAGGAAGATATGCTCGCCGACGTGCCCTGGCGTTGGGAAGTGGTCAAGCACCAGCTTCAGACCGAAGCCGGATACTGGCTTCCGTGCGACGCACCCGGACTCGGAGTCGAGGTCGACGAGGACGCCGCGCGCAAGCATCCCTTCCAGCAGGAGGTCCTGCACGCGACAACGGTACGCGCGCACGACAACGCTGTGCTCGATTGGTAGACTGGGCGGCGCCGCGCCGGATCTTGTTAGATCAAGCCGCGCAGGAGTTCGACACCCATCCTGATGTCGGCCAGACGCTGCGCATGATCGGGAGTTTCGCGCTCGACATTCACCGGATTCGTGTAGCCGATCTCCTTCAGCTTGGCGATGAAGCGTGCCATTCCGACGGCGCCTTTACCGAGCGGCTGCTCGATACCGAGCCCTCCAGCGACTCCCGCGGGCGGCCAATCCCCGTCTTTGGCGTGAACGGAAACAACGAGCGGCGCGAGAATGCCCAGCGCCTCGATCGGGTCGCCTGATCCGTACAGGATCATGTTGGCCGGGTCGAAGTTGATGCGCAGATTGTCACGGCCGGTGTCCTCGATGAATTCGAGCAGCACTTTCGCGGGCTCTTGGCCGGTTTCGAGCGCGAACGACTGGCCGTTCTTGGCGGCGTGATCGCAGATTCGCCGGACCATCTCGCGGACGGCGATGTAGTCGGGATGATTGCGATCCTCGGGCACGAATCCGATATGGCAGGCGATCGAAGGCACGCCGATCGCGGCGGCGAAATCACTCAACTCGATCGTGCGGACTTCACGTTCGGCGCGCGTGGCGGGTGGAATGAATCCGACCGTGCGCTGCACCGTGGGTCCGTCAGCGTAATCCTCGCCGTTGTAAGCCGCGAAACACGTCACGAGCGTGAAGTACTCCGATTCGAGAGCGGCGCGCCAATCGCCGATCGCGCGGCCATCCAACGCGACATCTCCGGGCACGCCGAGTTGTCCGCAACGAACGCCGAGCGTCTTCTGCTCTCGCACGGTCTCGAGCGGGTCGCGCCCTGCCCAGAACATCACACCTGGTTCCAACGGCTTCAAATCGAACATTCTCGTTCTCCGATTCCTAGAAATTGCAGGCGAGTTGGGCGCCGTTGTGGCGGCGCGCTTCCACCATGAGCTTGGTCACTTTGACCGCGGCGGCGGATTCAACGGGCGAGCACCGGACCGGCTGGCGGTTCTCCTTGACGCACGCGGTGAAGTATTCGAGTTCGGCCTGGAAGCCGTCCTTCTCGGGCTTCTCCATCGGATTCGCCTCGCCTGTGTGCGAGTAGAGTGTCAGAGGCCGGCCGGCGGTGGAGAATTCGATCGTGCCGAGATCGAAGCTTGCGGTGTACTCCATCGAGAATGGATAGGCGCTCGGATGATGCCAACCGCCCGTTACGACCACCGATGGAATGTTGTCGTAATGAAGCTGCGCGGTGATGACGTCGATGCCCTTCGGAAGATCCTCGGCGCCGGTGGCGGAGACCGCGCGTGGCACGCCGAACAGGTGAACGCACATGTCGACGTCGTGGATCAGAAGGTCGAACACGCCGCCTCCGCCTTTCTGCGCATCGTGCAGCCATTTGCCCCATGAGGGCGCGGCGCAACGGCGGCGAAACAGGACGGCGCCGAGATCGCCGAGCGACCCGGAGCGCTTGGCCTCGATCAGCGGCTGATAGTCGGACCAGAAGCGCAGCACCTGCGCCGTCATGAGGACGCGGCCCGCCTTGCCGGCGGCGGCGATCATTCGGTCGCAGGCGGGGCCGTCGAGCGCCATCGGCTTCTCGACGAGAACATGCTTGCCCGCCGCGAGTGCGTCGAGGGTCGCGGACTCGTGCAGATAAGTCGGCAGGCACAGATCGACCGCGTCGACATCCGGATCCGCGAGCGCCTCAGACAGCGTGCGGTACTTGCGGACGTTCGAGAAATCGAGCTTCTCGCCCGGGCGGTCGAGATTGCCTTGAATAGCGGATAAGTCGCCCTCGAGTTTGACGGGAGAGTCGCTGACGACGGCGTGCAACCGGGCATCGGCCACGTTCCGCCATGCCTGAAGGTGTGTCGATCCCATGAACCCGAGACCGGCGACGGCAATGCGCATAAGCCGAAGTGTACCATGCGACCCTGTCCGTCCTGCCCTGCGAATCGCCGTGTCCGCCCCATATTTCGCCTCTGTGTATTCCCTTGGCGCGAGGCTTTCCGTAGTATTGAGCAAGACGGGGTCCTGTCGAGCCATACCCTTTCCCCAACCATCCAATGTGCTCGAGGGGACCCCGCAATGCTATTCCGCCGGGAGACCGGAACAGATTCGTCCCAACTCCGCGATCGCGCCTTCGAGTTGGCTCGACCATGGATGTCCACAACTGAGGCGAATGTAACCGGGGAACGACTTACTCGCCGAGAACGCGTCTCCCGGAACGATGCTGATTCCCTTCGCGCGGGCCCGTTCGTACAGCCGCATGCCGCGCATCCTTTCCGGAAGCTGGATCCACAACAGGAATCCTCCGCCGGGCCTCGTCATGCGGGTACCCGGCGGGAAGTGGCCGGCGACCGCGTCCGCGAACGTTCGCATGTTCTGCTGGAACGCGGCGCGCATCCGGCGCAGGTGCCGCTCGTATCCGCCCGAGGCGAGAAAGCCGGCGAGCGCGAGTTGCTGGAGCGTCGCCGCGGCGATTGTGGAGGCGAGTTGCAACTGCTCGACCGCCGGGCGAAACCGTCCGGGCTCGACGAATCCGATGCGGTAACCGGGTCCGAGGGTCTTCGAGAACGAGCCGCACAGAAGCACGAGTCCCTCTTTGTCGAACTGCTTCACCGTTGTCCGGGCGCCGGGGGTGAAACAGAGGTCGCCGTAGACTTCATCCTCGATCACAGCGATTTCATGGATCGCCGCGAGCGAGGCGAGTTCCCGTTTCCATGATTCGTCGAGGACGAAGCCGAGCGGGTTGTGGACATTGCTCATCACCATGCACGCCTTGACGCGGTGTTTGCGGATGGCGTCTTCAAGCGCGTCGAGATCCATGCCGTTGCGCGGATGCGTGGGGATCTCGATGATCCGGTAGCCGAGCAGATCGATCGACTGCAGCGCGCCGTAAAAGAGCGGCGATTCCACCGCGATCATGTCGCCCGGCGACGCCACCGCGCGTAGGCTCAGATGAAGCGCCTCCATGGCACCGTGCGTGATCACGACAGAGTTGTGCGAAAAGTTGCAGCCGAACTAGGGCGAGCGCCGCGCGATCTGCCGCCGCAAAGGTTCGTAGCCTGGCGGAAATTCGTACCGCGCGATCTCCTCCGGCATCACGCGCGTAATGCGGCCGAGAATCGAGGCGAGCTTCCGCGAGGGCAACAGTTCGGAACCCGGCGTGGCCGTTCCGAATGGAATGCTGGCCGATTGGTGCGCCGATCCCATGATCTCGCGCATCAGCTTCGCGATCCCGGCCTCGGCGGGTTCGCCCGCCTGGCTCGCACTGTCGGGTTCCGGAAGCGGCGTGACCTTCGGCTTGCACACGTAAAATCCCGAACGTGGACGCGCTTCGATCCAGCCGCCGTTTTCGAGCCAGAGGTAAGCTTGCAGGGCAGTCGAGATGCTCACCTGCTGCTGCTCGCTCAGGAAACGGATGGAAGGGAGCTTTTCTCCCGGCTTCAAGACTCCCTGGCGAATCTGAGTTTTCAGGGTGTGCCCGACGCGGACGTACAAGGGCCCCGCGTCCGGCTGAACCACGAGGTCAGACTGGAACCGGTGCATTCTCGATGGTACCGGTTTTCGCGGGAGTGGAACAGATCCAGTTTGCGCGGAACCGGCCAGTACAGTTTCTCGCCCCTGAACTTCCCCGGATCAGTGCAGCCTCAAAACTCCGTCATCAGCGCGACCTGCCGCAGTCCCGCACCCCGAGCCTCGTCGATCACCCGCGCCACACTCAGGAATTCGAGCCCCTTCGCTCCTTGCAGGAACACGACTCCGTTCGGCCGCATGGCCGCCACTTCGTGCAGACGCGCCGCGAGTTGCCCATCCGGAACAGGACGCTGATTGATCCACACCGATTGATCGGCCTTCACCTGGATCACGACATCATTCGACGGTCCGGATGCAGGATTGTCTTTCGACGGCTGCGGCACGCGTGTATCGAGCCCCACCGATTGGAGCGGCGTGATCACCATGAAGATGATCAGCAGCACCAGCAGCACGTCGATCATCGGGGTGACATTGATGTTCGCTTGGGTATTTCCGGTTGACATCGCCATGCTCTCGTAGACAACGCTCACGTGAACTATGTTCCCGAAAACGAAAAGGGCAGCCCCGAAGGACTGCCCGATTCGCTTGCACTGAGGAGGAAAGTTTAGTTCTTCGGCAGGGTGCCCGACACGAAGAACTGGCTGAGCGGGGTGCGGCCGCCGAGCGGGTTCGGAGGAGCGCCGCGCGGAGGGCCGAGCACTCGGAACGCCACCGCGTCACCGGGTTTCAGCTTGCCCTGCACCTTGCGGATATCGTCGATCGAGGCCACCGGGATCCGGTTGATCGAGAGGATGATGTCGTTCGGGCGCAGGCCGATCTCAGCGGCGAAGGATTCGTCTTGGATCCGCGTAATCTGGACACCACGCTCGCCGTCGATCTTCATCTCTTCGCGTTCGGCGGGGCTTAGGCTCTTGACGAAGATCCCGAATTTCACCTCGGCTCCTTCGGCTTCCTTCTCGCCTTCCTCGGCGGGACGCTGCTTGGCGTACCGCGGGTCGCGTGCGAAAACTTCAGCGCGGTCACGGACAGTCACGTTGAAGTCCATCTTCTTGCCGGCCCGATCGACCGTGACCTTCAGAGCATCACCGACCGGAGTGTCGGCCACCCGAGCCACGAGATCGTCGCCATCCTTGATGCTCTTGCCGTTGATCGAAACGATGATGTCCTCGGGCTGGATTCCGGCCTTTTCGGCAGGCCCCTTGGGCTCGACGGTCTGGACGATCACGCCGCCCGAATTGGCGCCGAGCGCCTTCAGCGTCTCGGGCTTGTCCTGGGTCTTGTCCCAACCAATGCCGATCGAACCGCGTGCGACACGGCCCGTCTTGATGATCTGGTTGTAGACCTTGACCGCCATGTTCACCGGAAGCGCGAATCCGATCCCTTGATAGCCGCCGCTGCGCGTGGCGATCATCGTGTTGACGCCGATCACGTCGCCCTTGATGTTCAACAGCGGACCGCCGCTGTTGCCGGGGTTGATGGCGGCATCGGTCTGAATGAAACTCTGGAACTGCTGGCCGACGTTGTTGCGGCCCTTGGCGGAAACGATGCCCGCCGTGACGCTTGCTTCGAGTCCGAAGGGCGAGCCGATCGCGACAGCCCAATCCCCCACCTGAACGGCGTCGGAGTTGCCGACGGGAGCAAAGGGAAGGGGTCTGCCTGCGTCGATCTTGATCACCGCGATATCGGTTTCGACATCGACGCCGATCAGCTTGGCCTTGTACTCGGTCTGCTCGCCGTGCAGCCGGACCGTGATCTTGTCGGCGTCATCGACCACGTGATGATTGGTGATGATGTAGCCCTTCGCATCGACGATGAACCCTGAGCCGGTGCCTTCGCGCCGGCGCGGCTGCATGTCGGGGATCGACGGGTTGCCGCGGAAGAAGCGGCGGAACAGGTCGAGCTGATCCTCGGAGCCCTCTTCGTCCTCGTCCGGTTGCGGTGAGCGTTTGCGCTGCGGAGTGTTCCGCACCTTGGTTTCCTTGCCCTCATAGACCGTGCTCACATATACCACGGTTGGCTCCATCTTCTTTGCGAGAGCCGTGAAATCGTTGGCCAACTGCACCGGACTCGGTATGGCCAGTGGCGTGGCATCGGTGGCGGCCTGACCCTTCTCGGCCCGGACGCCCGTGCTGATCAAGGTTCCAATCACGATTCCGACCACGAGCGTGGCCAGCACCAATATGGTGGAAAGGTTCTTCTGGTCTCTCAATTTCTCGAACAAACGCATGTGTTTCCTTGCCTCCCCGACAGGCGGGACTGCTTCAATTCTACAGGTTCCTCAATCTCTAAGGATGCCGCAACCAACGGAACGGTTGCAATTCGGCCATGACCACGCCGCCGAGGATGAGCAGCGCGCCAACCATGGCAACGGCCGGCAGGACTTCTCCCGCTGCCAGATAAGACGTAACCAAGGCGGCCACGGGTTCCAGCGTGAAGATCAGGGCCGTGCGGGTACTCGACATTTCCCGCTGGGCCCAAGCCTGCACCGAGTATGCCCGCGCGGTGCAGGGGATGCCGGTCACGCCGGGAGCCAAGGCAAGCCGGCCGCTCCAACGGACCGGAGGCACTCCGGATGCCAGACACCAGAGCCCGCTGATCGCAGCCACCGTCAGTGCCTGCGGCAGGATGTAGCCCACCGGATCGGCGCGCGGCGCGAAATGCCGGAACATCAGAATGTGCATGGCGAACGATACCGCACAGCCAAGCGTTAGCAAATCGCCGCGGTTCAGTGCCGCGAGCTCGCCGCTCGGCAGCGTCATCATTCCCGTCCCAACCATCGCCATCGTCACTCCCAGAATCTCCGCTCCACGCGGCACGCTCTTATAGACGAGCGCTTCCAAAAAAGGTACCAGCACCGTGCAGAGCGCGGTGAGGAACGCCGCTTTTGACGGCGCCGTCAGATGCAAGCCCGCCGTTTGCAACATGTAGCTGACTGCGAGAATCATTCCCGTTATCGCGCCAGAGCGCCACGGAATTGGGCCGATGGTCCGGCCCCTGAACCGGTGCACACCCAGAAGAGCGAGGGCCGCGAGGGCAAACCGGATCGTCAGGAACAGGGCCACCGGAGCGTCGTCGGTCTTTTCAGATTGCCGGACGAGGTGCGTCGAATGGATTGTGCCCATCTGGTACCAGGACGCATGGGTCATACGGGCCGGCTCTTCGCCTTGACGTGCAACCCCCAGGTGGGGCATAGTAGAAAAGCGCCCGACATCCTGTGAGGGACTGGATTGTGGGCAGCTGTTATCTGAACAGAGACTTCGCCATGCTCACCCGCGGGACATCCCTCATTGCGGCGCCGTGCGCGCTAGTGTTGGTAACGGGAATCTCGATCGCCTACAACGCACCGCGCGTGGAGCGCTCGTTGCGCGACCGCATCGCCGTTTCGCTGCAGAATGCCAACGTTCCGATGGGAGAGCTGACGGTGGATGGGCGGGACGTGCTGATCGGCGGATTCGTCGGTTCTCGCGAAGTCGGCGCGGACGCGACGTCGGCGATTCGGGGTACGTGGGGTGTCCGCGACGTTCTGGTGAACTACCGGCCGTTGCCGGTGCGCGCCAAACCCGTTCCGGCTCCTGAACTCGAAGCCCGCCTCAACGATATCGTCAGGCGCCGGGTGATCGAATTCGACCACAGCCGTGAGGACCTGACCCCAGCGGGCCGTTCTGCGCTCGCCGAAGTGCTGAGCGCCCTCATCGAATACCCGTCCGCCAAGTTCGGCGCCGATATCCGGATTAGCGCCGTGATGGATCCCAAACCTCCCTCGGACCTCGGCCGGAAAAGAGCTGAGGCCGTCAAAGCCTACCTTGTCTCGAAAGGAGTCTCGCCGGAGCGGTTCCTGCAACCGCGCGACGGCCAGCCTCCCACGGGCAGGTCTGAAGTCCTGTTCTTTGTAGAAGGAGCAAGCCGTCAATGACTATCAGTGGATTCGCGTTTCTCGTGATCGAAATGGTGCTCACCGTGCTGTTCGCGGCGGGAATCGGATTTCTCCTCGGATGGCTCGTCAGGCCCTTGTTCGTGGAAAAGCACGATCAGGAGTGGAACCTCAAGATTACCGGCCTGCGCGAAGACGTGCGTGCGCTGAGCGGGCTGCTCAATCATGAGCGGGAAAAGCGCGAGAAGGCAGAGCGAGTGGCGCGCGAGCTCGAACTGGAAGTGCGGAACCTCGAGGCCGAACTGGGGAAAGCAAGGGTCAATAGCTGATCCGGCTCGCCGACTGTTTCCATTCCTCGAAGGCGGCCAGGGCGCGCTCGCGGCCCTCGCTGGCCGACGCAATCGAGCGTCCGGCCGGATCTCGCCGGATCTCGCTGTAGAGGAACGCGTCGTCGAAGCCCGCGTCGCGCGCATCGGCTTGCGTACAGGCGAAGTGAATCCGATCGAGCCGCGCCCAGTAAATCGCTCCCAGGCACATGGGGCAGGGTTCACAGCTCGTGTAGATCTCGCAACCACTGAGTACGAACGTTCCCAGGCGGGCACAGGCATCGCGAATCGCCAGCACTTCGGCGTGCGCCGTGGGGTCGTTCGACGCGGTCACCCTGTTGGCGCCCTCGCCCACGACTTGGCCGCCGCGGACGACGACGGCGCCGAAAGGTCCGCCCCGCGCCGATCGCACGTTGGCGATGGCGAGTTCGATCGCGCGATCCATCGGAGAGCTCATGACGTGCGAAGGAGGGCAAGCCGCTCGCGCGGCCGCCCTCCGGCTTCCGGGCTGTTTCCGCCCTATTTCTTCGCGTCGAAACGCGCCTGAACCGCCGCCCAGTTGACCACGTTCCACCAGGCTCCGACGTATTCGGCGCGGCGGTTCTGATACTTGAGGTAGTAGGCGTGTTCCCACACGTCGATTCCGGCAAGTGGATACTTGCCTTCCATGAGAGGAGTGTCCTGGTTCGGCGTCGAGACGATCGCCAAACCCGACCCCTCGAGCACCAGCCAAGCCCAGCCGCTGCCGAAACGGCCCATGGCCGCAGCCGCGAATTTCTCCTTGAAGCCGTCAAAGCTGCCGAACGCCGATCCAATCAGCGTGCCGAGGTCGCCGGACGGGACGCCGCCCGCATTCGGGCCCATCAGCGACCAGAACAGCGTGTGGTTGGCGTGACCACCGCCGTTGTTCCGCACCGCCGTGCGGATCGCTTCCGGAACCGCCGCACAACCGTTCGCAATCAGATCCTCGACGGACTTGCCTTCGAGCTCCGGCGCTGACTTCAGCGCGTTGTTCAGGTTGGTGACATAGGCGGCGTGGTGCTTGCCGTGGTGGATCTCCATCGTCATCTTGTCGATGGAGGGCTCGAGCGCGTCGTGCGCATAGGGAAGGGGTGCGAGTTCAAAAGCCATCTGTGAAGTTCTCCTATCAGGCGCCGGCTGGGCCGCCGGCCTTTTCAAATGCGTCGGCGAGACGGAACATGGCCGCCTCTTCGAAGTGGTTGCAAAGGATCTGCATGCCCACGGGCAGGCCTCCGCCCGTGTCACCGCAAGGTACGCTCATACATGGGATGCCGGCCAAGTCTCCGGTGATCGTGTAGATATCCGAAAGATACATCTGCATCGGGTCGGCGAGCTTTTCGCCCAACTTGAAAGCCGGGAACGGGGAGACGGGCGTGACGAGTGCGTCCACGCGGGCAAACGCATTCGAGAAATCGCGCGCGATCAGCGTGCGAACCTGCTGCGCCTTCTTGTAGTAGGCGTCGTAGTAGCCGTGGCTGAGCACGTAGGTTCCCAGCATGATCCGGCGTTTGCATTCGGCGCCGAAGCCTTCGCCCCGCGTGTGACGGTACATTTCGATCAGCGATCCGCCGTTCGCCGAACGCGATGTGTAGCGGACTCCGTCATAGCGGGCGAGGTTCGAACTGGCCTCGGCGGTGCAGATGATGTAATAGGCTGAAATCGCGTATTCGGTGGAGGGGAGGCTGATCTCCTCGATCTCACAGCCGAGCTTCTTCAGAGTGTAGATGCCTTTTTCGATCAGATCGCCGGTTTCACTGGCAAGCCCGGCGAAGTACTCTTTCGGAAGCCCGATCCGCATGCCGCGAACCTCGCCGGTGAGGCCCGCTGGATAGTCGGGAACCGGCGCGAAGGCCGAGGTCGCGTCCATTGGATCGCGGCCCGCGATCGCGCCGAGCAGTGTCGCCGAGTCCTTCACATTCCGCGAAAACGGACCGATGTGATCGAGCGAACTGGCGAAGGCAGTCAGTCCGTAGCGCGATACGCGGCCATAGGTGGGCGTCACGCCGACAATTCCGCAGAACGACGCGGGCTGGCGGATGGACCCTCCCGTATCGGATCCCAGCGAAACCACGGCGGTTCCCTGCGCGACCACGGCCGCTGATCCACCGCTCGACCCGCCGGGGACGCGATCGAGGTCGCGGGGGTTGCGCACCGCGCCAAACGCGGAATTCTCGTTCGACGAACCCATCGCGAATTCGTCGCAATTCGCCTTGCCGATGATGACGCCGCCCGCCTGTTCCAGCCGGATCGCGGCCGTGGCATCGTAGGGGGCAATGTAGTTCTGGAGCAGGCGAGAGGCACAGGTATTGCGTTCGCCCTTGACGAGAATCACGTCCTTCACCGCGATCGGAACACCGGCCAGCGGACCGAGCGATTCCCCCCGCGCGATCTGCTCATCGACCTTCGCCGCGGCACTGAGCGCGCGTTCGCGCGAGAAGTGCAGATAGGCGTTGGTCTTCGGATTTTCGCCTTCAGCGAAAGCCAGTGACTGACGCGCCAGTTCGGTGGCGCTGAACTCCTTGCGCGCGAGGCCCTCCCGCACGCCATCGATGGTAAGCGCGGCGATGTTCACTTCTCGATCACCCTCGGAACCTTGAAGTATCCGTTACCGGCCGTCGCGGCGTTGGAGACCGCCACTTCGTTCGAGAGCGCGACACCTTCGATGTCCTCCCGCAACGTGGCCGCTTCGCCGGCGGCGTATAGCACCTGGGTCATCGGAGGCACACCCTCGGTGTCGAGTTCGTTCAACTTGTCCATGTGCGAGAGGATTTCGTCCATCTCGCGAGCCATGCGCGCCACTTCGGCGTCAGTCAGGCGAAGGTGCGCCAAGCCGGCGACATATCGCACTTGTTCTTCGGTGATCTTCAAGCGGTCTCTTTTCTACGGCTCGCTTCGTAGAGCTTGCTCAGGATCGGGTCGGCGATCTTGGCGCCGCCGCCTTCCTCGAGCCGGCCCACCGGATGGGTTTCGCGGCCCGGAGCGCGCCGCTTGGTCCCCACCCTAAGCTCAACCGACTCGACGACCGGACGCCCGAGCACTTTTGCCAGCCGGTCCACGATCTGGCCGCGCATCCGGTAGAGTTGCTGGCGCCAAATGTCGTCATCGACTTCCACCACCAGCCGGTCGCGAACAAGAGAAACCGGCCGGGTGTAGGCGGCGATTTTCTTTCCTACCGCGCGCTCCCATGCGGCGATGGCCAACTGCTCCTCTGAAATGCACTGCCCTGCCAATTTGGATTGGCCCAACAGCTTGATGGCTCTCTCCATGGTGGGTTGCAGGGTCCATTATAGCCTGTCGCGGCGCGTCCCGCCGCGAATTTCCGTGACAGGCTGGGCATTGCCGGAAAGGCCGGGCGCAGCCTGGGAAACCGGGCGCTCTCGGGTCCTACTTGAAGTTCGAGTACGGTCCCGAGTGCTGCCAGTCGTCCGTGCTCAGTCCATCCTCGTCCCATACCACGCGGCCGTTGCGAATGGTCAGAGCGCAGCGGAGCTTGCGATCCGCGGTGAGACGCCCGTGTCCGGAATCGAGCAGCGCGAACTTGCCGCGCTCGAGCTTGAACACCGCGATGTCAGCCACGGCCCCCTCGTTCAACGTGCCGAGATCGGACCGGTGGATCGCCTTGGCCGGCGCGAACGTCGCCCGTTCGAACACCTGCTCGATCGTCATGCCGAGATTCAGGAGCTTCGACATTACGTTCGGCATCGTCGCGTTCGGAATCATGACGCTGTCCTTGTGCAGATCCGTCGAGATCGTGTCCGGATAGAAGCCCTGCTCGATGGCGGGCTTGGCGATGCGGAACCAGAAACTACCGCTGCCGTGTCCGACATCGAACAGCACTCCGCGCTTCCGAGCCGCCCACATATACGGCTGGACCTTCTTGTTCGCGTCGAGTTGTGGCGTGAGCCTGCCGTAGAAATGAGTGTGCAAATCGCCGGGCCGCATGTGCTTCGTGATCAGCTCTTCGTATCCACGGCCGGGCTTGGGATGGAAGTCGACCATGCAGACGGTGCCGGACTCGCTCGCGGCCTTCACGGCGTTGTCCACCGCGATCCAGTCGGGCGGCTGGTAGTGCGCCGTCTTGATGCCCACGATTACGTCCTTGTGCTTGCGGACCATCGCTACGGCCTTCTCAACGTTCATCTGTTTCGGATCGTCTTCGACCTGGCCGCCGTACATGCCCGCCGCCACGATGTTGAGCCAGGCGAGCACGCGCGTGCGCGAGCCATCGATGACCTCGCGCCGGAACTTCTCGAAGTTGTCCGCGCCGGAGCTTCCCGCATCCACGGCCGTCGTGACACCGAAGCGAAGCGAGTTGTGGTCTGGATTCAGATTGAGCGAGGCGCCGTAGGAATCGTAGTGGACATGGAGATCGATCAGGCCCGGCGTAACGTAGTAGTCGCTCGCGTCGATCGTGACGCGCGAGTGCGCCGATGGAATCCCGGCTGCCACCTTGGCGACCTTACCGGCGATGATCGCGACATCCATCCGTCCGTTTCGCTGGTTGGCGGCGTCGAAAACGTGTCCGTTCTTGAGGAGCAGATCGTAGGGCTGCGCTGCGATCGTAAGCGCGCAGCCGAGGAGCAGGTACAGGCGCTTCACGGAATCACCTCGTACTCACCGGCCGTCGTCCATTCCGGATAGGCCCGGCCCTCGGAATCCCACGCCACTTGTCCGTTGCGAATCGTCAACACGTTCTCCACTTTTCGTTTGGCAAGAGCTTTCTTGCCCCACGAATCCTTGAATGCGAAGATGCCCTCGCGTACCGCGAGAATCGCGACGTCGGCCGCGCGGCCCTCGCCCAGCGTTCCGATCTCCGGCAGCCGCTTGATCACGCGCGCGGGCTCCATCGTCGAGCGCTTCACGGCATCCTCGAACGGCATACCGAGGTGCATCATCTTCGACATGCAGTTCGGCATGTCGGACTGCTGCATCATGATGCTCGATTCGTGCAGATCCGTTGAAATCGTGTCAGGGAAGAAGCCGTCTTTCGCGGCTGCCGCGGCCACCGTCCACAGGAAGCTGCCGCCGCCATGTCCGAGATCGAAGAGCACGCCTCGCACCCTTGCCTGCTTCGCGTACTCCTGGACCTTGCCATTGAACCGGCTCACGATCTCCACCTGGCGATCGTTATACATGTGCGTGTGCATGTCGCCGGGCCGCATCACGTCGAGCAGTTTCTCGCGCGAATGCCGCCCGGAATTGGAGAAGATCTTGTCGTCCACCATCACTGGGACTTCGGCGAGGCGGCCCGCCTCGACAGCCCGCTTCAGCGCGTCCCAACCCGGCTTTCCGAAGTGCGCCACCTTGATGCCAACGACGACGTCGCGATTCTTCTTGATCGCATCCGCGGTCTCTTGCGGCAACATGTCGGCGACGTTGTCTTCCGACGATGAACCGATCATTCCCTTCCCCGCGATGTTCATCAGCACCAGAACCCGCGTCTTGGCGGTGGAGATGATTTCCTTTCGAAAGTTGTCGATCGTGCGGAATCCGGCGCCACCCGCGTCGACCACGGTCGTGGTGCCTGTCGGGAGCGCGGTATCGTCCGGAAAGATCGCGCCGGAGTAGCCGAACGCGTGGAAATGGAGGTCGATCAGCCCGGGCGTGACCACGCGATCCTTGGCGTCGATGACCTTTTTCGCTTGCGAGGCGGGGATATCGGCGGCGACGCGGGCGATCCGGTTGCCCGTAATCGCGACGTCTCGAAGTCCATCGATATTGTTCGCCGGATCGAGGACGCGGCCGCCCTTGATGACGATGTCGTACTGCTGCGCGGATGCGGTGGCCGCGAGCAGGAGGGGTAGGAGAGCTTTCATGCGCTTCCGTTCTTGTATCACACTGAGGGTATGAACTTCACGATCGCGGCGAGTCCGATCGGCCCGCTGCTGCTCGCGGGCGACGGCGGCGCGCTCCGATTCCTGCTGTTTCAGAGCGGATCGAAGGCGCGCGGGCCCGAGCCGGACTGGGCGGAGAACGCGAAGCCTTTCCGCGAGGCGGTCCGTCAGTTGAACGCCTACTTCGCGGGGAAGCTCACGGAGTTCGACTTGCCTCTCGAGCCCGAGGGCACTTCGTTCCAGCGGGCCGTGTGGGAGGAACTGCGCCGCATCCCGTACGGCGAGACGATCTCCTACGGCGAACTCGCGCGGCGGATCGGGAATCCGAACGCGTCGCGCGCGGTGGGGCTGGCCAACGGTTCGAATCCGATTGCGATCGTGATTCCGTGCCACCGGGTGATCGGGTCGACGGGGAAGCTGACGGGATTCGGGGGTGGCTTGGAGGTGAAGCGGCGGTTGCTCGAGATCGAACAGCCGCAGCGGGCGCTCGCGTGGTGACGGCGCAATACCCCAGACACGCTGCAATTCGGACCGGAGAATGCCATCGCCTAGCCTCTGAACACCGGCCTGACGAGTCTCCGTGAACCGTGGCTCCCGCGCACCACTCGTGTTCTCCAGGGCAGTCTGCCAATGTTCGGTTTGTTGTCATCCGATCGCACACGGAGAAACTCGGAATTGCGCGGCTCTACTCGCGTACGTCCAGCCGCCCCATCATTCCGAGATCCTCGTGGTCGAGGATATGGCAATGGTAGAGGGTCGGCCCGACGAAGTCTTCGAATCGTATCCGCACCCGGACCTTCGATCGGCTCCGGACCACCACGACATCCTTCCACGCCGGAATCGCCTGACCGTCCGCCGCCACCACTTGGAACGGGTTCGTATGAATGTGCATGGGGTGGTCCATATCGGTCGGATTCTCGAATTCCCAATCCTCAACAGTGTCTAGTTTCACCACGGTATCGACGCGCCGGGCATCAAAAGTTCGCCCGTTGATGGTGAAGCTCATCATGCTCTCGCCGAGACGGAAGGAACGGGTCACGCTCGGGGTTGGCAGCGGCTCGACCACGCCAAGCGCTTCAGGAAGGGCCCAAAACGACTCGGCTTGCCCGGCATACACCAAGCTCGCCAGTTGTTCGGGTGCGGCTGGTGTATTAGGCCCGGAGCCCATCCCCATGCCCATCATGCCCATTTGGCCCCGGTCATAGGGCAGGTTCATGAACCGGTACGTTCCCGCTTCGCGGGTTCCCCTGACCATCACTTCCGCACGCTCACCCGGTGACAGAAGAATTTCGTCTCGCACTTCGACAGCGGGGAGCTCACCACCATCGG
>CADECY010000007.1:0-129884 GCA_902825945.1 uncultured Acidobacteriota bacterium
ATCTACCCCGGCAACTACGGCCGCGAAGTTCAGTACACGCTGCGCTATCTCTTCTAGACTGAAAGCTTGAAGAGACCGCTCTGGGGCCGCATCTCCCGCGAGGGGTTGCGGCCCTTTCTGCTTTTCGCGACTCTGCTCGCCAGTTGCGGCGTGCAGAAATCCATTCCGCCCAGCGCGGCGCAGGCAAAGCACGCACCGGCGGCGGCGTGCGCGGGCTGCCATGCCGCGATCGCCACTTCCTACCGCGCGACAGGCATGGCGAGATCGTTCACGGCTTTCGACGCCTCCAAAACGAACGCCGATTTCACACGCGGCAATCGCTTTCACCACAAGGCGTCCGACCGCCACTACACGATGACGCTCCGCGATGACCAAGCCTTCATGAAGCGGCATCAGCTCGACGCGACGGGCCGGGAGGTCAACGCAGTGGAGCGGCGGATCGACTACATCATGGGCTCCGGCTACAAGGCTCAAACGATGATCCATCGCACGCCGCGCGGAGAACTCGTGGAAATGCCCGTCGCTTGGTATACGGCCAATGGCGGCCACTGGGCGATGAATCCGAGCTATGACAAACCCGATCACGCGGACTTCCGCCGCCGCATTCGGTATGACTGCTTCTTCTGTCATAATGCCTACCCCTCCGTGGCGGACGATTCCTTTCTCGCCGATCCCGTGTATCCGGCGCAGTTGCCCTCCGGCATCGATTGTCAGCGCTGTCACGGGCCGGGTGCCGCGCACGTCGAGGCCGCATCCGCCAACGCGCCGGCGGAGAAGGTGCGCGCGGCGATCGTGAATCCGAAACGGCTGAATCGCGAGGTGCAATTGGGCATCTGCTATCAATGCCATCTGCAATCCACTAGTTCGCCGCTGCCGCATGTGGTGATCAAGCTCGGACGCGGTGTTTTCAGCCACCGGGCGGGCGAGCCATTACGCGACTACGCGATGTTCTTCGATCACCCGGCGGGCTCTGGCTTCGATGACAAGTTCGAGATCGCGCACGCGGCGTATCGATTACGCCAGTCCGCCTGCTTCCGGTCCAGCCAGATGACCTGTACCACGTGCCACGATCCGCACAAGCCCCAGCCGGCGTCGAGCGCGTCTTGCCGGGCCTGCCATGCGCAACCGAAGGGTGCCGCGCACGTGAACGTGAAGGAGTGCGTATCGTGCCACATGCCCCAACGGCGAACCGATGACGCCGTGCGGGTGACGATGACCGATCACAAGATCGTAAAGCGCCCACCGCCGGCAGGCATACTCTTGGCGATGAAAGCGGAGAGGCATGTTGGGCAGTATCGGGGCCGCGTGGAGCCGATGCATCCCTCTGACACCGGCGCGCTCTACCACGCGATCGCACAAGTCCGTGTGGGCGCGAATCTGACGGAAGGCGCCGCCGCTCTCGACAGGGCCATCGCCGCCGATCCCACCTGCGGCGCGGACTGCTACTACGAACTCGCGGATGCGTTCGGGAAGCAGGGCCAGTTCGACAGCGCCGCGAAGGCCGCCGAACAGGCGCTGCGGCGCGCTCCCGAGAGTCCTTGGATCCTCCGCGCATATGGGTCGCTGCTATCGGCACGCGGGGATCTGGCTCGCGGAGCCGAGTTGCTCGAACGGGCGCTGACGAAGCTCGGCGAAGATCCGGGAACGCTGCACGCCCTCGCCTTGAATCGCTCGCGACAGGGACACACGGCGGAGGCCATCGAACTGCTCCGGCGCGCAGCGAAGATGGATCCGGACTCAGCCGAAGTCTGGTTCGCTCTCGGCGAACTCTTGTTTGCATCGCGTGATACTGGCGGGGCGGGATCGGCATTTCGAGAAGCGCTGCGCGCCAAGCCGGACTACGCGCTCGCGCATTTCAATCTCGCGGCGATGAACACCGATGGCGCCGGGGCGGAGGAACACTTCCGAACTGCCGCCCGGCTGGCTCCTGGCGATCCGAGAATCGCACACACCTATGGTGTGTGGCTTGCATCCCGCCACCGGGCCAAAGAAGCCGAGGGCATGCTGGCGGCCGCCGTGCGATCGGCGCCAGAGCGCCTCGAGTCGCACCTGGCACTCGGCATGGTGCTCGCCGAACTCGGTGACCGGACTCGGGCCAACGAGCACCTGCGGCGAGCCGCCACGTCACTGGTGCCGGAGGTTCGCCAACAGGCCACGGAGGTACTCGGAGTGCTGGCGCGCTAGAACTGCACGCGAGCCGACAACTGCACCAGCCGCGGATCTCGTGCCGAGGTAAACTGCCCGAACTGCTGATTGATCTGCGCGCCTGTTTGATCGAACCGCGCGGTGGCATCGAACGCCGCGAACTGCGTGTGGTTGAACGCATTGTAGAGTTCGGCGCGCACCTGCAGCTTGAAACGCTCGCTTACCGGGATGTTCTTGAAGATGGCGATATCCCAGTTGTTGATGCCCGGGCCTCGCAACAGCGATTTCGACATCGTCCCGTAGGTGAGCCGCTCGGGCAGGCGGAACGCATCCCGGCGGAAGTTTTGCGCGAAAGTCTTTTCGCTCTTCGGCAACACCGGATCGCTCACGACGAGGATTCGCGGGCCGAAGCTCGGCGTGCCACTGAGATCCTGAGGCACCACCTGCGAATATCCGACACCCACGGGCGCTCCGGACTGGAAGGTGAGAATGCCCGAGATCTGCCAATCGTTCAATACCCAGCGCGCGGGGCGGAACGACCAGGACCGTTTCGGCGTGTCCCACAACCAGTTCAGCTTGACGATCTGCGAACGATCGAATCCGGCGAGTCCGTAGTTCCAGGGCCGAAACGGGACTGCGGTATTGATGCCGCTGAACTCGGTGTCGTTGAAGTCGAGCGCCTTCGACCATGTGTACGACATTCCGAATTCGAGTTGCTTGGCGAAGCGCCGGATCGCGGTGGCCTGCAGTGAGTGATAGTTCGAGGTGCCGGCATTCTCGTTGTAGCCGATCGCGTTGTAGCCGCCTACCGGACGCAGGAAGGCATCGGGCAGTGGCACGCGCCCCGGTGTCGTGACATCGGCATTCTCCGGCCGGAATCTGGCGCCAATTGGCACATCCTGCAAAGCTCGCTGCCAAGCCAGATGCCGCCCGAGCGAACCGACGTATCCGATGTCGATCACCGTGCCGAATCCGATATTCCGCTGCACGGTCAGGCTCATGTTCATCACGCGGGCGGCCACCATATCGCGTTCCCATCCGGTGATCGACGGAGGGGAAACGAATCCTTGCGCGGAGCGGAAGGTCGAGAGCGTTCCGAACTGCACGACCGGAGTCCGCACGATCGGATAGGAGAAGATCGCCGCCGAGTTGGTGCCGAGAATGCGATTGCTGAAGACACCGAATCCGCCACGAATCGCGGTCTTGCCGTCGCCCCACGGATCGAAAGCGAACCCGATGCGAGGCGCGGGCACGATGCCGGAGTTCTTCATCAGTCCGCGTGGATAGCTCTTGTCCTGTGTCGTGACGACGGTTCCGTTGAGGGGATTCCCCGTGCCGGGCGCGATGAATCCAATCAGAGAAGTCGAATAGGTCGCGCCGGTCACCGGGTGCACACCCACGCGTGCTCCGTTCACCATGCCCGGGCGAATCAGTTGCGGAGCCTGCCGCGGATCGTAGAGCTGCGGTGCGAATCCCGCAAGTTCGCCGTTGTAGTTCCAGAAAGGCTCGAACCAGTTGAAGCGAACGCCGTAGTCGAGTGTCAGCTTACGCGTGACCTTCCATGTGTCTTGCGCGAAGAAGTCGACGCCGCGCGAGTAGATCCGCGAAACGGGCCTTGCTGTCGCTTCGGTGTAGGAGTTGAACACGCCGAGCGCCGCGTTCCCATACGCGTATCCGGTATTGAGCGGGTTGTTCACATTCACACCGAAATCGAAGATGCCCGCGAAGTTCGTCGCCCAAGGCCCATCGCGCTGCCGCAGCCGCTCGAAGAAGACGCCCGCCTTCACGGTGTGCGAGCCGTGATTCTTCGATGTCGTGTTGCTGACGTTGTAGACGTTGCGAGCGCCGTTGAACGGGAAGCGTCCGTCGTAGTTGAGCGACGCCGCGCCCACCACGCCGCCGAAGGTCATCGCGGGAAGCAGGTCGAGCGGATTGTTGGCCGGATTCAACGATCCGGCCGTGAAGCCGTAGGTCGAGCGTTGCAGCTTCTTCAGCGAGTCGCCCACGATCTCGTAGGGACCGAAGGTGTAACCGTACCCAGCCATCAGTTCGTTAACGAGCGTGGGTGAGAAGATGTGGCGGTGGTGGATCGACGCGTTACCGCCCTTGCTCGAGACGATCGTTTCGAGCACGCGGAACTGGGCCGTCATCTGGGCACCGTTGGGAGTCGTGTTGCGGGAAAACTGCGGGGAGATCGTCGCCGAGAGGCTGTCGTTCGACGAGATGTTGTAGTCGACCTTGGCGGTGTAGAGAGAAAGCGGATTCTCTCCGCCCCAGCGATCGATGTAGTTGTAGGTGCGGCGCGAAACCGCCACGTCGAGAAAGTTCGGTAATGGAAAAAAGTTCAGCAGCGCGCGCCCGTTGGGGTCCACCCGGGACGCGGGAACGACGTTTCCAGGCAGCGGCTGGCGCGTCAGCGGATCGTTTACGGTGAGCGGACGTCCACTCACGTCGACCGTCTGCGAGAAGTTGCCTTCCCGTTCGAGCGCGGTCGGCGTCGTCACTTGTTGCTGTGCGCTGGCCGTTTTCTGCGGAACATATTCGTGGTTCCAGAAGAAGAACAGCTTGTCGCGATTCCGGTTGAAACGGCCCGGAATCGTCACGGGTCCGCCCACGTTGTAGGTGTAGGTGTTGAAGCGGTTGACCGGCTTTTTCAGCCCGACACGGTTACTGAAGAACGGAGCCGCGTCGAACTGCTCATGGCGCTTGTAGTAGAGCGCACTCCCGTGGAGGTCGCGTGTACCAGACTTGGTGACCATCTGCACGTTGCTTCCCGAAAGCCGCCCATACTCGGCCTGATAGTTGCTGAGCAGGATCTTCACTTCCTGCACCGCTTCCGTGCTCACGCCGAAGGTGGCGTTCGGGGCGCCGCCCACGGCCGTCATCGTAACGCCGTCAAGAGTGAAGTTGTTCTGCGCGTTGCGGCTGCCGTTGACATTGAAGTTCGTCGCCGCGCCGCCGCTGATGTTGCGCCCGCCCGCTCCGACCGGGTCCACCACGCCGGGCAGCAGCGCGAGAAGCGACGTGATCGTCCGGCCGTAGACGAGCAAACCCTGCACCTGCGTGTTGGTGATCGAACCCGAACGCTCGGCGCTCGCGGTCTGTACCGCGGTGCCTTCCGCCGTCACTTCGATCTTCTCGGCGATGTCGCCCAGTTGGAGCGTCAGCACGCCCACCGAGAGACGCTCGGAAGCGGTAAGGACGATCCCCGTCTTCTCGAACGTCTTGAAGCCGGCGGACTGGATCGTGATCCGGTATTGGCCCGCGTCCACGCCGTTGACGACGAAGTCGCCGTTGTCGTTGGAGCGGCCCGTTCGCTCGGCATTCGTCGCCGTGTTGATCAGCTTGATCTCGGTATTCGGCAGCGCCGCTCCCGTTGCATCGCGGACCGAGCCGGAGATGAAACCGGTGGTTTGCTGAGCATGAATCAGCGCGGAGATGGACAAGATGCCCGCGAGCAAGTGTCGAAGGATTTTCACGAGACCCTCTTCCTGTGCGCGCACCGGACAGGCGATGCGCTCGAACGTTTTTCGGAGTCTATCAGATCCGGAGCGCGAAGCTCAGGAGCGGATCGCCGCCAGAACATCGCCAACGGGCACCGAAGCGAACGCCGTCGAGCGGTCCGCCAAGCCGTACGGAATCACGAGGACTCCGCGATGAATGATGCTTCCGCATGTGTACACGACGTTCGGAACGTAGCCTTCCCGCTCGCTTGCCAGCGGCTCCAGGAGTGGCTCGGCCAATCGCCCGATCACGCGGGACGGATCGTCCAGATCTAACAGAAACGCGCCAATGCAATACTTCCGCATCGGACCAACGCCATGACTCAGCACCAACCAGCCTTCGCTCGTTTCCATCGGCGATCCGCAGTTGCCGATCTGCACGCACTCCCAGGGAAACTCGGGGCGCAGCAACACGGCCCGCTCATTCCAGAAGTGGACGTTCGGCGAGTACATGATCGAGACGCTCTCGCCATCCTGGCGCGAAAGCATCGCGTAGCGCCCCCCGATCTTGCGCGGAAACAGCGCCATCCCCTTGTTCTGAGCAGCCGGACCATTGAGTGTCGCGAACCGGAAACGCAGGAAATCGGATGTCTCCACCAGTTCCGGCATCACGACGCGGCCATCATACGCCGTGAAGGTGGCGTAATATGTAAAGGCATCGTCACCCTCGAAGCGTACGAAGCGGGCATCCTCGATGCCGTTGCGCTGGGAAGGCGTCGCCGGAAACAGGATCCTGCGAGAAAGTTCTTGATCCGGTTCGAACCGCACTTCGTAGTTGGAGCGTCCGACCAGCCAGATGCCCTTGGCGATGGCGTCATCCGCCGGATAGCCGCCCGCCGCGCGCCTCTTGGCGAGAATCGCATCGATCGCCGTGCGCAGACCCGGCAGTGTGAAGGACTCGCCGAGCGCCGCCAGCACCATCCGGCTCAACTCGCCATCCAGTCCGAGTTCCGTGAGCTTCCGCGCGAACAACGGTGCCTCGTAGTGCGCGTTCGGAACCTGCCGCGGCTCGGTCAGGAAACCGCCCGGCGGGTCGACATGAACGCTCGAAGCCGCGTCGAGCACGCCCGTGCGAAACGTAATGGACGAGATGTGACCTTCTCCCGTCGCGCGCAGGCTGAGAACGAATCGAAGCGAGCCCTCGGGCAATCCCGATTGGTCCGGATGCGCGACGATCGATGGATTGAAGAGCGCCGCTGACTCGAGCGAGTACTCCGCGAGAAAATAGGAGCCGATCAATTTCTTGCGCGCATCGCCGAGATGCGCTGGATCTCCGCACTCGCTCGCCACGTCGAGGAAGCGATCGAGCAGTCGCGTATCGAGTCCACGATGCCGCTGCGAGAACTCGGCGTTCACGCCGTCGAGAATAGTGGCCACCGTCTCTTCCGGCATCGCGAGAATTCTTGCCGTGATGGCCTGGACGCGGCTCGAATCGCCGTGACTGAACGAGCGCAACAGCACCCGCGACGGATCAGGCTGGAGAGTCGCGGCTGTGCGGCGCACCGGCAGAGGGCCGCGAGTGATCATGCTTCGAGCGCCAAAGGCTCGTGAAAACTCGATACCATGTCCCGCGCCAGTCGCATCTCGGCGAGCGACAACAGGAATGCCAGTGTCGACTCCGCGCCCTGATTTCCATTCACGCGATCTACATGAAGACCATCGCCGCAACCGCCGCTCTCGGCCGAGTAGAGCTCCAGACCGAGGTCGTTCCAGCCGAGAAACCAGTCAAAAGCGCGCTGGGCTTGTTCGTACCACCAGAAGTCGGCGGTCGCCCGGAACGCCGCGAGACACGCGGACACCATCGCTTGCGCTTCTACCGGCTGCTGATCGAAGTAGGCACGCGGACCACCCCTGCGATAGAAGCCGTTGCTGCCAATCGGTTGAAAATGGCCCTTCGCCGAAACCTGGATCTCTGTCAGCCACCGCAGGGCCGTGAGTCCGATATCGAATGTCTCGCGGTTTCCCGCGGCGCGGCCACTGAGGATGAGTGCGTGCGCTAGCTTGGCGTTGTCATAGGAAAGCTCTTCCTCGAACCACGGCCATCCGGGCGTGGCGCTCCTCGTGTGGAGGTCGAGCAATCGCGCCGTGAGAGTCTCGCGGATCTGGTTCACCTGACTATCGCCTCCGAGGCGGTGCAAGTAGTCGTGAATGCCGATCAACCCGAACGCCCATGCCCGCGGAGACGTGAAGGTGGTCAGCGCCGGCAAGGCGCGTGCGAACAACTGTCCCGCCATTACTTGAAAGGCACGAATCGGGGAACGCCCCACTCCTACTCCGAGCGCCCAGACCGCCCGCCCGTGCGAATCCTCCGAACCTTGGGTATCGAGCCAGCGCCGGTCGAAGCTCATGAAGTTGTGAAACCGTCCCGTTCCCGCGTCGAACGCATGGTGGAGAAACGCTCCGCACGTGGTGCCGAGATTGCGCGCCGATTCCGGATCTTCGCCGAGTTCGCCCATCAGCGTGGCCAGGATGAATCCGCGCGCGTTGTCGTCGGTGCAGTATCCCTCGGCGAAGTTCGGAACGGTGAGGATCGCGTGCTGGAAAAGGCCGGTCGAATCCGTCATCCGCGACAGGTGATCGAGCCTGAAACCGGGAAGTTCGCGCGGACGTTGATCGAGTGTTTTCGATAGCAGCCACTTGCGTGAAAGCGCCGCGCCTTCGAGACGTGCCTTCTCGAAAGTTCGCGAATACAGGCCGGCCACGTTGCTCCATACCATTTCGCGTCCGAGCCTGTAGGCGTTCTTGCGGATCGCGTTGCGGCGGTTGTCGTCGCCGAGCAGTGCGATGATTCCCTGGGCCATCGCCGCCGAATCGCCGAACGGAGTCAGCACTCCCCGATCCTCGGCGAGCAGATCCGCGGCGTGCCAGTAGGGCGTCGAAACCACTGCCTTGCCGGATCCGAAGGCGTAGGCGAGCGTCCCCGACGTGATCTGCGCCTCGTGCAGATAAGGCGTGACGTAGAGATCCGCAGCGCCGATGAACTCCGCTAGATTTTCCGCATCGACGAACCGGTTGTAGAAGATCACGCTCTTTTCGACACGATTCTTCTTGGCCAGGATCTCGAGCCCGAGCCGATAGGCATCGCCGTGCTCCCGGAGTTCGTTCGGGTGAGTGGCTCCCAGCACGATATAGACCGCGTCCGGAAACTTCTCCAAAATCGCTGGCAAGGCATTGATCATGCACTCGATCCCCTTGTTCGGCGAGAGTAGTCCGAACGTGAGCAGAACGATCTTGCCTTCCACGGCGAACTGATCCTTGAAGTAGGCCGGATCGACGAATCCGGTGTCGGGAATACCATGCGGAATCACGTCGATCTTCGTGGGCGGCGCGCCGTAGATCTCTTCGAGCATTCGCCGCCCGCGATCCGCCATCACCACCACCCGTGTAGAGAGCGCCAGCAGTTCGCGAACAACGCGGCGTTGGCTGGCTCCGGGCTCGCGCAACACGGTATGGAGCGTCGTCACCACCGGCATCCGCAGTTCACGCAAGAATGCCAAAATGTGTCCGCCCGACTGGCCGCCGAAGATGCCGAATTCGTGCTGCAGGCAGACCATGTCCACATTGCTGATATTGAGGAAGTCAGCAGCGCGGAGATACGAAGTAAGGTCCTGCTCCTCGATCTCGAACCGCACCGCGTCCGGGTAGTCATAGCCGCCCTTGATGTCGTTGACCGCGACCGCGAAGCACCGGCTTGCCGGCCGGGAGGCGGAGACGGCGGCTAGCAGATCGGCCGTGAACGTCGCGATTCCGCATTTTCTCGGAAAGTGGTCGCCGGCAAAAGCGATCTTTTTGAGCCCCGAGATTTCACTCATTCCGGCCGCCGGGAGGTAAGCCGGGCCGCCGCTGATGGAGCGGATAAATTAGATTCAGTATATTCAGTAAATTCAGAGCATTTGAAGTATGCCATAAAACATCTTGACAGGCAAGACATATTAGCCTACACTCGGTGCAGCAGGACGATCCCGTTCGCTAGCGGATTCCTTGACCTACGAGGCGATCCGCTCCACCGGCTGTAGGCTTCGCCGCGACCCGGAGGTTGCCGATCATGCTTTCGATCCCGAGAAAAGACGGCGGGGATTCCGTGGCCAACACCATCTTGGCTGGCGCACTGATCCTCACGATCGTGTTGTTGATACTCGCCAAGCCCACCGCGTGGCTCGCGGCGGCCGCTGGCCTGACCGCCAGCCTCACGTGGACCGCCCCGCGCGCGGCACTGGCCCGGCGGACAGCGTGAGAATCATTCTGGCACTGCCCCTCCTATTGAATGCGGCGGATCTTTCCGTCTATCGTGGATTCCAGTTCGGTTCAAGCGTCGAGGCATGCGCCAGGGCCGGAGGAGTCGCCGCGGGCTCGGCCACGGTGGTGCATTCCAGGCCCGCCCGGATCGCGCAACTGGAGTGGAACCCGAACGGCGGATTGACCCCGTTCGCCAGCCGCCCCGATCCGGTTCGCGACTCGATTCTGCGTTTCTACAATGGCGAGCTATTTCAGGTCGTTACCACCTATGACTGGGTCAAGGTCGAGGGAATGAGTCCGGATGACATGGTGAACGTCATGTCCAGGACATACGGCGCCTTCACAAAACCGAAGCAAGAAGTCCCCTTTCATTCCAACTACGGGGAGTTCACTCCAGTAATCAGTCGCTGGGAAGACGACAGCTATTCGTATGATTTGGTCCGTACGGGCGACCAGACCAGTTATGCTCTGATCGCGAGTGCGAAGCGGCTCGAGGGACTTGCCCGCGCGGCGATCGCCGAGTCGATCCGGCTGGACGCGCTCGATGCGCCCCGGCGGGCCATCGAGCTGCAGGCGAACAAAGACGCCGAGAGCAAGTCAGTCCTCGACAAGGCTCGCGCCGTCAACAGCGCGAACTTCCGCCCATAGCCTTCTCACGGAGCCAGCCATATGACTGCCATTCCCCAAGAATCCGCCGAGCGGCGTCCGCCGCAGTACGTTCCCGCGAACGAAGTCCTAGACGAAGTGAGGTGGGAGGCTTGGCTCGAAAGAGGCCGCGCCCGGCAACTTCGCGACCGCATCCGGCTCATGCAGTTCGTCAAGGTGGCCCTTGCCGCCGGAGTGATAGCCGTGGCCGTCATCTGGTTCCAACTGGCGCCAGTGACTGGTCCGCGCTTGTCATGAACGGCGCCATCGACGCGAGGGAGAGGGATGGAGGAGTGACCCTTCTGGCCACTCCCTCTCTACCCGAGCTCAGCGGTACCGAAGCGCAGATCGAGTGGGCCGGGCGGATCCGCCAACAAGTGGTGACGGAGTTCAGCCGCGTTGCCGCGGCCTTTCAGGCGGCGGCACAGCGGCAGAACGAGGCCAAGCGGGCTCAGACCGCGATCGTCCTCGCGATTCTCGGGACCAAACGCGAAGAAGTGCTCGCGATCAATCGCGCCGGATACTTCATCCATACATGGCAGGAGATCGGCGATCAGGTGCGAAAACTGATCGCGCTCGACCCGCGTTTTCAGGCTGTCAAGGAAGCCCGCAAGGCCACGAAGAAGTAGCGCGCGGATACAAGCGAACGCTGCTATAGTGGCCGGATGGTGAATCGCAGGCAATGGATCGCGGGGGCGGCGGCGCTTCCAGCCGCGGCGGCGGCACAATCGGCGCAACCGAAAAACATCGTCATCTCGAGCAACAACGGGCTGCGATGCTGCGCCCGCGCGATGGAGATTCTGAAGACGGGCGGCGACACGCTCGACGCGGTAATCGCGGGAGTCAACATCAACGAAGAGGATCCCGAGGACACCTCCGTCGGCTATGGCGGACTTCCGAACGAGGAAGGCGTCGTCGAACTCGATGCAAGCCTCATGCATGGCCCCACGCGCCGCGCGGGCTCGGTCGCCAGCCTCCGGAACATCAAGTATCCTTCGAAGGTCGCCAAGCTCGTGATGACCGAGACCGACCACATCATGCTCGTGGGCGAGGGCGCGCTGCGATTCGCCAAGGCGTACGGATTTCCCGAAGAGAACCTGCTGACCGAAAAGTCGCGCCTGGCGTGGCTTACGTGGAAACGCAGCCAGCGCGACGGGGGCGGCCACAACAATTGGACCGACGGCCTCGACGCTCCGGCCAAGAAAGGCCAAGTACCGGCGGCTCGGCTGCGACAGCAGTTTCCGCATGCCGATGACGAAACGCTCGCCTGGGCATGGGACATGACGGTGAACCCGCCGACTGGCACGATCAATTGCCTCTCGCTGAACACGAGGGGCGACATGTCCGGCGTCACCACCACCAGCGGACTCGCATGGAAGATCCCCGGCCGCGTCGGCGATTCGCCCATTATCGGCGCGGGTGTCTACGTGGATCAGGAAGTGGGCGCGGCCGGATCGACGGGCCGCGGCGAGGAGAACATCCGCGTCGCCGGTGCGCACACGATCGTCGAAAACATGCGGCACGGCATGCCACCGAAGGAAGCCTGCCTCGATTGCCTGAAACGCATCGCGCGCAACTACGGCAATGATCCGGCCCGGCTGGCGAAGTTCGACATCAACTTTTACGCATTGCGGAAGGATGGAGTCTACGCGGGAACATCGCTGTGGAGCGGACGGATCCGGCAAGGCAAAGTCACACGCTCGAAATTCGCGGTGAACGATGGCGGACAGAGCCGCCTAGAAGACTGCGAGTACCTGTTCGAGCGAAAGGGCTAGCCGCGGCGGCCCACATAGAGCAGCCAATTCCAAAGGCCACCATAAGCGGACCGCTGTTCGCACTCGAGAGGATGTGGCGGAGCACCGGGGGCCGAGAGGCACTGGGCGGTTGCAAGCGCCGAGGTGGCTAGCTTACCGTCATATCATGGACCTGGAGAGAGTTGTGTCGGCACACAATGCGGCCGATGCGGCCAGCGGCGCGGCGGGCCCCCAAATTCCTGCGATCGGCGAGTGCCGACATTTCCAGTCGTTGGTCCGAAGGGTGGGCTAGAGGCGGGCCGACCGGGCCTCATTCTTCAGCAAACGGGAGCGTCGAAGTGGTCTGATCATTTGACAAAGGCAATATCCAAGGGCTACACTCACCTTTCGAGAGAGGTGGATCGAAATGTCGTTCGAGTTCAATACTGACCTCCTGATAACCGGGAAGGATAGAGATGCGGCTCACACTCACTTCGGAGATATTTACTTCGCTCTAGACAACCAGGAGCTTCGCGAACATTTTGGGCCCTACGATGAGGCGGCCAAACGCGCAAAGGTCACAAGCCGTACCTGGGGTGGCCTTGCGGTGATGTTAGGAACTGGCGCATTGACCATGGCCGCTACCGAACCGATATTGAACGTTCAGGAGCACGTAAAGCACATATTGGCGCTGATCGCCGGGAGCATGGGAGTGGTGAGCGTCTTGATAGGCCTGTTCGGTCTAATGTTTCGTCGGCGGAAACTGAAGTGGCTTCGTGCACGACTCGCGGCAGAAAGAATCCGTCAATTCCACTTTCAATCTCTGGTCACCCAGATACCCCTTATCCTGGAGGCGTCACGCAACGCGGCTAGTCGCGCGGAGTTCGAAAAGGAGCGGACCGGGAGGTTCCTATCCTTCCAGCGAGACGTGGTCGAAATGATAGACGCGGAGGTCCCGCCCCCTGGGGAGCGCTCCGAGGCGAGGGACTGCTGGCTATGGGAGTTTCGCGGCGGGTCAGTTAGGCAAGACGATCCTGCCCTCCCACACCTTTTCGCTGCATATGAGTCGCTTCGCTTCAGGCGCCAAATTCAGTACGCCGGTTTCAAGCTAGCTGGCTTTGGGAGATGGTGGAGGGACGCGCCCGCCAAGCAGGCCAAAGCCTTCAGCACATTGTCGATGCTATGCGTGTTGGCGATCATGTTCATCCACATTGGGGTTGTATGCGGAGTAGCCGGGGGGCCGCATTGGCTTTCAGGCCAGCTCATTCACGTACTCGCCATTTGGATTGCCATTGTTGCCTTGAGCGCCCGAACCCTTGAGGAAGGCCTCCAGCCGGCGAGAGAAGTCGAGAGATTGAGAACGTATCTATCGGGCGTTAAGGCGATTCACCGCCGGTTCAAGGAAGCGATAACAATCGAGGAAAAAGTTGAAGCAATGAAGCAAATGGAAGAGCTCGCATTCGAGGAGATGCACCTCTTCTTGGAATCGTGCCAAGAATCCAGGTTCCTCATGTGATGTACTATCGCCCTCGCACAGACATCCACCGCTCCAGTGAATACGTCGCCATCGCTACGAACAAAACGAGCGGCCCAAGATTGAGGAAGATGGTGGCAAGTGCACCGATTGACATGATCGCTATCACTCGACCATTTTCGAATCGAATTTTGCGCAACAGTACGTCTGCAACTTCGCTGTCGGCACCGTGCCGCGCCGTTTCGACGATCGCCGTCATCCGGCTAGAGATCAAATAGAAAAAGCTCGTTATCAAGCAAACGTGCAAAAGTGAGCCCAACACGAAGAGGTTCTGCTCCGAGTAGGCAAAGAAGAGGACTCCGAAGTCGGGAGCGCCGCCGAGGACACTACCCACAAAATGGGCAGTGCTGCGGTAGATATTGGAGGAGAAGGACACCATGTTCGAGCACTGCCCGAGTCGTGAGTCGTCGTCCACAAGCGATGACGCGACGCCCGCTGGCAGGCGGCACACGAGCGGCAGGTACGCATTACGAAGGGCCATCAGATACATTGCAAACAGACTCCATAGACAAAAAGCTGCATGATCTCGCTGAATCGTTCTGAATGAGGCGAGCCCACCAGCGTCGCGGTCCGACATGTCCAACCTAAGGGCCTCGCTGCTTCTTGAACCAGCGCTCGTGGCTAGTTGAGAGAGTTCCGCAAAGAAATTGAACAAAAACGCATAATAGGAATAAGTTAGAAAGGAGCCGACGCCGTAAACTATGTACATTAGCAAAACGAACGCCGTGATCGCAAGCCCACTCGGCGCGAGCGCGTCAACAATCGCCCAACCAATATTCCAGTCCGGTCCTGTGCTAATTAGCATGAACCGCTGACCGGAATAGCCCTTAAAAAACCATTGCCCCGAATACTGCCACCATTGAACGGTGCCGAGGACAACCGCAATCGCGGCGAAGACCTTGCACCAACTAGAGGTCGGCCGCGCAACAGATTCCCATAAGCGTCGGGCTCCAATCGGCTCCGTGACACCAGGCTCCCCGATATAATAGACCATCTTTCGGAACTGCAAGATATCCAGGAGTTCTTTGGCATGCCGCAGCGTATTGGCGAATATTACGTACATCGCTGGCGTAATCAACAGAACAACCGCAGTCCAATTCCAGGCCATCATTAGGCCGACTTCGCGCTTCACCTCCAGCTCAGTCTCCTGACCTTGACCAAACAGCGCCATCACTCGGACGAGAATACTGAACGTGTGAATCTCAAGCATTCTGGAAAGAAAAATCATCAACGCCCCGAGAATCATCAGACCGAGAACGACGTTAGCCGGGCTGTTGTTCGCTACCCAATTCAGCAATCGCAAGAACGTCCCAGGGAGTGTGCCCCGAATATCTCGACAGAGCCGATCAATTCCCGCCGCGTACGCAGCGTGCTCACCAATGGTCACTGCGGGCAAGTTTGCGATCGGCTGAATGCTCGCGGGCAATAGACCGCCAGTGGGCATGACTGAGCCATTTAACAAGACCGGGATGATGGTGATACCAAATTCCAAAGCGGCCTCGATCTCCAGGCGGACCAGATCGTCTTGATCGTTCAGACGTGGAATCGCGGCAAGCCACTCCGGGTGTATCGCAAGGAGCATGACGTCCGCAGCTTTGACGTCATCCTGAATCCGCTTTCGAAGGCCCTCCCCCGTTGGGCGGTTCTGAACATCAAGGTTAATCCTGTCCTGCGGAAGTTGTCGCTGCAATTCGGAGTAGAGCCGCCCAGCAGCGTCGCTGCTCGCCGTACCCCATCGATAGCTAATGAAAACGTGTCCCGGCATTCGCGCTCCTTTCCGACAGGCACCGACTGAACTTAATTGCATCTACAATGCAGCATTCATACTCAGTGCCCCCAATCGTAGCATAACCCGTTCGTAGTCGGCAGCATTGACAAGCTTGCAGCAAGGCATTTGATCAAGCGAACTTTCGCCCGCGCCCACAGCCGAATTCGCTTCACTGGCCAGACTGCTGATTCGTTTGATTCACCGAACTCCGACGAACTAGTGAGCCCGCCATATTCTGACAGACCTGAGCAGCCGAGCCCGCGCCGACTGCGCCGTTCCAGGTAGCGCCGCCTAATTCACCGATTCGTTTCACGCATCCACAATGGATACAATGGATCTACCCAGTCAAGGCATCCAAACCGTCCAAACAGTTGATCTGATGCCACTCGCTGTCCACCGCAAGCACAGTCAACGTGGGGGTGCGGTCACGACTCGAAGCAGTTTGCCATCAGGCAGGCGCAAGGGAAGTCCGTCCCGAAGGAACTCGCTGTAGATGGCCCATGGCTGCTGAAACTCGAATGTTGACATGTGGTCCCAGAATCGCCGCCTGCGCCCGTAGCGGGCACTCCAGCGGCCGCCCTTTTCGATGAGTTCCGGATAGAAGACGAGATCCAACCACTCCCCGCGTCGCGGCGCTCGGCCACTCCAATAGGGGGAGCTCTGCTGACGGAAACGACTGAAAGAAAGGGTGTGATCAGCTTTGGCGCGAACCGCAAGCACTTGAATTCCGTAGACATCGGAGAACTGCTCAAAAGCCCGTTCGTCCAGATCGCCACTCAATAGCAGCACCCGCATTGGCTTGGACATGTCCGGATGACTTGCCAAGGCGCGACGAAGCAATTCACAACCCATGCTGTGGCAGATGGCCGTCCATCGAGGCGGCAGCAGACCAATCAACCTACCCAATGAAGGAATTTCCGAAGCCAGACTCTTGTGCGCCAATCCGTAGACCGTTGCGCTGCCCAGCCTCAATGCCTTGAACTGATTGCGAAAGTTCAGCGGAGCCGAGAACCATCCAAAACTCACGCCCGTGAGATCGCTACGCATATTGGCCCTGACCACGTGCGCGAAGGTGAGGTGCGGATTGGAAAGCCCCGTCTTTCCTGGATCGTATTGAGTCCCGTGAATAATCAAAACCGGTGCGGCTACGCACCGGAGTTCTCTGCCATCAGTCGGCTGAAGGACTTCGGCGCTTAGGGCATTGCTGCCCACTCTGTAGAGCGCGCCTTCCGAGCCTGTGAAAGACAGGGCGACGCGATCGCTGGAGAGGCTCGTCCCCAGGCGATCTCCCGAAGCGACAGATTCAGCCATCGATAACATCCTCCCGCCGAGAGCGGCGAGGCCGACCAGCCGAATAGTAGAAGCCCATCCAAGTATCATGACATCTCTCAGCCTACCTCACATGCGCCGAGAGAGCGCTTGATTCGGCGGCGGAGCACTGAATCGTCGGGACGATTCCATGCGAATGGAGCCGGATGTGGCCCATGAATCGCGATCGGCGTGCGAACTACGAAAATGTAGGCTCCGGGTTCCGCCGGATCGATTGACTATTTCCTCACCCGGACCGGAGTCGGCATCATCGGCTTGGCTGGCTCGAACAGGCCGAACGTGAAGATTGCCGTCGAGGAAGCGATCGACACGTACTGCTTGCCGTCCACCGCGTATGTGACCGGAGACGTGTTGATCACCTCACCCGTCTGGAAGTGCCACAGCACCTTGCCATCGCGCGCGTCGAGCGCAATCATGTGCCCGTCGTCATCGGCCGAGAAGATCACGCCGCCCGCAGTCGAAAGCGTTCCGGGCCATGCGTCCACGCGGCCGGAAAGCGGGAACTCCCAGCGGCGTTTGCCGGTTGTGGGATCGAGCGCGCGGAGGAAGAACTGTCCGGTGCTATCCGGATTGCGCCCCGCGCCGCCGCCCGAGAAGCCCTTCATCGGTTCGGGTGTCTTGATCGATGCCGAATAGACGTCGCACTGCTCGAGCGTCATGACGTAGAAGAGTCCGGTGGCCGGATTGAACGACGGCGACATCCAATTCGTGGCACCGCGAACACCCGGACACGAGACGCTGCCGTTGATTGTCGGCTCCTTGCCGGGCACGAGAATCGGCCGGCCCTTGTCGTCGAGTCCGCTCGCCCAGTCGACGTTATCGACTAGCTTCGATCCATTCAGGAATTCACCCGTCTCGCGATCGAGCACGTAGTAAAAGCCGTTGCGATTCGCGTAGAGCATCAGCTTGCGCTGCTTGCCGCGAAACGGCAGATCCACCAGCACGGGCCACGCTTGCGCGTCCCAATCGTGAACGTCGTGCGGGGTGAACTGGAAGTACCACTTCATCTTGCCGTCGTCGGGATTGATCGCGAGGACCGACGCGGTATAAAGATTGTCGCCCTTACGGTTTCCGCCGTAGAAATCGGGCCACGGATTCCCGGTGGGCCAGTAGAGCAGGTTCAGTTGCGGATCGTAGGTCCCGGAGAGCCACGTGGCGCCGCCTCCCCACTCGTGGAGGTCGCTCCATGTCTCCGAACCCGGCTCGCCCTTGGCCGGCACCGTGTAGAGACGCCAGGATTCCTTGCCCGTGTTGGCATCGATCGCGACGATGAATCCGCGCATGCCCGTGTCGCCGCCCGCGTTGCCGACGATCACCTTGTCCTTCACCACCAGCGGCGCGAGGCTGGCAAAGATACCCTGCTCGATGTCGCCGAACTTGGTTTGCCACAGTAGCGCTCCGGTCCGCCGGTCGAGCGCCACGAGATAGCAGTCCGCCGTGACGAAGAAGACCTTGTCCCCGAGCAGCGCCGCGCCCCGGTTGACCCCTTCCTTCTTCGATCGCGGCTCGAAGTACTCCCAGATCTGACGGCCCGTACGCGCATCGAGCGCGATCAGCCGGTTCGTGTTGGTGATGTACATGATGCCGTCGTAGACCAGCGGATGCGTGCGAAGGCCATTCGCCTTCGGCACGTGGTAAACCCACTTGGTCACGATGCTTCCCGCGGTTTGGGTATTGATCTGCGTGAGCGCGCTGTGGCGCTGCCCGCTGTAGCCGCCTGCGTAGGTGGCCCAGTTCGCTCCCGGCCCCTTCAGCAGATCCTCGTACTTCACCTGACCCATGACGGCGGCCGTACCGAGAAAGAAAATCGCGAGCGTGCGCATCTACTTCTTCTCCTCCACCGGGCGGATACTCTGGCGGGCGAGAAACGCCACCAGATCCCGCATCTCTTCCCGCGAAAGCCGCGACTTGTAATCCTGGGGCATGGGTGAAGCCTTCTCGATCGTCACCTCTTTGAGCGAGGCCATCGACAGCAGCCGGACCGCGCCTTTGCCGTCCTGTATCTGGAGCGAGTAGTTCGACCGGTTCCGCAGTGCGCCCTCGATCGTCTTGCCATCCTTGGTCACCGCCACCACCTTGCGCCAGTTCTCGTAGCCATCGGCGTCCGGCGAGGCGACATCCTCGCGGATCTGCTCCACGGGCCGCAGCGCGCCCACGTTAGACAGGTCGGGAGCCGACTGGCCACCCTTGCCGCGAATCGCATGGCAATTTCCACACCCGCCCTTCCCCCAGAAAATCCCCTCTCCTGCCGATAGATTTCCAGGCACGTTCTGCTCGATGGCCGGCGAGTTCATGGCTCGCACATAGGCCGCCATCTGCCAGATCTGATCGTCCGGCAGGTTGGAAGCGGGCATGTCGGCGCCCGGAACCCCCTTCTTGATCGTCGTGAACAGACCTTCGTCATCCAACGTATGCCAGACGGCGCGATTGCGCAGCTTGGGCCCGCGCCCGCCTTCGCCATTCTGTCCGTGGCATCCGGCGCATCCGGTTACGAACAGCTTCTGGCCCGAGGCGATCGCCTCGGGATTGCCGATAGCCGGGTGCTTGGCCTTTTCGGGCTCGGCCGCGCCCGCCAGGGAAGCGCACAGCACCGCAAGTAAAGAAATCGAGGGAAATGCACGTCGCCGCATAGATGGATCGGATCTATGATGACACATCGCGTGCGAATCGCCGGATGGGCGGCGCTGTTGATGGCGATGCTGCCCGCCATCTGGTTCTTCTGGAGCCAGCGCGACGTTCCGCACTTCGGATTCCTGCTCGATGACGCGATCTATCACGCGTCGGCCAAGTCGCTGGCGTCGGGCGAAGGATACCGCATCGAAAGCCTCCCGGGCGCACCCGCGCAAACCAAGTATCCGCCCGGATTCGCGGCACTGCTCGCGCCTGTCTGGCGGTTGGGCGGAGAGTTTCCGAATCACCTCGGCTGGGCGCTCGCGCTGAATGCTCTCGCCTTCGCCATCTATTGCCTGCTCTTAATGCCCCGGCTTTTCCGGGACCTGGGTATCGATAGCCCGTGGGACCTCGTACTCGCGGCCGCGGTCGCGCTCAATCCGCCCACTATCTTCTACGCGGCCAGCCTGATGTCGGAAACCGTGGCGGGCCTGATATTCGCCGCAATGCTTCTTGCCGCCTCGCGATGGCCGCTAGCTGGCGGGTTGCTCGCGGGTGCGTCGATGCTGATGCGCTCGGCGTCGATCGTACTCTTGGGCGCCGGTCCGCTGTGGTTCTTGTTGCGCCGCCAATGGCGGAGCGCGTTGATCTGGCTCGCGGCGTCATTGCCGTTCGCGCTCGCCTGGAACCTGTGGAGCGGAGCGCATCGTGTTGACGGCGGAACGCCGCAACTGCGCTACTACGTCGACTACTTCGGATATCTTCTGTCGAGCTTCGAACTCTCGGAATTGCAGACCGTAATCGGCGCGAACTTCGGAACGCTCGTCACCTGCACGGGCAGTCTGCTGTGGTTCGAACCGAGCGACTCACTGGCGGCCACCTACGGCAAGACGGTGTTGACACTGCTAGCGGTTGCGGGGCTGGTCAAGATGATCCAGGCGCGCGGCGTTTCTTTGTACGCCCTGTTCGCGATTGCCTACGTGGCGGTCCTGCTTCCCTGGAACTTCTCACCGAACGAGCGATTTCTGCTGCCGCTGCTGCCGCTGCTGGTGGCCGGACTCTACACCGCGGTTCGCGGAATGGCGGAAGCGATGGCTGGGCTCTGGCGCAAGTCGGGAATCGCCAACCGCACCTTCGCGGGACTACTGTTGACCGGACTCGCGATCGGCGGCCTGTGTTGGATCCAGGCCCAGACCAGTGCGACATCGGCCTACTTCCCTGCCCTGTTCCAGCGCGAGCGCGACCGAAGGGTGAGCGAAGCTCCCGCCCTCGCTTGGGTCCGGGCGAATCTTCCGCCGGACGCCTCAGCGGTCGCCTACCAGGAAAGCCGCTTCTACCTATTCACCGGGCGGCGTGCCATCGGAATGCCGCTACCGTCGAAACTCGGCTACCGCGGCGATCGCGCGGCCATCCTCGCCTACTTCCGCGATCCGGCCGCGGTAGCGCGAGCCAACGGGGCTCGCTATCTCTACGTAACGCCCTGGGACTACGAACTCGATCTCGGCGACAAGGAGCGAGCCGCGCGGCTCGACGCCCTTCGCACCAGCCCCGCATGGCGGGCGACCTGGTCGAACTCCGGCTTCGCCGTGTTCGAATTACTGGACGCAGCCCACGCAGACCAACAGGTAACGCAACGCCAGGTAGATGACGGCCGAGAGCATCATTGAGGCGGGCAGCGTCAGCAGCCACGCCGAAGCAATCTTCTTTACCGTCTCCGCCTGCAGGCCCGACCTCTGCGCCACCATCGTTCCAGCGATGCCCGACGAAAGCACGTGCGTGGTGCTGACCGGGAATCCGGAAAAGGCCGCGAATCCGACTGTCGCCATCGCCACCAGTTCCGCCGAAGCGCCCTGCGCGTAGGTGAGGTGCTGCTTGCCGATCTTTTCGCCCACGGTCTTGACGATTCGCTGCCAGCCGACTGTCGTGCCGATGCCGAGGGAGCAGGCGACCGCGATCAGAACCCACGTGGGCGCGTAGTCGACGATCGCGCGGAGCGCTCGAAGTTCCTGCTTGGCGGACGGATCATCCCGTAGCGAGTTTTCGATGAGCAGGATGTCCTTGCGCACCTGGAAACGGTCCGGACCGGGAATCGTGTCCATCAACCTCACCCCGCTCAGCTTGCCCCGAAGCTCGGCAAGCTCGGCGGTGACGGTCTCTCGCTCACCTTGGGGCAAGCGGGCCGCCATCGGCACGAGGCGTTCAACGGCCGCGCGTGCGGCGGAGACCTGTTGCGGATCGGCAACCCCATTGACTGCGTAACCAGCGGGTAAGATACCGATCAAGATCAGCATGATCAGCCCGACACCCTTCTGTCCGTCATTCGATCCATGCGCGAAGCTGACTCCGGTGCAGGTCGCGATCAGCACGTTGCGGATCCACGTGGGAGGCTTTTGCCCGGCTAGTGGCGGCTGGAACAGGTCCCGGTTGCGGATCATGCCTTGCGCCAGCCGCAGCAACAGATACGCGGCCGAGAATCCGAGGAAGGGCGAAACCAACAGGGAGAGCCCGACCTCTGCCGCCTTGTGCCAGTTCACCCCGCTGCCGAACACATGTCCGGGCAAGGAGGAATTCGCCAAGCCTACGCCTAGGATCGCGCCAATGAGCGTGTGCGAACTCGATGCCGGAAGACCGAGGTACCAGGTACCGAGGTTCCATGCGATCGCCGACAACAGCAGCGCCATCACCATCGCCAAACCGGCATTGGAGCCGCTGGCGACCAGCAGTTCGACGGGCAGGAGGTTGACGATGGCCATCGCCACCGAGATGCCACCCACGAAGACGCCCGCGAAGTTCCACAGTCCGGACCAGATGACGGCCTTCCAAGGCTCCAGGGAATTCGTGTAGATGACGGTTGCGACCGCGTTCGCCGTATCGTGAAACCCGTTCACGAACTCGAATGCACACGCGATCAGAAGGGCAGCAAAGAGGACGATCATCCCCACGGTGCCCAGAGAGTTATCAAAGATGGTTTCCAAGTTCGAGAATATCGCTGGATTGTTTCGATTCAGTGACGGAGACGCTACGCCGCAGTTACGGGCGGACGTACCGGTGGCGTCCCGTGGCCCCTTCCTACTCTTCCTCCCGCTGTGGAGAGCGGCGGGGAGGAGACCACCTTGAATCGAACGGCGTTGCTGGTGGGCATGCAGCCGGGTGTTCTCGAGCACGCGACGGTAACGGTCCAAGCTTGTTCGCGCGGGCGGGCATCCGGCTGGACCGAGACGAGGGCCGTGGCTCCCGATTGCCGCATCTATGGACCGCAGCCTCGCCACGGTCCACGCCGAGATCCTCGAGAAGGCAACGGACGGCCGGTCGATGGCGGCGCTGGGAGCGGCACAACCGTCTAATAGCTCGCCCGGGGTTCGAGTCCGGCTATTCGAAGACGGGATCGCGCTCGGTCAACCCCTCGCTCCACGCACTTGCGCACGAGATCGGCCATGGGCTGATCGGCTGGCCGGGCAATTCGATTCCGGCTTCATGACCGGGATCTGGGACAGTGTGCGCGGGATCAGCGAGCCGCCTTCATGACGCTCCAACCCTTCGACGCAAACCGTTGCCCGGGCCCGAGACTGAGATTCTCGTAGACGCCCGGGTTCGCGGTGTTCTCGGTTTCCATCTCGATCGTCTCGATCAGGTAGTCGCGATCGAAGTGGCCGGCCATCTTCATGAGCGAATGATCGAGAAGCGACATGACGAACCACGCGTTGAGGCGAATCGCCTCGTGATCTCGCGCGAGTCCTCGTGATCGCAGCCAAGCCCGGGCGCGAAACGCATGCGGTGAGTTGCCGCCCGGAGCGGCTTGCGCGGAGACGAGGTAGGCGCGATCGCGAGCGGGCTCAGGGATCGCGGCCGCGAGGCTCGCGGGTATCAAGATCCGGCCGGTCGCGGGGAAGGGACCTGCGGTGACTACTTGGCCGTCCGGGCCTTTGGAGCGTTCCGCCGCTTCGATCTCGAGTTCGAGTCCGCGAGAGAAGTAGAGGTTGTATCCGTTCGCGCCCTCGGACACCGGGCGATCCGTGATGGGAAACAGACACGGCGTCGAGGTCCGCTCACAGAACTCGTGCATGGGCCGCCAAGCCTGACGGCCCATGCCCATGAGAATGGCGAACGGAGGCTGGTCTCTGTATCGCGCAGCCAGTTGCTCGGTCCAACTAGTCTCTGGGCCTTCGAGCTTCCACACGTCGAGTTTCCACTCGCGGAAGACGGGACGCATGGCCTCGCGATCCCACGGTCCCGGCTTGGCGTCGCGCCGCGCAGTGTCGGTTCGCTTCCATCGCATGTAGGCGGAGATCGTTTCGGTCAGCGCACTTGCCTCACGCGGATCGGCGTCTGGCGCGATGACCGTCGCGAATCGGACGGCTTCGTTGGTCACGCCGGACGCCGCGCCGCCGAGCGTCCGAAGGTAAGTGGCGAGGGTGCGCACGTCTCGATCGGTCATCGCGACGCGTGGCATGACGGAGGACAATTCACGGCCCGCCGGATCACGCCCCGTGCGAATCGCCGCCGCGAGCGACTCGACCGTATAGGCCGGCCGCGTGCGTGGATCTCGCAATCGCGCCCAGGATTCTCCGGGAGGTGCCTCTTGAAACAGCTTCGGATACAGAGTGGATTGTCGCGGGCCGGCCGCGCTGAACAAAGCCTCGCCGGTGACCGGCGGAACGTAGACACCGCCCTCGCTCGATCCCATGCCACTCTTGCGATGACATGATTCGCACGCCGCGTAAGGTCGCGCCAGTCCCCGCCGGATTTCGGCCGCCGCCTCCCCCGCCGGCATCAGCCCATGGAAGCGGATCCATCCATCGCCGAATCGCGCGTACATGACCGGTTCATGACGCATCTTGTTCCCGCGATAGGCGTCAAACGCCTTCTGCACCGCGAGAACATCTTCGAGCCGGCCCGTGAGGAGCGACCAATCCGGGCCCGCTTTCAACTCTTGCGCGTATGCGTTCAGACGCTCCGGAGTGTCGTGCTCGGGATCGATCGAGATCGACACCATCCTCACTCCCGGCAACTGCTGCTGAATTCCCGCGAACGCGCGCACCATCACCGGGCAGATCGTGGGGCACGTGGTGAAGATGAACTGCACGAGAACCGGCCCTTCGAGCAGCGCAGGCAGGCTCACGGCCGCTCCACGATGATCGGTCAGCGTCACGCGAGGGATGTCGACGGAGAGATCCTCCCGCGTGGCCGCCAGACACGTGCTAATGCACAGAAAGAATCGCCACATCGTGATGGAACGGATCGAACTGATAAAAGCGGATGCGGCGCGACGGTTCGTAGTTGTACTCGATCGAAACCTTCTTCATCCCCGGCTTTCCGGTCGCGTCAGCGGGAGGCACGATGATTGCCGCGGTGCCGTTCGGCGACGGCCCGGTGTTCGGAACGTTCATCCACCAATAGTTTCGACCAAAGGTGAACCAACACCCTGAGCCGCCAAACTTCACAGACGACTTGAACTGATTCTCCCAGCCGCGCGCCCCGCCGAAGTCGACATTCTGATAAGCATGCTCGAAGTTATCGGCGTTGTAGAGCGTGACGTTCAGCGTGGTGCCGCGCATCTTCCACTTCGGATAGTCGATCTGCAACGAGCCGGAATGGTCGATCTTGCCCGAAGGCTCGGCGTAGATCGTGTTGTTGGCATAAAGCAGCGTGAGATCGGCCGTCTGATCGGCGCGCACGCGATTGCGCGTTCCCCACGGCAGGCGCGTTCGATCCTGCCAATCGGAGAAGGCGTTGTTCGCCGTGCGGACCAGACGATCCACCTCCGGCCAACTCCCCTTGTCGAGAGCGGCGCGCGCTCCACGCAGTGCGTTCCACATGCGCTTCTCCGGCGAGAGATCACCGATCTTGGCGATGGCCGCAAGTTTGGTCTGTTCGTTCTGACGCGGGTTGGCGCCGAACGTATCGATCTCGAATTGCGGCAGCGTCTTTCCACCCAGCTCCTTGGTGGCGTTCTCCATCACTTGCGCCCGGGGCGGATGATAACGCCAGCCCCACGTATAGACGAGGCTGAAATACTTGCCGGGCGCCATTTTGATCTTGAAAACCGTTCGCGTACCTTCCGCCATCGGGAAGAAGCTCTGATCCATCCCGACGCCGGGCATGCCCGCACCATTGGTGTACATCACGTACGGCGAGAAGTCGTCTTCGCCGCGTGTGAGCACATCCACCGTGTAGGTGATCGTCCATGGAACTTCTATGACGGTTGGAAGCGGACCGCCTGCGTCCACTCTCGGATCGATGAACGCAGTGTCGGCTTCGATGTGACTGTCATACCAGACCTGATGAACATCGACATTTCCACCCACTACCTTGCCGGACGAATCCCGAATCGCCACCACGGACTTCACCTTGTTCGGACCGTCATAGTGCAGCAGCGGCAGTCCGCTGTAGACACGATTCGGTATCGGATTCCCTTCGAGGATGTCGATCGCCATGCCGATCGCACGGCGCGCGGCCGCACGGTCCTCATTCGACTTCGAGGACTGGCCCGCGATGTCGATCACGTGGCCGAAGATCCGCGTCAGATCGTCGGTGGGCGAAATCGCGCTGATCTTCGATACCTTCGGATCGCCGTCGTGCAGGTTGTACGGAACGAGCGGTGTCGACGGCAGCGTGTTCGGCATCTCGGTGAAGTTGACGTCGAAATTGTTCGAGAACACGCTCGGCAGGAAGTTGGTGCCAGGCGGCAGGTCGAACGGGTTGACCGCCGGTTGGGGAAAGAATGTCGTGGGGGTCGTCACGACGATCCGATCGCCAACTGTTTTCGGCGGCGGTGGATTGCTGAACAGCGGCTGCTGACAGGGATGGAGAATGTTCGGATCCGCGTTCACGCAGACGGCAGGCTTCGATTGCGAAAAGAGGGGAAAGGCAAAAGCGATCGAGAGTAGTGCGCTTGTGATTCTCATTACACCCTCCCTACGAATGGTCCGCGGCGGCGCGGTTCGGCTGGTTTCAGACGCGGAGCCACCCACGCGACTCGCTGAACGATTCCTTCCGGCTCCGACTTCAATGGGCACGCCGACCACAAGCCAGCAGCCTCGTTGCCGTATCGGATCACACCGAACGAACAGTCCTTCACGAGCGGTGTTCCATGCACGTGTCCGCCGCCATTGGCAAAAAGCTTCGCGCGAATGCGATTGACGTGGTCCGGCTTGCCGCCGACCAAAGTCCAACCGGGCTTCAATGAGTGACGCTCCGCGAAGGCTCTCAACGCACGCGGCGAATCATTCTCCGGATCGGCGGTGATCGAATACATGAAGACCTCGCGCCCGAGGCGTTCGCCGAGAAGATCCTGCACGCGCGTCAAGTGCGCGATCGCCGAGAACTCGTTCTCCTCCGACAACGCGAAGCAGTTGATCATCACGACCTTGCCCTTGACGAGATCGTCGTAGAACAAGGCCCGCCGGCCCTGATGCGTTTCAACAACGAGGTTCGGGATGTGGGCCGCGGAAGCTCCGCCCGGACGTTCGCAAGAACAATCTTGTGTTGCCATGGCGGCTATTCCTCCTTCCCTGCCTGATCTTCCTGGAAGCTCGACGCCTGCGGACGCAGTTCCAGATGCGGCGGGTAGACATCGGTGGCCTTCTTCGGTCCGGCGAATCCGTGACCGGGCGGCACGATATCCCAGCGGATCATCATCGAGTGATCCTCGTGAACGACGTTGTGGCAGTGCATCACATGTTTGCCGAGAAAATCGTTCCAGCGCATGTAGACCTTCATCTCGTCGCCAGGCAGCAGTGTTGCCACGTCACGCCGTGGACCGCCCATGAAGACGCCGATCGGACGCCGTTCCTGCGCGGTGAGCCCGTACACTTTGGTCATTGTCCGTGGGCCCTCTTCGATCTCGCTCCGGTGGATCTTCCGTCCGTTCACTTCGAGCAGGATGTACTCAGTGAAATGCGAATGGATCGGATGCGACCAGTCGTTACCCATGTTGCGGAACGTCCAGATCTCGGCGCTGCCCTGCTCGATTCCCGCGTCGATCCGGTTGGGATCGAAGACGCGGCCGTTGATCGTCCAAAGTCCGCCGTCGTAGTCGAACTCGAAGGTTCGATAAGCCTTGACGAGGCTCATGTCCACTTCGGGCAGCGGGCGGAAGAACTCGGGCACACGGCTCGGATCGGGCGCGGTGGCCTCGACGACACGGAACTGCAGGAACGCGTCGCCCGGCTCGACCACCATTCCGGTCGGGCCTTGTCCGTTGGTCTGTTCGAGCCGGTTGACGAAGTAGATGTTCTCGCCGGGCTTGAACTTCGAGAAGTCGAGGATGATGTCGACGCGCTGCGCGGGGCTCAAGTAGACGCTCTTTGCCACCAGAGGCTCCGGCTGGAAGTTGCCGTCGCCCGTGATGATGGTCATCGTGTCATCCGGGCCTTTTTCGCCTCGCCGGAGGAAGATCTGATAGAAACGCGACGGACCGCCGTTGTAAAGGCGAATGCGATACTTACGCCGTTCGACCTTCAGGAACGGGCGGATCTTGCGGTTCACCGTCACCATGTCGCCGAGGATTCCCGCCGTGTTGAAGGCGTTGAAGACGACCTCGCCCGACTGGTCGAACAGCACATCGTGGATCAACATCGGGATATCGTAACTGCCCGACGGAAGCCGCCACGCCTCCGGACTGGTGTCATTCTCGTTGCCGGTGTCGCGCTCGTCGAACAAGTGATAGAAGCCAGCGAGACCCGCGTAAACATTGGACGCGGTGAAGTCGAGCCGGTGATCGTGATACCAAAGCGTCGCCAGCTTCTCGCGCGGATCGCCGCCCGACGGATAGTTCGCGTAGTGATGATCCCAGAACTCGCCCGGATCGATCCAGTCCTGGGGATTGCCGTCGCTCTCCGACGCCGTGTGGCCGTTATGCAAGTGCGATGTCGTCGAAGGCAGCGCCCAGGTGACCTTGCTTTGGCCCACCGGCGGAAGGTCATTGTGCCGGCGAACGAGGACGGGCACGCCGTACTTCTCGCGATACATCGGACCTGGCGTGACCGCCTTCGCATCCTTGCTTCCGGCGAAGCCCCATGACAGGCTGCCCTTCGCGTACGGGCCCTGCACGTGATATTGCCAAACGATCTCGCGCTCGAAGATCTCGTAGAACTTCTTCGGCGTGAAGTCGCCCCAGCGTTGATGTGCGCGCGGGTCGGGCGGCGGATCGAGCTTGGCCACCGGCTGCATGACCGGCGGGATGAACAGTTCGGTGACGAACGGCGCGGCGGGCGGGCTCGGCCGCGAAAGATCCGGTGGAATGCCGTCTGGTGGGCACAGGTACTTGAGCAGATCCTGGTTCTGAGCCAGGGCCGCTCGGCCGGCCAACACCGTGCCGACGCCTCCCAGACGAAGGATGTCCCTTCGTTTCATTGATTGCTCCGTTATAGCCGTACTGGGCTAAGTGGACTCACTATAACAGGGTCCAAAACGGGCGTCAACGAATTTTCGAAGACTTTTTCGAAGAATGGATGGAAATCGATCAGCGCACCAAAAACCCGCGCCAAGGACCGTCCTTGACGAACACTGCATGCACGGCAAGCGGACGATCGGTAGCGAAGAACTTGCGATAGGCGGCGACCCAATCGGAAGAGATCTCGCGTTGCGCGGTCGCGAGATCCATGCGTCCGCCGCACACTTCTCCGCGGAGATAATCTTCCAGCGCATCCTTGACGCGCGCGTTCCATTCGCCCTGCATGTATGGCTGCGGCCAAAGGTTGCGGATATCATCCGCCCCCCCGAGTGCGGGTGTGATCAAGTAATCCACTTCGTAGGTACCCGGACGCGGCTCGCGGATCCTGTACTGATCGAAGACTCGCAACGCCATCTCATCGGTGATCCCGGTTCCGGATGCCTCCGGCGCGCCGCATGACTGGTCCCGCGAGATCGGCTGCGTTGCTCCGGGCGTAAGGCGGCGGTCCGGCAGATAGGCCGCGCTTGCGGCTGGCTCCCACAGGCGGAACACTGCGACAGTGGCGGCCAGGGCGACGCACGCGGCTGCCGCTGCACGAAATCGAACCGGCACCGGGGACTGATCCCGCTCCGCGGACAATGTGACGCGGAGACGTTCGGCCGCCCCCACCGCCGGCGGCAACGCTGGTGCCGCGTGCAGCTTGGCGAAGTCAGCGAGGGCGGACCGCAGTTCCTCGCTCCGCTCGCGGCAGGCCGTGCACAGGGCCAGATGCGATTCGACGCGACCCGGCTCATCCGGATCGAGTTCCCCGTCGAGCACTCGCAGGATCGATTCATCGGAAAGATGCGATTCGAAGCTCATCGGCTATCTCCGTGCAGGTTCCGCGGCCAGCTTCGCGAGCGACCGGCTGAGCGAAAGCGCCACCGCTCCCAATGACATGTCGAGCGCATCGGCGATTTCGCGATAACGCAATCCCTCGGCGCGCAGCGTGAGGCAGTTGCGATCGCGCTCGGAGAGCGCGTTGAAGATGGCACGCAGACGGGCATGCTCTCGATGCCATCCAGCGAGTGCCTCGGGATCGGGGCCGGGATCGGCAACGGCGAATCCATGTTCTTCGATCGGTGCCGTTCGATTGCCGATCGCCATGCGCCGCCGGAGCGCCAGGTTATGCGCCACGCGAAAGATCCAGCCGCGCAGATTGTCGCGAGGCTTACCGGCGCGCAGATGCCGGAACAGGGCGAGGAACACCTCTTGCGCGATATCCTCGCCGTCCGCGAGCGAGAGCCCGAGTGAGAGCGTGTAGCGGAGCAGCGGCTCGCGCAGTTCCAGGAACCACGCCGTCACCTCCTGTTCGAGCGGGGAGGGCTCACTGCGCCGCTCAGCCGAGAGGCGCGCGAAGAACGAGTCCAGTGTGTGAGTGAGAATCGACAACTATCGATACACTATGACGCGGTTCGCCCGCCGTGGCAACTCTTTCACCGGCCCAGCGATCGAGCAGTCTTGGCGAGGAAGAGCATCTCGGCTCGCGTCCCATCGGGATCGTCACCGAGCGCGCCCGACATTTGGCGTGCCGCCGATTCGAGGCTAGCGAATCGGCGATCGCGCGATTCGGCGAGCACCAATCCGAACTCCGCAACTCCGGACGCGAATCGCAGATCCTGCGAAGCTTCCGAGATTGCGCCCTTCGAATAGCCGAGGGTCCCCGATATCTCACGTGATCGGGAGCGGTCCGGCTGCTTGTATCGCATGCGAACGGTCAGTGCTTCTTCGGCGAACACCGGCCGCGATTCGACCGTGGCATTCGCGTACTTCAGTTCGCGCCGCGAGAGGAGCTTGCTCTTGACGCTGCGCGGAACCAACTCGTAGAGTGCCGTCACCACGTGACCGGCGCCCATGTCGCCCGCGTCTTTGCGGTCGTCCTCGAAGTCCTCGTCCTTCAGGCGGCGGTTCTCGTATCCGATCAGCCGCCAGCCTTGAATGTGCACGGGATTGAACTCGACCTGCAGCTTCACGTCTTTCGCCACGGTGAACAGCGTGCCGCCCATCTCGCGCACGAGCACCTTGCGGGCTTCGGTGAGCGAATCGATATAGGCGTAGTTGCCGTTGCCGTGATCGGCGATCTTTTCGAGCTTCGAGTCCTTCAGGTTGCCGTAGCCGTATCCGAGGACGGTGAGAAAGATTCCCTGGTCGCGCTCGGACTCGATGAGCTTAACCATCGCGCTGTCGGAAGACTCGCCGACATTGAAGTCGCCATCAGTGGCGAGGATCACTCGATTGTTGGAACCGCGCCGGAAGTTGCGTCGCGCGACCTCGTATGCCAACCGCAGTCCCGCGCCGCCCGCGGTAGAGCCTCCCGCTCGCAAGCGATCGAGCGCTTCCCCGATTCGCGCCTTGTCCGAGCCGGGCGTGGAATCGAGCACCAAGCCTGCCGCGCCCGCATAGACCACGATCGCCACGCGATCGTGCGGACGCAGTTCGTTCACCAAAAGTCCGAATGATTCCTTCAGCAACGGAAGCTTGTTCGGATCCGACATCGAGCCGGAGACATCGATGAGGAAGACGAGGTTCGCTGGCGGCATGGCTTCTTTCGAGACTGTGCGTGCCTTGACGCCTACTTGTAGCAGCGCGTGATCGGGATTCCACGGACATTCGGCCATCTCGAGCTTGAACGCGACCGGCGCCTTGCCCTCGGGCTCGGGATAAGACGAGTAGCGGAAGTAATTGAGCAACTCCTCGATGCGTACCGCGTCTTTCGGCGGGAGCTTGCCGTCGCGGAGGAAGCGGCGCACATTGGCGTAAGAAGCCGTGTCGACATCGGCCGAGAAGGTCGAGAGCGGACGCTGCGACACCGATTGGAAGCCTTCCTCGCGGATCTCGGCGTACTCTTCGTTCGCCGGTGTCCGGACTTGCGGGATCGAGGGTGCCTGTCGCGCGGACCTCTCCCGGCGCCAACGCGGAAGCTTGCGGGAAGCGGACGAGCTCGACACGCTCGATGACTCGGTTTGCATGGAGGGCGTTGAAGCCGTGACGGTGACAGTCTCGGAGACCGATCCGAGTGACAGCGTGAAATCCTGCCGGCGCTGTTCGCCAGAGGCGACACGCAGTGTCATTCGCAGCGTGTTGAAACCGGCTATTTCGACCTTCACTTCGTAGAGGCCCGGCTCGAGCGGAGGACTGGCATAGTGGCCATCCGCGATGCTGACGACGGAGATTTCCTTGCCCGTCGACGCGAGCCGGAAGGTGATTCGAGCGGACCCGGCGGCCGCTCCTGTTGGATCGAGGACGAGACCTTCGATCCTGGCATTGAACACCTGCGCGAACATCACCGCGGCGAACGCGGACGCACAGACACCCTTAGCTGCGAGTTTCATGCAAACCCCTTTTCGCGAACCCGATCGAATCGAGCCGCGACCCAAAGCAATTCAACTGATCGCAGTATAAGGCGGGTCCGGCTTTAATGGATGTAAATTAACGCGGCCCTGCCACCCGTTCCTGAACTATAATGCGGAAACCCATCCAGGAGAAATTGAATGCGTAACCCACGTCAGGCATCGCTCGCGGCCGCTCTCGCCATCTTCGGCGGGACGGCTTTCGCACAAACTTTCGGAGAGATCACCGGCACGGTCGCCGATTCGACAGGAGCCGTCATCGCCGGCGCCGCCGTCACGGTGACCAACACCGGCACGAGCGTCGCGAGAAAAGTAGAGACCAACGAAACCGGCAATTTCACGGTGCCGTTCGTCCCGCCCGGCAACTACCAGATCCGAGTCGAGAAAGACGGCTTCAAGTCGTCCACGCGCAGCGGCGTGCTCGTGCAGGTGGCCGACTCGGTTCGCGTGAACTTCACGGTGGAAGTGGGCAGCATCGCCGAGTCGATCGAAGTGCAGGGCGGCGCTCCGCTCCTTTCGACCGAGAACGCGACCGTCGGCACGGTGATCGACAACCGCCGCATCGTCGAGCTTCCGCTGAACGGCCGCAACTATCTCCAGATGGTGGCGCTGAGTCCGAATGTTTCCGCTGAACAAGGCGCCGGCGGAGAGGCCGCGGCCCGCAAAGGCGGAACGCGCACCGAGAAATCGATTTCGGTCGCGGGCTCACGCAATCAGTTCAATCACTACACGCTCGACGGGCTCGAAAACACCGACATGAGCTACAACCTCTACGCGTTGCAGCCCTCGATCGACGCGCTGCAGGAGTTCAAGATCGAGACCGGCGTCTACTCGGCGGAGTTCGGACGCGGAGCGGTGCAGATCAACGTGGCGACCAGAGCCGGCACCAACGAGTTCCACGGAACCGTGTTCGAGTTCGTGCGCAACGACAACTTCGACGCGAAGGAGTTCCGGCAGGTCGGCAACAAGAATCCGTTCCTGCGGAATCAGTTCGGCTTCACGCTCGGCGGGCGGCTGATTCGCGACAAGCTGTTCACGATGTCGAACTTCGAATCGATGCGCGAAACCAAGACGCTGCAAGGCTTATCGAACGTCGCGCCGGACCGGATGCGCGCGGGCGACTTCAGCGCTTCAGGCCGCCAGATTTATGACCCGCTGACGCGCACCTTCACCACCGATGCGGCGGGAAACCCACGCGCCGTTTCCGCGCTGCTCTTCCCCAATAATGCGATTCCGGCGAGCCGCTTCAATCCGGTCTCCGTCAAGATGCTCGAGTTCTTCCCGAAGTCGCAGCGCCCGGGCGACGACATCCTCGGCAACCACATCCGGCAGCGCGACCGCCCAATCACGTGGGAGCAGTTCAATCAGCGGATCGACTTCGCGCAAAGCGCGAGTTCCACCTGGTATGGCCGCTTCAGTTGGAGCGACGAAGACTACAAGGAGATCGCCTCGTTCCAGGATCAGGAAGCGAACATTCTCACCAAGACCAATCAGGTCCTGCTGTCGAACATCCGTACCATCAGCCCGTCGGTGGTGAACGAGTTCCGCGCCGGCTGGACGCAGTTCAACAACGATCAACGCCGCTTTTATGCATTCAAGCGCGACGTGACGAAGGAACTCGGCATCGTGGGCCTCAACTCGCCGGTTGAACTCTCCTATGGCACGCCGTCGGTCGGACTGGGACTCGGCCTCACCGGCTTCGGCGAGCAAGGCAACGGTCCTTTCGTCGGCCGCACGTCGTTGTTCCAATGGATCGACAACATGAGCGTCATCCGAGGCAAGCACTCGTTTCGTTTCGGCGGCGAACTCCGGCGCGATCGCTATAACGAAACCGGTAACGCTTTCACTCGCGGAAGCTTCGGCTTCAGCGGAAACGCGACACAGGATCCGGCGCGCCGCGGCGTCACCGGACATCCGTTCGCGGACTACCTGATCGGAGAGGTGGCCACGCCCACCCGCGCTCGCGCCTTTTCGAATGGCCTGTTCCGCGCCACGGTCTTCTCGCTCTACTTCCAGGACACATGGAAGATCACGCCGAAGCTCACCGCCGAACTCGGCCTGCGCTACGAGAACACTCCGCCGTATCACGACAAGTACCGAGGCATCATGAACGTGGAGGTTCTCGACTCAGGCGTCTACAACGGTGAGATCGTGCCGGGCGCTCGTGTGCCGCGCATGTTCCGCCCCGGAGCGGGTGACTTCCACGAAGGGCTGCCGTTCCGCTTCCATGACGGGATTCCCGTGGCTTCCGGAGACGATATCGCCGGGCGTGAAACCGTCCGCCGCGACAATAACGACTTCGCGCCACGAGTGAGTCTCGCCTACCGGCCGACCGAGAAGTGGACGATCCGTACCGGCTTCGGCGCGTTCTTCCTCCAAGATATCGTCGAAGCCCGCTTCGACTTGAGCCGCAATGTCGGCGGACGCTCGCAGTTTACCGCCGATTCCGAGCGGCCCAATTCGAACTTCAGCGATCCCTGGCGAAACGAAGGCGGCCAGTGCCGCAACTGGACCGGCCCGTGCCAAGGTCCGACGTTCACGCTCGCCAATAATCTGAATCGCCGGACGCCCTATCTGCTGCAGTGGGTCTTCAACGTGCAACGTCAGGTCGGCAACGATACGGTGCTCGAAGCCGGATACATCGGCAACGGCGGACACAAGCTCGAGTTGCTGCGTGTGTGGAATCAACCGGTGCTGCGGCGCGGCCCCACCGACGCGCGCACGCTGCTCCAGCGTTCGCCGTTCCCGGCCTACGGGCTGATCCAAACGCTCGACAATCACGGCAATTCCGGTTACGACGGGCTCGGCCTCAAGGCCACGCGCCGGTTCGCCAAGGGGCTCACCTATCTGGCTGGCTTCACCTGGTCGAAGGCGATGGATTCGGGCAGTTCGGTCCGCAACAACACGGGCGAAAATCAGTTCGCGACTGACAACTACAATCTCCAACGCGAGCATGCGTTGTCGCAGTTCCACAACGGACACCGCTTCGTCAGCTCGCTGCTCTATGAACTGCCCTTCGGAAAAGGCCGGCGCTTCCTCAACAATGCCGGAGTCGCGGACCGGCTTATCGGCGGCTGGCAGTTGGGTACGATCCTGACGCTCTCGGACGGCACTCCGATCAACGTCGGCCAGATCGGCGATCCGCTCCAGATCGGCACGCCGAACGTGCCCGACGCGACCGGTATCAGCCCGATCCCCACCGATCGCTCGCCTGACAAGTTCTGGGAGATTCGCGCGTTCGATTCGAACAACCCCGAACTCGTCTATCGCTACGGCAACACGGGCCGCAACCTGCTCACCACTCCCGGACTCAAGCAATGGGATTTCTCGCTAACCAAGCTGACGCAGATTCGCGAGGGCCACGCGCTCGAGTTCCGCTTCGAAGCCTTCAACTTCGCCAACCATCCGAACTTCAACTTTCCGTCCATCGATCCGCGCCAGCCGGCGACATTCGGACGAATCACCACCGCCCGTACGATGCGGGAGATGCAGTTCGGTCTCAAGTATCAGTTCTGAGTCGCCTACCATGGTCCGGCCAACACACGCGCCAGCAAGGTTGCAGTCCCTATCATCCGGGTGGGGGCGGCAGAGCGGCTAAGCTCGAACGTGATAGGTGGTGCAGGGCGATGCGCGCGTCGACCCGGCGATCCGAGACGCGATCTAAAGCGGTGCCGGGGTCGCACGGTCCGCCCTCTCATGACAGAAAGACTACCACGGGCGAAATCGGATGAACGGGCCCGTTACAATGAAGATTCCCAGCCAAGATGCACGATCTCAATTTCTTCCGTAACAACCTCGACGCAGTCGCCGCGCGCCTCGCGACTCGTGGATTCACGTTCGACGTGGAGCAGTTCCGCTCGCTCGATCAACAGCGCCGCGCCGCGATCACCGAATCCGAGCAGTTGGTGGCGTCGAAAAAAAAGGAGAGCGAGGAAGTCGGCAAACTCAAGCGTCAGGGAACCGACACGACGGATCTGCAGCAACAAATCCGCGTGAAGGACGAGAAGATCAAGGAACTCGGCGAGCGCGCGGGGGCGCTCGAGCAGGAGTTCCGGGACCTGTTGGTTCGGATTCCGAACACGCCGCACGAATCGGTTCCCGAAGGTAAGGAGGCGGCGGACAACACGGTTGTCCACGCGATCGGAACGCCCCGGGAGATGGACTTCGAACCGCAGGCGCACTGGGACTTGGGGCCGGCTCTCGGCATCCTCGATCTCGAACGCGCCGCGAAGGTCACCGGCGCGCGCTTTGCTGTCTACGTCGACATGGGCGCCAAACTCGAACGCGCGTTGATCAACTTCATGCTCGACACTCATACTCGCGAACATGGCTACAAGGAAGTGCTGCCGCCCTTCCTGATCAATTCCGCAAGCCTGTTCGGTACGGGCCAGCTTCCGAAGTTCGCCGAAGATCTCTTCAAGCTCGAAAAGACGGACTATTGGCTGGCCCCGACCGCCGAGGTTCCCGTCACCAACCTGTTCCGCGATGAGACCCTCGATGCCGAACAGCTCCCAATCAGCCTGTGCGCCTACACACCATGCTTCCGCAGCGAGGCGGGGGCACATGGCCGTGACGTGCGCGGAATCATTCGACAGCACCAGTTTCAAAAGGTCGAACTGGTGAAATTCACCACTCCCGATCAGAGCCACGACCAATTGGAGAAGTTGACGTCACACGCCGAGGACATTCTAGTGCGTCTCGGACTACCATTCCGCCGGGTACTGCTGTGCACGGGTGACATGGGTTTTTCGAGCGCGAAGACGTATGATCTCGAAGTGTGGCTGCCCAGCCAAAAGGAGTTCAAGGAGATCTCCTCCTGTTCGAACTTCGAGGCGTTCCAAGCGCGCCGCGCTGGGATACGGTGCAAGTCCGGCAAAAAGTCCGAGCACGCGCATACCCTGAATGGGAGTGGTCTGGCGGTTGGGAGAACTTGGGTAGCGATCGTGGAGAACTACCAGCAGAAAGACGGCTCGGTGCTGATTCCAAAAGCGTTGCAGCCGTACCTCAACGCGGAGGTGATTTCCGCCGGGTCCGGACTACGGTGACGGTGCTCCCCGCACCTGGGGTCAGCCGCCCGTACACGGACGCCCCCCAGTGTTCTATACTCTATGGAGGATTCGTCAGGCCCCCCGTTGATGCCTAGATGGTCCAGAGGTATTGCCTGCCCGGGGACTAGAACTCTCATCAAAGGGACACGAAGATGCCCACCTATGACGTCCTGCTAGTTGAAGACCACACGATTGTCCGCAGCAGTTTGCGCGCCATGCTCGAGCGGACCGGCGAGTTTCGCGTCGTTGGTGAAGTCGAGAACGGCGCGGAAGCGGTCCAGTTTTGCCGCGAGAATTCAGCACCCGATCTGGTACTGATGGACCTTTCGATGCCCGTACTCAATGGCGTCGAGGCAACGGCCGAGCTGTCGCGTCATTGCCCGACGGCCCGGGTGGTCGTTCTCTCCGCCTATGACGAGGAACGCTCGATCGTCGAAGTGATCCGCGCTGGCGCCAAGGGGTATTTGCTGAAGCGGGCCGGCGTGGCTGACCTGCTCGAAGCGCTCCGCACGGTCGCTCTCGGCGGGTCTTATTTGAGTCCGCAGATCTCGAACGCGCTATTCCAAAGGCTCCAAAGCGGCGACGACAAGGCGAAGCGCAACGGCGATCTCAGCCCGCGCGAGTCGCAGGTCATGCGGTTGATCGCACAAGGCATGACCAGCAAAGAGATTGCCTCGGCGCTCGACCTGGGCGTGGAAACCGTTCGCTCCTATCGCAAGACGCTCATGAAAAAGCTCGGTGTCAACAACGCGGCCGGGATCACGCGGCTTGCCGTGGCCGATGCCCCCGTCGCGGCCCGCGCCGCAGTGAGTGGTTAGGGTCCTCCCAACTTCCGCATTTCCTTCAGCTCTTCGCGGATCTCGTACTCCATCGCCGTCCCCTCGCCCCCACTTGTCGCCTGCGACATCCACGAGTGGTAGAAATCGAGGCTTCGACGGGCGAGATATCGCGCGGCGGCTGGATGAGATCTGGCCAGCGCTTTCGCGGCCGCTCGCAGAACGTCCGCGTCTCGCTGGACCGCGCCCCAATCGCCCGAGGAATAGCTCCCACCAAGGATCGCGGCGGCTTCCTCGAATCCCGGCTGAGCCGCGAGCCACGCGGCCTCCTCTCCCGGGGCCGGCTCCGGCGCTGTCGTGGGTGGAACCGTATTTTCCGGTGGTGGCCAGTCTTCCCGGCCTGTCCATACGAACAGCGCCTTATGTTCGCCGCCTATGGTCCGAAACGCGAGTGGCTGACCGCCGGGCCCGCTCCCGTGGATCTCGGCGTCCTGGGTTTTTAGGTTCACGAAGGCGTGATCGAAGCAAAATGCGGTGCCTTCGGGAATCGGCGCGCCATCCACGGTGACGAGTCCGGCGGGCATTTCGAACACGCGGCGCCGTTGAAACTGATCGAACTGTTTGATTCGAAGGCGTTCGAGGTCGAACATCGTGGTTGTGTCTCTCGCTATTGTCTCTCACCGCGACTTTTACGAAATCATTACCGCTTCCTTACCCTTGCCGCCGATATTCCGGGGTACTCTGAAATCACGATGCGACACGTTACCATACTCACCGCGGCCCTACTGGCCGCCTCCGGGCTGCGGGCTCAAAACGGCGTCATTCGGAGCATGGGGCAGTTCGAGCCCTCTGGCACCGTCCTTTACAGTGTCTACGTGGCCAGCCGGACGCAGCCGCTCGGAGACGTGGCCGTCAGCAGCGTGCTACCCCCCGGAACGCGTTTCCTCGAAAGCCTCGACGTTCCGCGGGCCGCCCGCTACGAAGGGGTCGCCGACAACACGATTGTCTGGACCGTGCCCGAGGTCGCCGCCGACACGATCGTGGGCCCGTTCACTTTTCGGCTGAAGGTGGATGGCGCCACCACGCCGGTTCCCACCGCCCTCGCGTCGACACTCATCTATCAACGGCCCACGCAGGAAGTAGTTCAATCGCCGGCCAGTACCGAGGTGCTGACTCCGCTGGCTGATTCGGGCTCGGTCACTTTCGACCAGCGCGGCACGCTGACTTCCGCGGGTGAGAATGGACCCGTTTCGGTTGGTGCCACCGGAATCCTGTTCTTCGTCCCCGAGGGTGCGGTGACCCGGCAGACCACCGTGACTTTCACGCGCCGTGATGTCGATGACGCGCAGATGCCTTCGATCGACGACACCTGGTGGTGCTCGAACTTCCATGCGACGGTTGATCCGCAGGCTTCGTTCTCCAAAGCCGTTACGTTCGTCCTGCCCACGCGCCGCGCGATCACGCCGGGGCTGGGTGTCAGCGCCTTCTCGAGCAGCGACCTGAAAGACTGGCGGCCCGTTGGTAGCGGAAGATCCGGCGAACTGGCGTTCGGCTTCGGCGGCTTCGGAACCGGCGGCGGATGCTTCTCCGGTTTCCAACAGTTCGGATGCTCTGGCTTTCCCCAGTTCGGCGGCGGATTCGGCGGCTTCGGAATCAGCCGCACCGAACGCGCGATCTCCTCGATCAACGGCACGACACTCACCTCGCAACTGGGCACCTCGGTGACAGCGGCGGGCATTACCGACGGAACCAGCAACACGATCATCGCGATCCTGATCGGCCGCCGCTGAGTACCGGTCGCCGCGCGACGACGCTCTTGGGCTCCTCCTTGGACGTCCCAGGAGCGCGCTCGCGCTGTGAAATAGCGCGGCTTCCGTTGATCGCTTTTCGCTCGCAAGTTGTTTACTTTGTGGAGGAAGGCTCGTGGGTGTCGGCGAATCAGCGCCGCGTTGGGGTGTTCATCCCGGCGCAGTGCGCCACGCGATCGAGAGCGACCGGTTCCGCAGCACCCCGCCACGGTGCGCCTCGATCGTCGATAAGTATCTCGGCTTCATCCAGCAGACCCTGGAACAGTATCCCAGGCTGCGTGCCACACGGGTCTACGCTATGATCCGCGATCGTGGCTACACTGGCAGCGCAAGCCCATCCCCGGCGCTCCGTCGCTCGCCTCCGTCCGCGTCCACGCGAGCCATTCCTCCTGTTGCAGACCTTCCCAGGTGAACAAGCCCAGGTGGACTGGGCGCACTTCGGTTCGGTGACGGTGGGCCGCACCCGGCATGCGCATCCTGGATGGCGCCGTTGAATTGGCGCACCATGTCCGCTCTTATCACCGCCACAGGCCAGTCCTCGACCCGGCTCACCAGAAGACCGTTCTGGAACTCGGGCGCAAGGGGCGCGACGCTACCCCGGGGGGCCGTCTGGAGCAGGTGGTTCCCCAGAGCCGCGCCTTGCTCGTTCAAGTCTTCGCCCGCGAACCTCATGGCCAAACAAGAGCGCCACGCGACCGCTCGAGGAACGGTTCCCGGACTTCTGGAAATTCTTCGACGGCTGGCACACGAAGAGGGCCGACCGCATGCTTGCCCGCGAATTCTCCTAGCGAACCAAATTTCATGCGCCTCGAGCGGTTTTTCACAGAGATGGCGCATATCAGACTGAGCGCGGAAAAAGCGCCAAAACAAACTAAAAACAAAACAGGAAAATGCAAGATGAACAACGAACGGAACGCAATCCAGGAGAACCCGCGTACGGAGAGCCCGGTGGACTCGATCGAGCGGAAGGAACTGGCGGCGATCGCCAAGGCGCTACCTTTGCGCAGCAAGGTCAGAGCGGGCGGAAAGACTGCGCTCTGCGAGCGGCGTTGCTGGTCCGTGCGTTAGTGATTCCCGCCGAGGGCGGTCTTCACGCCGCCCTGGCTACATTTCTGGAGGACCCATGACCGACACACAACGCTTTCTCGCAGCGGCTCATCGCGAGAGCAGCCTCGGCACCCGAGTCCGTGCCTGCCGGACCTTTCGCGAAATCGCCGCTGTTGCCTACGCCCACGGATTCCGCCGCCGCGAAGCGGAACTTCGTTCGGCTTTCGCCGAACGGAACGCCGCGGTTCTCGCCGCGGAAATGTTCCGCCAAGGTTTGATCGATCTCCCGATCGATGCTCCGAATACACCTTGGGACCAAGAACTCTGGAGCAGGATCGAGTCGCTCGACCTCGAGTTCGTCTACAAACAACTCACCAACCGCAAGGGCTGGGAGCCGGAGCGGGCTCGCCAGGTCGAGGCGAAGTATCGCCGCTTCCTTTATCTCTGCATCGCGGAATCGTTTCCCACGGTGCCGGAAGAGGATGTAGACGAGTTCTGGCATCAACACATTCTCAACACCCAGGAGTACGCCGCCCAGACCCAGTCGATCGCCGGGAAATTTCTGCACCACGCGCCGTCATCGGGCGAGCCCGAGGGGGGCGAAGAGCTATCGAACTGGTTCGAGATGACCGTGGTCACCTACGAGCGGACCTTCCGCGAACCGTATGTCGAGACCGCTGGCGAGGCTTTGCTGAACCGATATCCGGCACCAGTGGACATCGCAGCCGCGGCGTAAGGACCCGGAAGCATTCCGGCGTGTCCAATCTACGGAGCAACTTTGAACGTCCGGGAAGCGTGCCTGGCAATCGGTGGAAAACACGAGGAAGATTTCAGAGATTCCTCTGTGACCGGTTCATCGGCCAATCCACGCCCTACGGAACCAGGCGCAGGCCACCATAGCGGTAGATGTAGAGATAGGTGAGCCGACCACCGTAGGCGAGGCCGTCCGCGGTGATAGTGACTTCTTCCGATTCCCCCGGCGAGATCATCAGTTCGAGCGTCTTTCCGTCACCCGCCGATTCGCCCGTAGCTAGCAGGGGAAACCCCGGGGAGAGCCCCTGCGTCGAGACTCGCCCCTTACAGAGGGCCTTGGTGAATCCCCAGCGCGCGATGCCTCCTGGCGGTCCGCCTCGCCACGCGAAATCTCGCGCGAACCCGCGGAGGCTGCCCATAATGGACCCGGGCGCAAACTGAGTGGTGATCTCGAAGGGAGGAAGCGTGATGCGCGCTTCGAACGGGCCGATGTGTTCGCCGCCGCTGCCCGACACCACAACTTCCCCGGCTTGCAACGTTCCGGGCTCGAGTTCGGTTGGGTAGAATGACAGCCCGTTCGGCAGGCCGGGCTGGAATTGGCGCGATCGGGCCCCGGCCGCAGCCCATCGCCGGCGCGGCGGCACACACCTCGTAGGGCCCAGGCGACAGGCCCTCGAGACGAAAGGCGCCCCCCGAACCGGATTGGGTTTGCGGGACACCGGGGAGCGGCCGGCCTTGGCTGTCCTCCACGCGGCCGGTAATTGCAGTAGTCTGACCGAACCGGGCCCACCCACCCAAGATGACGATCGAGGTGGGAAGCTGCTCGGTTGCTCCCATAAATAAATCCTCCATCACAACACTGGAAAAAGGATTCCTCTGTTGGTTTTACTATGCGCGCCACTTCATGGTCTGTCAAGGGATATTGTTTCGCGCGGGCCTCGAAGGGGGGCATGGGTCCATGTCCGGGTGTAGCCTCGAGTGCGGAGTGGCCGGGTGACGCTGACGTAACTCTAATCAATCAATGAATATGGCAACGCCATCAAGGTTCTTCGGGCTCGCGTCAAGACGAGCGCCAGCTCCAGCTCCCCGTGCACAAAGGTGGAACTTGCGCGGGACAACGTCGAAGTTCACCGAGGCATAACCGTGCCGGCCCGTTGAGTCATGGGTGTCCCACAGCTCAGCGCGCCCCAAGTTGTGCCTGAGGCGCAGCCGGAGACCTGCCTCCGAGTCAATATGTGGCTCCGGTGACCGTGGTTCGCGGTACTTCGCCGCTACGGCAGCAGACTCGCACAGGCTTCGAGACACGCCCTGCCCGACCGGACCATCGCTCGCGTCCCGAGAAAGTTCAGGCAACCCGCGCGCGTCGCGGCAACGGGCTCCAGGACGGAGTGCTCGTGGTTTGGGCATAGCGCGTCAAACTCGAGATCCACCCGGGCGTAATAGAGGAGTTCGGGCTTCAGCGTTTCCTCCGGCCGCGACAGTCCGACGCAGCGCATCTCGCTAATCGCTCCCGGAGGAATGCCGAGCTCTTCCTCCAACTCGTCTCGCATGGCGAGACCCGGCAAGACACGATCTCCCGCGACGTGCTTTCCCGACTCCACGTGGCCGCCAGGAACATGCCACAGCCCGCCGCTCTCACCGCAGGACACACCGCGGTGCCCGAGCACCAGCTTGTCGTCGGCCGTGTGGACCACGGCGCAAACGCAGAGAGGATTCGCGCGATACGCGTCGCTGATATCGATCTTGTTGGTGCCGCGGTATTCGCGATAGGTCGTGGGCGCCGCCGTCAGCGTGATGCCGCTCGCGGAAGCCCGATAGGCGGTGACGCGGCACAACTGCCCGTCGAATATCTCGAGGCCCGACGACAGGAGGCGCGTCCACTCCCGCTCGATATTGACCTCGATCTCAGGCGTCGTGAGGCGGCGTAACTCCGGCCGCCATTCGATTTCGATCCGGTCTTCGGTCCAAATTCCCCGTGCCAGGAAATCGCCAATTTGCATCAGGAGTCTCCCGCGCTCGCCGCGCGCGTCAGTCTATCGAGAATGGCGTCCCATCGCGGCGAGGCCGGTGGGGGCTCGACAGCGATCCAGTCGAGGCCTCCCTGATCGAGTTGGTGCAGAGTATCGTAGAGAGCCGCGGCGTACTTCTCCGGGTCGGAGGGCATCTCCACGGCCCTCGGTCCCTCGATGGCATGGGCGTGAAAAACCCAGGCGCCGTTTCCTTCCGGCGGCGGTGGACCGAGAATCAGCCGCGTGCGCGGGCTGTAGTGTTTCGCATGGAGTCCGGGCGAGGCGTCCGAGAGCCCCGATTTCACATATTCGCCCAGCGGACCCGTTACCGCCTCGATCTCTTCGCGCGTGATGGCTCCGGGCCGCAACAACACGGGCTTCGGACCCGCGAGGGAAACCACGGTCGACTCGATGCCGACGGCGCAGGGCCCGCCATCGAGCACCAGCGGCACGCGATCGCCGAGGCTGTCGCGAACATGCTGAGCCGTCGTCGGGCTGAGTCCGGTGAATCGATTCGCGCTCGGCGCGGCCAGCGGAAGTCCGCACGCGCGGATCAGTGCCAGCGCCACCGGATGCGCGGGCATTCGCAGACCCACGGTAGGGAGGCCCGCGGTGACGAGATCCGGCACGATCGCGCGCTTCGGCAGGATCAGGGTGAGCGGGCCCGGCCAGAAGCGCTCGGCCAAAACCTGCGCGGCGGGCGGCCACTCCGCAACGAGCGTTTTCGCCATTTCGATCGAGTCGACATGCACGATCAGCGGACTGGTCTTGGGCCTTCCCTTTGCTGCGTAGATGCGCTCGATGGCCGCCACGTCGAGCGCATTGGCCGCCAATCCGTACACGGTTTCCGTCGGGATGCCGGCGATCTCGCCACGGCGGATGAGATCGGCGGCACGAGTGAGGTCCATCTCTATTCGGGCAGGTCGTCCTTGTCGGAAGAGGCCACCGTCCTGCCGGTCTTCTTGAAGACCAGCCAGGCGTGTTGCATCTCGTAAATGTCGCCGTCGAGCGCGCGGTCCACGTCGCCGATCGAGAGCTTGGTCCGATGGTCCTTGATCAGGCGATATGGCGCGAGAACGTAGCTACGAATCTGGCTGCCGAAGTTCACGTCGGCCTTGGAGTCCTCGAGCTTGCGCAATTCGGCCTTGCGCTTGTCCATCTCGTATTCGTAGAGCCGCGACCGCAGGATCTTCAGCGCGGTGGCTCGATTCTTGATCTGCGACCGCTCGTTCTGACACTGCACGACGATGCCCGTGGGCAGGTGCGTGAAGCGCACGGCGGACTCGGTCCGGTTGACGTGCTGGCCGCCCGCGCCCGAGGCGCGAAACACGTCGACCTTGATATCCTCGGGCTTGAGGTCGATCGCGATGTCATCCTCGATCTGCGGATAGACGAACACCGAGGCGAACGACGTGTGCCGCCGCGCATTGGAATCGAACGGCGAAATGCGGACCAGGCGGTGGACGCCGATCTCGCTCTGCAGCAGGCCGTAGGCGTTCTCGCCGTTCACCTCGAAGGTGACCGACTTGATGCCTGCGGTTTCGCCGTCCAGCCGGTCGACCAGGACCGTTCCAAAGCCCACGCGTTCAGCCCAGCGCAGATACATCCGTTCGAGCATCTCGGCCCAATCCTGGCTCTCGGTGCCGCCGGCGCCCGGATGAATGGTGACGATCGCGGCGCGATGATCGTTCTCGCCCGACAGCAGCATCGAATCCTCGAGCTTCTGCAGGCGCGAAGTGAAGCGCTTCATCTCGGACTCGATTTCGCCGGTGACATCCTCACCTTCGCGTCCGAGTTCGAACAGGGTCTCGATGTCGCCCGCCGAAGCGGAGACGTCGCGCTCTTGATTGACTGCCTCCTCCAACCGTTTCCGGTCCTGGAGGATCTTTTGGTTTTTCGACTGATCGTTCCAGAAGTCCGGCTGGGAGATCAGTTCTTCGAGTTTGGCGAGTTCCGCCTTTTTTCGGGGAGCGTCAAAGATAGCCCCGCACAGCGTCTGCTTGCTGGCGGAGCGTCGTGTACTCCCGTTGAAGTTCGTCGAGTGTCACTCTTTCGAGTTTAACAAGTAGCGGGGAGGCGCGTGAGCCGGGCGGTTCGGCCAGCGCCAATCCGATCTGACTCACCGGGCCGCGCCCGCTTGGATCGAAGCCCGCGCCATTGGGCGGTCCCACGAATCGTATTCGAGGCCGTTAAGCCACGCGGCCACGAAATGGCGGTCATCCTCGGATGGCCCCGCAATGGCATCTTGCATGGCTTCGACAGTCACGACTCTTACGAAGGCCCGGAGAACCAGCCTTCCGGGCTCTTCAGGTGCTCCCTTCCTGCTTGCAGTGCTCAAACAGCATCGATCCACTGGGCTGGCTCGCGTATTCGAAATCCAGAGGGATTCGGAGTTCCGCGCGGTGAGGGGCAGTCGAATGACTCACCGCGCGACGGCGAGAAGCGGAGCATTTCGCAGGCCCCGGCTTGCTACTGGGTTCGATCCGCCCGGTAGAACACATAGTCCGCCTTGTACGGCACGAACTGGATCGCACCCGGCTCCGGACACGCACCCTGCGGGATCAGTCCACCGGACGTGTCGATGCGCTGGAGATAGGTCGTCTGCGCGAGCAGGGTTCCGCCGCCGGGTCCAGCTTGGGTGCCAACGGTCTGCAGCAGAAACCACGGTATCGCGCCCGGTGCCACGTACGCGGAGTCGCTCGATTCTGCGATCTTCTTCGCCCACACTGAACTCGTGTCGGAAGAGCTCTGCCAAGTGGCGCGGGCGGGAGCGCCGCTCTCGACGGGATTCGGACTCAGGTAGTGCGTCGCGGCCTGCTGCAGCACGGTGTTTCCCATCCAGCGATAGGAGAGGTAGAGGGTTGCCTGCGGCCCCTGGAATTTCCAGGCGAGACCCGAGGCCGACGGCAGGCAGACGTAGTTCTGGGTGCCGATGGCGTGCAAGCGAAGATAGGCCGAGTGGCCGGCCGGGACACGGATGTCAGCCGGGACGTTGGGCGTCGCAATGTTCTGCGCGGCCATGGGCAGGCACAGCGCGAGCAGTGCGAGAGTGATTCGTTTCATGAGATTCCTCCTTGTGTTTGGTTCTCATGAAAGAAAGCGGAAGCCGCGGAAAAAATTGGCGGACTATTTGCGGGCCCAGGCCGAGAATCAGCCGGAGGCCCGCGCCGATTCTGGTCATCACGCCCGGCGACCGGCGTGAAATCCTCTCCGTCAAATCGTCACGATCGATAGTCATGATCTGGGAGACGTTCACCACAGAGTCGCGCGGCAAACCCGATGCGCGCGCCTCGAGCAAGACGTTCCCTGGCGCATCGGCGTGCCGCACGTTGCTGCTGATTTCGGCGACGGCTACCGTCCTCAGGCCGCTCCGGTTGAACGAGTCCGCCTGAACAATGACGACAGGCCGCTTGTACCAGGGTTCCGATCCGCGCGGAGAGGGGAGATCGGCCCACCAAAGATCTCCGCGCCGGATTTCCTCCATCACCAGTTCCCGGGAGGAATGGAGCGAGCCTGGGCGGCCACGAACCCGGGATCCAAGGTCGACGGCTCAGTGGCGTAGACGTCATTGAGGCGCCGCGTGATCTCCGCATCGCTCTGCCTTCCGGAACAGGTCATACCGTCACCTCGGCCTCGGCACCGATCCCGGCGCTCCGAATTGATATTGCGAATCGACCACACGCCCCGCGCGGTCCACTAGGGCGCGCGACGTGAATCGCCCTTCGCCCGGCATCGCGAATCGCAGGTCCACCGCGGTGACTTCGGAATGTCCCTCCGGATCGGTGACTGGCAGCGTCTGCCACAACAGCGTGCGCGAGAAGCGTTCGAGCACACGGAACGGTTCAGTGGCGCGCGCAGACTCCAACGCCGGCGACGGACTCGCCTTGAACAGCACTCGCCCCGCCGACGGATCGAACTCGCCACGCAGGTGCACCCGGTGGACCTGCCACGCGCCGCCGAGTTCCACCAGCCCCGTCCACTCGAACGGATTGGCGAACGCGGGCATGGCGGCCGTGTAGCGCGCGGGTTCACCATCGTAGACTCGCGAGTTCAGGATCTCGATCGCGCGGGCGTGCAGGAAGAATCGCGTGCCGAGGTAAATCGTGATCGCGGCGAGCACGAAGCGTGCGAGTCCGGAACCGTGGCGCGTGCGGCGCGCGCCGATTTCGGACGTGACGAGCCGCGCGAGCAACGGCCAGACCACACCCGTCACGAGCAGCATCACCACCCACGGATCGACCACGCTCGCGATGTCGAGCCGGAAGAACTCGCTCGACCACGGCGTGAGCAGGCGGATGCCGTAGATGTTGGTCCAGTCGAGCAGCAGGTGAGACAGGAGCGCGATCGCCGACACGATCCACGCGCGGCCCCAGCGAAAATCGGACGGACGGCGGATCAGGCCCGCTACCAGCACCGGAACGAGCGCCATCACCGGAAGCGCGAAGACACTATGGGTGACTCCGCGATGCGCGTCGAGATAGGCGGGCGCGCCGCCAATCGCGGCCACGACGTCCGCGTCGGGCAGGTTCGCCGCCGCCACCGCGATTAGAGCCGCGCGCGGCGAGACTCGATCCAGACCCGCGCGGACCAGCATCAGCGCGGTCAGCGTGTGCGTCAGATTGTCCATCGAGCGGGACCGGAGCGCACTAGTTGGCTTTCGCCGGCGGCAGGCTTTTCAGATATCCTTCGAGCGGCTTGAAGTATTCGATGATCGCCCGCGAAGAGACTTCCTCGCCGGTCTTTTCCTTGATCACCTGGCGCCAATCGCGAGTGGCACCGAGGCTCAGAATCTCCGTCAGCCACTTGCCCACTTCCTTGTTGCCGTAGTAGTTGCAATTGTGCGGATCCTGCTTCAGGATCTTCCGCGCGATGTAGTCGTGCAACTGATACTTGATCACGAACGCCATCGCGTAGTCGTAATATTGGGCCGCGTCGTCGATGATGTGCGTTTTCGTGCAGGCATCGCAGAATTCTTCGCCGCGTTCGGAAGGCGGCTCGATCTTCTGATACTGCTTCACGATTTCCCACCAGCGCTTGTTGAACTGATCGGGCGGGACGTTCTTTTCGTAGAGCTCGTACTCGAAGTGCGTCATCGTGCCAGCCGACCACGGCAGAAACACGATCGCCGCGTCGAGGGCTTGGCTCAACAGGTATTCGTTCGGGTCGACTTTGAACGATTCCGGCAGGATGCCGATTTGCCGCAGGTAGGGCTGCTGATGAGCCGCGATGCCGATCAGATCGCCTACCGCTTCATGGAAGGCGCGGTTCATCCCTTCGCGGAGCACGTGCGGCACCTTGGGATTCGAGTAAGCGATGTAGTAGTAGACGTGGCCGAGTTCGTGATGGGAAGTCTCGAACCACTTGTAGTCCGGCACGACGTTCATCAGGCTGCGGACGTCTTCCTTGCCGTCGATGTGCCACGCCGAGGCGTGTGTGTTCTTGCGCTTCTTCGATCCCTTGGGCGGTTCGTAGAGGTCCGACTTTTCGTAGAAGCTCTTCGGGAGCGGAGGCATTCCGAGTGACGTGTAGAACTTCTCGCTCTGGCGAACGATCCATTCGGGCGTCTGGTTCTTGAAGTAGGGATCGAGATCGGCGGCATCCACCAGGCTCGGCCACTCCTGGCCCCACCGGTTGGTCATCCAATGCGCGGGGAGCAACTCCGGGGGAACCGGCTGTTTGTAGCGCTCGGCGAGACGCCCGCGCGCGTATTGGTGGAGGGCCGAATACAGCGGCTGGAGATCTGTCAGCGTCTTGTCCATCAGCGCCACCATCTCTTGGACGCTCATGCCGTAGTCGGCAACCTGCAGGTGGAAGTACGACGAGTAGCCGAGTTCCTTCGCCACGCGGTTCCGCAAGTCCCGGACCTCCGCGAGGCCTTTCTTCAGCGCGGGTCCGGTCTGTTTGGAGATCTCCCAGTAACGGCGGCGGACGGTGACGTCTTTCGATTCGCGCAGGATCTTGTCGATCTCGTTCACCGAAACCGGCTTCGGGCACTTGTCGCCCTGCCTTGGGCCGGCGCAGAACTCGAACGCATTCAGTACCGCCTCCAATCGTGCTTCGGCCTGGATCTTCGCGTTGACGATATCGGGGATCGTCCCGGGCGATTCGGCGGCGCTCAACAGAATCTTGTCGAGTTGGCGGAATTCGACGTCATCGAGTTGCTGCCGCAACGCCAGGTATTTGCGAGCGCTCTCGATCACATAGCGGCTGCCACGGAAGCTGGCGAGAGCCGCGTCGGCACCGATCCGTTCACCGGTATGCTGATCGGTGACATCGGTCGAAGCCTTCCATCCGGCCTCGCTCGAGATGGTGCTGAGGCGCTGGTCCACGTCGTTGTACATGGCGAGGAAGTCCTGAGCTTGCGTTCGCGGATCGGATCCGGAACGAGAGCATGCGCACAGGCACAGAAGAGCCGCGGGCAGAAGTCGCTTCACGAATTGATTGTAACGCCGCTATCGGCGCTGGCATCGCGGGCAGAAGTGCGTGCCGCGCTGGCCCACCACGATCTTGCGGACCAGTTCGCCACAGCGAAGGCAGGGCTCACCCTCTCGCCCGTAGACTTGATGGAGTTGCTGAAAGCTGCCTTTGGCGCCGGACGCGTCGACATAGTCGGAAATCGAAGAGCCTCCGTGCACGATGGCGGTCGCGAGAAGCTCGACCGTGACTGAAAGAAGCGCGGCGGCGCGATCGGCCCGAATCCGCTGTGCGCGGGCTTGCGGATGGATCCCGGCGCGAAACAGCGCTTCATCGGCATAGATATTGCCGATTCCGCGCACGAAGCCCTGGTCGAGCAGCACTTTCTTGATTTCGGTGTTACGAGAACGCAGGCGGGCTTCGAAATCAGCGCCGCTGATTTCGAAGGGATCAGGCCCGTAGGCGGAAGGAGATTCGTCAAGGATGTGAAAGCTTCCGAACTGACGGATATCGTCATAGCAAAGATGACCGTGCTCGAACTCGACGAACGCGCGTGTGTAGGGTGTGGGCTCCGAGCCCCAAAGGAGGCTGCCCGTCATTCCGAGCTTGACCAGTAGAAACTGGCCATCGAGATCGAACAGAATCTGCTTTCCGTAGCGCCCGAGCGACTTGACCCGCCGACCCGCCAGCAGGCTGGGGTCGTCCTTTGAGACGCGCTTGGCGCGGAACTCCGCCGCTACGATCCGGCGGCCCTCCACATGCGGACGCAAGGTCCGGACGATCGTTTCAGCCTCGGGGAGTTCGGGCACGTCAGTCCAGGTCGAGCAGAATCGCGCCGTCTTTCACTTTCACGGTATACTTTCGCTGCTTCAGCGCGGGATTGTAGTCGTTCGCGCCGGTCACGCAGTCGAATTCCCAGGCGTGCCACGGACAGACGACCATCGTGCCGTGCAATGCGCCCTGCGCCAACGGACCCATCCGGTGCGGGCACAGTCCGTCGATCGCGTGCAACGCGCCATCGACATTGCAGATGGCCACACGCGTCTCTCCGCGCACCACTTCCATCATCGATCCGGCGGGCAGATCAGCGAGATCGCCGATGCGCTCGAAAGGCATACTAAAATACGGTACCATGCCGATTCCGCTTTCCCGCCGCGCCGTGTTGGCCGCGATCGCCGCCGCGACCGGTTGCCAGAAATCACCGAACAAGACGATCGGCGTCGTGCCAAAGGGCGCCAATCACATCTTCTGGAAAACGGTCCACGCCGGCGCGATCAAGGCCGCCCGCGAGGGCGGATACGAAGTGGAGTGGAAGGCTCCGACGCTCGAAGTCGATTCGGCTCGCCAGATCGAGATCGTCGAGTCGATGGTGAACCGTAAGCTCGCCGGAATCGTGCTCGCGCCAGTCGACCGGAAGGCGCTGGTAGGCGTGGTGGAGCGGGCCGGCTTGGCGAAGATCCCGGTGTCGATCTTCGATTCGGCCATCGACACCAAGAAGATACTCTCTTATGTTGCCACCGACAACGAAGAGGGAGGCAGGCTCGGCGCTCGCCGCATCGGCGAGTTGTTGAAGGGCAAGGGGAAGGTAGCCGTGATCGGATTCATGCCTGGCAGCGCGTCGACGATGGAACGCGAGAGCGGCTTCGAGGGCGAGATCAAAGCGAAGTTTCCGGGAATCGAGATCGTGGGGACGCAGTTCGGCATGGCGAGCCAGGCGAAGTCGATGTCGGCCACTGAGAACTTCCTGAGCGCGCACCCGGATCTCGCGGGTGTTTTCGCCGACAACGAATCGTCGACCGTCGGGGCGGTACAGGCCCTCAAGAGCCGCAAGGCGCGCCAAGTGAAACTGGTTGGCTTCGACGCCTCCGATCACCTCGTCGCGGACATGCGGGAGGGCTGGATCGACTCGCTGGTGGTACAGAACCCCTTCAAAATGGGGTATGAGTCGACCCGGGCGGTGTGTCGGCATCTCGCCGGAGACCCGGTCAAGCCGATGATCGATTCTGGAGTGCGAATCGTGTTGAGTGGCGAACTCGACCAGCCGGACGTGAAGGAGTTGCTGTTTCCCGACCTCAAACCTTGGCTCGGAGCCTGAAAACAGGAAGGCCGCCGAGATTATCTGGCGGCCCTAGAGGAGGAGACTGCAGAAACGAACCACACGGAATTCGCGCGCAAGCGCCAAAACCGGGGTAGAAACCCCGAAGGGCTTCCCAGTTCCAGAATAGCTGATCGCCCTAACGCTTTCAAGAATCAGGACTTGCCTCAGATGCGGGTATGCCCGGGTCCAAATCGGCCCGCAGTGGGATATATTGGCATCCATGCTCACCCGTCGCCACTTCCTGCCGTCGCTCGCGGCCCCCGTTCTTGCCCAGGCTCGCCGTCCGAACCTACTCTTCTTTCTGGTGGACGACCTGCGCTGGGACGCGCTCGGCTGCACGGGGCACCCCTTCGCCGAGACTCCGAACATCGACCGGCTGGCCCGCGAAGGCGCCAAGTTCACCGATGCCTTCGTGACGACGCCACTGTGCTCACCGTCGCGCGGCAGCTTCCTCACCGGCCAATACGTTCACAAACACGGCGTGACCGGCAATGGCGACAATGCAGCTCGCAGCCATGAACTGATCACGTTCCCGCGGCTCTTGCACGACGCCGGCTACGAGACCGGCTACTTCGGAAAGTGGCACATGGGCATGGACGATTCTCCGCGCCCGGGATTCGACCGCTGGGTCAGCTTCCGAGGCCAGGGCCGCTTCGACGATCCGCCCATGAACATCGACGGCAGGAGGGTGGACGAGAAGGGTTACATGACGGACCTGATCTCCGGCTACGCCCGCGACTTCATCGCCCGCAAGCGCGACAAGCCTTTCTGCGCGTACGTGGCGCACAAGGCGGTCCACGGACCTTTCACACCCGCCGCGCGCCACAAGGCCCTCTATTCGGACCGTCCAATCGTTCGCGCCGCCAACGCCAAGGACCCGTTGCGTAACAAGCCCGCGCTGATCCGCGACGTCAACGGACAGCCGGCCGTCACGCCCGGCGGCGGATCCGCCGACGAGCTGATCCGCAATCAGTTGCGCTGCCTGAAGTCGATCGACGAGGGAGTGGGCGAGATCGTGAAGACGCTCGAATCCAACGGCCAACTGGATGAGACGCTGATCCTGTTCACGAGCGACAACGGCTACTTCTGGGGCGAACACGGGCTAGGCGACAAGCGCTGGGCGTTCGAGGAATCGCTGCGGATTCCGATGGTTGCGCGTTATCCGAAGGCGATCCGCGCGGGATCGGTGATCGCGGGGGACGCGCTGAACATCGATGTCGCGCCAACGATGCTCGACGCCGCAGGTCTGAGGCCGCCCGCTCAGATGCATGGCCGTAGCCTGCTGCCGATACTGCGGAATCCGCGCACCAAGTGGCGCACGAGCTTCCTCGCCGAGTACTTCGTCGAGAAGAACTTTCCGAAGACACCAACGTGGCAGGCGGTGCGCACGACGCAATGGAAGTATGTCCACTATCCCGAGCTCGAAGGCGCGGACGAGTTGTACGACTTGCACTTGGATCGAGGAGAGATGACCAACCGGATCGGCGACGGGAGCGCCAAAGGCGTGCTCCAGAAGCTGCGGAAGGAGATGGCAGCGCAGCTCCGGGCTACGGCGTGAGTGGCTACAGCAGGTTCTGGCGCCGGAGTTCCAACCAGATGAAAGGAGAATGGCGCCGAAGGAAGTCCGAGGATACGTGGCCCGTCACAAACTCGGTGAAGCTCCTCGCGCGCATCTCCCGGCACGCGGGCGAATCGAGGTCCAGGCGCTCGCTATCGATTGTCCGTTGCACGGCGTCTCGCGTCGAAGGCTCGAGCATTGACTATCCATTCTCCAATGAAAACTCTTCCGCTCGCCGGGCGTAACCGGGAGGCGGCGAGCCCAGCAGCGGCCGGTAATGCTCCACCAGACGCCGCAGATACGATGCCAGAGGAGTGTACCGCATTCCGAGGACTTCGATGCTTTTCCGGTTGTCCAGGGCCGACATCCACGGTTCGCTGAACGGCGAACATGCGGGCAACAGTTTCGTCCGCATGAGCATTTCGCGGTGCGCCCAATGAATCCGTACTCGCAGCCCCGCGAACTCGGACAACATTTCGAGAAAGTCCGTGATCGCGACCGTTTCATCCTGTCCGATATTGAAAGCCTCGCCGATCCGCGCGGGGCCGGTGGCGGCGCGCACGATCGCCTCCACCGCGTCTCCGCCGTAGACATGCCGGAGCAGCAGATGCGGACCGCCGGGAATCACGATCGGGCCTCCGTCCGCCATGCGGCACAGGTAGCCGTGAATCCGCCCATGGTGATCACGCTCGCTGTTGACCATCGGGAAGCGGAGCACGGTGACCGGAAGCGCGCGGAGGAGCGCGTCCTCGGCGTCGCGCTTCCAGGCGCCGTATGTCCAGTTATCGTATTCGAACTCGTCCGCAGGATCCGGCATGGGCGTCACCGGACCCGCGTAGTCACTCTCGCGAAACGGACGGCTGGGGCCTTCCCGCACCAGATAGACTTGACCGGTGCTGATCATGACGTAGCGCTCGCACCTGCCGGCAAAGATGCGCGCCGCCGCTTCGGCATCGGCCCCCGTATAGAGCGTCATGTCGATCACGGCATCGAAATCGCGGCCTCGCAGGGTGTTCCGCAGTTCGGCCTCACGGGTCCGGTCTGCGAGGAGTTCGTCCACGCCGGCAGGCAGCTCGGCGGCCGTCACACCGCGATGCACCACTGTCACATTCGCGCCCCAGGAGCGCAGCCGTTCGACAACGGAAGGACCCAGGTTCCGCGTGCCACCGATCACCAGTACGTTCACAATCGCCATTGTCCGCTACAATGAGTTCATCCGAAAGGGGTTTTTCTTCCAAGTATGAAAATCAGACGCCTGTTTTCCGTCATCGCGTCGGGGATATTCTGGGGTGCTTCCGCTTCCGCCCAAGTCTCCACCGGCGAACTCATCGGCACGATCACCGACGCCTCCGCCGGCGCGGTATCCAATGCCAAGATCACCGCATCGAACGCGGCCACCGGCATTTCGCGTGAAACCACGGCCGCAGAGAGCACGGGCGACTACATCATCACCCTGCTTCCTCCCGGAACCTACACGGTGACGGTCGAGGCCGCGGGTTTCCGCAAGGCTGTCCAGAACGAGGTAACGCTGCAGATCAATCAGCGGCTCCGCCTCGACATCGCCCTTCAGGTTGGCCAAGTGAGCGAAACCGTCGAGGTAAGTGCCGCTCCGCCGCTGCTCGAAAGCCAGTCCTCGTCCGTTGGCAGCGTCATCAATCAGCAGTTCGTCAGCGAACTTCCGCTCAACGGACGCAACTTCGTGCAACTGGCGATCCTGACGCCCGGAGTCAATGGCACCGGATACTCGGTCGGCGGCACGATCCAATCTGGAGCCCGTCCAGACGACCGGCGCCCCGGAACCGAGATCTTCTCCAACGGCAACCGCGAGGGCTCGAACAACTTCCTCTATGACGGCGTCGACAACAACGAGCGCCTCATTCAATTGATCGTGCTGCGGCCCGCGATCGAGTCGATCCGCGAGTTCAAGGTGCAGACCAACATGTACTCGGCCGACGTCGGCCGCAACTCGGGCGCGGTGGTCGATGTGGTGACCAAGAGCGGCACCAATCAGATTCACGGCAGCGCGTTCGAGTTCCTGCGCAACTCCGGCATGGACGCGCGCAACTACTTCAACGCGCGCGGGACTCCATTCCCGCCATTCCGCTACAACCAGTACGGATTCTCGCTCGGCGGCCCGGTCTATCTGCCGAAGATTTACAACGGCAAGAACCGCACCTTCTTCTTCGCCGATTGGGAAGGCTATCGCCGCAACACCGTGCAGAGTTCGCTCCGCTCGGTGGCAACGAACAAGATTCGCGGGGGTGACTTCAGCGATGAGCCGGGTGGCGTATTCGACCCGCTCGCGGTCCGCAACGATCCCACGTCCGCTACCGGAATCCGCCGCACGCAGTTCCCGGGCAACGTCATTCCGCGCACGCGCTGGGATGTACCCGCCGCTCGGCTGCTCGGCGCCTTTCCGCTGCCCACCAACGGGAATCGCGTGAACAATTACCTCGGCAACTTGGACCTGAAGCAGGATTGGGATCAGGGCGACGTGCGCGTGGATCACCAGATCAGCTCGAACGACAACATTTTCTTCCGCTGGTCGATCCAGCACACGACGACGTTCGCGCCGAACACCTTCCCGGAGGTTCAGATCGAGGGCCTTCCGAAGAAGATCGGCGTGGGCAACGAAGATTCGTTCGCCGGGCCGGCTTTCAACCCGGTGCAACACGCCGTGCTGAGCTACACCAAGGTCTTCACGCCGCGCCTGGTGAACGATTTCCGCGTGGGCTTCAATCGCTTCGTGCTCGACTACACGAGCGCCGATTATGAAGCCGGCGGGCCGAACTACGGCAACCTGATCGGCATCCCGAACGCGAACTCGCACCCGTTGCACACGCAGCTTCCGATCATCAATCTCGGCCAGTACACCGGCGTGGGCCACTCCCGTTCGCTGCCGATTTTCCGCCGCTCCAACACCTTCCAGTACATCGACAACATGACATACACGAACGGCGCGCATACGCTCAAGTTCGGTGGGGATGTCCGCCGGCGGCAGATCACGGAATACCAAACCAATCGCGGCAACGGCCGTTTCAACTTCTCGCGCGGATTCACCACCGAGATCGGGTCCGGCGCGGCAAACGGTAATGAACTCGCGAGTTTCATCCTCGGCTATGCGAGCTTCATCGAACAGGATTTCACGCTCGCCTGGGTGGGCGCGCGTGGAATCGAACTGGGCATGTACGCCGCCGACGACTGGCGCGTGAGCCGCAAGCTGACGCTGAATCTGGGCCTGCGCTGGGACTACTACAGCCCCTTCAGCGAGGTCGCGAATCGCTGGGCGAACTTCGATGCCGACACCGCAACGGTCAAGGTCGCCGGACGTGATGGCGTGGACAGCCGCGCGGGCGTCAAACGCGACTTCAGCAATTGGGCTCCGCGCTTCGGCTTCGCCTATCAGGCCGCGCAACACACGGTGGTTCGCGGCGGCTTCGGGCTCTTCTACAACCCGAACGGCAATGGTGGCGCGCTGCTCCGGCTGCAACGCCACATCCCGTTCGGCCCGATCATCACGCAGGCGAACAACGACGTCACGCTCGGCACGCGTATGAGCCAGGGCTTCGCGCCGCCACCGAACGTGAATTTCGATGCGGCGAAGGCACCCACCGGTGGCGTCGTCGGCGTCTTCCCCGGCTACAAGAGTTCGTACGCGCAGCAGTTCAACTTGGGCGTCCAGCATGAACTGCCCGCGCTGGGATTGCTGCTCAAGGCTTCGATGGTCGGCAACCTCGGCCGCCGTCTCGGCACCACGATCAACCTGAATCAGCCCGTGCCAGGCGCGGGAGCGGTGAACAACCGCCGTCCGTTCTTCGGCGTTCGGCCGGCGATCGCCGACATCTCCTACGCGGTTTCCGACGGTCTCAGCTCGTACCTCTCCGGTCAGTTCGAGGTGATCAAGCGGATGTCGTCGAGCACCAACCTGATGTTCGGCTACACCTGGGGACACGCGATCGATGACGTCGGCACCGAGTTCGGCGGCGGCACCGGAACTCCGCAGGATATCCGCAACCGCCGCGCCGATCGCGGCAATTCGGTCTACGATCTCCGCCATCGTGCGACCACGAGCATCACTCACCGGCTCCCGTTCGGCAAGGGACAGAAGTGGATGAGCAAGAGCCGCGCGGCCGATCTCGCCCTCGGCGGATGGCAGTTGAACGGAATCGTGATCATGCAGACCGGACTTCCGTATACTCCCGGTCATGCCGGCGCCAACACCGGTGGTGCTGACGGATCGCGGCCCGACTTCCTGCGCGATGCAACGCTCCCGTCCGATCAGCGCACCCTGCAGCGCTGGTTCGATCCTGGCGCCTTCTCGACACCCGCCATCTACACATTCGGCAACCTCGGCCGCAACACGCTCTACGGGCCGGGACGCTGGAACGCCGACTCGTCGCTGTTCAAGGACTTCGCCATCACCGAACAAGTGAAGCTCCAGTTCCGCGCCGAGGCGTTCAATCTGTTCAATCATCCGCAGTTCGGACAGCCGAACGCGACCATCGGCACGGGAGCGGCGGGCACAATCACATCGACCGTCGGCAATCCGCGGCAGTTGCAACTCGCCTTGCGGCTGCAGTTCTAAACCGCGCATTCGCGCGCCCGGCGGCTTCGGGCTCGTGTATGCTCCAATATCGGAGATGCACGACCCCGAAGCCGTTGCTGCTTGCCGCAACTGCGAGACGCCGCTAACGGACGAGTTCTGTTCGAAGTGCGGCGAAGAACGGTTCCATGAACATCAACTATCGTGGGGCCACTTCGTCCACGATGCGGTGCACGAGTTTTTGCACGTAGACGGCAAGATCGCAAAGAGCATCTGGCACCTTTTGCTCCGGCCCGGGTTCCTGACCGCCGAGTATTGGGCGGGCCGCAGGCCGCGCTACATCCGGCCGCTGCGGTTGTTCCTGATCGCGGCAGCGATCCATCTGGTCGCAATGTCGGTCACCTTCTATCGCTTCGAATTCTTCCTATCCCAGGATCGCGATGGCGGAATGCACGGAATGATTCAGCGGATCGCCGATCGTACCCATTCGTCGAAAGAGGCAGTGATCGAGAGTCTCGACCACAAGTTTCACAAGGTCTACTCGATCATGCAGTACGCGGCGGTGCTCGGATTCGCGTGGGCGCCGTTTGCGATCTACCGCAGACGGCGGCCGTACTACCTGGAGCACCTGATCTTCTCGCTGCACGTCTACGCCGCCTATTTCGTCTACTCGAGTGTCCTCAGCCGGCTTGTCACCGCGGCGCAGTGGCAGCGCTGGCCGTCGATGTTGATCATGCTCGCCTATTTCCTTTTCGCTCTGCGGCTGCTTTACCACGAGTCGTGGGGCAGGACGTTTTTCAAGGCGATCGCGCTGCGCGCCGGTCTCTTCCTGGCGGAGTTCGTGGTGATCGGAGTCGCGCTGGGTTCGGCGATCGCATGGGTGAGAATCGGCGGCATCGGGCATTGAGGCCACGAGTTCGTGATGTATGCTGGCTGAGAAATGCGACGACGAACCCTCTTGACCGTGGCGGCCGCCGCTGGTTGGGCCGCGCCTCCCGCCTCGATGGCACCGCTCGACTACGGCCGGTCGTTCCTCACGGGTGTGGCAGCCTGGAATCGCGTGCGGTTCTGGGTGGAATCGCGGACGCGGGTGATCGACGAGGCGACCGGCAAGTTCGAGGACTACATCCAGTGTGCCTCGTGTAAAAGCGAGAACACGTTCGCCGAGCGTGAGCTGTTTCACAAGGACAACTACGACTTTCTCCCCATCTTCGGGCCGGAGTTCGGCGTGATCTTCCGGCGCAAGGCTCATGTCAATCCGAACTATCGCAGCGTACTTCCAGTTGGCCAGATGTGGGAAGGACAGAGGCAGGCTCTGCGAACGGCGCGGCGAGCACGTCCGCTCCCTTCCCCGGCGTCGATCCGGGAGGCGACCCACAAGGGCATGCCGCTGGTGGCGCAGGTGGAAATCGCTGGCACGGGATCACGCGCGATCATCGAGTTCCCGGTGAAGACCATGAACATCCACGATGCCAAAGACCTCTACCAGGTAGACACAGGTCCAGTGGCGTTTCCCGACCTCGCCGGAAGCGGGCGCATAGCGGATCGGATGTGGCTCGCTTTCGTGGCCTTCAACGCGCCGCACTTCGCCGACTTCATCCTCGAGGACGTGGCCACGAACAACACCCGGCACTACATCCGTCAGGTCAGTCTGCCAGCCAAGAACAGGCTGTTCGCCGTGGATGGTTAGCCTCTGGCCGGCACGGGCTCGGAAGCGGGTTTATCGCGGGTCGATGTCCACCAACTCCACTCCCTCCGGCTTGACGAAGTCGAACTGCCCAGCAGCAAGGGGAGCACCGAGCTTTTCACCATGGAACCGGAATGTCATCGTCGACTGATCGTGCCCGGTCACCGCGACGCTGAGGATACGCGCTTGGCGGTCCACCTCGAACTCGACCTCGGTGTAAGGCGCCTTGTTTGACTTGGGGGCAGCGATCACGTGGGTGATTTCGCCCTGCGCCCGGGTGCGAAACTCGCGGAAGTCGCGCTGGAAGTCCAGCCGCCCCATGAGAAACGCGAGTGGAACCCGGAGATCACCCGATTCCTTGACCGGCGACCGTTCCGCTTTCCGGGTCGCGGGGTTGTAGTAATAGACACTCTTGCCATCCACGAGGAAGATCTTGCCCGCCGGGACCGAATAATCCCAGCGCATCTTGCCTGGCCGGAGCAGGAACAGTTCGCCCTGTTCGATCCGGGTGATGCGCCCTTTGCCGCCAAGTGATTGCTGGAACGATGTTTGCATCGTCTTGGCGCTGTTGTAGCGGATTTCCACGCTCTTGAGCAGGCCGAGGACAGGAGTCTGCGCCCATACCTGCGACGCGACCAGCAAAACCAGCACGCGAATCGTCACGAAAGTGTAGACGCAAACTTGGCCGTGAACGTGCACTGGAAGGAATAGATAGCGTGTGAGAACGCCATCTAGGAGGATGAAGACTGCTGCTGGAACGGATTCTATCCCACAAAGGATCTGGCCATGAAAATAATGGATGAAAACACGGTTCGTGTGCTTGCGATCACCGCAAGCCCCGGAACGGTGCAACGGCTGAGAGAGATCTTTGACCGCACCCGATGGGTGCTCTCGTTTGCAGCGGACTGCGGCGAAGCTCGCCAGTTGATCGAGCAAACGCACCCCGCCGTGGTCCTGTGCGACGCCAAACTCGGTGACGGTAACTGGCGGGAAGTGCTCGACAAGGTGAGGGCCCTCGACGATCCGCCGAAGGTGATCGTCACCTCTAATCAGGCTGACGAGGGCCTCTGGACCGAAGTTCTCGCGGAAGGCGCTTACGACCTCCTTCCGCGCCCCTTTGAACCGGGAGAAGTGTTCCGCGTGGTGAGCCTTGCGTGGCGCGACTGGTGGCACCATCACCACGAACCGGCCCGCGCGGCAACAGCCTGACGGCGAGTGGCTCTCTATTCTTTGTCCCCCTCAATCAAATCGCTGCCCGCCCCAGCCGGTTTCCGCGCCGAAACGTGCCGGTTTGGTGCGATGCGGACCACCGATGGATCTGCGGCGAGTTTTTGCACGTTCGCCAGCGGCATCGAATAGACACCGGCGCGGATCGAGGCGAACAGGCGGACCTGCTTCCCTCCCAGCGCTTCGACCTTTGTCAGCTCGGCCTCTCCCGGACCCTCGGTGAACTGCACGATCACTTCGGCGGTATGGCCCGGCTTCGCGGCTTCGATCATCCGGATGAGATCCGGCGCCAGCTTCGGCTTGTCTTTCGGCATTGCCATGAAGACCATTCCAGAGGCAAGAAGCACGAGGATCGGAGCAAGATTCCGCATGCCATACTCCTTGCACGGGAAGCGCCATCGCGTAAACCATTGAATTCGCGAGAGCTTCTTTCGGGCCGATTAGACATTTTGTCCGGCGGACGCTTCCCGCGTAGACTGTTTCTACCTCCCATGACTTTCACCAAGCGGCTGCGCGAAGGTGTCCGCCGCGGATTCATCACCTCGAGCATCCGAATCTGGCGACGGCCGAAGGTCAAGATCGGCGGCCGCTACCGCGTGGATGAAGGCGAGATCGTGGTCGACTCGATCGAGCAGATCTCGTTCAGGGAGATCACGCAGGAGTTGGCCATCGAATCCGGCTTCGAGAATCGGGCCGATCTGCTCGCGGTGGCCAAACACGGGGCTGGAGACAACGTCTACCTGATCCGCTTTCACTACGCTGCTGGAATCGGCTAAACAATGCCCGAGGGTGCGATGCCCCCGATTGGCTTCCGGATTGCACGAACTTCCCCGGAATGTCCCCGAAGCCCTTCGCCATCGCAGTATTGACGCTATTGGGACCGGTTCTCGAAGCTCAGCCTGTGACCGATTGGCAGGCCCTGCCGAACGTCTTACCTGCCGGCACGCGGATCAGGGTGGATCTGCCGCGCAAACGGGTGATCGAAGGCACCTTTGCCGGAGTTTCCGCCACCGGAATCTCTCTGATTCAGCGATCCGGGGGCGTTACCATCGATCGGCCTGATGCCGTCAGAATCTATCGGCTGCAACCCGGAACGAGGCGACTGAGCCCGCTCATCGGCGCGGTGATTGGAGCGGGCGCTGGCACCGGCGCCGGAATGGCCGTCTTTCTCGGAAACCACCGCGACCGGAATCCCAAAGCGGCTGCGTGGTTCGGCATTTTCGGAACGGGCATCGGGGCATTGATCGGACACGCCACCCGCCACAGAACGGATTTGATCGAGGTGTATTCGAAGTATTGATTTGGTTCGAGCAGGCCGGCGTCCGCCTCTCGCTACAATGGATCTTTCCTTCATGCGAATCGCCCTCGGCCAGATCAACACCACCGTCGGCGACATGGCCGGGAACTCCGGCAAGGTCGCGGAATTTGCACGGCGCGCGGCGGATCGCGGCGCGGACCTGATTGCGTTTCCGGAACTCGCGATTCCCGGCTATCCGCCGCGGGATCTGATCGAGCGTCCGGCATTCGTCTCGCGCGCCGAGGCTGAACTCGCGCGGCTCGCCGATGCCACGAAGGACCTGCCGATCTCGATCGTCGTGGGCTCGGTCTCACCTGCTCGCGCCGATAGCGGCAAGCAGGCCCAAAACATCGCAGCCGTTCTGCGTGGCGGAAAAGAGATCTTCCGCCAAGTGAAGATGCTGTTGCCCACCTACGATGTCTTCGACGAGGGCCGCTACTTTCTCGCGGGAACCGGGCAAGCTCCGCTCACGATCGGTGCGGCGCCGGCGCTCGGCATCACGGTTTGCGAGGATGCCTGGAACGACAAGCATTATTGGCGCCGCCCGCTCTACACGCGCGATCCGGTGGAGGAACTCATTTCGGCTGGCGCGCGTGCGCTGATCAGCATCAACGCCTCGCCGTATCACATGGGCAAGCGCGCGCAGCGCCAGCGGATGTTTTCCGCGCTTGCCTGCCGGCATGCCGTTCCGGTGGTCTACGTGAATCAGGTGGGCGGCAACGATGAACTCGTCTTCGATGGATCGAGCTTTGCCATGAACGCCGATGGCGAATTGATCGCCTGCGCCGCGTCGTTCGCCGAAGACCTGGTGATCGCGGACCTCGACACTGGAACGGGCGAGAATCACGCGACGCACTCGGACGAAGACGAAGCTTGCTACGAAGCGCTCGTCGTGGGCACGCGCGACTACCTGACCAAATGCGGCTTCAAGCGCGTTCTGATCGGGCTTTCCGGAGGCATCGATTCGTCGCTCACTGCCGTCGTCGCCGTGGATGCCGTCGGGCGCGAGAACGTCACCGGGGTCGCGATGCCGGGTCCATATTCGACCGATCACTCGGTGAAGGACGCGAGAGAGATGGCAGAAAAGCTCGGGATCCGGTTCGAGATCATTCCGATCAAGGCGGGCTACGACACGATGGTCGCGGGACTCGACCAGGTGTTCGGGCCCGGAAACAAGCGCGACGTCACCGAAGAGAACATCCAGGCGCGATTGCGTGGCGTGACGCTAATGGCGTTGTCGAACAAGTGGAACGCGCTCGTGCTCACCACCGGCAACAAGAGCGAACTCGCGGTCGGCTACTGTACGCTGTATGGCGACATGTGCGGCGGACTGGCGGTCATCAGCGATGTGCCCAAGACCCTCGTCTACGAGCTCTCCCGAGCCGGAAGCAACCGCCACGGCGGCGCGATCCCCGAGAACGTCTTCGCCAAGGCGCCGTCGGCCGAACTTCGCGAGAACCAAAAGGACTCGGATTCGCTCCCTGAGTATCCGGTGCTCGATGCGATCCTGAGAGCCTACGTCGAAGAGATGAAGCCGCCGGCCGCGATCGCCGAAGAGCTTTCGCTGCCGCTCGATCTGGTGCGCGACATCGCACGCAAGGTGGATCGCAACGAATATAAGCGCCAACAGGCCGCGCCCGGCCTCAAGGTCACCACGAAGGCTTTCGGAACCGGGCGCCGGTATCCGATCGCACAGAGGTTTTTCGAATGAAGCCATTTCCGGCTCTCGCGGGAATCGCGCTCGGCGCGATGTTGCTCGTCTCGCAATCCGAACTCGCGCGCCGCACCACGGGTCCGATGCCCGGCGGCGGATATCGCGTTTCCACCGGCTGGACCATCAAGCCCGCTGGGAAGCAAGTTCCGCTCGATACGTTTCCGATGGCCTCGGCGATGTCTCCCGACAAGAAGTTCGTCGTGATCATGAACGCGGGCTACAATCCGCCATCGCTGCAGGTCTTCGATATCGAGAGACAGCAAGTCATCGGGAAGGTGCCGGTGTCCGATGCCTGGCTCGGGCTCGCCTTCACCCGCAATGGGCGAACGCTCTACGTCAGCGGCGGTTCGCGGTCGGAGGTTTATGAGTTCACCTTCTCGCCTGATGGAGTTCTCGCGCCGGCCCGCACGTTCACGGTGACCCCGCAGGCCGAACGGAAGCACACCGATTTCCTCGGCGATCTCGCGCTCTCGCCCGATGACCGCATGCTCTACGTCAATGCGCTGTTCCGCGACGAAGTGCTGGTGATCAATCCGCAATCGGGCCGGGTAATCGAAAAGTACAAGTCCGTGCGCAGGCCCTATCGATTACTCTTTCATCCGGACGGCAAGAGCTATTTCGTCACCAGTTGGGCCGACGGATTGCTCGCGCAGTATGATTCGTCGAACGGCAGCCGCATCAATCTCACGCGCACCGGTCCGCACGCCACCGACATGATCTGGCGCGACAAGGTGACAGCGAACGAGGAGGGCGAGCGGCTTTCGTTCAAGTCGCGCCTGTTCGTCACTGCTTCCAACACGAATCGCGTCTTCGTGGTGGGCGTTGGCGAACAGCGCGAAACGCGCGTGATCGAGACGATCAACGTGTCGCTCACGCCCGCGCAGCCGCTCGGCATGACTCCGTCGGCGCTCGCTCTGAGTGGCGATATGAGCAAGCTCTTCGTCGTCTGCTCGGACACCAATACGGTGGCTATGGTGGATGTATCGTTGGCGAAGTCGCGCGTGCTCGGGTTCATTCCCGCCGGCTGGTATCCCACCGCGGCGCGGGTGTTGCCGGACGAGAAGCTGATGATCTTTAACGGGCGCGGATTGCGGAGCTTTCCGAACGCGAAAGACGGTCCGAACCCGATGCTTCGGCCTTCACCGCTGCACCAGGGGTTGCGCGCGACACAGTATGTCGGGCGCCTACAGACGGGAACCGTGTCGATCGTCGAGCCACCATTCGACGCCGCGAAGATGGCGCAGCACACCCGCGACACCATGGCGAACACTCCCTATCGCGACACGATGCTCGAAACACCGCGCACGCCGCCGGGAAATCCCGTGCCGGGCCGTCCGGGCGAAGCTTCTCCGATCGAGCACGTGATCTACGTCGTCAAGGAGAACCGCACCTACGACCAAGTGCTCGGCGACCTGGGCAAGGGGAACGCCGATCCTTCGCTTTGCCTGTTCCCGGAGAAGGTCTCGCCCAATCACCACAAGCTCGCGCGCGAGTTCGTACTGTTCGACAACTTCTACGTTTCGGCGGACGTCAGCGCCGACGGCCACAACTGGACCACCGCCGCGATCGCGCCGGACTACGTGCAGAAGATGTGGCCGAACAGCTATGGCGGGCGCCGCAAGCACTACGACTACGAGGGCGGTGAACCAGCCGCGCTTCCGCCCGCTGGCTACATCTGGAATCAGGCGTTGCAAGCCGGACTCACGCTCCGGAACTACGGCTACTTCGCCACCAACAAACCGAAGGCAGCGCCCACGGGCGAACCGCAGGTCGACGCCGTGCGCGATCCGGCGCTCGCGCCACACACCAACATGAAGTACCGGGCTTTCGACATGGATTACCCCGATGTCGACCGCGCCAAGATTTTCCTCGACGATATGGCCGCGTTCGAACGCGACGGCAAGATGCCACGGCTGATCACGATCCGCCTGGGCAACGACCACACCTCGGGAACCGCCGCCGGTAAGATTACGCCGCTCTCCGCGATGGCGGATAACGACTATGCGCTCGGCACGATCGTCGAAGCCTGCTCGCGTTCGAAATTCTGGCCGAAAATGGCGATCTTCGTGATCGAGGACGATGCCCAGAATGGACCCGATCATGTCGACTCGCACCGCTCGCCCGCCTATGTCTTGTCTCCGTATACACGCCGCGGCGAGATCGACTCGACGTTCTACAACACCACCTCGATGCTGCGCACCATCGAGCTGATCCTCGGGCTGCGGCCGATGACGACGTTCGACGCGGCGTCTCAGCCGATGTGGAACGCTTTCGACAAAGCCGCGAACACGGAGCCCTACATCGCCGAAAAGCCGCGCGTTCCGCTGACCGATCGTAATGCCGCGATGGCGGCCGGCGCGCGCCGGTCGGAACAAATGGACTTCTCCGAAGCCGACCGGATCGACGACGACGAACTCAACGATATCCTTTGGGCCGCGCTCAAGGGGACCGAGCCACCGCCGCCCGTGCGGAGCCTCTTCGGCCGCTGAGCGATGCCCGAAATCTACGTCACGTTCGTCTGGCACATGCACCAGCCCTTCTACAAGGACCTGGTGACAGGTGAATATCAATTGCCCTGGACGCGCATGCACGCGCTCAAGGACTACTACGGCATGGTGAAGATCCTTGCCGATTTTCCCCAAGTGCGCCAGACGTTCAACCTCGTGCCCTCGATGATGGTGCAGATCCGCGAGTACGCCGAGGGCAAGGCAGCGGACCCGTTTCTGCGTGTGGCCCTGAAGCCCGCCGAGGAGTTGACTCTCACCGAACAGAGTTTTCTGCTGCGCTATTTCTTCCAGGCCCATCCTACGAACGTGATCCGGCGCTTTCCGCGCTACGGCGAACTCTGCGATCTTTGGCACAAAGCGGATCGGAATCCGGCGCGCGCGCGCCAGTTCTTTCCGGCGCAGGCTCTGCGGGACTTGCAGGTGATCTCGCAGGTGGCTTGGTTCGAAGAGGAAGTCCTGGCGCACGATGCCGAGGTGAAGGAACTGTTGCGCAAGGAGCGAAACTACTCTCGCGACGACCAGGCATCGATGGGCCGCAAACAGCTCGAAATCATGGGCCGCGTATTGCCGGTCTACCGCGAGTTTGCCGCCTCCGGCCAGATCGAGATCTCGACCACGCCGTTCTACCATCCGATTCTGCCGCTGCTGTGCGATTCGAATGTCGCGAACGAGTCGCATCCGAACGTTCCGCTACCGCCACGTTTCAGCTATCCGGACGATGCGCGGCATCAACTTCGCACCGCGCGTGCCTATATGGAGGCTGAATTCGGTTTCGTTCCCGCTGGTATGTGGCCGTCGGAAGGTTCCGTTTCCGATGCGGCGCTGGCGATCGCATCCGAAGCCGGATTCCGTTGGGTGGCCACCGACAACGGCGTACTGTCACGGACCCTGCATCAGGCGGCCACTCCCTATCACTCCTACCGGCCGTATCGCTGGGAACAAGCGGGGCAGGCCGTCAACATGATTTTCCGCGATCATGAGTTGAGCGACCTCGTCGGATTCGTCTATTCGAAGATGTCCGCGACGGACGCCGCGGCGCATTTCCTGCACAAGATTCGCGAGAACTCCGCGCCGCTGCTGGCGGCGGGCCGCGATGCATTGGTTCCGGTGATTCTCGACGGCGAGAACGCGTGGGAATACTACGATCGCAACGGGCGCCCCTTCCTGAGCGAACTCTACCGCGCGATTACCGCGGCTCCCGGCATTCACGCGGTGACGGTCTCCCAAGCGCTCGAACGAATACCGGCCGAGCCTTTGACGCGGATATTCCCAGGTTCGTGGATCAATGCGAACTTCGACATCTGGATCGGCGCCGAGGAAGACAATCGCGCCTGGGACATGCTCCTGCGCGCCCGGCAGGCTTACGATGAAGCCTTGGCGGCCGGAACGCTGACGGAAGAGAACCGGCAACTCGCGTTCGAGGAACTGCTCATCTCCGAGGGCAGCGACTGGTGCTGGTGGTACGGGCCTGAGCACTACACCGAGAATCGCGTCGAGTTCGACGCACTCTACCGCTCGCACCTGACGAACGTCTATCGGGCCATCGGCAGGAATCCCCCCGAGGATCTGGCGCGGCCGATCATCAAGACCGCCTTCACCGGACATCATCAGGTGCCGTCGGCATTGCTCAATCCGTCGATCGACGGTGAAGTGACCTCGTATTTCGAATGGATGGGTGCCGGGCGCTACCGCGTGGACGCGCGCTCGGGCGCGATGCACGGCCAGCGATTCGTGCTGAAACAGCTTCTCTATGGTACCGATCGTGAGAAGCTCTTCCTGCGTCTGGACTTCGATCAGGCACCTGCCGGCATGCGGCTGCAACTGGTGTTTCCGCTCGCTGAGTTCTCGCTCAACCTCGGAGAAACGCCGGTCACCACCGATGGCTTCCGCGCGGCGATGGGCAAAGTGTTCGAGGTGGCGATCCCGCTCGTTGCGGTTTCCGCTGGGAACGCGGAGAACGTTCGCGTCAAATTGTCGCTGTGGCAGGGAGCGTTGCCGCTCGATTCGTTGCCGCAGGAGGGCTGGATCGAGCTGGCGATCGGAGATCCGGCCGAGTGGCCAGTGTAGCCGATTCTGCCGAAACCCCGAGTACTGGAACGCCCACATCCAGCATGGCGGAGATTCCACCTTGGGGTGTCGAATGGAAGTCCGCGATCATCAGTGGAAAGCGATCCAGCGCGGCTCGAGGTATCCTAGCCGCTTGAGGGACATCCGAATGCTTACCCGCCGCGCGCTCATCGCCGCGCCGCTTGCCGCGCGGTCGATCCGCGCGTCCGATGCGCGCAGGCTTCACGCTGGTGCCGCCACCGCGAATGTCACGCCAGCGCTGGGAGCTTCGCTCGCGGGCGGCATGACCAACAACGTAGCAAAGGATGTCCACGACGAACTCCACGCGAAGGCCCTCGTGCTCGACAACGGCACCGCGCGCGTCGCGATCATCCTCGTCGATTCCTGCGCGATTCCGCGCGAGATCATCGACTCCGCGAAGGCGCGCATCGCGGCCGAGACCCAGATCCCGGCCTCGCACACGCTCGTGGCCGCGACGCACTCGCACTCGGCGCCCGCCGCGACGCATCTGTTCCAGAGCAAACCCGATCCGAAGTACATCGACTTCCTCACGCATCGCATCGCCGATAGCGCGCGGCTGGCGATCGCGCGCCTGCGTCCGGCGCAAATCGGCTGGGGTGTGGGTCATGAACCACGCGCGTTGTTCAACCGGCGCTGGCACACCAAGCCGGGATACGTGAACGACGATCCATTCGGTAAGGGCACGGACACCGCCCGGATGAATCCGGGCTACGGCAATCCGAACGTGATCAAGCCGGCGGGCCCGATCGACCCGGATCTCGGGCTTCTGGTTGTCCAAGGCACCGATGGCCGTCCGATCGCGCTGATGGGCAACTACGCGCTTCACTATGTTGGCGGAGTGGGCGGCGGCACGATTAGCGCCGACTACTTCCCGGTCTGGGGACAGACGCTGCTGCGTGTCGCGGGTGTCTCGGCGCACGGTGTCGTCACGATGATGAGCAACGCTTGCTCAGGCAACATCAACGGGGTCGATTATTCGAAGCCGCCCGAGAAGCAGCCGCCGTACGGACAGATCGAGCGGACCTGTGCGTTGCTCGCGCCCGAATGTCTGCGCGTGTGGCGTGGCATCCAGCTTCAGGATTGGGTCGAACTCGCGGGTTCGATCGAGGATCTCGATCTCGGCGTGCGGCTGCCTTCCGCCGCCGATGTCGAACAGGCGAAGAAGTGGCTCGACGAAGCTCCCGGGAAGGAGCGCGCCGCCGATCACTACACGAATCGCCGGCACATTTACGCGCGCGAAACCGTGATCCTCGGGCGGGAATACCCGAAGACGAAGAAAGTCGCGGTGCAGGGCTTGCGCATTGGGGCACTCGGGATTCCCACGTTCCCAGGCGAGGCGTTCACCGAGCTCGGGCTCGCGGTGAAGAAGGAGAAGGTCTTCCCCACCGTGATGCCGGTCGAATTGGCGAACTCCTACAACGGCTACATTCCAACGGTCGAAGGCCATCAGCAAGGCGGATATGAAACGTGGCGGGCCAAGTCGAGCTATCTCGAAGTGGAAGCGGCACCGAAGCTGGTGGCTGCCGCGCTGCGCCGTTTGCGTGCCATCGCATGATTCGCGCGGCGCTCTGGCTCGGATGTGCCGCGGTGTTGGCGGCGGAGGTCAATACATCGCCGCTCACGCGTGTGGATGGATTTTTTCCGTACTACTGGGATGAAGCCGCCGGAAAGCTGTGGATCGAGATCGCGCCCGATCGATGGAATCAGGAGTTCCTCTACGTCACCGCGTTGAGCACGGGCGTTGGGTCGAACGATCTCGGGCTCGACCGGGGACGGCCCGCCGATACGATGATCGTGCGCTGGGAGCGCTCGGGTCCGAAGGCGATGCTCGTGCATCGCAATCATGGATACCGCGCTTCGTCTTCGAACGCGGATGAGCGGCTCGCGGTGGAAGAGGCGTTCGCGCAGTCGGTGCTGTGGGGCGGCACGATCGAAAAGGCCCAGAGCGGCTCGCTGCTCGTGGACGCGACCTCGCTTCTCGTGCGCGACGCGTTCGATGTGGGCACGGCGCTCGGCGCTTCGCGGCAGAATGCATTCAAGCTCGATCCGGCGCGGTCAGCCATCTATCCGCCGCGAACGAAGAATTTCCCAAAGAACTCCGAGTTCGAAGCGACACTCACGTTCGCGGGCGACCAGCCGAACGCGTTCCTGCGCGGTGTGGCGCCGACACTGGAAGCAGTGACCGTGCGCGGACATCACAGCTTCGTCGCATTGCCGGAGCCCGGCTACGAACCGCGTGCCTTCGACATTCGCTCGGGCTACCTCGGCATCTCGTACATGGATTACGCGGCCCCGATCGCCGAGCCGATTCGCAAGCGCTTCATCGCGAGGCACCGCCTGCGCGCCGGTGGCAAGATCGCTTACTACCTCGATCGCGGCGCCCCGGAGCCGATTCGGACAGCGCTGCTCGAGGGAGCCCGCTGGTGGTCACAAGCGTTCGAAGCGGCGGGTTTCCGCGACGCGTTCCAGGTCGAGTTGCTGCCTGATGGCGTGGACCCACTCGACGTCCGCTACAACGTGATCCAGTGGGTACATCGCTCGACACGCGGCTGGTCATACGGATCATCGGTGATCGATCCGCGCACCGGCGAGATCATCAAGGGCAAGGTCACTCTCGGATCGTTGCGCGTACGGCAGGACTTCCTGATTGCCGAGGGTCTGCTCGCGCCATACGAAGAGGGCAAGGCGCTGAATCCTGCGATGGAGAAGATGGCGCTCGCGCGGCTGCGCCAGCTCTCGGCACATGAGGTGGGCCACACGCTCGGATTGATGCACGCCTACTCGTCGAGCATGCAGTCGCGGGCTTCGGTGATGGACTATCCGCATCCGCTGGCGCGAATCAGCGGACCCGGCGCTCCAGACCTGTCGAGTGCCTATACGGACGGCATCGGCGAATGGGACAAGATCGCGATCGACTACGGCTATCGCGAATTCGCCGGTGGCAAGGACGATGTGTCCGCGCTCTCGAAGATCCTCGACCGGGCTCACGCGCGCGGATTCTATTTCCTGTCTGACGAGGATGCACGGCCATCTGGCAGCGCGAGTCCGAAGGCACATCTCTGGGACAACGGCTCGAACGCCGTCGATGAACTGAGCAGGCTGCTCTCCCTGCGGGCGCGCGTCCTCGACCGCTTCGGCGAAAACAACATCCGGCCGGGGACTCCGATGGCGCTGCTCGAGGAAGTACTGGTACCCGCGTTCCTGATGCATCGCTATCAGACGGAAGCGGCGGCGAAGGCGCTCGGCGGGCTCGACTACCGGCATGCGCTTCGCGGTGACGGGCAGACCGCTTTGATGCCGGTTCCCGCAGCCGAACAACGCCGTGCTCTCGAGACTCTGCTCGCGACGCTCGAGCCGTCGTTTTTGACAGTGCCCGAAAGGATGTTGAAGCTGATTCCACCGAGGCCGCCGGAGATGTATTCGCGGAACCGCGAGACCTTCCCCGCGCGCACGGGGCTGACCTTCGATCCGGTGGCAGCCGCGGAAACATCGGCGTCGATCACGATCGAACTGCTGCTGCACCCCGAGCGCTCCGCGCGGCTGGTGCAATATCACGCGCGTGATATGCAATCGCCTTCGCTCGAGGAAGTGGCGGAGCGGATCCTCACCATGACGTGGAAGTCGAAGCGCGCAAGCGGACTCGGCGCCGAGGTGCAGCGGGCGGTGGAGTCGCTCGTGCTCGACCGTGCGATGGCGCTCGCCAATACTCCGGCGGCGGGCAGTCAGGTTCAGGCGGTGATGCATGCGAAACTCCGCGAGTTCCGGACGTGGGCGATCGAGCAGGCCAAGGCGGCGGCGCCCTCGCAGCGTGCGCATCTCGAGTTCGCGGCGGAGCGGGTTCGAAAGTTCGAGATCGATCCGGGCCGGATCACGATTCCCCGTGCGCCGGAGCCTCCGCCCGGACAGCCGATCGGTTGCGACTGGAACTACTGACGAGGGAGCGCACGCAGCGCGGCGGCAGCACGGTCGCGCAGCGCTGGATCGGCGGCGAGTTGTTCGAGCAGGCGCCGCGCGTCGGGGATCCGCTTCATTTCGGCGTAGAGCATGGCGAGCCGATACCGATTGGCCGCGGCTGGCTGCGCCGCGACCGACTCCTCGAGCCTGCGCACGGCGCTGGCGAGATCTCCGAGCTTGAAGGCCGCGATCCCGAGTGATGCCAGATTCTCGGCACGAAGGCGCGCGGTTTCGCGGAGCCAGGTTGCCGCGTCGATCGTCTTCGGCGCCTTCACCTGCTCGAGCAGCGCGAGAGCGCGCTCGGCGGCCGAGGTGCCGGGCTTCGCCGAGGTATTGGCTTCGACCGAAGCTTGCAGCGTGAGCAGCGGCAGATAGTCCGCCGCGAGCTTCAGTCCATCGGACGCCGCGGTGAGCGCGCACTGCGCATCGCCACTCTGGCGGCAGGATTCCGCGAGCAGCTCGAACACACGCAGTCGCATGTCCGATTGCGGATAAGCTGAAAGGAAACCACGCGCGGTTTCGGTGCGGCGGGCGGCCGGCGATTCGATCACCTCGAGATAGGCATCGAACTCCTCCGGCGTCTTCGCCTGCAATTGCGGAAGGAACTGCGCGGCGGCGAGCCTCATGAAACCGATCGCCATTGCACTGATCCTCATCATCGCGGCGAGCGTGTGCGCGGAAGAGGCCATACCGTCATCGTATGCCGAGATCAGGCGGCTGCGCGCGGTCGAAAAGCAAGGGCGGCTGACGCAGGCCGATCGCAAGAAGCTCGGACTCGCCTATCACGCGGCGGGGCAGCATCTGTTGTTCCGGCGCGTGATGCTCGACGCGATTGCGGCCGATGCGCCGGACGCCGAGCCGCACTTCTATCTCGGCCGGCATTACGCCTCCGATGTCTCGAACTTCGCTCAGGCACGGGGCTACTTCCGCACCGCTGTCGACCGCAAGCCGTTGCCAGAGTACCAGGCGTACCTCGCCCATGCGCTCGAGATGCTCGGCGAAAAGGATGAGGCACTCGCCCTGTATCGCAAGGCCGCCGCTGGCAACGCATGCGACACCGTGGCGCTCGCCGGACTCGCCCGGCTTGGCGCGATCGCACCCGGGAAGATCGCCGCGTGCAAGCCCGGGCATCCCGTGGTGCTGCGCGAACTGGCGAAGCTACTGAGCGCACAGGGCCGCCACGCCGAAGCGGCAGCCTATCTCGAGCGTGTACTCGTGATCGAGCCGGCGAGCGCTTCGAACGCCTATCAGCTCCATCGCGCCTACAAGGCCGCGGGCAATGATTCGAAGGCGAACAGGGCACTCGACGAGTTCAAACGGCTGAGTTCGATCTACGGCGGCCAATAGCGGTTGCGCCGGCGTGCCGGACTCTGGTAGTAGCTATAGAACCACTGGAGGTTCCATGATTCGAACGTTGTCTCTGTCGTTACTTGCCGCCTCGGCCATCTGGGCCCAAGGCAGCCTCGGCTCGCTGACGGGCCGAGTCTCCGATTCCGGCGGCGCCGTCATCGCGGGCGCGAACATCACGATCCGCAATCTCGCCACGAGCCAGGAACAACAGGTCTCGACGAGTTCCGAGGGCACCTACCTCGCGCCGAGCCTTCAGCCAGGCCAGTATCGCGTGTCGGTCACGCAGACCGGATTTCGTACCGCGATTCTCGAACCAGTGACGGTGAGCACCGCGTCGGCGACGACCGCGAACTTCACCCTGGAACTGGGCGCCGTCTCGGAATCGATCACGGTATCGGGCGGCGGCACCGCGCTGCAGACGACATCCGCCGAGATCGGCACGGTGATGCCGGCGAAGTCGATCCTCGATCTTCCGATCTCACTCGGCGGCGCGGCGACGACTGGCGCCACCGGCCGGCGGCAGATCGAGAACTTCATCTTCCTGACGCCGGGTGTGACGGGCACGCAATGGAACAAGTCGATCAACGGCGCGCCGGGATTCAGCCAGCAGGTACTGATCGATGGCGTCGACACGCAGAACATCGGCGCTCCCGGCTTCATCGCCGAGGGCACTCCGCCGTACGAAGCCGTCGAAGAGTTCAAGGTCCAGAACACGATGTTCCCCGCCGAGTTCGGCGGCGGCTTCGGCGTGATGAACTTCACGATGCGTTCCGGCAACAACAAGTTCCATGGCGACCTGTTCGAGTTCGTGCGAAACGAGAAGTTCGACTCGCGGCCGTTTTTCGGCGGCAGCACGAAGGCGCTGCTGCGGCAGAACGAGTTCGGCGGAACGTTCGGTGGTCCGCTGATGCTGCCGAAGTACAATGGCCGCGACAAGACGTTTTTCTTCTTCGCCTACTCCGGCTTCCGGTTGCGCGGCGGAGTTCCGGTGGGCGCGTTCGTGACGCTGCCGACCGTTCGACAACGCGGCGGCGACTTCTCCGATTATCCGTTCTCGATTTACGATCCGGACACCAACACGCCCGCGGGGGCGAGCTTCAACCGCACGCCGTTCGCGAACAACGTGATTCCGCGGGCGCGCATCAGCGGCGTGGCCAGCCGCACGATTCCGCTGCTTCCCGAGCCCGATATCGACCGCTTCTTCAACAACTACCTGAGCCGCGCCAATCAGCCGAGCAGCGATGACGTTTGGAGCATCAAAGTCGATCACCAGATCTCGAGCAAGCAACGCGTCTCGGGTTCGTTCTGGCGCGTCATCGGCAACACGAAAATCAACGGAGCCGTCGCCGGCGAATTGAATCCCGGATTCCGCGACACGCCGACGACCGCGCACGGGCTGCGCCTCAATCACAGCTACACGATCAGCCCGACGCTGCTCAACCGCTTCGGGTTCGGCTACACGCCGACGAGCCCGACATGGTCCCGCTGGAGGCTCGATCCTCGCGAAGGCAACAAGGTCCTGAGAATTCCCGGGATACCCGAGACGTCGCGCGGATTTCCGATCCTCACGTTCGCGGGCCCGACCGCCTACGCGAGCCTCGGCAATTCGAACAACAATGGCACCGATCCCCAGTTCTTCCAGAACTGGAGCGCGGCGGACGACGTGGCGTGGGTTCGGGGCGCGCATCAGCTGAAGTTCGGTGGCTCGTTCCGGTATCGCCGCATGACCGCGCTCGACCGCCGCAACGAAGGCGGCACGTTCAACTTCAACGCGCTCTCGACATCTCTGCCGAGCAGCCCCGACTTCGCGCGCCTCGGCAATCCGTTCGCGAGTTTCCTGCTCGGGCAGGTGTTTTCGGCGAACGCCGCGGTACCCGCGCCCACCCGCGTGTTCAATGACCAATTCCTCGCGGCTTACGCGGAAGACGTGGTGAAGCTCACGCGCCGCATCACGCTCAGTATCGGTCTGCGGTACGAGCTTCCGTTCTACATCCAAGAGAAAGAGGGCCGTGTTTCGTTCATGGACCTGACGCGTCCGAATCCGGGCGCGGGCAATCTGCCGGGCGCTCTTGTCTTCCTCGGCGACGGTCAAGGACGCACGGGCAGCAGGCAGATCTTCCGCGACTATCGCGTGGCCTTCTCGCCGCGATTCGCGATGACGGCGCAAGTGGACAAGAATACCGTGATGCGCCTCGGATACGGCCTGTTCCGGGTGGACACCGCGGTGGGCCGTTTCAATAGCTGTGCCTACTGGTGTTCGGGCTTCGGATTGCAGCCGGCCTTTGCGACGACGAATCAGGGAATCACTCCCGCGATGCTGCTCGACAGCGGCTTCCCCGTGGGCAACGCCACGCTGCCCAACTTCGATCCGGCGCTCAACAACGGTGGCACCGTCAGCCTGATCAACTGGAACGCCAACAAGATGGCGCTCATGCAGAGCTGGACCTTCGCGATTCAACGCGAACTGCCGTTCGGGATCAACCTCGATGCCGCCTACGTCGGCCAGAAGTCGAACGGCACGTGGACCGGCCTCGAAGTGCCGAATCAGATCCATCCCCAATACCTGCCGCTCGGACAGACGCTCACCGCCGACATCAGCTCACCGCAAGCGGCGGCGGCCGGAGTCCGCGCGCCGTACCCCGGATTCCGTGGCTCGGTGGCGCAGGCATTGCGCGCGTATCCGCAGTACACCGAGATCCAGGAGATGTACCAACCGACAGGATTCAACTTCTACAACTCGCTCCAGATGCGGGCGCAGAAGCGGCACGCAAACGGGCTCTCGTTCCTCATGTCGTACACGCTCGCCAAGAACGTCGGGCTGCCAGGCGGCGACATCTTCGGCGACGCGGGCGGCGGCGGTGGATCACGCGGGATCGACACGTTCAACCGAAAGCTCGAAAAAGCGCTGATCGGTTCCGATCAGACCCACATCTGGATCGCGTCGTGGAGCTACGACCTGCCGTTCGGCAAGGGCAAGAAGTTTCTATCGAGCGCGCGCGGCCCGCTGAACCATGTCGTGGGTGGATGGGCCCTGAACGCGATCCAGACCTACCGTCGCGGAACGCCGATCGGCGTGGGCGGCGGTCCGGCGCTGCCCCTGTTCGGCGGCGGCAATCGGCCGAACTGGATTTCAAACGACGTTCGCACTCCGGTGTCGATGGGTGCGTTCGATCCGTCGCGCGACCGCTACCTGAACATCAACGCCTTCGCGCAACCGGCGAACTTTACCATTGGCAACGCGCCGAGGTTGCTGCCGAACGTGCGGGGACCGTTCTTCCTGAACGAAGACTTTTCGGTGTTCAAGAACATTCACTTCACCGAGTCGATGCACCTGCAGTTGCGGGGCGAGTTCTACAACGTGATGAATCGCGTGGTGTTCAGTGGGCCGGCGGCGAACATCAACAATCCGGCGACATTTGGGGTGATCGGAGGGCAGGCGAACACGCCGCGGCTGGTGCAACTGGCGGCGAAGTTCATCTTCTGATACAGAGCGACATGTCAAGGCGCAGTTGAAACGCTGAAGTCGTGGTTTCGCCTTCGAGAGGCAACGCGGGCGAAATACCCAAGCACGAACCAGAGGCTGTTGAGGGCGGCGAGTTCCTCTCGGGCGATTGTGATCGCGACAACGGCCGGGGGCGCGCGTTTGCTGGACTGCCAAGTGATCCACTCGCCCAAATGTAGGCTTGGCGCAGCGGCGTAGTCGTCGAGAAGCCCTGCCCGAAATCAGTGCGAATCCGGCCTTCGGACACTCGCACTCCTCCCGGCGTAGGGATGGTGCGCGCCGGCGGACTGCGATTGAAGTGCTACGGCCGCGTCCGGTACAGCATCCTCGGAAACGCGATCGTCTCTCGCAGATGGTCGATCCCCGTCATCCACGTCACGCACCGCTCGATTCCCATGCCGAAGCCCGCATGCGGAACGCTTCCGAACCGCCGCAGGTCGAGATACCATTCGAACGCTTCACGCGGAAGCTGATGCTCGTCGATCCGCTTCATGAGCAGATCGAGGTCGTGGATGCGCTGGCCGCCGCCGATGATCTCGCCGTAGCCTTCGGGTGCGAGCACGTCGACTCCGAGCGCCACCTCCGGCCGGTTCGGATCCGGCTCGAAGTAGAACGCCTTGATCTCCGACGGATACCGGTCGACGAGAATCGGCCGGTCGAACTCTTCGCTCAGCAAAGTCTCATCGGTGCCGCCGAAGTCGCCGCCCCACTCGATGTTGCTGCCTTTTCGCTTCAGAATCGCGACGCCTTCGTCATACGAGATCCGCGGGAACGGCGGCTTGATCGCTTCGAGCTTGGCGACATCGCGTTCGAGGATCGCCAGCTCCGCGCGCCGGTTGGCGAGCACGCGATCCACGATGAAGCAGATCAACTCCTCGGCCACCTGCTTCACATCGTCGAGCGTCGCATACGCCATCTCGGGCTCGACCATCCAGAACTCGGTCAGGTGTCGCCGTGTCTTCGACTTCTCCGCGCGGAACGTCGGCCCGAACGTGTACACCTTTCCGAACGCCATCGCCGTCGCTTCGTTGTAGAGTTGGCCCGACTGCGTCAGGTACACTTTCTCATCCTCGAAGTAGTTCACCTCGAACAGCGTGGTCGTTCCCTCGCACGCGGCGGGCGTGAAGATCGGCGTATCGACGAGCGTGAAGCCGTTCGAATCGAAGTAGTCGCGCACGGCCTTGATCACTTCGTGACGCACGCGCAGGATCGCATGCTGGCGCCGGCTCCGGATCCACAGATGGCGATGATCGAGCAAAAACTCAGGACCATGCTCCTTCAGGCTGATCGGATACGGCGTCTCCTCCGCGACCCGCTGCATCACGGTCGCGTCCTCGACATCCATCTCGAATCCGCCCGGCGCCCGGCTCTCGGCGCGGATCTTGCCCCGGATGATCACCGACGATTCCTGCGTCAGCTTCTTCAGCGCGTCGAACACCGCTTCCGGCAGTTGGCTCTTCACCGCCACGCACTGCATGATGCCGGAACCGTCGCGGACCTGCGGGAAGCAGATCTTGCCGCTCGAACGGAGATTGTAGAGCCAGCCCGCGATCTCGACAGGTTCGCCGAGATGCTGGGCGGAGGAGGAAATGGTGATTCGTTTCATCGTTCTTCTTCCAGTGGACGTTCGTTCTCGAGCCGATCCAGGACTTCGCGCACGGCGGCGATCGAATCCGGAATCGAAGCGGATTCGCGCAATTCGAGCATCAGCGGATACTGATTCTCGCGCGAGCGCAGCAGCGCCATCGTCCGGCGCCAGTTGATCGTGATGTTGTCGTGAAGATATGGGAACAGGTGGATGTCGTTCGTGCCGTCGTTGTCATGGACGTGCGTGGAGCGGATCCGCTCCTTCATCGCATCGTAGGCGGAGTCGACGCCTTCCATGATGTTGGCGTGCCCGGTATCGAAGCAAAAGCCATTCCTCAGGTGAGCCGCCTGCACGAACCACAGCAGCTTCTCGCCGGACGACAACTCGTTCGGGATATTTTCGAGCAGGATCTCGACGCCACGATCGTTCGCGAAGACGTTCAACTCCTCGAGCGCCCGGAACGCCGCGTCGTACTTGCGGTCATCGGCCTCCTCGCGCCCGATCCCGATGTGTTGGATCGCGAAACGGCACGGAATCTCCTCGGCGACTTCGAGCGCGCGCTTGATCTCGTCCACCGAGTCGCGCCGCCGGATCCGCTCCGGTTCGGCGATGTTGATCACGGCGGACAAGCCCGAGCGGCCCCACTCGAGATCGGAGTACATCGGCAGGTGGAGCGAGTGGAGCTTCAGCTTGTGGTCGCGGAACCAGCGCGTAAACTCGGCAACCTGCGAGCGGTCGCGATAGTCGAAGCTGTGCCGTGCGCAGAAGATCTCGACGAGACCGATACCCGCGTCCTGGACCTGCCCGAGCCACTTGGTGGTGAGTTCGTGCCCGACAACGAGATGAGAGGAAAGACCGTGGATCATGCGAGAAGGGTCCCTCTCATTATCGCGCTTGGAGAGCCGTTCCCACGCACCGCTGAGATCCGATGGGGTTCGATCCGATGACGGGCTTTCGTCCGCCATGAAATCGCGACGACGATCATGTCCGTGCGGTCAAGAACCTCTAGCTGGAGCACCGGGGGCCCGAGATTGCAGTGAAGGATGGTCCAAGGGCCGTGTATGGAGTAAGTCGAACTAAACGCATGCTGGTCTTGTTCACGCTCGCTGGTGTGTTGGCACACGCCGCATTGCTTACGGCGAAGACTTATTCGACCCCCCGTTGGTTCGTCCGCCGCTTGTGACTCTCCGAACGCTATCTCCCTCAGCCAGACGGGGAGTCATCTTCGGGGCCCAGGGCGCCGTGAGGTTTTGCTGGGCGTCAGTGGCGTAAATGGGTGCGCGTCGCACAGCACCGGGAACGGATTCTCTTTCTCCGTCGATCAGAGCTCGCGCGGCGGCGTCCACATCGCCGCTGCGGTGGGTAGGTCGTTTCGCGTCGCTGGTTCCCCCGCGGGCCCTCTAAACGTTGCAACCGAGTCAATCTCGCCTCCTCGAGTTCGTGGACGGTCTCGGTTTTGTCGATGATGGGCGCCTCGTTGATTACGGCCACGGATCCGCTGCCGAGCCGGAAACGCTGGCAAGCTCGTCTGCGGGCTCTCCGTGCTGGCGGTGGCCAACGGAGGATCGAGTGAACTCGCCCTACCTGGAGAGCGGTTCCAGCAGTCGAAGCCGTTCCGCCGGGGTGGAGGATCTCGACGAGGCCGGCAGGGAGTCTTGCGCCCGTCCGAGCCACTCAACGGTGAGTTCGTTGCGCGCCAACGGCGGGGGAGGTAAGAAGGAAGATAATTAGTCATTCAGATGAGTATTCCCCGTTGTCACTGTCGCGTCATAGGGGACATGGTACACTTCCGGCATGCTCAAGTTCTCAACGTTGCTCCTCATAGTCACGGCTGCGTCCGCGACGACGTCCGACTCCTATTCCGGCGTGCCCCCGTTGTTCGTGCCGATGTCCTTCGAGGTGTGCGGAGGGACTGAGACGCGGAACATCGACGGTAGTGGCGTTACGCGGATAGCACAAGTGTCAAGTCCCACTGGCTGCGCAAATGTGCGGATTGACGGGAGACTCACCTTTTCCGTCACCGAGGGGCACTTCGGCTCGTTGACCTTGGAATCGATTGGCCCTGGGGTCTTGCTGGGCCCATCCTACTACCTCATGGGCATGGATCTTTTCAGTTTCGAGGGCGCCGGCGCGAACTTTGGTTTTTTGAGTGGCGCGCCGTTAGGCGTGGATCTGCGCATCCATGGCCGTCTCGAGACGACGGCTGGGGTTTTCGATATCCCATTCCCCGATCCGTCGGGACCGATATTGGACCAGATGAACTCGTTCGAATTCCTTTTTCCCGACACCACGGCGCAGACTACCAAGCTCACCTTGACCGTCTCGATAGACAGCCGGTTTCGGACAGGTTTCCCGCCGTTGAATTTGCCCTCCGCCGGGCCAACCTTCCAGGTCGGCAGCGCCTTCGTCACGTTCACGAACACTCCCCTTCCTACTCCCATTCCGGAACCATCGACAATGGCTCTCGTAGCCACCTCTTTAGGAGGACTCGCGTTTCGGCGTTCGCGCTGGCGCCGACAGTCGATGTTCCAGCCCACTTTTGAGGTTACACGCGCACAACGGACTCGCTACGGCGCCCAACCCGCGGCGTGTTCCTCGACCTCGGTGCCGCTCCTTCGCGGCCTGTGCGCTCTCGAGTGAGCCCCCGGTGGCCCCCGCGGGAAGAGCAGACTCTCATTCTCGCGTCAGCAGCGACCGCACCAGATTCCAAGCCTTCGCGGCGTCGGCAACCTCGGCGACCCCTACCGGATGATCGCCGGAAATCACGGCTCCGTATCGCGGACCGAACTCCGTCACGACATCGAGCTTACGAGTAGAGATCCGCGTCACCACGCCCGGATCGATGACATACGCCGCGGCGAGTTCGTCCCAGAGGTAGCCATTCGCGTCGGGCTTCTTCAGAAAGGCCGGATACTCGTTGCCGAAGCTCTCCCGATAGAGCCGTGTCACCGGTGTGTCGACCGAGACCACCTCGTCGAAGTGCCGCTTCAGCACAACCGCCTGATTGCAGACATCGAGCGGAAACAGCACCTTCTTGACCGGCGACCGGAACACGGCCCGGGCCGCTTCCGGATCGAACCAAAAGTTGAACTCGGCGGACTTGGTCACGTTGCCGGGTACATCGATGTTCCCGCCCATGATCACCAACCGCTCGATTCGCGAAGCCAGCGCGGGCTTGCTCTCGAGCAATCGCGCGAGGTTGGTCAGCGGGCCGATCGCGAGCACGGTCGCCGGGCGCTTGGCGAGTTCGCGCTCCAGGTAGGCGAGCGCGGTCTCCTTCCGTTGCGCGGGCTCCTTCTCGCCGAACGCGCCGGCGAACTCGAGCGGACCCTGGCGCTTCGACATCTCTGGCGTATGGACCAACGGGCGTTGCGATCCGAGCCGCACCGCAACCTTGCTTCCCAAGAACCGGAGGCTCTCGCGGACATAGCGCTCACCATCCTGCGCCCACACGTTGCCCGAGACGACGGTGATGCCGCGAACCGAGACCCGCTCGGGGCTCCGCAGGCACATGATGATGGCCGCCGTGTCGTCGGTGAACTTGCCCGGATCGGTATCGATCAGCAGCGAAGCCGCCGCGAGCATCAACACGCTATCCCACCCGCTGTGTCTTTCCGGACTCGGCCGCGCGATAGGCCGCGAACACCGTCCGAAGCGCGTGGAGGCTATCGTCCGTGGTCAGTGGGGGGGCTTCGAGCCCCATCGCCGACCGGATCACATGGCCGACGAACGGCGTGTAGCCGCTCGGCGTGGTCGCGCCGGTGAAGCGCTTCACCGCGGGCCTGGCATCCTTGGTCGAGAACCATTCGAGCGGATTCGGCGTCTGGTGGTTCACCTCCACCCAGCCGTGCGAGCCCCAGATCTTGAAGAAGAGCTGCTTGCTCCGGTCGAGATAGTAGCCCGAGGTGAGTGTGCCGAGCGTGCCGTTTTCGAACCGCATCGAGATGGCCGCCGAGTCCTCGGTGTCGATCGGCTGACCGCCGACATTGCCGGTGAATCCGGCCACTTGCTGAACCTTCGATCCGGTGATGTAGACGGCGAGGTCGAGCCAGTGGATGCCGAGCCAAATGAGGTGGCCGCCGCCGGCGCGCTTCTTCTGGGCGATCCAGCTCTGGTGATACTTCGGACTCGTCAGCCGGTTCTGGTCGGCGATCGTGAAGAAGTCGATGCCGTATACCTTGCCGATCTCGCCGGACTGTACGATCCGTCGCGCCTCCTGCATCACCGGATCGATCCGGTTGGCGAGCGCGAGCATCAGGTTCCGGTGCTTCGCCTTCGCCTTGGCGGCGAGCGGCTCGAAGTCTTCGACCCGCACGCAGGCTGGCTTCTCCGCCATCACATGGCATCCGGCGTCGAGCGCGGCCGAGATCGCGGGCGGAGCGATCGCCGCTTCCATGGTGATCAGGGCGATCGACGGCTTGCGGGCGGCGAAAAGCTCCTTCGGTGACTTGTAGACGTCCTCGAGCTTCTCGCCAAGGCCCTTCTTCACGGCGGCGACCGCTCCGCCAGAGGCGTCGCAGAGCGAGACCGTTCCCGCCTCCGGGACCTTGGCTAGAGCCTCGATGTAGGCGCCGAGGTGCGGGCCATCGGCATGGGTGATCAGCGCGACTTCGGTTTGCTGGCCAGAGGGAGCGGCGAGTGCGGCCATCTGGGCGGCGGAAAGGGTGGTGAAGGTGCGGCGAAGCATGGCGTTATCAATGATACAGCGAAGGATGAGCGGACTCCACTCAAATTTTATGCGCAGAATACTTGACATAAACGGACTAATATTACATACTGGACCTGTGATGAGATTTCAGATTCCGGAGGTTCCTCAAATGCTCACCAAGTACCGTCCTTTCAACGAATTCGATCAGTTGGCCAAGTCCCTGGCGCTGTTCGACGAACCCTTCAGCCGCATCTTCGGTGAAGGCGCGAACGCCAAGCCGTGGACGCCGCCCGTGGACATTCACGAGACTGACCACGAACTGGTCCTGAAGGCCGACGTCCCCGACGTGAAGCCGGAAGACATCGAGGTCAACTTCGAGAACGGCACGCTCACGCTCAAGGGCAAGCGCGAGTTCGAGAAGAAGGAAGAGGGCAAGGGTTACCACCGGATCGAGCGCAACTACGGCACCTTCGTACGCGCGTTCTCGCTTCCGGAAACCATTGACCCAGAAAAGCTCACCGCAGGCTACAAAGACGGCGTCCTGACGATCACCATCGGCAAGAAGGAGGTCGCCAAGCCGCGCACGGTGAAGGTGAACGTCTCGGCTGTGGCGTAAGCGGCTCGACAGCAGGAAGACCAGGGCCGGAGGTCAAACGCCTCCGGCCCTTAAGCCATTTTCCACCCGCACCGAAAAGGCGGGCGAGAACTTTCCGCACCGTTCGCTACTTGTTCAGAAACTCGTAGCCTGCGTAGGGGCGGCACGAAATCAATGAGAACACGCCGCCGGCAGGCGAAGATCCGAGGCGGATTCCGCCGGCCCAAATCTTCGGCTGACCCGCCCCTCACACTCCGTCGAGCCCGAGATATCGCCGCGCGTTGCCGTAGCAGATGTCGCGAATCATGGGCCCGAGCCAGTCCTCGCGGTCCGGCAGAAGCCCCGCCTCGAGGTCCTGGCCCAGCATGTTGCAGAGTGTTCTTCGGAAGTACTCGTGACGCGGGAATGACAGGAATGATCGCGAGTCGGTGAGCATGCCGACGAAGCGCGACAGCAGACCGGTATTCGACAGCGCGTTCATCTGCCACTCCATGCCTTCCTTCTGATCGAGGAACCACCAGCCAGACCCGAACTGGATCTTGCCCGGGATGGTCCCGTCTTGGAAGTTTCCGGCCATCGTCGCGAAGGCGTAGTTCTGCACCGGATTGACGTTGTACAGGATCATCTTCGGCAGCAGGTTCTCACGCTCGAGTGCGTTCATATAGCCACCGAGCGATTCGATCTGGTTCCAGTCGCCCATCGAGTCGAAGCCGGTGTCCGGGCCGAGTTCGGCGAGCTTGCGCGTGTTGGCGCTGCGATAGGCGCCGAGGTGCAACTGCTTGGTCCATCCCTTCGCCGCGTCGAGCCTTCCGTAGTGGAGCATGAGGAAGGTCGCGAACTTGCGGTAGTCGTCCGCGGAGGCGGCCTTGCCAGCGCGGGCTCGATCGAAGATAGCCACTGCGTCCGCCTGCGAGCAGGAGTCCGCGAACGCCGTGTTTAGCCCGTGGTCGGAGAGACGGCAACCGAGAGAATGGAAGAAGTCATGCCGCTTGCGAAGTGCGTCGAGCATCGCGGCCAAGTTCCGGATCTCGGCGTTCGACGCAGCCGCGAGCTTGTCGACCCACGCGTTCCAGGAGGCGGGATCATCCACGCGCAGCGACTTGTCCGGACGGAACGCCGGATACACCTTCGTCTCGAGAGCCGAATCCCGAAGCTGCTGGTGGAATCCGAGGTCATCCACCGGATCATCCGTGGTGCAAAGCGCCTTGACGTTGAACTTCTCGAGGATTCCCCAAACGCGCAGATCCTCGGTCGCTAGCATCGCGCCGGCGCGGTCGTAGATCGAGTCCGCGGTTGATTCTTCGAGGTAGTCCGTAATGCCGAAGTAGCGAACGAGTTCGAGGTGCGTCCAGTGGAACAGGGGATTGCGCAGAGTCGCAGGCACGGTGCGCGCCCAGGCGCGGAACTTGTCGCGCGGCGGTGTGTCCTTCCCCGTGCAGAAGGCCTCGGAAACTCCGTTCGCCCGCATGGCGCGCCACTTGTAGTGATCGCCTTCGAGCCAGATGTCGTACAGGTTGGCGAACTGACGATTTCCGGCGAGATCCTGCGGCGGCAGATGGTTGTGGTAATCGAGGATCGGCTCGTCCTTCGCGTAGGCGCGATAAAGATGCCGGGCGGAAGCGTTCGAGAGCAGGAAGTCGTCGTGGATGAAGGCCATGAAACCTCCCATTATCGCGCGGTCACCGGAACCGGTAGCCGATTCCCACCTCAAAGCATTTCGACGCTGATTCGTCGATATAGCGCGGCAGCAGCGAATAGCCAGCGCGGAAGGTGACCTTCGGCGTGAGGCTGATCAGTCCGCCGATCCGGAGCGCGAGCATCGCATCGGTCCGGTTAGCGCGGCCCTCGGTTGGCTCGCCGAGAATCGCCCCCGCGTTGGCGTCACGGCCGATGATCGGGCGGACGCGATAGTGCTGACGCTCATGCTCGAACCCCCAGCCCGCGCCCGCATAGATCGAGAAGCGGTCGCGGCGCCACATCCGGACCACCGACGGAATCAACGCGACCCGGCGCTCCTTGACGAAGTTGCCAGACTCGGGGACGGGGAATCCGTCGACGGAGGGATTACCTTCGACGGCGCTCGTGGTCACGTCGAACAATGCCGCCCACTTGCGACCGAGCGGGGCGAGAACTCCGCCGCCCACTTGTGGCTTCCACTCATGCGACGCCGAGAGGTTGCCGTGGAAGTAGGCGCCGGTGAGTCCATAGGCTTCGAACGACGGTTGCCGCTGCTGCGCCAACATCGCGGCGGGGATCAGCGCGGCGATCGTGCCCACGATCCGCCTCATGTCCCCACTATGCTACATTTCACGCGATGAACGCCATCTTCGCGAAGCTGAACTTCAAGTCGCAACCGGCGGCGTACGTGATCAACGCGCCGGTGTCGTTCGAGCCCGCGCTGCGAGAAATGGCGGACCTCACCGAGGTCCGGACCAGCCTGCCTGAGGCGCGGGATGTTGCGTTCGCCCTCGCCTTCGCGACGAAGAAGCGCGAAGTGGATGACTTCGCCGATCGCATCGCCAAAGGCGCTTCAGGCGACGCCGTCGTGTGGATCGCCTATCCGATGGGGTCGTCGAAGCGCTACCAATGCGAGTTCAATCGCGACAACGGCTGGGACCGCTTCGGCGTGAACGGGTTCGAGCCGGTGCGGCAGGTCGCGATCGACGAGGACTGGTCCGCGCAGCGATTCCGGCGCGTGGAGCACATCCAGAATATGACGCGGAGTTTCGCGATGACGGAGGCGGGGAAGGCGAAGGTGGCGAAGAGGGGGTAACGTGGTCAGTCGAAGGCTGCTGATCGCGTTGGCGGCGGCAACGTTCTCGTGCGGAGACGTGGACGAGTATCGGCGTACCAGACAGTTCGCCGCCAACGGAAGAACCTACCTGCTCTATGGCGCATCGGGCCAAGTTTGCGACGGCCACTACTTCCACATGCGTGATGGTGGCGCCCGGATCTTCGATTTCCGGAAACGGATGCTGTATCGCGACTTGTACTCGAGCTCGGAGCACACCTTCGACTCACTCGACGCGAGGGAAAAGGCCGAAGTCATCGAGATCGCGCGCGCCGCGGCCGCCTTCGCTGATCGAAAGGGCGAGCGCCGACAGGCGGAAGTCTTCCAGCGCTTCCTGGAACAGCAGTAGACCCGCGACGCTGACTACGAGTCCGCGTCTTTGCCGAGCGTCGCCACGAACGAATCGGCTTCCCGGATCGAAGCTTCCATATCGCCGATCAGCGCCGTGACATCGGTGCCGATCTTCATCGACGATCCTTCAGCGACCGGATCGCGCGCGCGTTCAAGTTGTGCTTCAGGAACAGCACCTGATCCTGGAAGGCGGCAACAGCGGTTTCATGCGCTTTTCGGAATCGCTTCACGGCCGATGATCGGGCGGACGCGATAGTGCTGGCGCTCATGCTCGAACCCCCAGCCCACGCCCGCGTAGATCGAGAAGCGGTCGCGGCGCCACATCCGCACCACCGACGGAATCAGCGCCGCCTCCGGCACCCGATATCCATCCACGGATGGATTGCCTTCGACGGCGCTCGTGGTCACGTCGAACAATGCCGCCCAACGGCGTCCGAGCGGAGCGAGTACGCCGCCGCCCACTTGCGGGTTCCATTCGTGCGACGCGGAGCGGTTGCCGTGGAAGTATCCGCCCGTGAGTCCAAAGACTTCGAACGACGGTTGTCGCTGCTGCGCCCACAACGCGGGGACGAGGAACGAAAGCGAGCCCACGATTCGTCTCATTTCCCCACTATGCTGCATCCAACCAGGACAAGTTTCGTTTCGGAAACAGAACTTCAAGAATCAGCCAGTGATCCATGTGATTGGCGCGCCCGAATCGTTCCAGACCACGCTCGGCGAGATGACTGAATTCACCGAAGTCGGGAACGCCTCGCCAAGGATAAGGATGTGCGCTTCGCGCTCGCCTTCACCACGGCCAAGAAGCAGGTGGACGATTTCGCGGACCGGATCGCGAAGGCATCGGCGGCGGACGCGGTGATCTGGGTCACCTATCCGAAGTGCTCGTCGCGAAAGTACAAGCGCGAGTTCATCGCGACAATGGCTGGTACCACTTCGGCGCGCACGGGTTCGAGCCCGTGCGCCAAGTGGCGATCGACGGGACTGGCCGGCGTTGCGCTTCCGCCGCCTCGAACACATCAAGAAGATGACGCGGACCTTCGCGATGACGGCGGAAGGCAAAGCCAGGGCCGCGAAAAAACCAGACCGGGCTCGTTCAACGCGCGGGCACGCTGCGACCCTCCCGCTTGTACTTGTCGAGTAGCGTGCTCATTTGCTTCACGCGGTCCGGGTACTGTCCATGGAGGTTCTTCGTCTGACGCAGATTCTCCTTCAGGTGGAACAACTCAGCCGGCTGATCGTGCTTCCGGATTCCGTGACGTTCGCGCCACCAAACGGGCTCGGCGGCGCCGTGCGCGCTCTTCTCCGATTCGATCAGGACCCAGTCGCCTTGACGGAGCCCGTACTCGTTGTTCATCGAGTGATGGACCGTCGCCTCGCGAATCGGCTTCGAGCGCCTCTTGCCGAACAGCGCCGGGCTGATATCGTAGCTGTCTTCGCCGGACTCGTTCGGAAGTTTCGAGCCCGTGATCGCGGCGGTGGTGGCCATCATGTCGGTGAGGCACACGACCTCCTTCTCGACCTGCCCCGCCGGCACCCGGCCCGGACCCCAGGCGACGAACGGCACTCGATGTCCGCCTTCCCACAGCATTCGCTTGGCCCCGCGCAACGGACCCTGGCTCGCATGAGCGAACTCTTGCAGAACCGGATAAGTGAGGTTCTCGGGCCCGTTGTCGCTCGTGAAGATCACGACCGTCTCTTCGGCGGTGCCCGAGGCGCGGATGGCGTCCATCACTTGGCCGACGCTCCAATCGACCTGTTGGACGAAATCGCCATAGCGGCCCGCGCGGCTCTTTCCGATGAACTCGGTGTCGGGCGCGATCGGCGTGTGCGGGCCCGTCATGGGGAAGTACAGGAAGTAGGGCTCGCTCGCGCGGGTCCGCTCGTTCACGTACTTGACCGCGCGGCGCGTGATCTCCGGCAGCACGTTTTCCAGGCGCCAGCCGGGAGACATCGCGCCCGGCCATCCGAACATCTTCTCGGGTTTCTGTTCAGTGGGCGCGGCGAGCAGGCGATCATTCTCGATGAAGGTGTAAGGCGGGAAGTTCGGCAGGTCGACGCCGAAGTAGTAGTCGAAGCCACGCGTGGTGGGGCCTTCGCGGACGGGCTGATCGAAGAGAACCTTCTTCGCGAACTCGTACCGGATCTCGCGTTGCGGATCGCCGATACGGACTTGCGTGTTTACCTTCGATCCATCGCGCGTGGCCCAATCCCAGCCGAGGTGCCACTTGCCAAAGCACGCAGTCTTGTATCCGAGCGGTTTCAACATCTTGGGCAGCGTAAGCCGGTCCGGGGTGATGAGAGCCTTGTCCCACGGCCACAGCACCTGCGTCTTCAGTTCAGTGCGCCAGGGATAGCGTCCGGTGAGGAGCCCGTAACGAGTGGGTGAGCAGACGCCACACGGAGTGTGGGCGTCAACGAAGCGGACGCCCTCCTTCGCCAATCGATCGATGTTCGGGGTCGCGATCTTGGACTCGGGGTTGTAGGCGCTCACGTCTCCGTAGCCGAGATCGTCGGCGAGGATCACGACGATGTTCGGGCGGTTCCTGGGGCGCGCCGCGCTCGCGAGCGCGGGTGTCATCGTGGCGGCGGAGAGGTTCCGGAGGAAGTCGCGGCGTTGCATCATCCTTGCCATTGTCGATCATCGGCGCGATTGTTGGGAGGGCGCGCTATCCCCGCCGGTCAGCCGGCGTGGATGAGAGCGCGCGCGGATCGTAATGAAGAACATCAAGAATCCGCTTCTTTGTCTCCGCGTTCGGAACCCGTGGCCGAGAGGCCACTGCAGCACTCCTGCGCTATCCTGAAATCATACGAATCGGAGAGTGGACGATGAGAAAAATGATGTATCGATGGGTGCTGGCAGCGTCCCTGGCCGGGCTCGGATGGGCGCAACCGAACCAGTTGCAGGTGACCCCGACGGTGCTGAGCTTCAGCGACGCCAACCTCGGCTTCTCGCAACAGGTGACCGCGATTGCCAACAATCCGGGTGCGCTGCTCGAGGTGGCGCTCGACAGTGGCACGCCGAACTCGCTCCCGCCGCCATGGCTCTCGGTGACACCGCGTCAGATCAACTCGCCGGGGCGCGTAACGGTCTCGGTCACTCGCCCGGCGACAGGTCCCGGATCGTACTTCGGGCGCGTGGCATTCCGCCAGCGGAACGGCGCGCAGACCACGGAGTTGAACGCGGTGCTCGTCCGGCTCGAACTGAAGAACGCCGCCGATCCGTTCTCGGTCGACCCCTCCTACCTTTCGTACTACAACCAGGCCGGCAATCCGGTGGACGCACAGTCGCTCTACCTGACCGGCGCGAATTGCTCCGCGGTGCGCATCGAAACGAGCGACCCCTGGATCAATGTCACTCCCGAGAGCACGAATGCGAGTTGCCGCAGGCTGAACGTCGCGATTCGATCGCAAGGGTTTGCTCCAGGCGGACAACGCGGATCGATCCGGATCTCGCTGGGGCAGGAGCCGATCGAAATTCCCGTGTCGGTGTTCCTCGCGGGCCGGGGCCCGGCGCTTGCGGTGAATCCGGAAGGCTTCCAGTTCGAGGCACGCGCGGGCAATGGGAATTCGGTGACCCGGAATCTCGCTGTGCTCAACCCGGGCGACAACACACTGACGTGGACGGCGAAAGTGATCGATCCAGCCGAGGGCGCGCCGTGGTTGAGCCTGGGCACGCTGACGGGCACGGCCGCGCAGTCGGTGGACGGCCGTATTCCGATCACCGTGAATCCGGCGAACCTCGCGGTGGGTCCGTATTCGGCGCTGATCGAGGTGTCGGCGCCGGGCGCGCGAAACTCCCCGCAATTGTTCCCGGTCGTCTTCAACGTGGTGGCCGAAAGCACTCCTCCCACCGCGACGCCGTCGCCATCCGGATTGATCTTCACGGTCCAGCAGAATTCGGCGCGCAGCAACACGCAGGCGATCACGGTGTTTACCAGCAGCACGCAGGCCGTCCCCTACCAGGTTTCCTCCCACACTTATGACAGCAACGGCTGGCTGAACCTCGAAGGGACTGGAGGCACGGCGAGTACGGCCGCCTCCGGCCGGGCCAACGTGTCGGTCACTCCGGGATCGTTGAATACCGGGGTTTATCGCGGCGAAGTGAATGTGTTCGTTACCGCTCCCGGCAGCACGGAGGTCCGATCAGTCAACGTAACGATGATCGTCACGCCAGCGCCACCGGCGCCGCCCACTCCCCCGCCGCCACCGCCTCCTCCACCGCGCGACCCCACGGGGAAGCCAAATGGCCGGTCAGAAGGTCCGCTCGGGCTCGAAAACTGCTCGGCTAGTTCCCTGGTTCCGACGCACACGGGCTTGGTAAATAACTTCCAAACGCGGGCTGGATATCCCACACCTCTGACCGTTCGCGTTCTCGACAACTGTGCCGAACCCATCACCACGGCGCAGGTATTGCTCGAGTTCTCCAACGCCGATCCACCCCTGACCCTGACGAACCTCAACAATGGGAACTACATCGGCACGTGGGCTCCGCGATCGGCGCCCACGGGATCGGTCAGCATCCGCGGCACGGTGACGTTCGGACAACTGTCGGCGCGCCTCGAACTACTCGGCAGGGTTCTGCCGTCAGCGGTTCCGATTCTGGAACCGAACGGAGTCTTCAATCGCTTTGACCGGCGTCCTGGCGCCGCACTGGCGCCCGGTGCCCTGATCGAACTGACCGGCTCCAACCTCGCGGCGTCGGCGGCTTCGGTGAACCCGGAGAATGACCGCCTGCCGGACACGGTGAACGGCGTGACTATCTATGCCGGGCCGGGGCGCGCTCCAGTCTCGGCTCTGGACCCGCGGCGGCTGAGCGCACAGCTTCCGGCCGATTCGAGCACCGAACAACTGATGCCGATCGTGGTGCGCGCGGGAAGCGCGCTGAGCGTTCCAATCCGCGTGGGGCTGGTGCCCGCGCAGCCCGGCGTCGCGTCGAACGCGGACGGCCGAGTGGTGGCCTTCGATGAGAACGTGCTCGAGATCAACGCCGCGAACAAGGCGAAGCGGGGAACCCTGATCTACGTGTTGGTTGCGGGGATGGGCGCCACCTCGCCTGCTGTCCCGGCCGGCAGCGTTTCTCCGGGCGAGCCGTTCGCGGTGGTGAACGCGCTGCCCCAGGTCACCGTCGGCGGCACGCCCGCCGAAGTCCGCAATGCCGGGCTCTCTCCGGGGTTGATCGGGGTCTATCAGGTGGAGATCGTGCTGGCCGAAGACACCCCCGCAGGGGATCAGCAGCTCGTGATCCGCCAAGGCGAAGCCGTCAGCAACGCCGCGATGTTGTCAGTCGAGTGAGGTCCGCTATTCCGCGGCGACCGCAACCGCTGCGGGGGCTGCGGGCGCGGCAACCTTCTTCGCGCGCGATTTCTTCTTCTCGGCAGGGGGCTGCCGGTCACTCTTCTTCAAGTTGGGCACCGCGATCGAGGCGACGAATTTCTTCTCGCCGTGATCGTCGAACTTGATCACGATATACTCTTCCGTGCATGTGAGCACGCTGCCCAACCCGAACTTGGGGTGCTCCACTTGAGCGCCTGTGGCGAAGGCCGGCTTGCTTGCTGCCATATGTTATGGTTGTTCCTTATCAAGAGTTTAGCAGACTTTATGGGACAACCTGTATTCGCCCGGTGCGATAACTCCAATCTCCCCACCTCGGATGGACCCGTATCGAGTCGAAACCACCGGCCGCCTGAACCGGCGGAATCACCCTTTCGGTGCGCATTTGCGCCGTTGGATCGCGGGCCGGTGGGATGTCGATGCCCGCCAGCGGCTTGCCAGCACGAAGGAACATGACGAAGTAGAAATCGTTGGCCTCGCACTCGACCTCGACGGCCGAAGCGGTCCGGGTTGGGAGCGCGATCTCGATACCGCGGTGGTCCGCCAATGCACGAATCGCCGGGTCGCCGTGGACGGCCGTGGCGGGGGTGGCCCAGTCTCGCACCGCCTTTTCGTGAGCGCCCGAGTTGACTCGCCAGATCGCCGCCCACCGCGCCGGCGCATCGAGCGGCGCGCGAGTCAGCAGCGCCAGATCGTCCCATAGTCTGGCAAGCCCCGGATCCGCGATCTGGTTGCCGCCCGACAGAAGCGTCTCGCGATAGCCGATCGGAACGGCTCGCATGTAGTGGCCCACGCGCCACGGCTGCGGTTGCATCGGCAGCCGTGCCAGCAGGGGATCACTCAACGCCAGCGGATCCACGATATGCGCGCGCCGCCCCATCTTGTAACCCATGATTCCGATGTTCTGATTGAAGACCACGCGCTCGCCACGCCGCAGTTCCGCTTTTGCGTTCTCGTGATATTGGTGCACCGGAAAGTCCGGGCTCTCGCGATACTCGGCGAGCGAAACCGCGTGATAGACGTGCCGCTCGCTGGCGACGCCGGCTTCGTCAAAGTCGGGATGATGGCGCAGCCCGGCCAGTCCGAGAGCCCCGGCAGCGGCGAAGCAGATTCCCCACGTGGTCCGGCCCAGCCACCGGAAATCCATGCGCGCGAGCAGGACCACCGCGGCAATCAGCGGCGCCGTCAGGAACCGGCCCGACATGAAGTCGCCCCCAATGCGAATCAGATAGATTCCATATGCAGCCATCCCGAACGCCACTGCACGTTCGGTTCCCCGCCGCGAGAAGATGGCCGCGAGCGCTCCGGCCTCGATCGCGATCAGTGTGAGAGGGTCCCACAGAAACGAATTGCGCAGGTAGAGAACGCCTTGCCGTACGAGTACGGACGAGTCGATTCCCGTCGAGAGCTTCGCATACGCGGTGTTCGGAAACGGAACGCCGTAATAATAGATCGAGAACGCCTCCCAGGCGGCGAAAGGAATCAGACCAGCGATCAGCGCCCGCGCATCCGGTGCGCGATGGAAGCACCACGCGAGTACCGGACCAGCCAATACCGCGTGATCGAGGCGATTGAGGCAAATGGCCGAAAACAGCAGCGCAAGCGTGAGCATCGGCGGACGCTCTCGTGACAACGCCGGAAACAGAAACACCGCCAGCAGTAGATGCGCGAGCGGGTTCTCGAGGCCCGAGGTAGAGAAGTCGCGGAAGGCCGCCGAGCCAGTGAGAATCGAGATCACGAGCACCGCGTGCCAGCCGGACCTTGCCGCGCACAAGGCGATCACCGCACCCGCCGCAAGTGTGCAAGCCACACCGGCGGCTATAGACGAAAGAAACCAGTTCCGCGTGACGAGGCCCGAAGCGGCGAGCAGGAACATCCAAAGCGGATGAGTGTACGCCTGCACGCGCTCATCCGGATTCCAACGGAGTCCGATGCCGTCGAGAAAGTTATCGACGGTGCGAAACGTGATGTAGGCGTCCTCGGCCACCCAGGCGACGCTCAGAATCGCGGCGCCAAGCGGCACCAGCAACAGGAGCCGGGCAGCGATTCCGCGTTTCGCCATCAGAAACATCAAGTATAAGCGGATGCAGAAGGACGGAACTTTCCGCGCGCATTTCCGTCGAGTATTCAAAGATCGCTACCATAGCTGAGCCGGATGGAACCAGTCCTACAACTCGACAACCTGTCCGTGAACCTCGGAGGACGCAAGATCCTCGATGGACTCACGTGTACGCTCTCCGGCCGCACCATCGGCCTGTTGGGCCCCAACGGCGCCGGCAAATCGACGCTCATCAACACGCTGCTCGGCTTCTATCCGGCCGCCGGTTCGGGCCGGGTCCTCGGTCTCGATATCGCGCGGCAAAGCAAGCAGATCCGTCAGACCATCGGCTACATGCCCGAGAACGATTGCTTCGTCGGCAATCTCAGCGCGGTGGGTTTCGTCAAGTTGATGGGCGAGCTCTCGGGACTGCCCGAGGAAGCCGCGCTCGAACGCGCGCACGAATCGCTGTACTACGTCGGCCTCGGCGAGGCGCGCTATCGCATGGTCTCCACCTACTCGCTCGGCATGAAGCAGCTCGCGAAACTGGCGCAGGCGATCGTCCACGGGCCGAAGCTGCTGATCCTCGATGAGCCGACCAACGGGCTCGACCCCTCCGCGCGACAACGCATGATCCGGCTCGTGAAGGAAATGCGCGATTCGGGCGAAACGCGCATCATTCTTTGTTCGCACCTGCTCCGCGACGTGGAAGAGACCTGCGAAGAGGTGCTGATCCTGAAACACGGCCGCATCGTCCACATGTCGAACCTCGAGGAGGAGCGGCGGATGAACAAGCGGTTTCTCGAGATCGAGATCCACGGCGCGCCGGACGGCTTCGCTGACGCGGCGCGCCAGTTGGGCTGCGAGTGCGACGCGCCGGCCAGCGGACGCGTCAGGATGGTGCTCGCCGATGGAGTCGAGATCCGCGACGTCTACCGCATCGCCGATGAACGCGGCCTGCAATTGCGCCGTTTGAGCCACCGCCGCGACACGCTCGAGGATATCTTCATGAAGGCCATGGAAACGGGTGGAGACGCCAATGGCCGTTTATAAGCGGAGCTACAAGAGCTGGGGCGGCGCGCTGACACCCGAGTGGTCGCGCTTCCTCGTGATCCCGAAACACGCGTGGCGGAATCTGTTCCAGCAGCGATTCCTGGTCATCCTCTATGTCGCCTGCTTCTTCTGGCCGCTCGTCTGCCTGCTCGCGATTTATCTGAACGCCAACCTTGGTTTCGTCGCCCAGTTCGTTCGCGTGCCCGAGGGCGGAATTCTCTCGATCGGATCGGATTTCTTCTACTACTTCACCGTCGTGCAATCGACGTTCGCGTTCATCCTGACCGCGTTTATCGGCCCGGGTTTGATCTCGCCCGACGTAGTGAACAACGCGCTGCCGCTCTACTTCTGCCGGCCGTTTTCGCGGCTCGAATACGTGCTCGGAAAGATGACCGTGCTCGTGGCGCTGTTGTCGTCGATCACCTGGGTCCCGGGGCTCGTACTGTTCTTCGTTCACTCGAGCCTCACCGGATGGCAATGGATGGCCGACAATTTCTGGCTCGCCAACAGCACGTTCCTGGCGCTCGGAATGTGGGTCGTGCTGATCTCGTTGCTTGCTCTCGCTATCTCGGCATGGGTCCGATGGAAAATCATCGCCGGCGCGGCGCTCGCAGTGGTCTTCTTCCTCGGCGGCGGACTCGCGGTGGCGATCAACTCCGCCATCGACACACAGCGAGGCAACTGGCTCAACTTCGGCTACAACGCAACCCGCCTCTGGCTCGACCTCTTCGATCGCGGCGAGCGCATGGACGCCATCTCGTCTGGTGAAGCCGGCACATCGCTGCTCGTGATGTCGGCGGTTTGCGTCTGGCTGCTGTGGAAGAAGATTCGCGCCTGCGAAGTGGTGAGGGGCTGATGAGCGGCCAGATCCTTTTCGACAACGTATCCAAGTTCTATGGCGACGTGCTCGGCGTCAACCGCGTGAACCTGTCGATTCCTCCGGGAATCACGAGTCTGGTGGGGCCGAACGGTTCGGGCAAGACGACGCTGATGAACCTGATGAGCGGACTCCTGCAGCCGAGCCGGGGATCGATTTCCGTGCTCGGGCTTGCTCCGGGCGATCCGGAGAGATTCTTCCGCGAGGTGGGCTACTGCACCCAGTTCGACTCGTATCCGAAGGGCTTCACGGGCTTCGATTTCGTCTACTCGTTCCTGCGCCTCTACGGACTCGATCACGCCGCCGCCACGGCGAAGGCGTGGGACGCGATCACACGCGTGAACCTGCGCGACGCCGCGCCTCGCAAGATCGCCGGCTACAGCAAGGGCATGCGCCAGCGCATCAAGCTCGCGCAGGCGATCAGCCACGATCCCCGGATTCTGGTGCTCGACGAGCCGTTGAACGGGCTCGATCCGCTGGTCCGCGCCGAGACGATCGCGCTGTTCCGTTCGCTCGCCGGTGACGGAAAACACGTGATCATCTCGAGCCACGTGTTGCACGAGGTCGACCTGATCTCCGATCAGGTGATCCTGCTGAGCGGCGGCTACGTGGTGGCCGAGGGTCACATCAAAGGCGTGCGCGGCGAGATCGAAGAGCACCCGATGCAGATCCTGATCCGCTGCTTGCGGCCACAGGCCCTCGCGGCGAAACTGTTCGAGCACGATCACGCGGTGGAGGTGAAGATCCACGCCGATGGGAAGGGGCTGCTGTTGAAGACGCGCGACGCCGATCGCTTCTATCTCGCGATGAACAAGCTGGCGATGGACGGTTTTGAAGTGGAGAATGTCGCGCCCGTCGACGATGACGTCAATTCGCTCTACGAGTATCTGATCGGCAATGAGGAACCCGCCCGATGAGTCCATTGACGCGCATGAGAATCTCCCAGGTGTTCGCGGTGCTGCGGCTCGAGATCCGCAAGAGCTTCTTCTCCAAACGCGGGCTTTGGATCTATCTGCTCGCGCTCGCGCCGCTGCTGATCATCGGAGGCCACTACCTCGAAGCGCGGGGCCGCCTGGCGAACCGTGACTGGATCCACGCCCGTCAGCCCGGCGTCACCGCGGAAAAGCTCAGATCGGTGCGAACGGGAATGGCGCGGGACGAAGTGGTGAAGGCTCTCGGCGAGCCGGTCAACATCAACAAGTTCCGCCGGCGGATTCGCGGGGAACTTCGGGAACGCGAGTCGTTCCAATACAGCGACGGCCGCTCGATCGCCTACATCGATCTCGAGAACGGACGCGTGATCCGAAGCCGGATTCGCGGCGCCTGCAATCCGCTCGAGGAGACCAAGATCTATGCAGGCATCTTCCAGTTCTTCTTCATCCGTCTGTGTGTCTTCTTCGGATGCGTGCTCGTGTTCATCAACCTGTTCCGCGGCGAGATGCTCGACAAGAGCCTGCACTACTACTTCCTCGCTCCCGTGCGGCGCGAAGTGGTGGTAGCCGGGAAATTCCTCGCCGGACTCATCGCCACGAGCGTGATCTTCGGCGCGAGCGTCGCGCTCCAGAACGCCGTCTGGATGCGCCACTTCGAACCCGCCATCGTCGAGGAATACATGCGCGGCGACGGATGGCATCACTTCTTCTCGTACATTGGCGTGACGGCGCTTGCCTGCGCTGGCTATGGCGCTGTCTTTCTCGCCGCGGGCGTGCTGATCCGCAATCCGCTGGTCCCCGCGATCGCGATGCTGCTGTGGGAATGGGCGAATCCGATTCTGCCCTCGGCGCTCGCGCGAATCAGCGTGATTCACTATCTGAAGTCGCTGTGTCCGGTCGAAGTGCCGGTGGACCCGGGGATGCCGCCCGTGATCGCCGCGCTGGTGATCAACGGAGATCCCGCCAGGCCTTGGGTCGCGATTGCCGGATTGCTGGCGGTCGCGCTAGGCGTACTGGTGATCGCGGCCATGCGGGCCCGCACTCTGGAGATCGCTTACGGCGGCGACTGACCGGGTGGCGGGCCCTGGCGTCCGGCCCTGTATGGAGGCTGTGTCGCGCATGGTGTTTCCCTGGCGCGCGCATGCGGGTCGCGTCCCTCGTCGAACACCTGGACAAGGGAGCAACGATCGATAGTGGTGCGCATTTCGAGGATCCGCGCAATCCGGCGGCGAACCTCGCTGATTCGCTATCTCTGTTCGCAGACCTCGAACCGCATCGTTCGCGCGCCCGAAGGAACCGATGACGGCGCCAGCCGGCACAGATTCTGTTTCGAGGCACGGTCGTCGAGCAGACCCTCCTTCACGAACGCGAGCAGCGACTGGAACTCGTCACTCGAGAGCTGGACCGGGTTCACGAGCCGCGCGTCGAGCCTCGCCAATACTGGTTCGATCGGGCCCAGGCGATAGGTCAAGTCACGATCGATTCCGGACCGCCGCGGATCGTACCCGCGCGCGGACTGGGCCGTGTTCATATGGAAGCGCAACGCATCGTCCAACTGCCGGAACGCACCGTTGTGGAAGAACGCGGGCTGGAGCGCCACGTTGCGGATCGGCGACGTGCGGAACTTGTAGCGGTCGGCGGCGGCACCCGTCACTTGCTCGAGTCCGAAGTCCTCGTCCTCTCCCGCTCCATCGAAAATCATGTTGCTCAGCCCCACTCCGAACAGCGGCGCGATTTGTGGAACACCAGCGACGTGATTGTCGAAGTCGCTGAACATCTCGTTGGCCCCGCCCGCAACCGCGTGACAACTCACACAGCCGGCTTTGCCGAAGAACAAGAGCGCGCCGCGCTTCTGCGGCACTGTCATCGCTCGATTGTCGCCGCGCGCGAAGCGGTCGACCGGCGCGTCGGCGAAGATCAGCGTGAACTCGAACTCCGCGATCGCCTTGCCGAACATGATGAAGTCGATCGGTCCCCCTCCCGCGACGGACGGGAAGATCTGCCCGAACAGTGCGCGATAGTTCGCGTTCCCATTGAGCCTCGCGAGCACCGCCTGCCGGATCGGCTCGTTGCGGAAACCGGATCCGTCCGGCGGAGGCACGATCCCGCCTTTTCCATCGTCGAAGGCGTCGAAGCGTGGGCCGATGGTTCCCGCCGTTCCCGTGAATCCGGCCACTTCCACGAGCTCAGTCGGCGGAATGTGTGCTTGGGCGATCAGCAGGTGCGTCACGGCTGGGTCGTTCGGCAGGAACTTCACGTTCGACTCGGGCGCCGGAAACAGGAAACCCATCGAGTTGTTGAAAGGGTCTCCGGATGGCGCCGAGAATCGCCCGTTCCACATCAGCTTCGGGTAAAAGGCTGAATTCGCCGCCGTGGGCGTTCGGCGTTGATTGCGCGGACCCGTCCGGTGCGGTCCCACGAGATTATTGTTCTGGATTCCGATCGCGATCGACTGCGTGTCGCCCATCCCGTTCGAAGGCGAATGACACCCGCCGCAGGTGTTATCCGAGTGGAGTCCTCCCGAGACGTCGAACCACAGTAGCCGTCCGAGATCGGCCAGGCGCGGGTTGATCGGCCGGCCCAGCCGCGACGTGATGCTCGACCCCACTTGTCCAGTGAAGTGCGCTGTCTGCAGAGCCGTCCTCAACTCCGAGTCGAGATCGGCCGCTGCAATTCCCCATGTCAGCCCGGCAAGTGCGAGGGCGGTATGCTTGATTGTTCTCATGATCATCTCCAATGGCGGCGGTCGCGCCGCCGGTATATTCGCCCAGCACTGAAACAACGCATCCCCACCCCCGAACCCTTCGAGGAACGCCGGCTAGTTCCACGCCCCGGCGCTACACGTTTCCTGCCCGCATCTGCTCCGCCAAATGATCCGAAGCTCGCCAAGCCAGCGCGAGAATCGTCAACGTCGGATTCTTCTCCGTTGCCGTCGGAAACGCCGAGCCATCCACAACGAACAAGTTCTTCACTTCATGCATCTGCATGAACCCGTTCAACGCGCTCCGTTTCGGATCGTCACCCATCCGGCAGGTTCCGTGCTCGTGAATCGCGGACCCGTTTACATCAAGCGATCCGCGCTGATACGGCAGCGCCTCCGCCTTCGCTTCATGCAGAATCCGCTCGACGGTGTCGTACATCTCGGAAACCATCTTCCGCTCGTTCTCGCCCGTCTTGTACTCGATCTTCGCGATCGGAATCCCGTAGCGATCCTTGGGCGTCCCCTCCACCGTCACGCGATTCTCGCGCCGTGGCAGCACTTCGCCGTACGGGTGCATTGCCACCAGCGCCGGATATCGCCGCTTCACGTCGCGCTTGAAATCCGCGCCGAAACCGTCGATCGACTTCGCGAAGCCCGCGTTCGGCTGCGCGCCCGATCCCCAGAATTGCATCCCGAATCCGCGCAGATAGTCGCGCTTGCGTCCATCTGAATGATTGAAGCGCGGCATGTAGATATGTTCGCCGCTGATGCCGTCGTCGTTGTGGACCTTGCCTCCGAGCAGTTCGGGCATGAACGCGTAAACATGGAATCGCACCTGCTCGCACAAGTAGCGCCCGATCACGTCGTTCGAATTCCCGATCCCGTTCGGATACCGCGCGGACTTCGAGTTCAGCAGAATCCGCGTCGAATCGATGCACGACGCAGCCATCACCACAACGCGGGCCCGCACCGTGCGTTCCTCGCCCGTCTGCCGGTCGAAGTACTGCACGCCGCTGGCGCGCCCCTTGTCGTCGTTCAATACTCGCGCCACCACGGCGTTGTCCACGATCTCGAGCTTGCCGGTCGCCAGCGCCGGATCGAGCAGATAATCGGTTGAATTGAAGAACGCCGAAATGTCGCAGCCGCGTCCGCACGCGCCGCAGAAGTGGCAAGCCGCGCGCCCGTTGTGCGCCTTCGTCAGAACCGCGCGCCGTCCGCTCACGATGTTGATGCCCGTTCGCTTGGCCGCCTTGCGCAGCAGCGCCTCGCCGCATCTCGCCGGAGCCGCTGGCAAGTGATACTGGCTGCCAGGCAAGACATCCTGGTCATCGTCCCCGCCACAGACGCCAATCAACTGATCCACATGATCGTAGTAGGAGTTGATGTCCTTGTACCGGATTGGCCAGGGAATCTCCCAGCCATCCTTCGCCGGACCCTCGAAGTCCACATCGCCGTACCGCAGTGACACGCGGCCCCAGATGTTCGTCTTTCCACCGCGACCCCACACCCGCCAGACATCGAAGAACTGGCCCTTCGTCCACGTGTACGGCTGCTCCTTCAGGTCGAGTACGAACTGTGGAGGCTTCTGTCCACGGTCCAGCCGTTCGCGCCACTCCCACGGCTTCACATGACTCCAGAAGCTCGCCTTGTTGAACCGCGTACCCGCGTCGAGCATCAACACGTTCACGCCCTTGCGTGTCAGATTCCACGCGGCCATGCCGCCCGCCGCGCCAGACCCGACGATCACCACGTCATGCACTTTTTCACTGCGCGCGATCTGCATGCCGTTACCCCTTGTGCTCCGGATGTGTGCAACCGTGGAACTCGGGCATCGGAGTCAATCCGTGCCATCCCAGCTCCTGAGCCAAGCCCGCGCGGGTCGTATAGTAGCCGTCGATCGTCAGGTCCTTTAGCATCTTGAAGAACGGATCTTTCCGCGCCGCGAGAGTCTTCAGCTTCTCGACTTGCTGCTCCGGCATGAGCTTCGCGAAGCTCTTCATCCCGGCTCGGAACTTCTTCGCCTCGGCCGGCTTCGCCGACAACGCCCGATCGATCAGTAACTGCACGCCGGCATCGGCGGCGCCCGGCGTATCAGTCCGCGGAATGATGTGCTCGGCCAACTGAGCGATCAGCTTCAACTCGTCCGCCGAAAACACCTTCGGTTGATAAGAGCCTGGAGCCACCTTGTCCGCTTCGTGGGAGTGCTGTGCCAACGCGGGCAGCGCCGCGCCGGCCGAAATCAGCTCGCGTCGAGAGGTCATCGACGCTATGGTAGCGGGTTTGAATCGAGCCGAGTCTCGAGCAGCAACGCACGCGGTGCCCTGTGGACCGGCCGCAACTACTTCCGTTCCAGTTCCGCGATCGCTTGCAGTACGGACTTCGTGTTTCGGTTGACGAGAGCCAATACTTTTGCCGTGCACACCGCCGCGATGAGGACCACCCCGGAGAGGATCGTCACTTCCAATTTCAGTTCCGGGCTGGGGCTCCGTTCCGTCAGCCAGATCGCGGCCCCGAAAGCCACGACTGTAACCACGATCTGCTTGGCCCGGGAATATCGTTCCGCCTTCTCAACGCTTGCCAGCGCCTGGCGGATGAAAACGTCTTCTTCATGCTTCATGGTTGCCTCCTGTGATGAATCCACGGATCATTGCGACTCCGTAGGAGAGCCGGGACTTCGCGGTTCCTACGGGGATATCGAGAATCGCCGCCGTCTCCTCCAGCGAAAGGTGTTGTTGATAGTGAAGCAGGAGCACGGCCCTGCTAGCGGGGGACACGCGGTCCACCAATGCCAGAAAATCGTGATCGAACTGCTCTTGCCCATTCGAGCCGGAGAGAGCCATGGCGCGAATCAATTCCGGATCACTCTCGAGTTCACGCCAACGTTTCACTTTCTTCAAATAGAGGAACGCAATGCGGGTGGCGATGCGGAACGTCCACGCCCGGAACACTCTCGGTTCCCGGAGATGCCGAATCCGCCGGTGGATCGTGAACGCGACCTCTTGCAGGATGTCGTCCGCGTCCGATTCGCCCGCTAGGTTGACCACGTACCTGCGAACAGGTCCGTGCACTCTCCGCAACAGTTGCTCGAACGCCGCCGCGTCTCCGCACTGAGTGCGCATGACGAGGAGCGGTTCTCCCTCGTTATCGATTGAAGATCCCATCGGGAAGCACAGCCTGAATTCGCCGTTTCGTTTCGTTGATGACGGCTCATGCATGAGAGGCGTTCAACTGGCCAAACTGTTCGGAAGGTGAAACTTTATCTTTTCACGCCCCATGCGGCCCTTTCGACCGCCGGTCGAATCGTGCGTGTGGTACGGTAGCGAGTTCTGGAGCTACACTTGCCGAGTTGCGCCCGATTGAGGACCACCCAATGAATCACGCTACCTATCCTGGACTTCAAGGGAAGTTCGCCGTGATCACGGGCGCCAGCCGCACCAGCGGCATTGGAGCGGCAACTTGCCGGGCGTTGGCGACGCAAGGTGTGAACATCCTGTTCACCAGTTGGCAGGCTTATGACCGGGGACAGCCGCACGGCGCGGATGAGAACGGTCCCGTCGTTCTGGAAAAGATGCTGCTGGACCTGGGTGTGCAAGCCCGACGTTTGGAGATTGATCTGTCGCTTCCGGCAAGCGCGCCGCAGGTCCTGAACGCCGCCCAGCAGTGGCTCGGCTTGCCGGACATCGTGGTGAACAACGCCGCCCACTCGATTCCTGACGGATTCGAACTCCTCGATGCCGCCGGACTGGATGCGCACTACGCCGTGAACATGCGTGCCGCGTTCCTGTTGTCCGTCGAGTTTGCTAGGCGAGCCAAAGCGATTGGCCGTTCGAGTGGCCGGATCATCAACATGACCTCTGGCCAGGGTTGGGGCCCGCTACCGGGCGAGTTGGCCTACGCCGCGACCAAAGGCGCAATGGAAGCCTTCACGCTCAGCCTGGCCGCCGAATTGGCTCCTCTTGGGACTACCGTCAATGCCGTTGATCCGGGCGCAACCGACACTGGCTGGATCAGCGATCAAATGCGGCGCGAGTGGAGCGTGCAGCCGGGCATCGCGAAGTTCAATCAACCTGACGATGCCGCCAGGGTGATCGTCTTCCTGGCCAGCGAAGCCGCACGGCATGTAACGGGGCAGGTGATCCACGCACGCGGCAGTGCGATATAGCCCGCGCCTGCCGAGTACGGGGTCATTCTTTCTAGAGGCTTTACCGGGCGCCGAACAGCAAGCACCGGACCGGGCAGCACGAAACGCACGGCAATGACCAGGCGGCCGCAGGCGCGAAAATTGTGTACACTGTGGCCAATCGCATGGCCACGGTGAGATGGGACCTCAGGGGGACCGGTCGCCGGCGCCCTCTCGCACCGCAGCGTCTATTGGCCAGCCATGCCAAGCACGTCAATGCCCGAAATTAATCCGCGCGCGACGGGTGAGATTGTCAGCCGAATCACGCCGAGAACGACACCGTTCGCCCCCGTCACCGCGAGCGGAATCCGAAGACACCAACGGCGGCACTCGGCCGCACTCTTCGACGTCAGCTAGCCACGCCAGTACTCCTTGGCCCCCAGTACCGCCGCCACCCAACGAAAAATCGCAGTCACACGCGATCGAACTTTTCCAATTCTTTCCCGGAACCCCTCGCCACTCAACCGCTTGCGCCACCCGCCACTGCCCCAAGAGTGCGGCCAAATCGGCAAAACCCATTTGACCCACGCGATTCTCTACGCGGGCGCGAAAGCCGCGCCCGACAAGGAGAATTCGAAATGTTGATCAAGGGTGAATCCCGCGAAGAGTGGAATCGTCTCGTTGCAGACCTGACCGCTCGCTTCCAGCCGGCCGACAACGTCGAACTCGGCCTTATCCAGGACATGGCCTCGGCAACCTGGCGCGCCCGCCGCGCCGAACGCATGGAAGCCGAACTGATCAGTGCGGACCTCGACGACATCGCACACCTCGATGGGCCTGCCGCAACGTCCGCGGAACAGACTCGCCGCACCGCGCTCGCTTACGCGAAGGCGCTCGGCTTCAACAACGCGATTGCCGAGTTCTGCCGCCACAGCGAACGGTTGAACCGTCTCTGGATCAGGCTTCACGCCAAACTGAAGGAGCTTCAGAAAGACCGTCTCGCGGCGGCGCCGCCTCCCGCCAACGAGCCGGAAAAGCCCGCGCGACGGCCCGCTTCGCAAAAATCGAAAAACGAACCCGGGCGCGCGCAATCCGCGGCGCCTCAACCCGATCAGCAGGGCTTCTACATCCACGAGCTTCTCGAAAAGCTCCGGCGGGAGGCGTCATGCGATCGCTGATCCGCGTACTGACCACGCTGCATGTCTTCCGCGTACCGGTCACGATCTTCGCGCTGCTGATCGCGCTGCCGTGGATCTCTCTCGGACCTGCGAATGCGCTCCTCGCGAATCTCATTCGCGAATTGTCGCTCGGCGAAGTGTATGCCGTCGCCGTGGTCACCGCGCTCACCGCCTTCTCGGCCATCACCGCGATCCGCCTCGTGCTCGACTTCGGTGACGAGCGCTTCGGTCACGCCGTGAAATGGTTCCAGCCCTACCGCGACTGGCCCGTGCGCTGGATCGGCTTCACGTCGATCGCGCCGCTGCTCGGAACCGTTGTCCACTTCGCGCAACCGGGCGGCGTTGGCGCCTCGTTCGCCGCTCTGGCCGGAGTCGCCACGGCGATCGCCGGCGCTCTGCTCGCGCGCCGGATCCAGGCGATCATCACCACTCCGCGCGGTGGCGCGGCGCGCTCGGTCAACAACCGCCTCCGCCGCACCCTCTCGCGCGTTCCGCATTGGCTCGGTGCCGGATACTTGCGCTATCGCGCTAACGTCGCGGTCGACATCCATGCCGGACACGTCTTCGCGCTTTGCCTGATGGCCGTTTCATTCGCGTTCTACCTCTTCGGCGGCCGTCACATCCCGACGCTTGCCTACCTGATGATCCTGATCCTGCTCGCGAGTTGGCTGCTCTCCGGGCTCGCGTTCTTCGGAGATCGCTATCGCATCCCGGTGCTCACGCTCTTCTTCCTGATGTCGCTTGGGTCGTCGATGCTGTCCGACACCGATCACTACTTCCCGGTCTACCGGATGCGCGAGGCGCTGCCCGAACCGGGCGAGATGCTTGCAGCGGCACCCGGCGGCGCCGCGATCCTGGTCGCGGCCGAAGGCGGAGGCATTCAGGCCGCGGCATGGTCGGCGCGTGTACTCACCGGACTCGAACAATCGATCCCGGGGGGCCGCTTCGGCAAATCCGTACGCCTGATCAGTGGAGTCTCCGGCGGATCGGTGGGCGCGTTCTATTTCGCCAACGCATTTTTCCAGCATCGCGAACCGGACTCCGCCGCGCTCGACCGTGCATGGCGCAGCGCCATGGAGTCGAGCCTCGACGAGGTCGCGTGGGGCCTCACCAATCCCGACCTCCAGCGCCTCTTCATGCCCCTCGGATGGCTTCTCCGGCGGGACCGTTTCGACGATCGCGGACGCGCGCTCGAGCGGACTTTCGAAACACGCGCCGGACAACGCGCGATGCTCTCGGACTGGGCCCGTGTCACCGCCCGGGGCGGCATGCCGCCCGTGATCTTCAACGCGACCATCGCCGAGCGCGGCAGCCCGCTCGTCTTCTCGACAACGCTCTATCCGCCCGCGGGCAACGAAACAGCACTGCGCCTCGACTACGATCTCGCGGTGTCGACTGCCGTCCGTCTCTCGGCTACTTTCCCAATCGTCAGCCCCGCCGCTCGTCCGTACACACCCGGCGGCGAAGCTCCGATGCTGCATGTCGTCGATGGCGGCTACTACGACAACCTCGGAGTGTCGAGCCTGATCGGCTGGCTGCGCCACGCAAAACGGAATCCAGCCGCTGCGAACATCCGCCGCGTGTTGATCCTCAAGCTGCACTCGTTCCCGCGGACCGTCGAAGCGGCCGGATCGTCACGCGGATGGCTCTACCAGTTCCACGCGCCGCTCGACACGATCGTGAACATGCGCAACGCCGCGCAGGTCCATGGCGCCGAGACCGGGATCGCGATGCTCGCCGAAGCCTGGCGCGGCCATGTCGATGTCCAACGGCTCGATGTCCGCTTCCCCGGCTGCGAGTCGGATTCGCCGCCTCTCTCCTGGCGCCTGCGATCCGGCCAGAAGCGGTGCATTGAACGGGCCTGGGAAGGGATGCGTGCCGGTGTCACGCGTCAGATCGAGGACTTCTTCGCGAACCGGACGGCGTCGGTGAGCGGGGGCTGGTAAGCCCGTCGGGCGCTCCCCTGAAATCGAAAGGCCGGAGCGCTGTCTCCAGCGTCCGGCCTTTCGATGCGATCAACGAATCGGATTAGAAGATGTACTTCAATCCGAGTTGGATGTTGCGCGGATTATTCGCCTGTCCGCTGATCAGTCCAAACGTCGCGGGCGAGCTGATGTCGCGCGCCGGCGGGCTGAACATGGTCATGTTGGGCAGGTTGTACATCTCGGCGCGGAACTGCAGGGAATGGCCTTCCATGATCTGGAAGCTCTTGCCGATCGAGACGTCCACATTGAAGAAGCCCGGAGCGCGCTCGGTGCCGATCGCGCTGTTGCCGAAGGTCCCGAGGGCGGGGCGCTGGTAGGCGCACGTACCGTTGTCGGTTCCTTGAGCACACTCGCTGACGTTACCCGTTCCGAACCACTTCTGGATCGTCCGGGTTCCCACTTCGCTCGTGCGCAACCGGTTGGGGCGCTGCGTGCCTCGTGGGTTCTGTTGGCTCTGGCCCACCGTCGAGACGGTGATGGGGAAGCCCGTGCGGGCCTGCATCACGTAGCCGATGCTCCAGCCGCCGAGCACCATGTCGGCCGGCTTGCCGAGGCTCGACGCCCACTTGCGGCCCTTTCCGAAGGGCAGTTCCATGTTCATCGAGTAGGTGAGGTTGTGGCGAGCGTCCCACGCCGCCGGGCCGTAGTTGCCGAGGCGGTCATAGGCGTTCTGCCAGTAGGCGCCTTCTGACTGCGTGCCACCCGCGCCGAAGAAGCCGAGCGCGTCGTTCGCGGTCTTCGAAAGCGTATAGGACAGGTTGAAGTCCACGCCCATCGCGTAGCGCTTGGCGGCGGTGAACTGGAGCGAGTCATAGTTCATCGTGCCGCTGGACTCGGTGGTGGCGGTGGTGGTGACGAGCGGGAGCGCTCCAAACAGAGGCCGCCGGGTTTGAGCGTTGGCCCACTGAGACGGATTCACGTTCGACGGTCCCGGCAGCGGCTGGTTGCGGTCGCGAGCCACGATGGTGTGCGTGGCGCGCTGGCTCACGTATCCGGCGCTCAGGCCGAGATCCTTCGACGCCAGATACTCGAGCGTGAAGTTGCGCTGTTGGGTGAACTGCGGACGCAGATCAGGATCCCAGGTGCGGATGTTGCCCGCGAGCACGCCAGTGAATCCCGGCAGATCGTTGAAGCCCACGCGGGCCGAGGAAGCACCCGTGGTGAGATCGTAGTTCTGATTGGATTCGAAGAACGCCGGCGGATTCATCGGCAGGCGCAGGTTCACGCCAGTGCCTTCGAGGAAGCTCGTGATTCCGTAGGCGCCGCGAACCACCAGCTTGCGTCCGAACATCTCCGGCGTCCATGCAAAGCCCAGCCGAGGCATGAACTGCTTGTAGTAGGGGTCATAGAGCGCGCGGCTGTTGCCGTCCTTGCCTGCCAGTTGCAGGCGGCCCGTGTTGACGTCGATGTTCGCCTGCAGGTCGTTCACTTCGTAGAGCGGTTGCGTGTACTCCCACCGGATGCCGAGATTCAGTGTGAACGAATTGGTCACCTTCCAGTCGTCCTGCACGAAGGTGCCGAAGCGCCAGTGGCGTTGGCCCCAGCGGCGGCCGTCGCCCTGTCCGCGGCCTTTGCTCGAGACGAGGTCGAGCATGAAGTCCGAAAGCGGCGAACCCGAGAACAGCGGCGTGTAGCCGAAGCTGCCGAGCGCACCGTTGTTGCCCGAGTAGAAACGGTTCTGACGATAGCGCACGCCGTTGGCTCCGAAGCGGAGGAAGTGGCGGTTGCGCGACCAGCTCAGGGTTTCCGACAGGTGGAACTTGTGATCACGGCCGTCGCTGAGGATACCCGTGGTACCGATCGTGGAGAGTCCTTCACCGGGGCCCATCGAACTGAAGCCGGGCGAAAGCTGTCCGCCGGGGATTCCGAGCTTGGCATTGCCGCCGGCCTGGGTTCCGAACGGATCCGCGAAGGTGTCCTTGATGTCGGTGCGAGTGTAGCCGTAGCGAAGATCGTTCACGATCGCCGCCGTGACCGTGCGGGTCCAAGCAGCGACCATGCCCTTCGTCGGGGCTTCCTTCACGCCCGCCGCCGAGGTCGGCAACACCGGGAACAGGGTTCCATCAGTATAGTAGCCGTGCGAGTAGCGGAACATGAAGTTGTCCTTGTCGGACGCGCGCCAATCGGCCTTGGCATCACCTTGGTTGTTCTTCAGGAAGTTCGCCTGCGAACCCGAGTAGTTGTTCACCACTCCGAGCGCACCCGTGCCGTTCGAATTCGGCAGCGGATAGAGTGCCGTGTCGGCGAAGACCGTGCGCGCCGGATTCAGGATGCGGGACGCGGGGATCGTCTTGTTGGCGAACGGCTGGCAGACTCGGGTTCCGCCCGTCACTGCGCAGGTGGCCGGATCGTTGATCACCTGCGGCAGGCGGCTGAGGTTGCCGGCGCGCCAATCGGCCGGAGCGACCGAGGCGAGCGACGGGCCGGAGTCACGCCGCTGCGTACCTTCGTAGTTGACGAAGTAGAACAGCTTGTTCTTCTGGATCGCGCCGCCGAGAGTTCCGCCGAACATGTTCTGCGCGAAATTGCGCCGCTGCTTCTGCTTCGGCAGCGCCGTATTCTGATTGGCGAAGAACGAATTCGCGTCGAGGTTGTCGTTGCGCAGGAACTCGAACAGCGTTCCATGCAGGTTGTTGGTGCCGCTGCGGAGGGTCATGTTGACGACCGCGCCCGCCGAGTTGCCGAACTCCGACGAGCCGTTGCCGGTCATCACTTGGACTTCCTGCAGTGCATCGACGCTCGGCGTGTAGCCGATGCGGTTGTCCATCGAGTCATTCACGTCCACGCCATCGAGCAGGAAGTTGTTGGTCTGCTCGCGATTGCCGTTGACGAAGGCGCGTCCGGAAAAGCGCGACGCGGTGTTGACCGAGCCAGGGTTGGTCTGCACGGCACCTGGAACCAGCAGCATCGCGGAAACGATGTTGCGGCCGTTCAGCGGCAGGTCCGTCAGGCGCTTGCTCGACAGCGTCTGCCCGGTTTGGGTGCTTTCGGTTTGCAGCGCGGGAGCTTCCGCGCTCACTTCGATCGATTCGGCGACAGCGCCCACTTCGAGCTTGAGGTCGATTCGGGCGACTTGGTTGGTTTCCAGGCGGAACGGCCCGAAGATGGCTTTCTTGAATCCAGTTGCTTCCGCGCTCACGGTGTACTCACCGGTCGCCAGGAAGGGCAGGGTAAAGACACCGGAGGCGTTCGAGGCCGCAACGGTGACAACTTGGGTCGACACGGCGGTTGCCGTGATTCTGACGTTCGGGGCGACGGCGCCTTGGGCGTCGGTTACGGTTCCCGTGATGGTTCCGGTGATCGTCTGGGCAGACGCGGCCGAAACACACACGAGAGCCGAGAAAGCGAGAATCGCTTTTCTCATAGCTACCCCTTTTCTATTCCAAAGCAAGTTGGCTCGGATACCCGAGCCCTTTAACCTGATTGTAACGCAAAACGGTCCCGCCAGACCACCTCCTTCAGGTGGTGCTGGGTGGCGAGAGAAAACGCTCGATCTCTTTCGCCACCGCGGTGGCGCACTCGAGCGGCAGCATGTGCGTTTCGCGCTCGAAGAAGATGAGCCGTGCGTTCGGGATCATGGAGGCGGTCTCTTCGATCGCGGGGCGGTCGAAGAACGGGTCGGCCGTGCCCGCGATCATCAGAGTGGGGCACGCGATGCGGCGCGCGTACTCGGCGTTGTCGCCCAGTTCGGCGCCCAACAACTGGCGATAGTCGCGCAGGATCTCGGCGGTGTCGCGCGCCTCCCCCGCGAGCCGTTCCGCCACCGTGCTCACGCTCAGCCGGACCAGCCAGTTGTACCAAGGCCGCCGGAAGAGCATCCCGTTCTCGCGGACCAGTCTCCGCCAGTCCTTGCGCTCGAGCGCCTCCATCTGACGCGCGACCATCCGCTCGCCATTCGCCGAAAAGCGATGAGCGGAGACCAGCAGAAGCAGCCGCCTCACTGATTGCGGATATCGTGCGGCAAAGCGCATCGCGGCGAATCCGCCGAACGAGATTCCCGCGAGCAAGTCCGGCGGATCCTCGATCGCGAAAGCGAGGTTATCCACGATCTCCTGAAAGCTCGCGCCTGTGTACCCGAGGATGGTGAAGCGATGACCGGGGATCAGACGCGCGACCTGCCTTGCGTAGCGGCCGGGGTCGGACGCACGGTCCAAACGTTTGAACAGTGCGTTGACTCCGAAGAAGACCACTGCGTGGCGCTCGCCGGATCCGCCGCGAATGAACGGAACGTTGCCGCCGAGCAGGCCCGTCTCAACCGCGCGCATCGGATTTCAGCAGCCCTTGCCGCTCGGCCTCGTCGAGCACTTGGCGCACCGCTTCCCACACGGCAGCGGAGCCATCGCCGATCGGGCTGAGACGCGCATCCGCCTTGGCTCGATGGACATGGAAGTCGCGCCAGCTCCCGCCGAGATTGGCGATGTTCTGGAACGACGGCAGCATGCGATCCATCGCGTTGGCAAAACGCGATTCCGGCGTCGCGCGCTCTTCGAACTCGCGCCAGAGCGCATGGAACTCGTCACGCTGATCTTCTGGGAGCAGACTGAAGATGCGATCGGCCGCGGCGGCTTCGGCGGATTCCTTGGAGCCCTGCTCGCCGAACGCCGGCGTGTCACCCGCGTCGATCTCGACCAGATCGTGAACGAGCAGCATCTTCAACACCCGCAAGATGTCCACGTGCTCGTTCGAATGCTCCTCGAGCACCATCGCCATCAGCGCGATGTGCCAGGAGTGTTCGGCGGTGTTCTCGAAGCGCGATTCGACGCCATGCGGTTCGATCAGCCGCGTGCGGCGCACGACTTGTTTCAGCTTGTCGGCGTCGAGGATGAATCGGATCTGTTGTTCGAGACGGGTCACTCGTTCAACGATAAACCGGTTCCGGGCCCGGGCGCCGGGCAATCGCGATCAACGCTGTTGCGCTGTTTCCCGTCAGGTATAGCGAGGCGTAAAGAATGACTTTGCAAAGCCGCGTGTTCATCATCTGTTCCGTATCCGCGTATTGGTGCGTGCCGCCGATGCAAGCCGAGCATGGGCTCCGTTTCGGCTCCGCCGTGATTCGGCCTTCTCCGGACGCTTCCGGAGAAGTGTGGCTGATTCCGCAACCCAACGGAGGGCTCCGCGCGCGAAACGTGACCGTGTGGCGGTTGATTCAGAACGCCTTCTACATCCGCGGCCAGCAGTTGACGGGCGGGCCCGCGTGGATCCGTACCGATCACTACGACATCACCGCCGAGCCCGAGGCCTTGGGCTCGGAACGTCTTGAGCCAATGGCGGCCTCCGATTCCCTCGGCGATGGGCTGGCGCGGCACAGGTTGCGGACACAGGCTCTGCTTCGAGACCAGTTCGGCCTCGTGCTGGGAACCAGCACGGAAGTGAAAGAGTACGATGCGCTGAAGTCGCGCGGGTCGGGGCATCGGATGCCGGCGGCTCGCGATCGCTCCGTCCTTACAACCGCGAGAATGCGAGACGGTAGCCTGACGGTGAGCACTGATATGAAAGGTCTCGCCGCTCTGCTGACGGACCTCACCGGGCGGCTTGTCGTCGACGAAACAGGCCTGACTGGGCACCACGAGATCCACTTGGAGTGGGCACCGGCCGACGGTGCCGAGCCGATCGTGGCGGCGGTGCGCGAACAACTCGGGCTCGAACTCGAGCCGCGTTTGGGACCGCTGCGGCTGTTCGTCATCGAGCGGATCGAGCGGCCCGGCGAGCCTGCGCCCACTCAGCGATAGATCGGCTCCAAGTTCTTCCGGATGTATTCGCGGCAGCGGCGGAAGCTGTGCAATGGGCTCACGGGCGTGTAGTGGTGATCGATCGTGATCCAGCCCCGGAAACGATTCTTCTTCAGCACGCCGTGCAACACGCGGAAATCGATCTCGCCGTCGCCGAGATCCTGATTGCAGAGCATGAATGTCGCGTTGTGGGTGCCCGCGGGGTCGACCTTGCCGTTCGCGGTGACGACGTCCTTGTGCGCGAAGACGTACTTGGCGTCGACATAGTCCATCGAGATCAGGCGATGCCCGTACTTGCGGAACAGGTAGGGGATATCGCACCCGCCGAGATACAGGTGAACGGTGTCGGGCGACCAGTTGAACTTCTTCGAATCGGTGAGCGACAGCATCCGCTCGATCTCGTCCTGGCTTTCGACGAGCTGACCTTGCGAGTGATTGTGCGATCCCGCGCGGATTCCGTAGGACGCGGCCAGATCGCCGAGCCGGTTCCAGAACTCGCAGGCGACGCGAAGATGCTCGCGCACGAGCACCTTGTTCGGGCGGCGCGGACTGAATACGGTGAGCAAGTCCGATCCGAAGCGCTTCAGAAACTTGCAGGCGTCATGCGCGCTCGCTTCGATCTTGGCGTGCTCGGCGGGGTTGCTGGCTTCGCCGCCGAAGCTCATCGTGGCGATCCGGAGATTGCGCTTCGAGAGTTCGCGCTCGAGCTCGGCTTCAGGCATGTTGTAGCGCTTCAGGGTTCCGGGCCAGCCGTTCAGGCGGAAGCCGTCGAGTCCGGCGTCCTTGATGACGTCGAGCATGTCGGTGTACTTGGCGGAGCCATCTTCACGCCATTGGGTAGAGGTCCATAGGAAACTGCTGCAGCCCCAGAGAATATTGCGGGAAGCGGCTGGCGGCAGCGCGGCGGAGAGACTCTCCTTCGCGGAGCCGAGCGCGGCGGCGGTTGCGGCTAGGAATCGGCGGCGATGCATGGCGGTGTTGTCGAGTATACACGGACGCTCGATCGCGGTACGATTACGCCCAGGAGGCACCATGTTCCGAATCGCGTCACTGGCACTCTGTTGCCTGCTCCTGACAACGTCCGCGGCCCTCGCAGCCGTGGGTCGAACATTCAAAGTCACCATCATGAGCCCGGATCTGTCGGCTCCGGTCGAGATCGCCGCCCCCAAGCTCAACGACTTCAGCCCGTGGATGGGCCCGGGCACTTTCGTCAACGGCGTGGAGCAGACGAAGGGATTCATCATCGACTGGAAGCTCGGACCTGTTGCAACTCCGCTGCTCGAGCTGTCTCGTTACGAAGTTGCATTCCACTCCAGCGGGCGCGCGTGGGCCTACGCGGTCGACTACGTCTACGATCCGGCCGCGGGCAAAGGTTATGTGTTCCTGCCGGGCCCGAGAGACCGGCGTTATTCCGTGAACATCTGGTCGATCAAGCGAACCGGGAACCTCGAAGGGAACTGGTTCGCGGCGACACCGGAGTGGGATCGCTTCGTGCTCCCAGTGCTTGGGTTGAAGTGACGTTCCGGCGAGCGGTGGCCGGGTTGCTGTTCGCGGCAGCGTGTTCCGCGCAGGTCGTGATACCGTCGACCCGATACGCGGTAATCTCGGGCTACCTCGGTCTTTCGAGCGACCAGCTGAACAGGCTCTTGTCGAACGTGTTCCGAACTCTGCTGGATCGGCCGATCAGCCGGATCGCGGACTTGAACGAGGAGATCGCCGCCGAGACAAGACAGCCACAACCCGATGCGGCCGCGATCGGAATTCGATACGAGCAGATCGAGACGCTGTGCCGGGAGGAGGCGTCCACGCGACGCGGTATCGTTCCTGAGCAGATGCGCATCTTGACCGAAGCGCAACGCGCACTGATCCCGGAACTCGAGGGCGTGCCACGCCTGCTCCCGCTGGTATCCTCCGCGGAGTCCGTTTACCTGATTCCACGGCGGAACAACCGGTGGTTCCTGCTTCCTCCCTCAATGCCGGTGAACGATATCCCCGCGGACCTGGCGGTGTATCTGGCGCTGACGGGGGCTCAACTCGAAGAGTTCCGCCAAGCACTACGGTCGCACCTTTCGTTCGTTGCGTCACGGCAGGCACGAGTAGAAGAAGTGCATCGCGAAATCGAGCAGGAGTTCGCCCGGCCTGCTCCATCTTCAGCCGAACTCGGAGCACGCTACTTCGAACTCGAGGCGCAGCGGCGTCAAATCGAAGAACGCGAAACCGGGCTGCGACAGGAGGTACGTGCAATGCTCGATGCGGCACAGCGGACCCGATTGGGTGCGCTCGAACGATCGAACGAACTGCTGGGGATCGCGTCCGAGGCTGAGGAACTCGCGTTGATCGCAGCTCGGCATACGCCAGCGAGCGCGAGTCCGCAGGCGGGTTCGATCCGCAGAGTGTGCACGGGGATCTTTCCGCCATTCCCGGAGTTCTGATCGAGTAAACTCGCTTCATGTCCTCGAACCGCCGCGAGTTCCTGGGCGCGGCCGCCGCTTCGCTTTGCGCGGGTCAGGCCGCGCCGATTCCCACGATTGGTGATGCGCCGCAACTATTCGTCGATCTCGACCGGGTGGAAGCACTCGAAAACATCGAACGACTGTTCCACGCGGCGGAGAAGCATCCGGCGAATCCGGTGATCCGCAAAGTGAATCCGTGGGAGGTCGCGCGCGGGACTTGGGGCTCGGTAATCTACGACGAGCAGGAGCGCGTGTTCAAGGCTTGGTACGGCGGGACCTCGGGGCGCGACGTGTCGGGCTGCACCGGTCCAAACTGCCGCTCGAATTCGGTCTTGTGCCACGCCGTCTCGCAAGACGGAATCGTGTGGGAGCGCCCGAAGTTCCGGATGCATGAAGCGGGCGGCACGCGCGACAACAACGTGGTGATCGGAGACGATTATCGCGACGGGATGGCGCACTGGGAGTCCGTGCGAAAGGACCCGCTCGAGCGGGACCCGTCGCGGAAGTACAAGGGGCTCGGATGGTCAAGCTATGACTGGGACGGCCCGCAAAGCGGCATCTTCACGATGACCTCGCCCGACGGACTGCGCTGGACGCACTCGCCCGATCCGGTGTTCCGCTACCATCCGCGGCCCGGGACGAACGATCTCGGCCCAGTGGGTGACGCGCAGTCGCTGATGATCGACACGTTGAAGCGGCGCTACGTGGCACACATGCGGCGGATCCCGAATCGCGTGATGAGCGAGTCCAGCGATTTCCGCTCGTGGACCGCGCCGCGCACCTGCCTCGAAGCCGAGGACGGCGAGATGGGGAACATGGTCTACAATCACGTGGGCTTCGTGTACGGAGATCGCTACCTCGGATTCCTCACGTGGTTCAACCGGAACCCGAGAGACACACGCCTCACGTTGCAGTTGTTGACCAGCCGCGATGGCGACCGCTGGCTGCGCGCGAAGTCGAGCGTGCCGCTGGTCGGCTCGGGAGCGATCGGCGATGTCGACCGGTTCACGAACATGCTGACGGGAGCGCCGCCGATTCGCTTTGGCGGCAAGCTGTACATCTATTACCGCGCGCTCGCGAACCGGCACGGGCCATACGAGGGCGCCGATACCGCGCTCGAGGGCGGAGGCATCTGTCTTGCGACGCTGCGCGCCGATGGATTCGCGTCCCTCGGTGCGGGCTACGAGGGCGGGTCCGTGTTGACGCGGCCGTTCCAGTTTTCCGGCACGCGATTGCGGATCAACGCGAAGGCGAACTTCGGCCGCGTGGTAGCCGAGGTGCTCGACGCCGAGCGGAAGCCGGTTGCCGGATTCGAAGCATCGAATTGCGAGCCCGTGCGAGCGGATGGGTTGGAGATGCCGGTGGAGTGGCGGACGGCGCGGCTGGGGTCACTGCGCGAGAAGCCGGTCCGGTTGCGCTTCCAGCTTGTCAACGCCCGCCTGTACTCATATACGATCGGCACGGAGTGACCGTTCGCATCTCGCTCGCGGCCCGTGGTGTGATGGTTACTCGTCCGGAGATTCGAGCACACGGACGAACTCGCCGATCACCGCGTAGCGCGAATCGTCTTCGGTCAACTCCCAGGCTTCGTACTCGGGATTGAGCGGCTCCATGACGATCACCGCGTGTTCCCAGCCATCCTCGGTCATCCGCTTCTGGCTCGTGTAGCGTTTGACCGTGTAACGATCGGCGCTGCCCGCCGAGCATTGCCGGTCTTCGACGAGTACGAGCCGGCCGGAGCGGGTGCCGGTGACGCCTGAGCGGAATACGCACAAGCTGCCGTCCGGAATCTTCGGTTCCATCGAGCGGCCGGTGATGCGCGTGACGAACATGCCGGAGGACAGGCGCAGATCGGGTGGGGCTTCGATCCATTGGCCGGGCTCTTCGCTCGAGACCACGCGCTCTCGTCCCCAACTCCCCGCGGCGGCCGGAACGTCGAACACCGGAAGATGCGTTCGGAACGGCCGGACCGTCGCCGGCACATGACGGCGATAGAGCGCGTTGAGAGTGCTTTCGAAGCGGCCCATGATCGCGGGTTCGCGGCCCGTGACACGGATCGCGTTCGAACACGAATCCTCGAGCCATGCGAGGAACGCGCCGGAATCCATCTCACGAGCCTTCGCGGCGAGATCCTCTTCGAGTGCCTCGAAGACCTCGATCTCGTCTGGACCGGCGACCTCGTCCCAGTCGCGCCGAAGCTTCACCCCGGCGCGATGCTCGGCGGGATCATGCAGGATCACACCGATCGCCAGCGGAGCGCGCCCGGGCAGCACGGCTTCCAGCAACAGGTATTCCGCGGCGAGGGAAGAGAGGGGCACCTTGACTCTTATCGGTTACGGGTTGTAGGGGTAATAACCGTCGCGATGACGAATGCGCAAATTGGGATACCCAACAACCTCGACTCGGATCTTGCGATAGGTCTTCGGCGAGTCGTTATTGTCGGGGATGTAGCGCAGGACGTACTGAGTCGTGACCTCGCCCGCGACGTTAGCGATCGCCCGGAACATCCCCTGCGCGATCTCTGACGCGTAGCCGCCGGTGCCCACCTTGATCGCGTAGTTGCCCTCGTCGGAAGGCGTCGACAAGTAGCCCGAGATGTCCTTGTAAAGGCCCTTGTTCAGCGGTGCCTCGACACGGCCACCCGTCGCCTCGGTGATCTTCAGCAACTGCTTCTCGCCTTCGGAAATGAAGCCGAAGGCGGCGGTGCTGATTCCATAGATCGAGACCAGATTCCGCTGCGCGAGCTCGACGACTTCATCATGGCCCTTCTTGCTGCTCGAATCGTGGCCGTCGCCGATGATGACGATGATGCGGCGCGGCTCGAACGGTTCGCCCTTGACGAGATTGCGGCTGGTGCAGGCCATGTAGATAGCGTCGTACATGGCGGCGCCACCACCCGGCTTCATCTTGCGGATCTTGGCCATCAGCGCTTCCGGGTCGTTGGTCGTGTTGACCTGCAACTCGGCTTCGGTGCTGTAGGAAATCAGGTACCCGGAATACTTCTTGTCGCCGGGCAGCAGGGTTTGCACGAGATCGACGGCAGCCTCTTGGAACACTTTCCAGTGCTGGCGGCTGGCCGCGGAAAGATCGATGAGGAAGCCGATCACCACGGGCTGGTTACGCTCGCGGTTGAAGAAGTTGATCTTCTGCTCCTTGCCCTCCTCGAATATCTTGAAGTGCTCCTGATCGAGGTCGGTCACGAAGCGGCCCTTGTCGTCGGTGACAGTGACGGGCACGATCACTTCGTTCACCGACACGCGAATCGGCGCGGGTATTGGGCCCTTGGGCTCCTCGGCCTGCGGGACGGCCTTGGCTTCCTGGCCCGCGAGGGTGGCCGCCGGTAACAACGAAAGGATGGTGCGTCTCAGCATTGCCCAGTGCCTGCTTTCATCCAAATGATAGCACCGCTACCCAGGAAGCACGCCCGCGGCGGAGAGCAGTCCGCGATCAGAAGGTGATTCTCGCGCCAACCTGCACTTGCCGCGCGGGCCTCGCCACGTTGATGATCCCGAATCCCGGACCTTCGAACTGCTGGCCCGGGAGGCCGAAGTTCGGGTGATTCGGAAGGTTCTGCATTTCGCCCCGGAAATGCAGGAGCGTTCCTTCGCCGAGCGGAAACACCCGGATCAGCGAGGCATTGAAGCCGATCGAGCCGGGAGCGCGCACGAGTCCGACGCCTTGATCGCCGAACTGGCCCGGCGCCGGTTGTGCGAAGGCGAGGGTATCGAACCAGCGGAAAATCGAGCGGTCCGTGCCCGGTAGATTCGGATTGCGCAGGATGTTGGCGCGTTGAGCGCCCGATGAGAACGCGAAGGTGTTGTTGGTGAGCGTGGTGACGGTGATGGGTCCGCCGGTCTGCGCGGTGAAGACGGCTCCGGTGCTCCAGTTGCCCACGACGTGACGAAGCGGATGGGTCTTCCAATACGCGCGGCCCTTGCCCACCGGAATCTGATAGACGGAGCTGAACGTGACGCGTTGGCGGATGTCGATCTCCGAGGGCCCCCAGTTCAGGCGCCGGTCGTAGTAGTTCGAATAGGAGTTGCCCTCGTTGCCGAAGTATCCGGTGAGCGAGTCGACGTTGTCGAGCGTCTTCGAGAACGTGTAGGTCGACAGGATATTGAAGCCGCGCGAGAATCGCTTCTCGTACTTGACCACGGCCGAGTGATAGCTCGACACGCCGAACGACGGCGCGATGATCTGCACGTTCGAGAATTGCGGGAACGGACGGTCACGCTGATTGGCGGCGGCCTTGATCAACTCGGGCCGGATCTGGTTGATGTTCATCGTCGCACCGGCGAGCTTGCGCGACAGGTTTCCGACGTAGCCATATTCGAGCAGCGCGCGGCCGGGGAGTTCGTGTTGGATGCGGAAGTTCGACTGGAGTGAGTAGCCGGCGCGGCGGTTGCTTTCGAAGAAGGGCACGACGGTCGACGCGGTCTGCCCCACGGCAACGGCGCCGAAGCGGCCGTCGAGCGGGCGCGGCGTGAGGTCCGGCACGGGCAGGTTCACACCCATCGTGTAGGGCACCGTCTGGGTGTTGTCGAGGATGTTCAACTGAGCCGAGCGCTCGAAGCCGAGTGACGCGGTGTTGGCCACCGAGCGATCGAACGGATGCGCGAAAAAGGCGCCGAATCCAGTGCGGATCACCGTCTTCTTCCAATCGAAGGGGCGCCAGGCGATCCCCACGCGCGGGCCGAAGTTGTCGTAGTCGCCATCGTAGGGGCTGCAGCGCCAGCCGTTCTGGCAATGGAACTTGACCACGCCGGGCGTGCCGCTCACCGGATTGATCGCGGTCATGTCGAATCCGCTCATGTGGCCCTCGGTGTCGGTCACCGGCGTGTCGGTTTCCCAGCGCACTCCGAGATTGAGCGTGAGGTTCGAGCGCAGATCCCAATCGTTCTGCACATACCAGGCGAGATAAGACGTGCGGCGGTTCAGGATATCGGTCTCGCGCGTGTCGAACAGGCTGGGAATTCCGAGCAGCATCGTCGCGAATCCATTGCCGGAGTTTGCGTTGCCGGGGATGCCGCTGAGTCCGCGATTGAAGGTGAAGCGGCCCGACACGGTGGAGCGCAACAGGTCGCGATTCATCGAGGGGCGGTACTCGCCGCCGAACCGCCAGCTCTGCTTGCCGCGGATCCACGAGATGCTCTCGACGGCTTGGTATTGCTGGATCGGGAACTGCTGGCGATCCTGCGTGGTGGATCCGAGCGCGGCATAGCCCGCCGGCGCGAAGTTCGGGAAGTAGTCATCCGAGAGCGCCTTCAGGCCGAGTTTCGACGGCCATCCGCTGCCGGTGCCCGCCGAGTAGGAGCGGAAGTAGCGGCGCTGATAGGTGAAGCGCAGATCGTTCACCATCGTGGGCGAAACCACGCGTGTCCAGCCGCCGTAGTAGAACCAGGCGTGGCCGTCGGCGTTGTTCACGGTGTCGGCGTCGCGAACTGGATAGACGCTGTTGCGATAGTTGTTGTCGAGATTCCAGAGCAGGCGTGGTGACTACCTAATAAGGGCGAGCGCCGGTTGTGGTGCCGAGGGTATACTACAGGTTTACATGCGCGGTCCGGCAGCCACAAGCGGCTCAGCCCCACCGTGGGTTGCGGGTTCACGCACTCGGCTGCGGGCCCGCCCCCCTCAGCGGAAAAATGCTCCGAGTCCTTAATAAGCCCGAATATCTCTATCGACCGAGCCAGTTGCTGAAGCGGGCTTGGTATGCCACTCCGCTTGCGCGGCACGGGCTACAGGTTGTGGATGTGGCATGGGGCTGCCAGATTCGATGCAATGTCGATGAGGACATCGGCCGGTCACTTGCCCACTTCGGGCTTTACGACCTAGTGGTGAGCGAGACTATCCGCAGACTGTTGGATCGTGGGGAAACCGGCGTCGATGTAGGCGCCAACATCGGCTACATGACGGCTCTGATGGCTCGGGGAGCGGGACCCAGAGGCAGGGTCCTCAGTTTCGAGCCGAGCGAGCTAGTTTTCCGGAACCTCGCCCACAACCTGTCCCAGTGGCGCAAGGATCACAAGCTCGCGCCGATAGTCCCGCATCAGTGCGCGGTAACTTGCGCCCCGGGTGAGGCTATTCTCCATTACGCGCGCGAATTCGACGGAAACGAGGGTACGGCGACACTGGAGATTGGCGGTGCGGATCGCGGCGGCCGGTCGGAGAGAGTGCACGCCGTGACCCTCGATCAGTGCTTTCCGGGGAGCGAAATCGCCCTGATGAAAGTCGATGTGGAGGGACATGAGTTAGGAGTCTTCCAGGGCGCGTCGCGTCTATTGGCCGAGCGGCGGCTTAGGGATGTGGTCTTCGAAGAGCACCGGCCCTATCCGGCGCCGACGCACCAGTACCTTGAGCAGCATCGATACCGTATTTTCCGCCTGTCACGCTCTTTGCGGCGGCTGCTCTTGAGGCCTCCGGACGAAGTGCCGGAACTGACCGGACTGCCGCCAAATTATCTCGCGACAATTAACGCAGATCGAGCTCACCAGCGAGCCGAGGCCAGCGGCTGGATGGTCTTGAGCGGAGGATAGCGGATCGGCGCGCAATCCGATTCCAGACGCAGCAGCATCTCCATCGCTGGTCGACTTGAGGAACGTCAGCTCCATCGGCGAAGTCGGCAGCGTCCCCAAGGGACTCTGAATCTCGACCACCAAGATGCGCGTCGCTCCGCGCCTGGGCATCAACCTACCGTTTGAACGACACGACGGCGATCCGCACCGGCATCGTGGCGGATTCTTCCCGCTCGTTCTCGCGGCCAATTTCAACTCGGTGCACACCTTCCAGCCGGTTCGCACGCACACCAAGGGCATTCCGGACATCGTGCTTCCCGACATCAGTTCGGGCCACGCGGCTCTTCCGCCTACGGCGAGTTTGCGCTTCATCAGCTGCGACAACTTGAATCGCGACTACGTCCAATCCTGGAACTTCCCGATCGAACGTCAACTGCCAGGCCAACTGGACACGTCGGTCGCTTATGTCGGCACGCAGACGACTTGCAGTCTCGCCGATCTCGAAACTAACGCCGCTCCTCCGGGAGGAGCGGCGGGACGCCCCCTCGTCCGTTTCGGCCGGAACACCGACACAAGGGCCTGGAACGGATAACTAAGTACATGAGTTCAGAAATACGGTCACGTATTCGTTCGCTTCAGAAATTCGCGCACGTATGGCATCGTGATGATGAGGATTCGTCGCAATGCCACGCTCCAACCCATACACCATAACCCCCATAAACCTCTCCCAGCAAGAGGAGACTGAACTCCGGCGGCGTGCCGACCGCTGTACGTTGCCATATTTTCAGGATTTTCGGGTGGTCCGAGCCAAGATGATTCTGCTCGCCGCCCAGGGCCTTCCGAATGACCAGATCGCCTCTCGTCTCGCCACCCGCCGCGAGGCCGTCCGCATGTGGAGGAAGCGCTTCTTCGAGGAGCACCTCCCTGGATTGGAAGAGCGCTCTCATCCGGGTCGTCCCCGGGTTTTTTCCCTGACCTCGTCGTTCAGGTCAAAGCCGTTGCCAGTGAGTTGCCTGCCACTGGCAACGCGCCCCTTCCGTCTTGTCGAGCAAGTCGTGACGCGGCCCCCTTGCAATGACGCCCGGCGTGTTTTCTGGGTTGTCGACAACGGCAGCTCTCGCCGTGGCAACGCCGCGATCGCCGCCTCCAGAGCAGCTCCCGAGCCTGGTCCTCGTCCACACTCCTGTCCAAGCGAGTTGGCTCAACCAGATTGAGATCTACTTCTCGATCATCCAACGCAAGATTCTCGCATCCAACAACTTCTCCAGCCTCGGCGACCTCGCCGAGCGCATCTTCGACTTCCTATACGGGGAAGCCATCGCTCAGCGCTTCGAAAGTCGATCTCACCAAACTCCTCGCCAATCTTGAGCGGAAGGCCGGTCGCTCCTCCTCAAAAATACGTTAGCGAACTTCTGAACCGGTGTACTTAGTGGGTGAAAGCCGCGGGCTGGTGGATGTTGCTCGCCTACGCGAGTCCGGCGAGTTCAACGAGTTCGGCATCACGGCGGTGGATGGTCTTGGCGGCTTCGTCGAGATGGAATTTGCGAGGATCGATGCGGGCTTGGAGAGGTGGGCCGAGGTGGAGCGAATGCCTCGGCGGTGGCCGATGGTGTGGATTGCCTCGAGGGCGGTCCGATGCGGCTGCTGGGGCAAGCGAAAATCAGCCGTTTGGAAGAGGAACGCTCCGTCGCCGGTTCGCGCACCGCGGCGTTGAGGTAGCCATAGAGACCGGGTTTGACGAGCACATCAACCCCGGCACGGGCGCGAGAGACTCCTCGTCCGATCGAACGGCATGAATGGGAAGCGCCTCCGCATGTGTGGGAAGCCCGGGCCGTTCTCGTTGAGCGATTGCGGCCTGAATGTGGTGGTGCCGTTACCGTGGCAACAATGGCGGTGCCGGACTGGTTGAGCAGGCCCACATTGCCGCCGATGGGGACCTGCAACGGCTTGCCCGGCTGATTTCCGTAGATGTTGTTGTATTTGACCTTGGCGGCGGAGGCGGGTGAGATTCCGTGAGCGATTGCCATTGATCCAATTCATCGTAGTCGCCGCGCCGGGCGCTCCGGCGGTGATTGCGACGCCATTGACGCGGTTCGCGGCGATCGAGGTTGTAGCCGATCCGGGTATTGGGACCGGACACGAAGAGACCATGGCCGCCGTCGGCGCTAGATTGGTTCGACGTGTACTGATCGCCGGGCGCCCACGCCTTCGAATCCGTGCGAAACGTTCCCGTGGACGTGTTGCCGATGATCTCGCGAGACGCGCCCGCGCCGAGGATGAAGCCAGAGCCCAGGTTCAGGCGCGCCTCGTTCGACCTCAACGTTCCGCCGAGTCCGGCCAACCGGAATCCGAAGGCGCCCTTCAACGCGATGTTCGATTGGATCGCGATACCAGCGCCTTCGGCATCGACGGTCGCGCCATTCATCATCAGAAATCCGCCTTCGCCTGGTTCGACTGGAACGCCGAGACTGAAGTTGTCCGAGACGATGCGGAAGGCGACCTGCTTGGGCCGGCCCTCAATCAGAGTGACTTTCGCGCCATTGCGCGAGCGGATCGCAAGGGGCTTGTCAATGAAGACGAGGCACCCGCAAGGATTGTCGCCCGCGTGGCCCTCCTCACTGGTTTCGCCGATGAGACCGTTGCCGTTGATGTCGCCGTAACGGCCGGGCGCGACGGTGATTTCATTCATCGGCGGGTTGCGCGTTGGCGAAGACTTGGCGGATCGAGCGGCAGGGACTGAACGCTCCACACTTGGGCGAGTCCACGCCGCTGTTGGCGACTTGGAGCACGGCTCGGATGCGTGAATAGCCGCGGCGGCGGCGAGGATCAGGAATTTCATGACGCGCGATCTGGCATGCGTTTTCAGAGCGCCGAACCGTTTAGCGGGTTGCGGCATTTGCCGCGATTGGCGACACTGGCTCTACGATGACGAGCGGCGCAAAGACGATTGCGGAGTATCTGGAAGGCCTGCCGGAAGACCGGCGAGCGGCGATTTCGAAGGTGCGCGCCGTGATCCGGAAGAATCTGCCGAAGGGATTCGGCGAAGTGATGCAGTACGGGATGATCGCCTACGTGGTCCCGCACAAGCTGTACCCGGCGGGGTACCACACCGATCCGAAGCAGGCGTTGCCGTTCGCCGCGCTGGCATCGCAGAAGAACAACATGGCGATCTACCTGATGACCGTCTATCAGGATCCGGCGCTCGAGAAGTGGTTTCGCGGGCAGTACGCCGAGCGCGGATTGAAGCTCGACATGGGGAAGAGCTGCATCCGGTTCAAGAAACTCGAGCAGGTTCCGTTGGATGTGATCGGCGAGGTGATCGCGAAGGTCCCGGTGGCGGAGTACATCGCGCGGTATGAGGCCGGGCGCCGGAAGAAGTGAAGACTCCAGATTGGGATCGGCTGGGGACTTGCTACGGGTCCGCGCCGGAGATTCCAGAGTTGCTCCGAGCTCTGGAGCCAGACCCGGCATCGCCAGTTTGGAGCGCGCTTTGGGGGGAGTTGTACCATCAGGGCGATACGTACGAAGCCAGTCCGCATGTGTTGCCGTACCTGGCCGAAGCCGCGGCGGGCTGGAATACGCTAGGCCGCGTGCAGCCGATCGCGCTGGCTGGTGCAATCGCCGCCGCGCCGCAAACGAAGCTTGCGGGTTTCGAAGAAGCTCTAGCGGACCTGCGGGTGATCGCGCTCGAGACGGTGGCGGCACCAGGAATTGATCGGATCGAGCGCGTGTACCTCATTCAGTCCCTGATGGCATTCGAGGGAGACCGCGTCTGGGGACGGAGTCTCGACTGCCTCAGTGATGGCGGAGCAGATGTAAGTTGCCCGAAGTGCGGCTCGGACTTCTCGTTTGAGATCTCCGGCGGCACGAATCCGTGCCCACCCGAAGAGATGCCAGAACCTGGGCGCCGGCTGCGCGGGTATGCTCTCGAAGCAGGCGACGCTGAACTTGCCCGGAACCTCTGCGAGTTGTTCGGCACGGTCGAGTGCCCGGCATGCGGAGAGGTTTGTTCGACGCCGAAGGCGATCGCGGCGATGTGCCGATCGTACTAGAGACTAGAAGATCACTTTCAGTGACATTTGAATGGTGCGATTGCCGGCGGCGGAGTTGATCTGGCCGAAAGTGGGCGTGTCGAAAGTCGTCCCGGGGTTTCCAAGCAGCGGATGGTTGAAAGCGTTGAAGAAGTCCGAACGGAACTGGACTTTCAGCTTTTCGGGCACGACGTTGAAGTTTTTGAAGAGCGACAGATTCTGCGTGGCCGCCGCGGGTCCGCGAAGGATGTTGCGGCCGGCGTTCCCATAGGTGAAGCGCGCGGGCAGAGCGAAGGCCGCGGTATTGAACCAGCGGAGCCGGGTCTGGCCGCTGAGTCCGGCGTCTCCGATGAGGTTGGGGCGCTGCTGGCTGCCTCCGTTGTTCGCGTTGTCGATGGCGAGGATGGCCGTGAGCGGGAGTCCGCTGCGCCAGTTCAGGATGCCGCTGGTTTGCCAGCCGCCGGCGACGAGGTTGAGCGTGTAGTTACGCGGCCTGAAGGGAATCTCGTAGATGAAAGTCGCGTTGGCGATGTGGGTGAGATCGTAGCTCGACACAGCGCGTTCGGCGCTGAGGTTGTACGGCTGCTGAAGGTTGCAGCCTTCGGCGCCGATGTAGCCCGAACAGGCAAGGTCGATCGACTTCGAGTAGGTGTAGTTGAACGAAAACGAGAGTCCGCTTTGAAAGCGCTGTTCGATCTTCGCCTGCAAGCCGTGATAATCCGACCGGCCATTGTTGTCGTTGGTGCGAAAGACGAGCATGTTCGGGTACGGGACCCGTTCCGGCGATCGCGCGTTGCCAGCGGCAAGGACCGTGGAGTAGTTGGTGAGTCCGCAGCATTCGAGCGTGCGGCCCTTGGCGCCCACGTAGGTGATCGAGGCGGCGAGCCGATCGGTGAACTGACGTTCGACCGAGACGTTCCACTCGTGAACGTACGGCGTCTTGAAGAAGCGATTCAAGTGATAGCCAGCCGAGGGAAATGGATTCGGGCGATCGACGCGATCGGGCAGTCCCCGGAACGGGCGATCGATGAACACGGTGGGAACGGTGGCGTTCAGCGTATCAGTGGATTGGAAGGTGGAGTGCGGCCACGCATTGCGATTGCCTTGCGCGATCTGCAACCAGCCGGCGAACATTTCGTAGAAGGTGGAGAATCCGGCACGCACCACGGTCTTCTTCGTCACGGAGTAGGCGGCTCCGAGGCGGGGCGAGAAGTTGTTCCAATCGGGATCGACGAAGCCGCGGCGCACGTTCGGGCCTTGGAAGATCGCGCCCGGGATGTTGATCGGCCCGTCGAGCAGCCACGCTCCCGTGGAGCGATCAAAGCTGCCCATCGTTCCGCTGCGCGAAAGGAAGTTGCCGTTCTTGTCCCAGCGCACGCCGTGGTTGACACTCAGACGGCTGTTCACGCGGAACGTGTCGGAGAGATGGATATCGTACATCCAGCCGTAGGCATCGATATCGGGGTTGCCGAGCGGGCGGGAGGCATTCGAAGGAACACCGAGGAGGAAACTCGCGAGCGGTTGTCCGGTGCCCGCTGGCGCGGCGAGATTCTGCACCGGTTGGGCGGTGAAGTTGAGCGTCTGCGAGATGCCGCTCGTGTAGTAGTCGAAGTGCATCAGGTTGAAGCCGGCCTTGAACGAATGGCGGCCGATCGTCTTTTGAAGATTGGCGGCGCCCGAGTGCGGGAAGTTGTCGGTGGGCGAGTAGCCGGTACCGACGAGTCCGCCGTAGTTCTGAATGCCGTAGCCGGGAAAGAGCACGCGCCCGGGGATTTGCGTGGAGAACGCGTCGGAGTTGTAGGTGTCGGCGAGGGAGATGAACCCGGCAACCTTGTCGAGATTCAAGTACGAATTGTCGGAGCGGTTCCGGTTGTAGCCGTAGCGTACGGTGAGCAGCGTGGTGGGGGAGATGACACGATTCCACTCGGCGCTCCAGTTGCGAACGTCGCTGACGCCGAGCGTGGTTACGGGCGAGATCCCGATGTTCTGGGAGGAGGCATCCGAACGCGTGGAGCGCAATGAGACGCGGTCCTTCTCCGAAAGCGTGTGATCGACGCGGAAGACCCAGATTCCCGTGTCGCTTTTGTTGGGTCCGGTGACGAGGTAGTTGTTGACCGTGCCGGGAAGCGTGAAGTTGGGGAGCGGCGAGAAATCGGCGAGGTAACGCGCGGCGATGCGATGAATCCGCGCGGCGGGAATCTGGCTCGACGGGACCGGATCACGCAGGAAGGCGCCGGGCCGGGCGGGATCCGGACGCGTGGAGAAGGGATCGAAGATGGCGGTGCCCGCGAAGTTTCCATTGCGCTCGGCTTCCGTGGCGACCCGCGTGATGGTGGAGGCCGAGGCGCGGTTCTTGACTCCCTCGTGGCTCACGAAAAACCACGTGCGATCCTTGCCGTTGTAGATTTTCGGAATCACGATGGGCGCACCCACGGAGAATCCGTAGATGTTGTTGCGGAACTTCGGCACCGTGGGCTGAAAGGTGTTGCGCGAGTTCAGCACGTCGTTCCGGAGAAAGTCGTAGGCCGTGCCGTGGAGCTGGTTGGTTCCGGCCTTGGTCGAAAGATTGACGTAAGCGCCGGAGGCTCCGCCGAACTCGGCGTCGTTGTGAACGGATTCGACCCGGAATTCCTGAATCGAATCGAGCGGTGGCGACACCGAAATCTGGCTGCCGGCGAGGTTGGAGTTGAGAACGCCGTCGGACAGATAAAGATTGCTGCGATTGCGCTGGCCCTGGACCGCGGGACCGGCGCCACCTTGCGAGACATCGACGTTCGCGACTCCCGGAGTGAGCGCGATGAGCTGGGTGAAATTGCGGCCGTTCAAGGGAAGGTCGAGCACCTGGCGCGAATCCATGAGCGTGCCGACGGTCGCGTTGGTGGCGTTGACCAACGGAGCTTGCGCGGTGACGTCGACGATCTCGCTGGTTTGTCCGACCTGCATCTGGAGGTTGAGGTTCGCCGCCTGGTTGACGGTCAATTCCGCCTCGCGTTCGAGTGTCTTGAAGCCTTGCGCGGCGGCCGAGACCGAGTAGCGGCCGATCGGGAGCGTAAGGAGATTGTAGCGGCCGTCGTTATCCGTACGAGTAGCGAAGTTCCGGTTGGTGTCGAGGTGGCGGGCAGCCACGCTAACGCCGGGGATCACCGCTCCGGAAGGATCGGCAATCACGCCGGAAAGCGACGCGGAGGAGGACTGCGCGAATGCAGCGGCGGAGGCGATCGCGAGGACGGCAAGGAGCTTCATGATATTGGGCCGACTGTATCGCCAATGGCGGCGTGCCGTCAAGAAGCGCCGGCCAGAAGCGC